>CAYUMU010000084.1:0-29216 GCA_964445985.1 uncultured Pirellulales bacterium | reverse complement strand
AGTAGCCGTCGAGGATGAGCGCCACCCCGCCGAGGCCCGGCACGAAGTGCAGGGCCAGGAGCGCGACCGAACCGGCGATGTGACCGCCCAGGTAGTAGCCCGACGTTTCGTCCACCGAGTAGGCCCAACTGTAGCCCAGGTCGCGGCGAATATCGCGGGTGAGGCCGCCGGAGATGCCGTCGAGGAAGCCCCACACGGTGTCGCTGACTTTCTCCCAAACCGTGCGAGGGCGGTCGGGGTGAATGTCGGAAAACTCGCTTGCCTGTTTAGCTTCGAGCTGGTTGATATTATTGAGCAGTTGATCGAGCTGTTGATCCAGTTGCTTCTGAAAGTTGGCCTGAGTGTAGTCCAGGCTGGCCTCGGCCTTCAGGGCGGCGCTGGCCTGGCGAACCGCCTTGAGGGCATCCGACATCTGCAGCGGCAGAACCACATCGGCGAAAGCGTCGCGATAAGCTTTGAGTGCATCGGCGTGAGCGTGGCGGCCATCTTTGACGTTTTCGGCAATGCCGTCGTTATGATCTTTCCAGGCTTGCCAAGCGGCCGCGGTCCAGGTTGCTTCGATGTCGTTGAGGTTGTCCAGGCCCTCGGTTTCGGCCTGCAGGGCGTTGTCGATCAGCGTTTGAAACAAGGTGGAGGCCGCGGCTGCCAAATCCTGGGCCAGGGCGGCGGCATCCGAGGCCCGATCGGTCTCCCATTCGGAGAACGCCTGCTTGGTGTCTTCGTCGCGGGTTTGGGCGGCGTCGATCTCGCCCGCGGTGCGATCCGCGTCGGCTTGCGAAAGTTGAGTCCGGAGGGAATCCGCCATTTGCTGCAAGCTGTCGATCAGCGTGGCCTGATTGCCCGACGTGCTGGAACCGTAGGCGTCGCGAAGCCCGTTGGCCGCCGTTTGGAAGCTGGCGAACTGGGCGTCGAAGCCGGAGAAGTAACCGGTCCAAGCCTGATCGACGTCGTCGTTGAGATCGGCCAGGCCCGCTGCGCGATCGAGCTGCCATTGGGCGTAGGCCGAAGCCAGCCCGCTGCTGAGAGCCGAGGCCAAGGCGTATTGAGCGCCGCGCAGCCCGGAGTCGGCGGACAACTCATCAGCCACGAATTGCTGATCGGCCACCGCGCGCTGATAAAGCAAGGCGGCAAAGGCCGTGCCTGCGGAAGTTGCCCAACTGTCAAACGCGTCGGTGCGGGCTTCTGCCAAATCGAGCACAAAACCACTCCAGGCGGTTTGCTGGCTGGTTGCCCAGGCGGCCGTCTCGCCGGCGCGTGCGTTAATAAAATCCACCCGGGCCGCGGTCGAGTCGTCGATCCAATCCGCATGAGCCGAGGCCAGGTCGGCGCGAAGCTCGAAGCTGGCCGCTTGTAATGCATTGCGATAGGTAGTTGTTTCCGTCACCAAGGTTGTTTGCCAGTCGTCCACGGCGGTTCGCAGGCCGGTAGAGACGGCCAGGCTCGCGTCTTGCAAAGCGGCGACGTAGACCGATTGGTGGTCGGCAAGGCCATCGCCGAGATCGGTACGGGCCTGAAGCGCCGCCTGCTTGTAGTCGGTCTGGGCCTGGCTGAGGTCGTCGGCATAGGAATCGCGAGCGCCGATCAAACCCACGTCCAAGTCTTCGCGGAGGCCGATTTCTGCCTGGTTGAACACAGTGGCGGCGGCATCAAGGGCCGCGTTAAAGTTGGATTGCGCGGTCTGGTTCAAGCCGCTACGGTCAATGCGGGCCGACGCCGCATCCACGGAGTGCTGCCGGGTGGCTTCCAGAATGGATTGAGTGCGCGTCAGTTCGGCGGTGGCAGACGATTTTTCGAAGGCATTGGTGGCAGCGGCGATGGCCTTGACGTATTCGCCGTGGGCTTCCAGCAGTTCTTTCTGCAGTTGGTGTTCGATTTCGGCGTTGGTTGCGGCATGGGCGGTGACTTTTGACTCCAAGGCATCGAAGTAGTCGTTCTGAACTTGTCCGATGGCCGCTTGCAAGTTGCGTTCCTCCTCGGCCATGGCAACGGCGTACTCCTTTTGCCTATTCTGAAACGCGATATCGCTTATCTCTTCTCGCTTGTACTTGATTTCTGCGAGAATCAGAGCCAGGTTGAGGAGGTTCTGCTGTTTAGCCGATTCCCACTGCTTGTCGGCGATTTTGCCTGCGAGGTCGAACTCATCGATGTCGATCCGCCGCTGAGGCTCCTCCGAGAGAAGGGAGAATGCATGGTTGGTTTGAGCGAGGTAGTGCGCTTCCAATTTGTCCTCCATCGCGGATTGGAGCGCCGCGTTGAAGGCCGACCAGGCAGGAATCATGGCGCTATCGCGTGTATCGCGCGCGGAGATTCTGACGTTCGCTAGGGCCTGATCGGCGGCGACAATGCTGGTGGAGAAAGCGGCGTTGGCCGCGGCCAACGCGGCCAGGTAGCTGGCATACGCCGAACGATTGGCATCGGCCTGGGTGGCGAGCGCATCGACCATGCCCGCGTTGTAGGCCGAGTAGAGGACGCGTTCTTGCTGCTGGAAATCCGCCAGGGCAGCCTCGGCGTCGGAAGCGAATTGATCGGCTGCCGCTTGCATATCCGCGCCAAAGGCGCTTTGCGCGGAGTGCATCCCGGCCGTGTAGGTTTGGTGAGCTGAGTTCTGAGCTTGTTGATGGTCTTGCAGCGCGGACAGGATCGCGGTGGAAGTGATTGCCTGGGACGAAATAAGGGCGCTGCGATAAGCGGACTTGGCCGTGTCAACATCTTGTTGATAGTCGTCGAGAGCGGTCGCGACCTGCGTATGGTGGTTCTGATGCGCGGTGGTTAATGCCGCTTCCAACTGATCGTGCGCGCCGTCAACGCTTTGCTGATAAGCGTAATCCGCCGCGTCGACCGCCGAATCGTAGGTGGCCTGAAGCGAAGCCACGATGGCCATGAACGCCGTGTCGTTGGCCAATTCGAGCATATTCGTAAGGTGTTCGTCCGGCGTAACGCCCCAGTAGGCCACGATGGCGTCGCGGAGCGCGTTCTCATAGTCTGCCTCGGCTTGAGCTAAGGCGTAAGCGTGCGTGGACTGGGCGGAGCTGAGCGATCCGTCAAACGTGCCGTAAGCGGAATCGACTGCCGACTGCCAAGTGGAATTGGCCGAATCAAGCGTCTGCAGGTAGTCCGAACGTGCGTCATTTAGCGCGTCGTCGCGCGTTTCCCGGAGGCTGCTTTCCGCCGTGCGGAAAGCGCTGTCGGCTTGCTGAATGCCAGTTTGGAAAGCGGCATGCGCCGTGTTTTGTGCCTGGAAGAATGTCAGTTGCGCCAATTCGGACTGCGTTTTCTCCGAAGCTTGGGCGGTGGAGTACGTTGCTCGCCACTGGTCATCGAGCTGGGCCACCGACTGCAGGTAAGTCTGGGTGCACGTCAGCTTTTGTTGTTTGTTGTGGGGGGCGAAAAACGTCAATAGGGGAATTCGGGGTTTCCAGGTTAAACTGCGGCGAGTGGGCGGTTGTGCCAAGTGGATTTCTCTTTTTCGAGGTGCGGTCATGGACGATCGGCAAACGGCGTTGCGGGAAAAACTCGAGCGATTGTTGAAAGACGCGGCCGAGGTCGAGGTCCAACTTTCGCGGGCTTCCGGCGCCATCGTCGGCGTGCCGCATTACTCGGTCATCGAGTCGCGGGCGCACGAGTTGGGACAGCAGTTGTCGCGCGAAGTGCAGCAGCGACAAATGAGCGAGACAGCAGCGATGGCAAGCTCGGTCGCCCGCTGTCCCGCCTGCAAAACGGTCTGCCAACTGGATGTGAGGCAGCGGAGCATCACCTCCATCGACGGGCCGCTGCCCGTTCAAGAAGTGAAGGCCCACTGCCCCTCCTGCCGGAGGGATTTTTTTCCCTCATCGCGAAACATTGGGGCTGGATGCCCGTGAACTGACTCCGCTGCTGGTGGCGCGGGCCATCATCGTGGTGGCCCAAACGCGGGCCTTCAAGAAGGCCGAAATCGTGATGGCCGACGCCGTGGGGCAGCCCGTTTCGGCCAAGACCCTGGAGCGAATCGCTCAAGACATTGGCCTGGAATTGGCGGAACGCCGCGATTCCGCCGGCAGCAACATGCTGGTGGTCACGCCCGAAAGTCCGCCCGATCTGGCGGTCGTGGAGTGCGACGGCGGCCGCATTCGCACCCGCCAGCCCGACCACGGCCCCGGCGTGCATCTGGAAGGCAAAGGTTGGAACGAAACCAAGAACGCTTGCCTGATTCGAGCCCAAGGGCAGACGTTTGACGAAGATCCTCAGCCGGAGCCTCCGGAGTGCTTCTGCGACCCGGCCCACGTGGCGAAAATCGCGGAAACCGCCGCACTTTCGGTGGCCGCCGAGAGGGAGAAAGAAGTCACGGTTTCCGAAGACGACAACGAAGCGCCGCCGCTGGTGCCGGAGGCCAACTGGCGACCCAAGCGGCTGGTGCGCACGGTGCTCGGCAGCATGGCCAACTCGACCACGTTTGGGCGGCAGATGGCGCGTGAAGCGAAGAGCCGCCGCTTCAAGGAAGCCCGCGCGAAGGTCTTCCTGGGGGATGGTCTGCCTTGGAACTGGACCATTCACAAGCGGCACTTCCGCGAGTTCACGCCGATTCTCGACTTCATTCACGCCCTGAGCTACGTGTTCCAAGCGGCTCGGGCGGTCTGGGCCGACTCGGCTCAAAATGCCTGGGACCAGTACCAGGCCTGGATGCGTGGCTGCTGGCAGGGCGACATCGACCAGGTGCTGGAAGAGCTGGCCTGCTGGCAAACCCGGTTGGGCGAACCGCCGCCCAAGGCCGCGGACAGCGATCCGCGCGAGGTGCTTCGCAAGACGATCAACTACCTGCGCAACAACCGCGAGCGGATGAACTACCCGGAGTACCGGCGGCAAGGCTTGCCGGTCACGACGGCCTGGATGGAATCGCTGGTCAAGGAGATCAACTGGCGGGTGAAAGGGACGGAAATGTTCTGGAACAATCCCCAAGGGGCCGAGGCCATCCTGCAAATCCGCGCGGCGGCGCTCTGCGACGACGGCCGGCTGAAACGCCACCTGCAAAACCGCCCCGGCAGCCCCTTCACCCGCCGACCTAAATTCGCCAACTTAAAAGCCTGACAGCGCAAAAGCTGACGTGCACCCCGGTAAGTCTCCATTGCGCCATTGACCTGGTCCCGCAGGTCGCGGGTGGCATCGAGCAACGGGTCGCGCTCCGCCAGCGTGCGCGTGGAGACGGTTTCCCAATGGGTCTTTGCCGCTTGCTCGTCTTGAGTCGCCCAGGATTGGTGGATTTGCCGGGCCGAATCGGCGCTTTGCTTGTCGGCATCGATCAATTGTTGGGCGTACGTCCAGCGATCCTGTCGGTCGCTCTCGCCTTGGGGCTCCACCAGATCCAGCATCGCATTCTCATATTTCTCCTGACGCTCCGTAAAGTCCTTTAGTCCCGCCGCGTTCGCGTCGTCCTTCTTGGCGATATGCAGGTTATAGGCCGCCAAACTATCCTTGTATTGCTTTGTTTGCTCTGCCGTGGGCGTGCCTGTCGGGGCGGTCGGCTCGTTCGCAAACTGTTGGGGCGTGGTCACCGTGATCGTCGCCGTGCCCTGCATGGTTTGCGAAGCGCCGGGCAGGTTGTCATTGACCTGGTAAGTGATGATATACGTTCCCGCCTCGCCGCGAATGGGCAAGAATGTGAAGGCTCCATTATCGTCAAGGAATACCAAATCCTCTAAGTCTTCATCATGTTCTTCCTCCTCACCGGCTTTCCAAATCGTCCAACTGACAACCTTGGGCAACTTCAGCGAACTGAAAACGGGCGTCTGGATGCTGGAAGCCGCCACATGCCCATCATTCCCGAGCAATCCGCGGTTGACCTCGCCCACGACCAGGCGGGTATTCCAATCGGTGGTATAGCTGTCGGACTTGGTGACCAAAATGGGCTGCTTGACGTGAATCGACACCGTGATCGAGTCGCTCTCACTCAAGCCATCGCTGAGCTTGTACGTGAAGGTATCCACACCGGTGAAGTCGGTGGAGGGTAAATAGGCGAACGATCCATCGGATCGGAACTCTAGCTCGCCATGGGTTACATCGCTGACGAGGGAGGCCGTGAGTCGCACATTGTTGAACTCCGCATCCGAGTCGTTGGTAGTAACATTGCCGCCCTTGAGAACATGCGCGGCTTCGCCCGTGCTGCCGCGAGGGAACAGGTGCTGGCTGTTCCCCATGCCGACATACAGCACGTCGCCTTGCATCATATGATAAGTGTCAGCCTGTCCCACGGGGGCGGCGTTGCTCACATTGAGTGTGATGGTTCCCGTCGCCGTGGCAATTCCATCGGTCAGTTCGAACTCGATGGTTTCAACGCCGATGTAATTATTGGGTTTGTAGTAGAATGAACCATCCGCATTCCATTCCAGTTCACCGTTTGCCGGTTCGGAGGTTACGGTTAGCGTCAGGGTGTCCAACTCGCCGTCAAGCCCAACCCCCTTCAGCATGCCTTCGTGTGCTTGCACGAAGAGCGCGCCTTGCGAATGGACGTCGAAGGTTTGGTTTTGGATCGAAGGTATGGTGTTGATTAATTCAATGGTGACGGTGATCGACCCGGTGGACGCTACCCCGTCGGTTACCGTGTAGGTGAAGCTGTCTTGGCCCACCGCGCTTCCCGTGGGCGTGTAGATGAACGATCCATTACTCATGAGATCGAGGCTGCCCATCGTAGGACCGCTCTGAAGCACCGGCGTTAGCAGATCGCCATCATCGTCGACAAAAGAACGCAACAGGCCCTGCTCCGCCGAAACGAACAGAACGCCGCTGTGGGCAACTTCGAGGTCCAAACTTCGCCCGCTGGGCAGTGCGTTGGTAACGACGATCTCGACCGTTCCTGAACTGTGCTCGTAGCCATCCCAAACGCGGTAGCTGAACTGGTCCGTTCCCACAAATCCGGCCCCAGGCGTGTACACGTAAGAGCCATTTGCGTAGAAGTCGAGTGTGCCGTGGGAGACGGATTGACCAGCAAGGATTTCGAAGGTGAGATCGTGCCCGTCGTCGTCGCGAACATTGTTCCGCAAGCCGGAGGTGACATCGACCACCAGCAGCGAATCGTGGACGATCGATTGTTGCAGCGTGGATTGATGGACGACGGGCGCTGTGTTCGGCACAGACAACGAAACCGACCCGGCGGAACTTACCTGGCCCAGAGCATCGGTAATGGTGTAGGTGAAAGCGTCTTCGCCGAAGAAGCCTGCGTCCGGCGTGTAGGTGAATGAGCCGTCATTGTTGACCGTGAGCGAGCCATGTTGCGGGCCTGAAGCAATGGCCGCCGTGAGGTCGTCCCCTTCTTCGTCCTCTGCACCGCTGAGCAATCCTTGCCACCAACTGATTTCAAGCGAATCACCTGCCCGAGCGGTAAAGGAATGGCTTTGCGGAGACGCGGGGGCCGCATTGGTGACGTTGATCGTAACGGTGGCGGGTGTGCTCTGTTGCAGTCCGTCCACTAGGAAGTACGTAAAGGAGTCCGTGCCCACAAATCCGGCGTTCGGCCTGTAGACAAACGAACCGTCCGCCCCCAGGTGCAACGTGCCATGCGAAACGTCGGAATCGATTCTCGCGCCAGCGAGCGAACCGGCCAGCGGGTCGTTGTCGAGTAGTCCGCCTTCATTGTTGCGGACAACCAATGTTTGATCGTGCGCGATGGCATAGGAATCCGCCTCGGGTGACGCCAAACGGCGAACGACCCGAATTGCGTCGGCAACGACCGATTGCGTGGTTGTTTCAGCTAGCTCAATTGTGGACGTGCCCGAAAGGCTGAAAATGCCCAGGCTTTGCCAGTAAACGCCGCCATGCAGCAAGTTCTGCGTGGGGCCGACGGATTGATCCACATCCTCCTGGCCAAGGGTGGTGCTTCCGCTGACGACAGAATACCTGGCAGCGCCCCCGCCCGCCGTCGCATCCCAAGTTACGAAGACTTCGTACTGGCCGGAAACCTCCAAGGTCCACGTCGCGGATGCCGAACTCGTGCCGGCCGACAAGAGATGGTCGTCCAGGTAACTGGTTGCGGTGTAGGTGCCGTCACCCAAGTATTCGAGCGTCCAGTCGGAGGGGCTGGAGAGGGTTGCATGGTCGTCTTCAAAGGTCGCCGAATCCTGGGACGATCCACCTGGAAATTCGTATGTTTCCTCAACCACGACAATGGTGACCGTGCCCAGGCCGCTATCTTGCCAACCATCGTTGATGCGATAGGTGAAGGAGTCAGCACCGGTAAAGCCGGCGTCAGGCGTATACACAAACGAGCCATTGGCACTCAGGCTGAGTTGCCCATTCGACACGCCGCTGACCAGCGTCAGGCTTAACACGTCGGCTTCCGCGTCATGGTCGTTGGCCATAATTCCGTCGAATGCGGAAACCGCCAACACGTTGTTGGTGACGATTGCATATTGGTCGTTTAGCACGACGGGGGCATCGTTGGTCACGTCGATCGTCACCGTGGCATTGCTGCTGTACTCACCAGACTCGTCGATCAAGCGGTACGTAAACGAAGTTGTGCCCACAAAGCCCGCATAGGGCGTGAAGATAAAACCACCGGTGGCATCCAAGCTGAGGCTGCCATCGGAGGTATCGTTTACCAATTCGACATAGATCCGGTCGCCATCCGGATCGGAGTCGTTTTGCAGTACGCCCGCTGAGTAGGGAATATACAATGCCTCGCTTTCCAAGAACTCCATGTCGCCGCCCGCCGCGCTGCCTGAGCCATGTTGCCCGTAGGACCGGCCGTTGGTTGAGCGCGCGATCATCGAGTAGTGATCGTTGGCGGCGGTAGGCGCTCCGTTGCTCACCTCAATCTGCACGACGACAATGCCTCCCGATTCAACGCCATCGAATACCTCCACTTCAAAGCTGTCAGTTCCGCTAGATCCGGAATAGGGCACGTAAATGAACGATCCGTCTTCGTTCAGGTAGAAATCACCGTTTGACGGGCCGGACACCAATTGCACCGTCAGAACATCACCTTCCGCGTCCGACAGATCGCGCAGCAGGCCCTCTTGCCAACCGACAATCAGCGTATCGCCGTGCAAGATGTCGAAAGCGCGGTTCTCGCCCGATGGCACGCTGTTGGTCACCGTGATCTCAACCGTCGCGGAAACGGCTTCCCCAATGCCGTCGGTAACCCAAAACTCAAACATGTCTTCGCCAACGAAGCCTGCCTGCGGCGTGTAAATAAAACTGCCGCCGGGGCTGACCTCCACCGTGCCGTTCATTGGCTGCCAGTAATCCGAAACCCAAACCGGGTCGCCATCGCCGTCGGCCAACTCAGTGAGCAGCTGGCCTGTAATTGCTTTACCGTGCGTGGTCTCCAATTCAAGCGACTCGGGCGCCGGCAGGTTGTTTTCAATCGCGATCACTTCGATCGAAACGGAGATCCAGTCGCTCTCGTGAACAACTGTGCCAGAGGGTGAGAGTTCCTGAACAACGTAATAAAAGGTGTCGTCGTCCGCGTGCTCTGCGCTGTGCGTATAGATGAACGCTCCGCTTTCAAACAGTTGCAGCGAGCCAAATTCGGGACCTTGCACCAAGACGACCTTCAGCGTATCGCCATCCATGTCGGTGTCGTTGCTGGCCAGCCCATCCCAGTGCAAAACCGCCAATTGACTGCCTTGTCCGACCTCGTACGAATCGCCGCCCGCTTCAGCGGGTGTGTTGGTCACGTTGATCTCGACGGTGATCGGCTGAGCAGACGTTTCCAGACCGTCGCTTAGTTCATAGCTGAAGCTATCGGTACCCACGAACCCGTCGTCGGGCGTATACGAGAAACTCCCATCCGAGTTGAGCGTGAGCGAGCCATTCTGCGTGCCTTCCACCAGGGCCACCGTTAGCACGTCGGTATCGTTTTCGCCGAACGTTGTGTCATTGCTTAGCAGACCTTCTTCGGCAGAAACAACCAAGGTCGTGTCATGCACCACATCGTAGGAATCCGAAGAACCTTCAGGCGGGGCATGATTGCCGACAACGATCGTCACGTCGACGATTACCGACGAAATACCATCGGAAACGCTGACTTGGAAGGTTTCCGTAACCTCGCCGGTGGAACTGCCAACCCCAGACGGCGCCTTATAATCAATCGCTCCGTTTGCATACACATGGATACGATCGCCCAAGCTGTGTCCACTCACAATCGTCGCCGTGAGCAGATCTTCGTCGCCGTCTTCCACCCCCCGGGCAATGATGCCATCCTCGGCTCCGAAAAATGTCACGCCGGAATTGTGCGCCACGTCGTACGACACCTCACTCCCGGTGGGATCAGAATTGGTGACGATGAGCGTGACGGTTGCCTGATGAGCTAAGCCAAACTGGTCTCGCGCCTCGTAAACAAACGAATCCGTGCCAATGTATCCCTTGTCAGGCGTGTAAAGAAACGCGCCCGTGGAAGTCAACGTGACCGAACCATGAGAAGCGTCCTCGATCAGGTGTGCCGTCAGCGTTTCTTCATCGGGATCGCTGTCGTTCGCCAACACTCCATCCTCGAATCGCACCAAGAAAGGCTGGCTGTGCGTGATTTCTGTGTACTCGTCTGCTTCGGCGAGCGGGGCTTCGTTGGTGATGATGATCCGGATGGTTGCTTTCGTGGCCTCTTCGATATCTTGCGCGCTGGCGGGATTTTTCTTGATGTTTTCCAGGTAGTCTTTGATGGCGCCACTTTGATGTAGCGCGTCAAGTGTCGCCAACTCGCCATCCACGACGACCGAAAACGTAACGTCGCTTCCGGGAGTCAATCCTCGGGGATCGAACATGAAAGCGCCGTTAGGAAGCACTTCCACGCGCTCCGATGGCGCATCGACGACTTTAATTGTGGACGGCTTATCGGCGTCATAAGCCCAAGAGAGCGATGTCTTGTCATAGATGCCATTGAGGCCATCTTCATCGTCGTCAAACGCAAATAGGATCTGGTTGTGGGACGTGGTCCAGGTGGCAAAGTCATTGTCTTTGATGAGCGCGTACACGTCTTCCGTCGCTGGTGCCACGACGTACGACTGCTGGTCTCTCTCCCAGGGCCAAGACTCCACGCCCAGGACTGAAACGTAGAGGGACTCGTACAGTCGCTCTTCTTCGGTGTCGTTGAGCACCGTCACTGGCAAGTCGATACTTTCGACGTCTTCCCCGAGGCGGACCAAAAAATGAACGCCGACTTCATCGCTGTAGTAGTAGGACCAGTTGGCATCCTCTTCAATGGTGTAATCGCCCTCCGGATCTTCCTCGTCGACCTCGTCGTAGTTAATGAAATTCGCCGAGGACTCCGCGGTGAACAGCACGTGAACCCAGATTTCTTCGTCCTTGCGCCCGGTTCGGCTGATCGTAAACTCCAAGTTGCCCTCGGTGTCCCCTTCCTGAACCGTTTCCTGCCCATCGCGCGTTATTTCCAGCAACACTTCGTCACTGACGATCGTGATCGTTGCCTCGTTGCCATCGAGTTCATCCCAGGTGACATGTTCGGCGTTCGAGAGTTCGATGGTAAACTGTTCGTCTTCCTCAAAAAGAAAGTCGTTGAGGATTGGGACCTCGATCGTCTGCGTGAGCGGATCGCCGGGCAAGAACGTAATTGTGCCGCTTACGGGCGTGTAGTCTTCGTTTGAAGTCGCGGTGCCGTCCACCGTCGCATATTGAAACGTGACAACCCGCGCACTGGGAGCGGAGAGCGTGAATTCCACATATAAATAGGGAGCGGTCTCGTCGATGTAACCATCATCAGCAACCCACATCGTGACGGTCGGAGGATCGTCATTGTCGAGGATCGTGCCTACGGCTTCATCGTCGCCGAGCGTGGCATTCACAGGATTAAAAAGCGAAACGACGAACGTCTCTTCGTCTTCCTCGTCGAGTTCGTCGTCGTAGATGTCAACGGTAATCTGTTTGGATGTTTCTCCTGGCTCAAACGTCAGGAGTTCCCACATGTACCCGTAGTCATCGCCGGTTGCCGTGCCGTCTGCCACGCCGACTTCAACCGTTATGGTTTTTCCGCTGGGAGCACTCAGCGAAACCGTGAACGTGGTCCCGATGGAAGCCTCATCTACCTGCTGGTCCTCGCTGAAAGAAACTACGGGCGGATCGTCCTCATCCAAAATCGTGACCTGAGCCCAGCCATAGTTGTACCAGTAGTTGACGTACGCATAGTCTGCCGAATCAAGACGTACTTCAAAATATTCGTCGTCCTCGTCCAGGCTATCGTCAACAATTCCTACGGTGATGGTTTTCGAAGTCTCGCCGGGTGCGAATGTTAAGGTATGAGCACCGCTCGGCGGGTGGAAGTCATCGCCGCTTACGGCTATCCCCGTGGTGCCGTCAAACGAATAGTAGACCGTGATCGGCTTGGCGCTTTCGTAAGACAGGTTGACTTCGAGATCGATCGTGCCGGCGTCTTCATCGACATCGCGATAGTAATAGTTGGCGCCGTCGCCAAAGTAGACTTCCGGATCGGGATCGCCGTCCATGATGGTGACGGTGATCGGGTTGCTGCCATGCCCTGATAGCGACACAGTGAATGTCTCGTCGAACTCCGGCAGCCCATCGGCGGTGATCGGAATGTAGATGAACGCCTCGGTTTGCCACGGGTCGAAGGTCACGGACCCGGAAGCGCCATCGAAATCATCGCCGGCAGTCGCGGTGCCATTGGAGAGGGAATAATTGACGGTTGTGGACCAATCTCCGTCCCCCGTGTCCCACGACCGATAAAGCAACAGCTCGTGGTTGCCTCCTTCGGAGGCGTATGCGCCGTACCAGTCTGCAAAATCCACGTATGTTGTCAGGACCAGCCGCTGCTCAAGCTCTTCAAAACCGAGCTGGCCATGTCCCCGTCGGAGCCCGACGTTCTGTTTTGATCGAGGCCGGGAGTTGCGCCCCCTCGGGCGAGCATATTCATGCGATGGCGAAACCAAACCTCGCAAATTCCGCAGAAGCTGCTTCACAGCGCTGCCCCTTTAAGGTGGGCCGCCTGAACGGCCGGAGGTTGATCATAGAAGACGCTTCATCCCGGTAGGGAGAACGTCCTGGCCCGGCTACGCAATGACCGTAGGTTGCAAAGGATAGGAATCGATCTTCTTCCAAGATCGATGGGACTACTAGTAAGCGATGATTATGCCCAAAGCAAGAGAATTCTTGGTGCAAAATTTTCAACGCAAAAGGCGATGTGAGCACTCCCGTGGTCTTGACAGCTGTAGCGATAAGCCCCGATCTCCCAGGGCGCAACGGGTTTGAGAAAAGCTTGCGTTGTGGAACTGCGACGGGCATCACCGGGAGCTACAAACACGCAATTGGCAGCACGAGGAGTTTCCGCATCTCTCCGCGCCCGGAGTTCGCCATCGCCGCCCGCTACGATGATTCGGCCCGCGGTACAGCAGGTAACGAATCGTGATACGGTGCGCTGGATCGTCCCGATGGTACACAGGTTTGCGAACTGGGCAACACGGTCTGCTTCCGTTTCTTCGCGTGCCTGGCCAGCGAACCCAACCACTGCTTCACGCACGATCAGTTGCTGACCACGGTCTGGGACGGTCAGCGCCGGGCCGCGGCCACGATTCGCAGCGCCATATTCGAACTGCGGAGCCAACTTCGCAAGGCCGGCATGGAAGAACTGGCCGATGCCCTCTATGACGACGGATGCGCTTATGGTCTCAGGTTCGAGGACCAGCCTAAAAGCTCCCAACGGAAAACCAACACCCAATTCAACGCAAATCCAACGCCCGAATAGTAGCTTCGCTCAACCTTTGTTGGATAATGGGCAAAATGCGCTGGCTGGCAGGCAACTGCCAGGAAACCGCTATTGGAGGCAGACTTCGATGGCCAAAGACATCGCGCCCGACCCACAGGCAAAACCTGCTCGCCGGCATCTGCACTGAGGCCGTTGAATTGTTGAAGGACAAGTCCATCGCCCGCGGCGCGCTGCGTGAATTTCGCAGCGTCGCTCCCCTGCGGCAGATGGAAATGGCGGAACTGATGATTGCTTCCAACAATTTCACGGTCGCCTACGCGAAGTGCCTGGTGGCGGCGACAACTCCCCAACAGCTGACCAAGACCGACAAACCAACTTCCAAGGATCGTTTCACGGCCGAGGACCTGGCCAAAA
Source organism: uncultured Pirellulales bacterium (assembly GCA_964445985.1). Lineage (GTDB taxonomy): Bacteria > Planctomycetota > Planctomycetia > Pirellulales > S012-138 > CAYUMU01. The sequence goes on along the minus strand of CAYUMU010000084.1, from coordinate 15,163 downwards.
TCGAACGGGAAATGGACTCGATCGGCCACGAGATGCGCACACTCGAAGAAACGCATGGACAAAATACTCTGAACCTGGTGATCGTGGTGGGCTATTTGAAAAGGCTGCTGGCCAGCGCCAATGTCGTCAAATACTTGGCCCGAAGACACCCCGACTTGCTTTCACAATTTCAGAAACTGGTGGAATCCACATCGCTGGATGGTGGCCCGGGGGAATCGGCCGTCTCATCGGCGTGAGACCGGACCCAGGGTGCATAGGATCTTGCGCCCTTGCAGAGCAAGGACATAGCCTCAGGACGCCCGGCACGTTGCGGCGAATGTATTCCATGTAGATTGAACGCTTGGCGGCGAAAGTCTCAAAGTCTCACGTTTTGCTATCCATCCATGTCCCACGCCGGTCACATGACGACCGTCCTTCCTGGCGATGCGATCCTGGTTTCCGCCTACTCGGACCTGGACCGCTATCTCTCGGCATTCGCCAATGGGGCCTTGCAATTGGTGATGCTGCTGGGGCGGCACGGAACGGGGAAGACGCAACGGGTGAAAGCCGCCGTGGGCCTGCCCCAGCCGACCTCCAACGGATACGCAACGCGCCGGCGCGTGCTCTACCTGGGTGGGCACGTCAGTGCGTTCGGCCTTTATCAGCAGCTTTGGAGCCACCGCAACTGCCCTGTCGTCATCGACGATCTAGACAAGTTATACGCCCAGCCCGACTGCGTGCGCATCCTGAAACAGCTTTGCGACATCGCGCCCATCAAACATGTGACGTGGTGCAGCCACTTGACCAGTCGCTCCTCGGAACAGCCTTCGGAGTTCGACACGACCAGCACGGTGATTCTGATCGCCAACCAGTGGCGGAGCCTGAACGCCGATATTCATGCGCTGGAGGACCGGGCGCTCGTGATACATTTCGACCCAGCGAACGACGAACTTCACAGGGCGGTGCGAACGTGGTTCTCCGACGACGAAGTTTATAACTTCATCGGCTCACTGCTCCCCTACGTTCCTAGAATTTCGATTCGCCACTACTTGAAAGGCCAGACGCTCCGTCACGCCGGGATGAGAGATTGGAAGGAAACCGTTTTGCGGATGCTTCTCCCCGATACGCCGCTGGCATGCGTGGTGCGGCTGCAACTGGACCGGTCGTTCGCCAGTGAAAAGGACCGCGTTGAACAATTCATCACGGAAACGGGAAAATCACGGCCCACGTATTTTCGTCTGAAACGGCAATTGACGTCCCGCCCCCGAGGTTCATAGCCCGGGACCAGCACGGCGTTCTGGATTCCGCCGCGTCTGGCAGCCTACCGGCTCTCAGCCTCGCCTTGCTTGGCTCCAGAACTGGTTGTTGCGTTCCATCTCGGAACGGGTATGCCGTGGGAAGCGCACGCCGTGGCGGTCTCGGCGGATGCCGCTGAGCTTCACGGTGACGTATGGTGGCAGGTCACCGTCGATACGGATGTGCAGCTGATCGGCGATGATCTCAGCGCCAACCAACCTGGGGATCGGCGAGCAAACGCCGACGACCTCGACGCTTCCAGGTTCGCAGACCTCGAGGAACACCGGATCAAGCGGAACGGCGGTTGTGTGCCCGGTAACCGCGACGCGGAACACGTCTTCGAAGCGGACGTCGGGGGATTCGACGCAGAAGAGGCCGACGAATTGATCCCGCCGGGGAACAATGGCCATCTTGTCGCCCGGCGGGCCTTGTGGCCCTTCTGGTCCTTCTGGCCCCACTGGGCCTTGCTCGCCTTGCGGACCTTGTTCTCCCTGTGGACCTTGCTCGCCAGGTTCGCCCTGCGGCCCGGGTGGGCCTTCTGGCCCGGCTGGCCCTTCTGGACCCTCCGGGCCTTGCTCACCGGGTAGCCCCGGATCGCCTTGAGGGCCGGGTTCACCTTGTGGTCCAGGCTCGCCTTGATCCCCTTGCGGGCCTTGCTCGCCTTGGGGGCCCGGCTCTCCGGGCGGGCCGGGTTCTCCAGGGTCACCCTGTGGACCTTGCGGCCCTTCTGGTCCCGGTGGACCCTCTGGTCCAGGCTCCCCCGGTGGTCCTTGATCCCCAGGGTCGCCTTGCGGACCTTGCTCGCCTTGCGGACCTTGTTCTCCGGGTTCGCCCTGAGGTCCTTGCGGCCATTCTGGTCCCATTGGCCCTTCGGGACCCTCTGGTCCTTGCTCACCGGGCGGACCCGGTTCGCCTTGCGGCCCGGGCGGGCCTTCGGGGCCTTGCTCTCCTTGCGGGCCGGGTTCACCTTGTGGTCCCTGCTGGCCCTCGATCTCACAGTTTGTACTGATCCATGCACAGTCGATGGCCAGTTCGCAATTGCCGACCGCCGTAAGTCCGCTCCCCGCAAGCTGCGCCGCGTCCACGGCGAGGGAGTTGTCCAGATCGATGTGCAAACCACAGCCGGGCGGCAAGCAATCGCGGATCGTCTGGCAGTCGATGCAGTTCGCATTGATCCAGGTGGGATCAACATTCAGCTGGCAATTGTCCCCAATCAAGAGGCCTGCGCCCGCCAGCTCATCATGGGCCACGGCTAATTGGCCGCCGTTCCACCAGAGGCCACAGCCGGGCTGGATGCAGTTATTTCTGACCCAATCGCAATCGACATCGAGCTGACAATTATCCCCGATGACCAGACCGCTGCCGGCGAGCTCGTCGTGGGCGACTTCCAACTGGTCGCCGTTCCACCACAACCCGCAGCCGGCCTGCATGCAATTGGTTTTGATCCAATCGCAGTCCACGTCCAATTGGCAAAGGTCACCGATGACGAGGCCATCGCCAGCCAGTTCATCGTGAGCCACTTCTAATAGATCGCCGTTCCACCAGAGGCCGCAGCCCACCTGAAGACAATTCGTTTTGATCCAGTTGCAATCGACGTCGAGTTGGCAAAAGTCCCCGATGACCAGGCCCTCGCCCGCCAACTCGTCGTGGGCGACGGCGACTTTACCAGCGTCGATCCAGATTCCGCAGCCCGGATCGACAGCCAGTCCGCATTCATCCTGCGGTTTCAACCCAGGTCCGGCAACGTTTTCATTGTCGACGATCAGCTCGTCTGCCACGCCGAACTTAAATCCGCAGCCTGACTTCACCGCCAACGCGCATTCGCTTTGGGCTTCGAGCCCGCTGCCGGCCAACGCCGCGTTATCGGCCATCAACTTGGGGTTGTCGGGATCTTCGGGGAACTCCTCATCCTTCAGGCCGCAGCCCGGCTCGGTTTCGGGGAAGGGGCGATCGCCGATATCCCAATGCACGCTGAACGTGTTCCAGGTGACCGAGATATAGTCGTCCTGCTTCACCTTGCCGTAGGGGCTGAAAGCGGGCACGCTGATTTCGCGCGCATCGGAGCCAGCCCCCACGTTGAGCCGCACCTCCCCCTGCGCTCCCTGCTCAATGTCGTCGATCACGTCGCCGTGGAAGTACCAGCCGCCGACCACGCCGTACCAACGCTGGGCTTCGTGTGAATAATAGACGTCGATCTTGTCACCGGCGTCGACCTCGGAGGTGCGGCCGAACGCCACGCCCCGAAAGCCCTGGTCGCCGTACAGATCAATCTCTTCCTCGGTTCGCTGCCACTCGTCGTCTTCGTACTTCAGCAGCCACGCCTTGGCCGGTGACAGATCGCCTTGCTGGAGCGTGTCGATCATCTCGGCCTTGCGGATGAGCGGCTGCGAATTGCCCAGCCGCACCACGGCCCATTTGTTGGGACCGTCCTCCGGTTCCTTCCAGAGGATAACGGCCGAACCGCCGCCACCCGAACGCAACTGAGAGGGATCGTCATCCTCGACATCGGCATGCGTATCGCTCTCCTGGACGACGTTGAGCCGCACCGGGCAGACGCCGCTGATCACCGCCAGGCCGATCGCACCCGCTTCCAACGGCTGGAGCAGCACGCAGAACCGACCGGTATGGTCTTGACCTTCTTCACGTTCCCCCGCGAAGCGCAATCTTCCCCGCCAGCGTCGGCTCGGCAAACAGTTCGACTGCAGCACGCGAAAGCGCGAGATCCTGCTCCAACTGGGCGTCGTCCGCCCAGGGTACGACCTGTCGCCATGCGGTTATGTTTGCCTGGGGGATCAAGCTTCAACCTCCAAGGGTTGATCGACCAAGACATGCCAGCGGTGATTCTCTTTGGCCTCTTGGCCGCGGCGATAAGAACGTAACGGAACTACTTTTGGTGACTGACGTTCGACCCATCGGTGTAGAGGTTCAGCCAAGGGGCGGGCACGGACACGGTCGAGGATGTATCCCAATCGCTGAGCGTTCGGTACGTCGCCGACGGCTTTTACGGCCACAAGTAGTTTCTTCGGATCGAGCTTGGGAGCCAATTCGTCAATGACCGTGGCCACATTATCCAGTTGGCCGGCAGCCTTGGCGAAGCGGACCAGATCGACCGCCGTCGCCTCCGGCGTTGAAATTCGCATGGAGCCGGTCGGCGTTTTGACGTTCGTCAACGCCGCGGCGGACACGAACCGACTGGCAAAGAATCGAATTCGCGATCGCCCGACCGTGATCGGTCGAACCGGTCGATCCGTGATGACCTGGAACTCCTGGGGCTGTTGATGCGATGCTCCGTGCAGTCCGGCTGCCGTAAGAAGGCCGACGTAATACGACCGTTCCATCGCGGCCATCAGATCATGGATGAACCAGGACGCGGGGGGGCCTCCCGCCGTCGCGTACTCCAACGGGACGATCACGAAAAAGTAGTCCTTCGCCTTGGCCACTCTCCCTTTGGCGACGAGGCGCTGGATCGCCTTTTTCACCGCCTCGGGCGACAGGCCGCTCTCCTTCGTTGCCTCCCTCCGCAGGAAGACATAGCGTCCGCCCGCCTGAAGGCCATCAACCCAGCTTTCCAACGTCCCTGATGCCATGTGCCGTGCCCAAATAAAGCAGTTTGCGTATAGGGGCAGGTTTCGTCCCCAAGTGCAAACAATTATAGAACACGACTAGTGCTTTGGCAAAGCTCCGGTACCGTGCAAACGGTGCCTTCAACGGTTGTTGCTTCCGCCCTGGCTGTCGAAAACGACATGGTTGCGAGAGATAGAGAACATAAATTCGCCTGCTCACGCCGTGAAGAACGGCCAGCGTCACAGGCTGGGAAAAGACGGGAGACCGTCTGCTTGGATACCGGCCAACTTCGTGGCAGCATCCCAAAGTTGCTCGAACACCTTGTCGCTGACTCGCTCAAATCCATGTGCAAGGATCGACTGGTTGCGCGCTGTCAACGGGGATCGTTGCCGATCGTGTAGTTGCAACTGCATAAACTGCCGGCCGAGTTCGTCGCCAAGGTCATGCAGGAGGGCATAGGCATCCTGAAGGCCGAGGAAGATGTTCCCCTGGTCCGCGCGAGAGGCCCACTGACCTCGCAAGGATTCGGGGACACGGTCCAATGGCACTTGTTTCGTATTGGCGATTGCGTGGCGTTCAGCCAATGCGATTTGCGCTAGAGACTCGATGGCCCGGTAGAGCCTAGCCACGGTATCGTCAATGCGGCCTTCGGATTTCCTGCGTCGGGCGTTGGCCAATAGATCAATGACGTAGTGTAAGCTGGGCGAGCCGCCTTCGAGAAGTGCATGCAGGTAGTCGCGATGCCGATGGGTCGCAATTTGAATTTGTTCCGCCTTGATTTCGCCAAGCAAGGCTCGCAGGTCATTGTCATATTTCGCCAACTCTAGCAGCTTGTTCATCGCTCCTTTGTGGTCGAATCGGTCCCAGGCGTCGTAGGCATCGGCCATCAACTTCAGGGCATTCAATTCGCGTTTCCGTGATGGTTCGCTCACGTTTTTGGTTGCTCGTTCGGCTAAAGCAGCAGCCGCAACGAATGCCTGTCGATCGAATAGCGTCACGAATTCTTCGACCGCCTGAAAGCCAAGCGCGTCCCAGGGATTGTGGGCATGGAGAACTTGCTCCCTTCCGGAGATGACGATGCCTACGCCGTCCTTGGTGCGCTGGCTGCCGCCGACGTAGGAGAATAAGCACCGCCAGCGGTGGGCCTGCAGCGCGAGTGCCGCCGACATGCACTTTGTTCCGCCCGTGAAGTCCACGACGACCTGGAAGTCTTCGCCCCGACTGAGCCATTGCTCGACGATTGGCGTCAACTGCCGCAGGGCATCGACGCAGCCAGACAAGTCTTGGCTATCAGCAAGTTCCAGGACATCGTATCGCCCTGGATCGAGCGAGATCCCCTCGGATGTAGCCAGCGGAACAACACCAGCGGAAATTTGGTCACTCGTTTCGCGTGTTGGAACGAACCGGATGCGCGCGGGCGTCCAACGCTTCAGACTCGCCACAATCGGCTCGGGGCTACCGCCCACCGTGCAGATCAAGAGGGTGTGCTTGTCGTTCATATACTACCCCCTCCTCCGCGGTCTCTGGCCTCCATGTCCGCCTCTTGGCTTGCCTTGCGATTTGTCGGCTCGCTGCTCGTCGGCGGCAGTCGGAAAGCGGAAGGCAATCTCTCGTTCATTGGATGACGCGACGATTAAAGTCACTTTGTCGCCCGCATTCTTGTCGGCGGGAACATCACCGGTGTTCTGGACAGGGCCGGATAGACCGGATGGTTCGTGCTTGGCCTTCCAGCCGCCCTTTCTTGTCTTCTCTTCCAGTAGCGTCGCTTCGACTCGCTGTCCTGGTTGCGGGCGAGATGGCGGTGGTTGAGGTTGCGGCATACGCCGCCCACCGCCGCCTCCATCATTAGAAGGCACCGGAAGAGGTTGCAGCTTCGCGCGGCGCTGCATGTCTCCGTTGAAATCCCTGAGAAACTCTTCAAGAAACTTCCGGCTGTCGGCGAGGTTCGGGAGTTTCTCCGCCGGGAAGGCAATCGCACGGACCAGGAATCCGTCATCGGTGCGTTCGACGTGAATGCGAACGGGTGAGGTGTGGCGATCACCTTGTGGACCGCGCAGGCGTTGAGGTCTGCGGTGAGTTGTCGCGTCTTGGTGCGGAAGCGGCTGATTTCGTGGGCCATGAATCTGGCGCGGGAGCCCCAAGGCAACCTTTGCGGCGTTATGGGCGAAATTGCGAGCGCCTCGCGAGTAGGCAAAGCCAATTTGATCCAAGACGGACCAGATCGACGGCCATGCGAACGTCGTTTCGACCGGCCCAAGCATTTGTTCGAGGGCAGCTGAGGAGGCCGCAGAATCAACAAAAGAGTTGTTCAGGTTCAATGCCTGCCGCAGTTCCGAACCGCAAAGTTTTACCTGGTTGAGCGACAAGCTGGACAAATTGGCCGCGGAGAGCGAACCAAACCCTTTGCCGGCTTTTGATCCGACCCCGCCGAATTGGCAAAGCAGCCACAGCGCCGCTTGGGCTTGTTCGAGCACTTGCCAGGCCGTCAACTCTCGACCGTTGCTGTCGAGGCGACTGTGTCGCGCGATCAGCCTTATTCTCCAGGAGACGGGCGTTTTCGGTTCCAGGACGTATCGCTGTCGGCGGTTGTTCTGGCCACCTTCGTCCATGCCGTAAGATGCGTACCAGAGTCCCTGCGTCGTCTTTCGAGCGTCACCGTTCGGAATGCCAAGATCGGAAACTTTCTGCTGGTCGTTGAAACTGGCCATGCTTCGCTTGTCATAGGGCTGCGGTTGGTTCCCATCGGCCTTCTCGACAACGATCCGTACCGCGCCGCCGCTCTTGGTGTTACCCCAAATGGCGGCTTCGAGCGCCCGCAGGGTCTTCACATCGAGAAAGCCGGCGTGAATCGTCCGCCACCACCAGCGTAATTGGCCGCGGAGCGTGGCGGGGCGCAGATCGCAGTCGTCGGCCTGTTGGCCGGCTCCGGCCAGGAACGCGGGCGTGACGAGTTCCAATGTTGTCTTAAACGCAGCCCGAGCAGGTGATTGGAGTTTCGAAGGTTCGCCTTCCACCGGTTTGAAACACCCGTACCCGGCGTTCGTTTTGGCCCCCGCGCCAAGATGGCAGAGTGCTCCGAGCAGCCACTGGCGCGCCAGTTCGAGCGAATCGTCAGCCACATTGGCACGGCGTTTGGCCAGCGGAAAAGTGAATGTCGCCTCCGGCTTCACGGCCAGAAAGTAGACTGGCTTTGGGTCTTCCCAATCACCAGGTGCATGCTGGTTATCGTCGTGCTGATAGTAGTCGGGGTGGTGATTATTGACGATGTCGACGACCAGTTCAGGCCACGTCTCCGGCCAGGCGTCGTGGAACACGATGTCGCCGACATGAGCGTTGTCGTCCTTGGCCCGTTCCGCGATTCCGCTCGGCTTCCAGTCCTTTCTTCGATCCGAACCGGGCGACCAGCCAAACACTTCTTCGATTTGCCGCCAGGCCTGCTTCTGGTCCGGCTGCGCCGGCAGCCAGACGGTTTCGGCATAGGCACGGGCCATTCCCTTCAGGCCGCTACCCGGAAGGTACGTGAATCCGTAGAGTGGGTGCAAACAGATACCAACATTTTCCAAAGCCGACGCGCGGGCAAGGTGCAGCGTTAATGGGCCAGTAGTGACTGCCCTGAGCACCTCGGCCTTGACCGAACGCATGGCAGCGAGCCAGCAATCACGGAGCTGTGAGTAGTCGCGGGCATGTGGTAAGGTCGATTCGCTTGTGCCTACAACATCAGTCAATGCACGTTTCTGCACCGTTTGATCGCCCGGTTCGCTGAACTTGTCTAGCTGCAGCCCCGGGTGGCGACTGGCCACGGGAACACTGTTGAGCAGATTCAACGTGGATTGCGGAAGAACGAGACTCATGCATCGTCTCCTTCGTCTGTCAAGCCTTCAGCTTCCGCAAAGCGATTGAGCCAGGTGAGATACGCCAGCACTTCGTCGGTCGCACGGCGCAGGAAGTCCGAATCGCCCTTGACGATGCGTTCAAGCAACTCCGCAGGCTCGTCTTGTTTGGACGGAATGCGACTGCCGATCCAGGCCGACAGTTCCACCAACAGCCCAGGCGCATAATCCTTGGCCTTGAGAAACGCGAGCGCCTGCCCAAGTCCGGCGGCCATGATCCGCATGGGAAGTTTCTTGGCTTGTCCTCCAAACTTCTTCGGCTCCTGGTTTCGATGCGGTTCTTGCTTCTGCTTGGCCCGCTGAACCACGTCCCAGGCGTGGGCAGCACGGCGTTGGTCGAGAGTCTGGAGCTTACTTGCAATGGCTTGCGACATTACTTACCTTCCTTTCCACCAACAAGACGCACGGCACACAGCCCTTTGCCGATCGTTTCGTCCCCACCGATTTGCAGAATCGCGGGCAGATGCTCGCTCAGGTACTTCAGGTTCGCGGAACCATCGTTGCCGTGGCCATCGCGGCGGCTCGCGCTGGCCAGCACGACAGAATAGAAGAGCGTCTCGGCCGGAAGAAACTCCTCGTAGAACAGCGCTCCTTTCTTGACGGTCTTGCGTTCGTAGTCCAAGCCAACGCGGGCAACGACTTCCGTTGCGTGGCGAACGAAATGCGTGAAATCGTCGTCGTGCAAAACGACGAGGTGGCTTTTCAGTCGTTTGCTCGTGAACTCGTCGTTGACAGCTCGTTCGGCAATCCAATCTGCCAAACCATCAGCGCTGCCCGTTTGCTGGAACTCGAATTCTTCGAAAACCAGCTTGTCCCCATCCACCAGCAGCGGGCTGTCGTGTCGGCAAAGGGCCTTGCCTTTCTCTGGAGGATCAGCTGGAAGTTTGGGCCCGTTTGCATCGCCGCCCAAACTGACGTCTCGGTGCAACCTCTCAAGTACCGCTGGGCAGGTGACCCAGGCGAACACGCCTTTCAGCGAACGCACGGGAAACGCCAGGATGCGGGCGTCGGTCAGGCTAATCGCGCCGGCATGCTTGTCGGCATCGGCCGTTTCGGGACCGAAAGCGGCAAAGAGGTGTTCATCGTTCCCGGCAGTACGCCGGCAGGCGTCTCGCAGAATACCCTTCAAAGTTGATCCGGGGATGACTGGCCACTGCGTATGCCGTTCGCGCTGCACCGGCAGATCGACCGTTCCCAGCGCCGTGCCGGAGCCGGGGTGCAGGCCCGTTTGAGCATGGATGAACCACAGGGCCGACGCCTGTTGTGATAGTCGGTTGGGCTTGGTCGCGGCTTCAGTCATCGGTCCAGACTCCTGTCAGATAGTGGCCCCAACCTTGCTGCCGCTCTTCTTCGTTTTCGGCGAGCGACTGAGGCAAGTCATGAGGCATGGATTCAAGAAAATAGGCGCTGCCAGCGGGAACGGCAAACCGCGTTGGCTTGGGACCGCCACGGGCCAAGTCCCAACCGGAGAACGCCAGCGAGCCGGGAACGGCGGCCGCGATCAAGTGATCGGCGAGAGACGTCGGCTTCCAGCCAGCCTGAAACGGGCAGGGAGTCGTAAGCAGCACGAGCGGCTTCTGCCTGTCGCCTGCCGGTTGCGAGCTCGGCCAGTTATACGGCGATTGCAGTCGTTCAACGAGCACGTTGCGTCCCTCGCCGCCCAGCGGAAGCAACGAAAGTTCATCCGCGAGAGAATCGTCGGCGGATTCCGGCAGCACGACTTCACCGTAGAGGAACACGCCCGGCCGCAACGCCAAAAACCCCCGCCCGAAGATCTGTGAATCCTCGGCCGTCAGTCGGTCAGGCGAGATACCGATGCCGGTGCGATAGTCGAGTGCGAAGAGTTCGCTCGCGGAAACGAAGTCATGCGCTGCCGGGATTTCTCCCCGCAAAAACCAAGCGAGACCTGCGGGCGTCAGGTAGCCCTCGGCAGGTTCCGTCGGTTCAAGTTGCTTGAGCCAGAGCGGACGAAGGCCGTCCTGGTCGCCCGCGGGCTTCCAACCCGGAAGCTGACCTGCCGGAAGCGGGTTGAGGCGACAGCGAATGGAGGAGTCTCGCTTCCCCTGGTGGAGTACGGCCGGAACGTGGACGAACACTTCCAGTTCTTTGCTCGCTGAGTTTTGTCGCGCCAGCCAAGGCCCTCGAACAAAGGCCTGGCCGATCCAATGAAACTCTTGCGCAGTGCTCCTTCCGACGGCGTCGGCGAATGTTTCGCCCTTCTTCATTGCTTCGCCAAGTCGGCGGAAATCGCAACCCGCCATCCGAAGCAATGCGGTACGGATGGCACCGGCAAAGGTTTGCGGCATCGGCAAACCGCTGACCATATATTCGTTTCCTGTCATAAATGGCCGACCGTCGCGGAAGAACAACACGTCGAGCGGCTGAAGTTTCAGGCCAACGGTCGTAGTGGTGGCGATGGTGTTCATTGGTCCCTCCCACGCGCTAGAAAGGACGCTGTATGACAGAGCGTGAGAAACTGTTGAAGCGCTTCTTCTGTTGTTCCAAAGCGAAGCCTAGCGCTCCCTTCGCCCGGCAAAGACGAAGTTCGCAACGACTCGAATGCCTCGGCGAAACCGTTGGGAGAAATCAAGTCCGTTGTTGGCGGTTCCGCACGGCTGATCTGCCGACGCATTTCAGCCCTGATCGCCTCGGTGGGTAGGCTTTCCAGAGTTTGCCGTGTCGCATACAGGTGATAGGCCCAACGATCGGACGCCCCAGCCTGAAACTTCTGGGTCCAATTGGCGACCGTTGGCGCTAAGGACCAAGGGCAAATTGCCGATGTGTGTTCCCCGGATCGGCGACGGATGGTAATGCATAAAGCGTCTTTGCCCGCGTCCTTGGCTTTCTTCTCAGCAGTACGAGCGAGTCCCAACGCCAACCGCAGATCATCCTTAGCATGCACCACGACCAGGCCGCCGGACAGTGTGGCGCGCGAACCCATCATCAAATATTTCCGCCCGCCGAGGGCATACCAGTCGCTCATGTACGCCTGTCGAAGTTCACTCGCACACGCCAGTGCCGACATGACCGGCAGCAAAATCAGCGTATCGTCGCCCCCGGAATAGATGATGGTCCCGTGATGTTTCTCGACCACCGCCGGCACGACGTGCATCGCGAAATTGGACAAGGCCGTGCTGATAGCCGCATGCAGCGCCGGGCCAACCGGTCGCTTCGCGTTTAGGCGTTCGGCGTTCTTGGCATCCCCACATTGACTTTCGTAGTAGTCAACCAATTTGGGATGCATCGCTTCCCGGACTTTCGGCGATTGTTCGCCGCGCAACCAGCCGCCCAGGTCATCGCCATCGAGCTTGAGGATCGCGTAGTAAACGGGCGGCGGGCCGAGCTTGTCCGGCTGGCGGGCGGCTTGAACCTGAGCCCAGAGATCAACGGGGCACTCGTCGGCATCTTCTAGATTCTGATCTGGCTTGGACCACTGGAGCCAATGGCCGTTCCAGGAAACTCGTTGACCGGATTGGTCAAGCCAATCGGCTGTCCAATCGATGTTTGCATCCGAAAGCCACTTGCCGGCGGCGACGGTCCAGGTGTCTGGGAATATCAATTCTGCTGGCAGGACGTGTAGCTCCTTCGTCAGAAAGGCCGGGCCGGCGAATCGCTTGACCATTGCCACAGCAGATAATGCTTCTCCTGGCCGTACACGAACGCCGTCGATACGCAGTCCATGTTGAGAAGCGATCTTGCCCCAGAAATCCTTCGACTGACTCAGATCGTCCGGTCCCATCTGCTCGAAGCTGCCCAGCAAGGTGCATTTCTGCGGATGCTTTTTGTTGGAACTGCCATTGGTTGTCGTCATGGGAACTCGACGAATCGACCGTTGCGACGCCAGCGAACGCCCCACTAACTCCACTTGATACTGCCAACGCCCGGCGTGGTCTTGGACGTAGTTTGGGCGTTCACCCTCGGGAATCGATCTGGCCAATTCACGAATTGCATCTGCATTGCCAAATGCGCCAGCGAACACATCTTGATTCGCCAGTAGGCGGGCGAGCCGGCGATCAATCTCGTCTCCCGGTCCTCCCAGCGGTGCCACGGCAGCCGATGCGCTGAAGTATTCGGAAACTTGGCCACCCCAGCGGCTGTCCCAGCCAGAACCAAGAGAACCGAGACTTTCCTGAACGCGCTGTTTCACTCCATTCGCCAATTCTTGCCAGGCTCGTGCAAATGCGCCGCGGCACTCGTCCGCCACGGCATGAGCCGACGAGCCGTCTGTTCCCCAGGGCACAATCGCCAGGAACCGATGCGGTAGCGATGGCATCAAACGGCTGCGAACGCTAGGCGTCGACACTTTGTCGCCGAGTCGATCTGCGTCAGCAAGCCACAGGTCGAATAGAGGGTTTCCCCGCAGCGCAGGGTACACAAGCGCCGTTGGTCCAAGCCGCTCGATAACTGCTAAGAGTGACCGAAACGCGAGCCACGACAGAATCATGCTTCCTGACCACAGATCACGAACCGAGCGGGAGGCTTCGATGAACCGCTGAACGGGACCGAGCGCAAACGCCAGCAGGGCCGCGCCGCCACCCTCCGATTCCGCCGCCTTGAATGCCGCTGTGATGTCGAGATGATTCCAAATCGTATGGTCGGGAGTTCGAGTGTCCGCGGGGAGCAAGGCAAGACTCTCGTGAATGCTCGTGGCCAAATCATCCGGCCAAAGTCGCCATATCGAAAGCAAGCGATTCCTCGCTTGTTGGTTACCGTCGCCGGGCAACGCGGCGACAACTGTCCGAAGCCGATCTTGTTGGGTTTGTGTCAGTTGAGTATTCGGTTCTGGAACCGGCAGGCGAGTCTTTGCCGATGACAAAGGATGAACAATCAGCAATTCATTGTTTTCCGGCCCGACTGCACGTTGTCCTTTCTCTCCCGCCTTCGGCATCGGAAAGCGCTCGATGATCGAGGCCAGTGGGTCGGCAATCGAAACGGCGTCTTCCAGAACTGTTCTGCTTACATGATCGCCAACTGCGATTCGCGCGTTGTTCCGCGCGCGAGGCACATGTCCGCGAATCGACAACGCCTTGTCGGGCGGGTCGTGCAGATACGCCAGCAGAAGGTCATTCCAGTCAACGGCCACAGTTACTCCCTTTGTGAATATCCACTCGTGTTGTTGATTGTGAGATGAATTGTCGTCACTACCGCTTACGGCTCTTCGGCTTGGTTGGCTTGCTGATTTTGTGCAGAAAGGCTTCGAGGTCTGCACGTCGAAACAAGCGGTAGCCATTTGCGGGATTGCGGTGCATCGGAATCTTCCCCGCCTCGGCCCACGCCCGTACGGTTCCCTGCGACACGCCCAAGATCCTCGCGGCCTCCGCGACTTTGACGTACTCGTTCAATTTGGCCATTGATGCCGCTCAAGTCCGAAAATCCAAGCCCAATGTCGTGCAAGTCTATCAAACCCTACAGCCCGGCGATAGTAGTTCGGAAAGTCGGAAGCGGAGCTATTCGCTAACAGTGCCTTCCTGGTCGCAATGCATCCCGGTAGGAATCGCTACGTGACCGGCCAGTTGGCGGTCTGGGTTTGTCGCAGAACAGCCTGGGTCACTGGTTTGCCGCACAGAATCTCACCGTGTCCAATGCGCTGATCACAGTGTCCACGATGCGATCCGTTCCGAATGCCTCAATGGCAAGTTCGCGGACGGCGCGGCGGTCGAGAGTTTGGGCCCGATGGAGCGCGTCAAGGTAGGTCGCCAAGGCGACTTCGTCCTCGGCGTCGGCGATGCATTGCCGGCCGGGAGGAAGGCGGTCGACGAAGTAGCCGGTGACGCCGTGTTCGACGAACGCTGCGCCGGTGCGCACGCCGACTGTGGGGCAGCCGGCGAGCAGGATTTCCTGGAGCGCGAGGGGGCCGTGGTCGTCGTCGGCCAGGTAGGCGCAGGCGCGGGACCGACGGGCGGCCTCGAAGAGTTGTTCCCGCTGGTAGCGGCCGTAGTGAATCTGCACGTGACGCGGGAAGAACTCGGCCAGATGCTCGAGTAATTGCGGATGGTCGCCGTTCTTGGCGTAGATCAACAAGTCGTACTCGTCGGGAAGCGGTTCGCCTGGCCAAGGATCAATGGGATACGGCCAAAGTACGATCGGCGACTGATTGGCCGATCCGCGATGTTGGGCGATCAGGTCGCGATACCACGGGCTATGACAGAACATGCCTCGGCAATTGGTGGCGTCGAGCAGGGCGCATTCTTCGTGATCGATGCGCGGGTTTCGTTACTCATCTTCCTCGTTGACTTTCTGGCGAAGGATCTAGACGGACCGTGGCGAAACGCCAACCTGATCCTACGGGCTGATTTGGAAGCCGCCGCTACTTTCTGGCATGGACTGAGCGCCGCTAGCAGGTGCTGCACGCCGCGTTCCACACCGCTCCGCAACTTAGCCCAAGTTCGTCAGTTGTTGACGTAAGTCTTTTCGGCGCAGTGTTTGATGGGGGG
>CAYUMU010000083.1:0-29328 GCA_964445985.1 uncultured Pirellulales bacterium | reverse complement strand
CTGCCGGAAATAAAGAGACTCATCTGTTTTGGCTTCGCTAAGCGTGAACGGTTACGGGTGATCTTTTAGGATACTTGCTTCGGCTGGGTGGCGCTGCCGGTATCCAGTACTGCCGGCACCCGCCGCCCCCCCAATGCCAGTGCCCGTGGACCGTTGCTCTGCCACCCCGCGTCGATTGCGGTTCTCGCGCCGAAGAATGGTTCGAATAGGCCAACCACTGGCTAGAATATGCTGGGGTGACTTCTTCCTTCATGTTGCTGGGGGCCACTTCGATGTTGCAATACAAAGCCGGTTTCAAGTTCGTGGAAGGCGGCGTCCACGCTCAGGTACTCGACTTCCCCGCGGCGATTACCTGCGCGGACTCGCTTCCAGAGGCCCGAGAATTACTGGCGATTGCCCTGATCGACGTCGCCGAGGCTTACATTCAAGTAGATGAACCCTGGCCATTACCAGACCCTCTGATTTCGGATGGGCAAATGGACATGGAAGAACCGATCTATCTTTAATCGTTATTCCCGCGACGGCGGGAATCCAGTTCGCGGGCGCCGTGCATCTAAATTCCCGCTTAAGCAGAAATGACGACTAGATTGGCCTTCGTGGAAATCGGGAAATGATTGATTCAGGTCCGCTTTAGAACGAAGGGCAAGTACATGGTAAACGCCGCACGATACGCAACGTACTTGCTCCTGATGTTGCTCGCCGCCGCTGGAGCCTTGTCGGCGAACGATAGCCCGCCAAATCTCGCTGGCTCCCAGCCCGATACCCGCGAGCACTTTGAGCAATCCATCGACCCCTTCATGCGGGCAATCCGCAACTGCGAAGCGCTCACGCTCCACGAAGGCCTGCCGCATCCGCGCTGGGAACCTGAACTGCTTGAGCAAGAACTTCAGCAAAAAGAAACCATCCAGATTCACGGCTTCCACTTCTACCGCGCGCCCCTCGAAGTCAAGCTAGCCGAGAAGCGGAATCTCCGCCGCCTTTGCTCGCAAGCACGATCGTTTCAACCCTACAGCGGCTCCAAGTTCTGCGGCGGCTTTCACCCCGATTGGTGTCTCACTTGGAAGAACGGCGATGCCGTATACCAGGTGCTGGTTTGCTTGGGGTGCCAGGAGGCGCAAATCCATGGCCCTACGAGCGGACTCTGGACCGACTTCGCCCCCCATGCCGCTGGCGACCTGAAGTATTGGCTGGCGAAATACGGCAGGCAGCGTCCGCCGTCTCAAGCGGAAGAGAAAGCCGAGGAAGCCCGCTTTGCTTCCCAGCGGGATCCGCTGCTGCAAACCATCTTTCATGCCGAATCGCTGCAACTATTCGAAGGGCTCCCGCGCCCTAACCGGTGGCAGCCAGCGACACCCCCAGTGCGCCGGCCACGCTTCAAACTTCGGGGATACACGTTCTATCGCCCGGCCATCGAACCTTCGGCCGCCGACTTCCCCAAACTGTTCGACCTTTGCACGGCCTCGGCCAGCTTTACCCCCTACCACCCCAAGTTCTGCGGCGGCTTTCACCCCGATTGGCTCCTGGTGTGGCAACGCGACCAGCGGCAGTACCGCATGCTCATTTGCTTTGGCTGCCACGAAGTCATTTTCGACTGGGATCGACAGTCATTGCAGGGCGATATCTCGGCTGAGTCCTTCAAGTCGCTGGCCGCGATTCTCCAAACCTATTCCACGCAAAAACAACCCGGTTCGGGCGTAGTTCCTGAATAGCAGTCGGCCTCATCGGCTTTGCCTGTGACCGTGGGCGTACCCTCTGTCGCCAAGCGAAGGGATTGCACGAAAAACAAAGTCGGCTTTCGCTCCGCGAAAGCAAATCCTTTCGCGGAGCGAAAGGCGACGATGCCCGAAAGTTATTCTTCATGGGTTCCAAAAGGCACTTGGGCTTTAATCAAGCCAGTTTGTAACCATGCGCATTCCCAACGCCCACTACCTGATTGTCGATCTTGAAGCCACCTGTACCAACGATGGCAGCTTTCCGCCCACCGAAATGGAGATCATCGAGATCGGGGCCGTGCGGCAGAACGCCCGCAGTTTGGAAATCGAAGACGAGTTCCAAACCTTCATCCGGCCGGTGCGGCATCGCATACTCACGCCGTTTTGCACCGAGTTGACGAGCATCACGCAAAGCCAGGTCGATGACGCGCCGCTCTTTGCTCCCGCCATCGAGTCCTTCCGCGCTTGGTTCGCCCCCTACGACATCTGCTTCGCCTCGTGGGGCGACTACGATCGCAAGCAGTTCCTGCAAGACTGCGAGTTTCACGGCGTGGCCTACCCCTTTCCACCCGGCCATTTGAACGTGAAAGCCGCCTTCTCCCAGGCCCAAGGCGTGCGCAAACGCTTCGGCCTCGGCCAGGCTTTAAAGCGTCTGAAGCTCACGTTCGAAGGCACGCCACATCGCGGCATCGACGACGCCCGCAATATTGCCCGCGTGGTACGGGCGGTGTTGGGTGGACAATAAACGGGGTCCGGCTATCAGAAGCGAAAGCACGACTGCGGGATGCTCTATTTTCCAGAACCTGGCAAGTTTCATTGTTTGCACCGAATGGATGGTAAGGGATTCCTTGAATGCTTAAGGGCCGTCAATCCACCGTGGCCGCGAGTGGGAGCTCGCCGGGCTTGAATGCGCCTCTAGCTCAGTGGGATTCGCCACACTGATTCTTGGGTCTTGGCGCCGGCTGCGGCTCAATCATCCAATCGTGGGTGAAGACGATCGTTTCCAAGATCAACTGTTTGATCTCTTGGAACTGGCGCTCGATTTTGGGCGGGTATTTGATCAAGCCGCGTGACCAGGCCTCGACGTGGATATGCTCCACGATGTCCTCCATTTGCGTCGGAAGACTGCCAAAACCAATCCAATGAAAATACCTGGGCTGGTCTTCGTGCGCACACGCCTCGTTGTGCGGCGCCACCGCGAGTACGCCAGCGAGAAAGATCACAAGCCCGCAGACGTGTAGCCTGGAGTTAGATCCCATTCATTGCCCCCTTGTATGCTTCAACACCTTGTATGCTTCAACACCTGCTCCAGCAGCAACCCATTGGTCGCCACGCCGTTGCCCGAGTGAATGGTCGGCTTCCCCTCCCAGTCGGTGAACGTGCCGCCGGCTTCTTCCAGGATGGGCTGCATGCTGGCCGCGTCCCATACGCTCATGCGGGGATCGACCATCGCCCCGGCGCGGCCCGTGGCTACCAGCAGGTATCCGTAGCAATCGCCCCAGGTGCGGGTTAGCCCGGCCGCGGCCTGCAAAGCCGTGAATGCCTCGAACCGGCCGACCTTATTGAAGCCTTCTACCTCGGACGTGAGAAACAAAGCTTTGCTCAACTCGGCCGTTTGGCTCACGCGGGCAGGAACGGCGGGGCTATTCCCATCTTGAAACCAGGCCCCGCCGCCTTGCATGGCATAAACCCGCTGGTTCAGGGCCGGCATGTGAATCACGCCGATCGGGCAGCGGTCGCCCCGCTCAATGCCAATCAGCGTGCCATACAGCGGCACGCCGTGGATGAACGACTTGGTGCCATCGATCGGGTCGAGAATCCAACGATAGCCCGAGGTTCCCGGCTGTTCGCCGAACTCTTCGCCTAGAATTCCATCTTCGGGGAAGTTGGCGGCGATCTGGGCCCTGAGGTACTTTTCCGACTCCTTGTCGGCCACGGTCACCGGCGAGGCGTCCTGCTTCCACTCCACTTCAAAGTTGTCGCGCTGGAAGTAACGCAGCGTGATCTCGCCCGCCGCGTGGGCTGCGGTCAAGGCCAAATCGAGCCGGGCCTTCAGTTCGGGTTCAGACACAAGCGGTTTCCTTTATAAGACAGGCGGAGAATAGCTCTCCGTAATTCGGTACGCTTCCGGGCCGATGAAAGCCGCGAGTTCGTATCCGCCGCGGATTCATAACCCGACGCGTTAGCGAGGGAGTCCCCCGGTACTCCGGGGGAGAAGGGAGCAAAAGAGTTTCGCGCCCGCTGCTTTCCACGCGAAAGGGACACTAATACTGATCCTGCCCACCCAGCAGTTTCTCCTCCACCCGATCCGCTTGCCACGCAACCGCCGCCAACGTGCGGCTGACTTCGAGCGGGTCGGCCGTTTCGGTGAGCAGGTTGGCCTGGATGGCGATCTTTTCTTCTTGGCCTTGTTGCACCGCGGCGAACGCGCCGTGGACCATCTTGGTGTTGTAGCGAAGCAACTGCATCGCGTTCCGCTCGTTGGCCGGCCCACAAATGGAGTGGAAGCGAATGATCTCGTGCCCTTCGTCGTCGCTGCCGCCGAACTCCACGTGCACCACCTGCTTGCGCATGGTCCCGATGGGCACGGTAATGTCCATCGCATTGCCCGAAGCCGCCAGGCGGTATCCGGCCGATTCCGCAATGGTGCGGACCATGTCGCGGGGATTGCCGGGAGCGGCTGCGGCGGGACTGCCGGCCAGGTCGGCGAACATATCGCTGGAGCCGCCAGGCGGCTGCACCCGCTGCGGCCTGCTGGCAGTGGGCTGCGATGGCTGGGGCGGAGCCGGCTGCTGCGATGGTTGACCCGCTTGCGGATAACCCCCTTGGCCATAGCCGGCCTGGTTGGCCATGGCGTCGCGCATCATGCCAGGCACCATCATCCCGAAACCGGCGCCCATGCCCATTCCCATGGCCCCGCCATCCCCGCCGCGTTCGGCCATTTTCGCCATGCTTTGCGCCGCCTGGTACTGCATGAACGCATTCAGATTGCCAATCGCGCCCATGCTGCTCCGCTGGTCGATGGCCTTTTGGACCTCTTCCGGAGGAGTAATCGCGTTGATAAAAAAGTCGACCAGTTCCAGGCCGTACTTGGCGAACTCCTCGGAAACCTTGGCACGCGTCGCCGAGCCGACCTCATCGTACCGGCTGGGCAAATCGAGCATGCTGATGCCCAGCGTGCCCAGCAGGTCGGTCATCCGGCTGACGATCATATCGCGCAAAAAGCTGGTGATGTCGTCGGTGGTGTATTTCCCCTGCGTGCCGACCAGCGTGTTCAGCAGCACCGTGCTATCGACCACGCGAAACGAGTACTTGCCAAAGCTGCGGAGCCGCACGATCCCAAAATCGTTGTCGCGGAAGGCAATCGGCTGGCGCGTTCCCCATTTCTGGTCGAGGAAGGTTTGCTTCCCGATGTAATACACCTGCGCCTGAAACGGCGACTTTTGCCAGGGAATCGTGAGAATCCGCGTGAGGATCGGCACGTTCATCGTCGTCAGCGTGTAGCGGCCCGGCCCAAACTTATCCATGGCCTTGCCGTCGCGGAAGAACACCGCTTCTTGGGTCTCCTGCACAATCAGCTGGGCCCCGTACTTGATGTCGGCCGAGCCTTCAGGCGGAATGCGATGCACCAGCGAGTTGTTCGTGTTGTCAAAGTATTGAATGACTTCCAAGCGAAGGCCCATGGCGTAGATCCTGGTTGGGGGGGGCTGGTTGCTAGTGGCTGGTTGCTGGGGGTTGGTAGTTCGTGTCGGGTCGTTGGCAGTCTTACTCCCATGCTCAATTTGCAATCCAAAGCGGCCCAGCACCAACAAACGATTCCCGTCTTCAACTCCGCACTCCGAATTCCGCACTCCGCACTTTTCTCATTCGGTTGGTAGCTGGTGACTGGGGCTGACGTTAGTCTAGGCCTTGGAGGATTTCTGCCCTCATGGCAAACACCCGTTCGACCTCGTCGGCCTGCTCGCGGCACTTTTGCACGCGGCCGGCAATCTCCGCCGGGTCGCGTTCCCGCGGCAGGTCTTCGATCATTTCGGCCAGCTCTTCCACGCGGTCGAGCATGTCGGCGTCGTGCTCGTACACGCGGTCGAGCGCCTTCTCATCGATCTGCACCAGGTCAAAAAACCCGCTGTAACCGTGCATGGCCCCGCGGATTTGCGCCATGAGTTTATCGAGTTGGCCCCGGAGCCGGTCGAAATCGCCCAGCAGGTCGATCATCCCCCGGGCTGTCAGTTCCCGAGTCACCGTGTCGATGGCCCGCTTCGAACGCTGCAAGCGGTCTGCCAGAAAGTTGCGTTGCAGGGCGTCGGCCTCGCGGCGGCGCTCGCGCTGCAGGTAGCCAGAGAAGCCGGGAATATGGCCGAGGATCCGCTCCAGCCAGGGACGGTTTTCGAGATGTTCTATCGGGTCGGGCATACGAAAACTCCCAGGCAAAGTTAGGGGGGGCGTCGGAACGTGGCTCGCCGTGTCCGGCCGGTATCTCAGAACGATCGACGTGGATGGGCGGGCTCGCCGATCCGGCAAGCTTCCGCGCACCGATTGCATGATAGCACAACCGTTGGCTGCTCCCCAAGAAGGAAGAATCGTCAAGCTTTGCCAATCCTTCCTGAAGTTCGCGCGCCCCGTGTCCCGATAGGGTATTCGGCTGAGACTGCCCAAGCTTGGAATGTGCGGGGGGCGACTTCCCCCTGGCGGCGACTTCGCCGCTAGCACACCTCAATGGCGGGCATCGATCTGGCGCCACTGGAGAATTGAACAAAAGTTGGTTCGCGCGGCCAAAAGCCGTCTGGTTCCGATCCAAGTCCTTTGCTACTCTCCGCCGCCTTTCCCGGTCCTCAGTCGAATCGCTCCGTTCTTATTCGCCTTTGTACGAGACCTACTCGAGCGTATGCCACGTACTATTCTCCACCACCTGATGTTGGGCCTGCTACTCGCAGCCGCCGGTTGTCGATCGGCTGGCGTGCCGCCCGGCGTTTTGTTCTGGGAGAAGCAAGACGTGGCCGACTTTGAGCTGCCCCACGAAAAGATCGAACGCTACCAGAAACTGGCTGCGTCGGGCCGCCGCAAACCGGCCGAAGAAAAAGAGAAGCTCGCCCAACAACTGGCCACCGAAATTCGCGAAACCAAAGACCCCATCCTCCGCACCCACATCGTGCAAGCCCTGGAAGTGCTGCCTTCGCCCACCGGGGCCAAGGTGCTGCAGGCAGCGATCAGCGACGAAGACGAATACGTTCGCCTCGTGGCCGTGAAGGGCCTCTCGGCCCAGGGCGGGACCGATAACACCCGCGCTTTGGCCCGCGTGGTCGAAAGCGAAAAAGACCTGGCCGTGCGCATGGCCGCCATCCGAGGGCTAGGCAACCTCAAAACCCCCGAGGCCGTAACCGCCCTGGCCATCGCCCTCGACGACCCCAACCCGGCCATCGTCGATTCCACCATCGATTCCCTCGAAATCGCCACGGGCAAATACTACGCGCGCGACGCCAAGGTTTGGGCCGAAGTGGCCCGCGGCAGCGACCTGCCGCAAAAAGAACGCTCAATCGCCGAACGCTTGTTTGGCTGGAAGTAATCTCTCAACGCGCTGTTGATGGCCTCTTTTTTCAGAATCCGCCGCAAGTGTACCCCGGGCCACCATTCGCCGGTTTACTATATGGTGCATCAAGTGACAGTCCGCGGCAACAACAGGCCAAGTGCCTAAGAACGGCGATCTCTCAGTGCGCGGATTTTGGACTTGCGACTGCCCAGGAAAATGAAAACCACCGATAAAGCAAACGATCCACCAATCGCCCACAAGAGCTCATTCGGCGGCATTTGAAAACCCACAAGCACGCTTGAATCCCCATTGCTTGATCGTGTCGCGTCTGTGGATGAATTCCCGGTGCCCTCTGCCGACGCATCCGATGGAGTCCATACATCTTGACCATGCGAACCAGCACCGGAAGTTGCTGCGGAGCCTTCTGAGAGTTCGAACATGCGACGCACGGTTGTCTTTTGCTCAACAAGGTTTTCGGGGTTCGGGTTCGATGCCGCAACGGCCAATGCTTCTGGTAGTGGCCCGGTAGTGGTGGCTTCTGGTCGTAAGGGTGCAATCAGGTGATGCTGCTTAAGCACCTCTTCGCAGGGATGCTCGGCCAGCCAGGCCGCCATTTTCTTGGCGGCTTCTCCCGCTGTCGGGGATTCGTATAACACGTAGTGGTTCACGAGGGGATAGTTCTCCGGTACAAATCCCGGTGCCGGCTGCACTACTGTGTCCTTGTCGAGAACGATCCCAAGCAGCCTTACCGAGGCGTGATCCTGGGGCAAATCGTAAAGGTCCACAAATCCAATGCCTGCGGGATCGCGCGCCACCGCGGCCATCACTTGGATCGTGCTGGGATGGGCCGTGAGTCGGAGCGAACCCGTTCCGGCACCTGGAGGCGGTGCCAAGTGTTGCTGATAGATTTGCATAACGGGTTCGCTGAAGGGAAGTCCATATCCCGTGATCGGCGAGCCTCCGGGCCATTTTTTGATCTGTCGACGGCAGATAATCTGAAGGTCATCCAGAGAAAAGGAATCGGCAGGAAGTTCGGGATGTACGATGACGCCCAGAGCTGTCTGACCTAAAGCACACCGCTTATGCTCATCGAAGAACTCCAGCAATGAACTTGGTGGCTCTCGTTCCAAAATCAGCAGATCCGCCGACCCCGATAAATAACGCTCGATAGCCGAAACTTCCGACGAGGATCTTTGAAAGTTTAGCTGTACAACCTCGCTCGCTTCGACGTATTCCAGCGCCAGGTCGCGAGCAAGCTTCTCGCTACTGACCAAGCCAAGAACGCTGATTGATTCGCCGAGACCAGCCTTGGCATCTTCTAGGCGCTGGGCACTCAGTCGTTGTTCCACATCGATCGGCGTCCACAAACCCATTTGTCTCGCAATCTTGGCGGCTTCTGGCCCCGCTGCGAATTCGCAAAACAGATGGGCCTGGAGCGGCGCGGAGGGGTGAGCGTACAGGGTGACGGATTCCGCCAGCGGATAAAATTGTTCGATCTCTGGAACAATCGACGGCCTTACCGGCGGACCTGCAGCCTCATCTGCGATTGAGAGGATCTTGACTGAGGCGAAGTCCTCCTCGTTAAGTTGTTCGTCCCAGGCGAAGAAGCCCATTGCGTTGCGATCTGCCCGAACTTTCGAAATCACTTCCTTTCCGTCGGCGCACGGGACAATATCATCGCGATAATTTTCGATTTGCTGCTGGCGGATGCCGGGCTGTTCGGTGTCTCGCCAAGAGTTCATGCACCTTTGCCTCACAAAAGAACGAGGCCAGGTCCCATCGAGAGGTCCATAACAACGAATTGGAATTCTTCCGCCACCGAATTCTGACCAGTTAGAACCCTCCTTTGCTGCTCCCAGGATCTTGCCCATTCCAACCAACGACAGCGAGGATATCGGATTACTTTTGTGGACAACCACATACACTCGACGCTGTCCAACGAGTACCACCTCAGGCTGCCGCGAATCCGGTGGGAAACTACGGCTTAGCGAGCGTTGGTCGTGCGCAGTGAGCCTGCCTTCGTGGACCAGCACGTCGAAAGGGGCCGTTGGATCGCAGAACCAACCGAGCGAAGAATGGTCATCATACGCAATTTGCAGTTTATCGCCAGAGGGGAACTCATTAGCGATCGCCTCAATAACCGGTAAGAACTGAGAGCGAAATCGCCCGCGTACGATCACCGCATCCTTACGCGCGGGCACGGAGAGAGTCAGCGTGTTGATTGGCCCCGTCGTAGGATCTCTAGCGGGAATCCACTTTATGTCGGCTTGCACCTTTATGCGATCTGCAGGAACTTCCGCGTCGAGCCTGCGAACGATTCTCAGTAAGTCGCTCCGCACCTCCGGATTAGAAATATGCTCTTCGATCGTCGCGAGACCCTTCGCGTGACCGGCTTCATCATCTGGATAAGCTACCTTGAGTACCTCCTTCAGACGCTTGATGTAGCGGTCGCGAAGTATTGTGAGATGACGATACTTCGCCAGCAATACACTGTACTGAGCTTGGTTTTGCAGATATGCCACGTAGCGGTCTCTAAATTCCGAATCCTTAATTGCGTCCGGTTTCATTCCCCAAAAAAACCGACCTTTGAACTCCGGTCCAGGGACTGGCACGTCCAGCACTACAAACGACTTTAATTCCGTATCTGCATTCACCGTTGCGACTTCCAATCCATTCCATACTTGCAATGAGGCCATGGCCAATTCGTGACGATTCAAACTAGTCCGTGGCAGGTGAACAAGCACGATTTCCAGGTGTTGCTCCAAGAGATCTCCATCTGCCAAACTATTGAAAGTAGCCGTTCGCAATGCGTGAAGAGCAAGTTTCGCGGCCGCAATATTGACGGTGTCCAGCTTTGCGACGGGCGACCACATTATTTTCTGCAAATACATTTTCACCAGACGAGCACGTTCTAAATACTGTTTCTCTGGCAAGTCAAGCCTTGCCTCCAGTTCAGCAATAGCACCGATGACAGCATTCGCGTCCCCCGCTTCAATTAATTCATCAATCTTCTCAAGCTGACTGGAAACCAAGGAATGGTCACTTAATGCCTCCTCGCAACGAGCGACACAATTTGAACTGCCAATCACGACCATAAACAGCCGCAGCATTACTCTACAGGTTGCCATCTTCCAGAGCCTCATTAAAAGTTGCCCAACCCAACAGGGGCGGATCGCCGGACCTCTTGCCGACCTCTTCCGAAGGAAGGGCCATCCGGTTTTGACTTTGTGCAACTAACTGTAGTTTCCGCTTAAGTGGTCGGCAGGACTACAGCTTAGGTTCCATACTCTAGGGGCTTCGCGATTTGTCGTTGTGAATTCCTAGGCGCAGCCGCTACAATTCTACCGAAATACACGATTACGTCGCTTTGGCACCTCAACGATTTAACGAGTTTCGGCCGCGGTCTCGATGTTGTCGCCCTTGATCAACAACCGGAGCAACTCTACCAGGGGGGGCCTTTTTCGACTTGCACCCCTTGCTTAAACACCCTGACCCTATCGCCAAGGAATGTGAAAATTTGAGTTGCCGTTGCGAACTGCCTGTCTTGAATATTGCCGATCTTGTAAAGCCAAGGGATATTCCACATCAATGCTCCGGGCTCAACGTAGTTAGTGTCTATCAAGAGTCCAGCTTGATCGTAATACTTAATTGGGTCACTAGAAACTATCCCGGGGCCCAAAACTAAGCAGCCTTTTGAAGAATCCCCCTTGCCCACATCAACCCAGTGGTTCCACCGAGCATGGTCATCGTCAGGGTTGTTGGTTGCATTCAATTGGCTGCCTGTTCCAATGGCAGGGCATTCATCTTCAATCACCTGGATTTTCCAAAAACTGACATCTGCTGGCCGCAGATAGGAAAAAAGGTCCATGTATGCCCTCATCTGGTGAGCTATACCCGCACCCGACTGTTTTCCGTGCCGAAACATTTCCTGGACCACTGCAGTTGGCTCGATTACATGTACCGTCGTACTGAATTCATTGCCGAGTGAGTCAGCCAAAACAATGGTGGCCTCGCCTGCGACATTCCCCGCCGTGAAATCAGCCGTGCCATTGGTTTCATGGACGTTTGCAAGTGATAGGCCATTGCCGGCGGCAATGGTCCATGTCAGTGTGAGTTCACCGATATCGGTTCCTGGCGCAGGATCAACCCCTAAGGTGCCCGTTTCACCCACACCGAGTTTCTGGTGGCTTCGCTGAGCGAAGTCGTCTTCAGGATTAATTGACGGACGATACCCGACTATTCTTGCATTGATGGACGCAGAGACCTCTTCGTTATTGATCGTGGCGGTTGCCGTGATTGTCACTTGACCACCCGCTTGTCCATTTAGTACGACGCTTGTTGCCGAACCATAGCTTACCATAACGGATTCCGGAAAACTGGCCAGCTTTCCCTGAGGTGCTACCGACAAACTCACATCTACGGCCCCCGGAAACCCAAAGATGCTAAGCCGGAGTTCACCTCCGTTTTCTCCCAGAAGCACAATGTCGTCGCTAGGACCAGGCTCGTTAACAATAAGCACAATTCGGGGTTCATCAGCATCCTCGAAACGATTCTCCCAACGAGCAATAAGGCGCTCAGGAGCAAATTCTCCAAAGCCTCCCTCATACACTCCGTAGACCGTATACATACATCCCCAACCCGTAGATCTACCTGAAAATGTGGCCGTGGAACCCTCTTTGCCTGTAAGTCGGACTTTGCCCTGATCAAAAGTGTAGAATGGAGCGGCAGAACCGCCCGTGACCCGTAGCGTCTTACCGTCTTTGTAGGTCGTCAGGTGATCTGGGGCAGCATCCAAAGAAGCGTACTGACCTCTGGCTCCGCCGAGCTCGTCGACGCTCTCCGCGGCGGTGCAATCGGCACAGGTCGACGTCATCACTTGGGTTGCAAGGGCCAGCAGAATCCAGCGTTGAAACACAGTAGTCATCAATCTTGCTCCTTTTCTCGCCCTTCAGTGTTTGGCACATTGTTCCTCAACACCTCGTGAACATGATTTCTCCAACCGCTGCGCGGATATCTTTCCTCGAACAGTTTACTCGCCGATTCAGCCATTCGCTCATCACCAATCGCTACAGCATCGAGCACGAGGAAATAGAGCGCACGCTCGGCATCTGGATGATTCGGATAAAGTTTTAAGATGTGTTGATAGTGACTAATGGATCGCCTGGGATCCTGTGTCGTGTTAAACTCCAGCACGGATAATCGCATGATGGCATCCGCCGCCCAGGGGAACACCGCATAGTCTTTTTGATAAAAGCGATCGTAGATGGCTTTCGACTTGTCGTAGTCGAGATCCTGATTAGAACATGCCAGGGCCAATTGCATACTACAATAACTTTCAACGGCTTTGTCGGGGCGCCCGGTAGGAGAGGATGAACTAAGTAGACGCTCGTAGATTGCCTGTGCCTTTTCAGGACGCTGTGCGTGCAGGTAGGTATCTGCCAGTTTGATCGCGAGTTTCAGTTGGTCGGATTTCGCGTGGGCTATGGCCTCCGGGTACCAGGCGACTTGCTTACGCTTGATGGAGTTGGAGAGGATGAACAGCCCCACCTTTTGCAGGTCGAAATTGGCTTGCATTCCTTCAACCGGCCTGGCCGGTCCCGCAGATTCGAAGTGGCGTGCGGCCTCCTCATAGTCTTCCTCGAGGTAGGCCAGGATTCCCGCCCTCAGGTAAAGATTATACATGTCATCGAGCAAGCTATTCGCTTCGGGGTTGGCTGACTGTGCCCAGGCAGGCAAACGCGCATTGGAGGCTTTGATGACATCAGCCGCCAGGGCGTCGGCCGCCGGATCCAAGCCCCCGTCGGCTTTCGCAATGACTTTGACATCTTGAGAACTGGCCCATTGAACACCCCGACGAGCCAGTTTCGCGGCTTTTTCCAGTTCGAAGGTCCACTCCAACGCAATGTCGATCTGATGAACGAAGATGTCGCCTGCGTGGACGCTATTTGGGTACTCGTCCATCAAGCGGTTGAAGAGGGCACCGGCCTCTTCGGCTCGGCGATTTGAAGCATTGTCGTACTCCACCTGAAGCGCCTCGCACAGCAGAAGTCCAGCACGATACATGGCCTCTTCTGATCGGGGACTCTTGGGATGGCGCTCAACAATTTGCAGCCAGTAGGGCAAAGCCTCGCCTCGCGCTCCCAGCAAGGCCTTAGCCTGAGATTGCGGGGATCGATTCTGGTCCTTGGATTCTGCCTGAGCGCCAAATCGCTCCTCCGCCCGATATTCGATGAATCGAGCAAACGCCCTCAACGTTTCGTCGTGCCAAGAGCCGGTCGGAAAGTCGCGGAGACTTTGCTGAAGCAACGACCGTAACCGCAGCACCTGTGTTTGCCGTTCCGATTCCCTTGTCTTATCTGAGGCCATCGATGTAGCCTGACCGCTTGTCAGCAGCCCAATGTGTGCCCGAGCTTCAACAAAAGCCGCGAACGACCGACGGGCACCGGAGCCGAGTTTCACGCCGATTCGGGACGCAATCCTCTGAGCATTCTCATACCGCTGCATCGCCAGGTTAAGGACGCTGTAGGAAAGCACGGTCGCGGTTTGGGCGTCTGCTTCTCGGGCAACTTCCTCGGGCAATAGCGGGATTCTCCCCGCGGAAACCTCCTTGAGTCGTTCGAGGCCCGCAATCAGTGTTCCTCGATCCGACGCGATTGTGGTGGCTGTCTTGGGTGATTCAGCAAGGCTCTTCTCCATTTGGTTAAATGCCTGGATGGCGGCGTCGTAACGACTATCCGCCAGCGAAATGAGTCCCATGCGAAAGTGGATGTCCAGGGCCGCCTCGTTCCAGGACGCTTGAGCCTCGGCTTCAATCGCTTTCGCAAGGGTGGCGGCTCCTTCAATCGCTTGCTCGGTCGCGGCCGCGAAATCAAAGTTGGCTTCTAGAGCATAGTCGATGATCGCGACGCGGGCCTGTCCTCGCCAAGGCCCAGCGGGCATCTGCCCAACAAAATCCTTCCAATGATCGAAGGCTTTGCCGCCCTGATTCAATCCCGTCAGACACTCTCCAATACGGAATCCGGCGGCATGTGCCCAAATGGCTGACTTCTAACTGCGCGAGTAGAATTTTCCCACAGCGACGGGGCGGCTATTCCCGGCTCTCCTCAATCAGCCGCTGTAGCCGCCGCACTTGCTCTTCGTTCACCCCGTGCAGCGGATGCTCCAGCAGCCAGGCCGTGTCTTCGGCCGCGCCGCTCAAACGCTGCGTTTGATAGCGCAGCACGGCCCGCATCCAGCGTTCTTCCTCTGCGTTGGACCGCACCGCAATCAGGGCATCCACATAGCCCAGCATCTGCTCGGCGTCCTGCTTCTCGCGGGCCAGGTTCATCAGGTTGTGGATCATCCGCACCACGATCTCTTGCTTGGAAACCCCATCCAGATAGCTGTCTTTCCAGTTCAAGCCGGTGTACTCGTTCACGCGAGCCTTGGCTTCGCCCTCGGTCAGCAGCTTGCCCCCTTCATAAACATCAATCAGTTGCGGCTTACCCTTTGAGGGCGCGTGCTTCACAATAAAATGCCCCGGCAGCCCCACGCCTTGAATCGGAACCTCCAACCGCTGCGCCAGCTCCATGTAGAGCACGGCCAGCGTGATCGGCAGCCCTTCGCGATCGTCGAGAACTTCGTTCAGATAGCTATTCGAGCGGTGATAGTAATCATTGCGGCTCCCGTGGAAACCGTTCTGTTGAAACAGATACTTGTTCAGCGCGGCCAGCCGCGCGGCCACGTCGGCATCTTTGGGCAGAACCTGACGAATTTCTTCAGCCCGCCGATCCAGATCGCGCAGATAGGCCGCCACATCCACTTCGTCGTTGTCGAGCCGGGCAACCAGCAGCGATGCCTTGGCCAAATCGACCTGGTCATCAGGGCGGCTGAGCGTCGCGTGCAGTTCATCGCACACGCTTTGCCGATGCACGTCGGTCGCCAATTTGCGCAACTGCGCGGCCTGCCGTTCGAGCTCCAAAGCCCGATTCCGTAAAGCCACCGCGGTTTGCGACTCGATAGGGCTCAGTTGGGGAACCAGGTGATCCACCGCGCCCCGCGCGGGAATCGTAGCCACCGCGGCGTTGACTCGCTCCACAAGCTCCTTCGATGGTCCTTGCGAGGTGACCTGCTTGCCTATCTGAAAATGGCGAAACATGGCGGCGGTTTCGCGGAACTTTGCCACGCCCACATGCTGCCCTTTGAGACGATTATCACGAGTCTCCACCACCAGGTGATCGTTCACGTAACACAGCATCCGCTCATCCTCCAGGCGAACCTTGAGCGAGTTCCACTCGCCGGGCAAGTAGTGAGGGCTGCGCTGGTCATAAAGAATCGTCCAGCTCAGCACGTCGGGCCCTTCAAAGCGGGTGAGCCGCAACTTGCCGCCGCTAGGATAAAAGCCGTAGTGCAGTTCGTCTTCGGCGGCAAACACCAGGCCGGCCGCCCCCGCTTCGTCATCCAGCTTGACTTCCACCGCCAGTTCGAACGGCCGCTCGGGTGGCGCGTCTTTGGAAAGACAAAAGCTTCGCCCGCCGAAACCATCGCCAAGGCCATCCACCTGAATGCGACCAGCCCGTTGCCGCCAACGACCGCCGCTAGCTTCGCTCCACTTGGCCGGGTCGAGCGTGCCAATGGTGAGCCAACGGTCAATAGGAACCGGGTTGGGCTTGGCAAGCAGCGACTTGAGCGCGTTCACCTCCACCGCGAAACCCAGGTTGGCGGTCACCAGCGATTTCATCGTCAGCAGCCCATGCACGCGGCCATGCAAATCGAGCAGCGGCCCGCCGCTGTTGCCCGGCTCGATGGGAATGGCCAGCTGAATCATGGGCTTGCCTTCAATCTCCCGCCGGCCCGAAACCACCCCGGCCACCACGCTGTGCCGTAGGCCTTGAGGGTTGCCGAGCGCGACCACGTCTTGCCCTTTGGCCAGCTTGTCAGAATCTCCCAGCTCCAGCGCCGCCAGGTTCTTGGCCTCGATTCGCACCACGGCCAGATCAAGCTGCGCGTCCGAAGCCAGCACCTCCGTGGCCTGGTACTGTTTGCCATCGGCCAACTGCACCTGAATAGGTCGCGCTTCGCCGATCACGTGCAGGTTGGTGGCGATCAGCCCATCGGGCGAAACAATGAAACCCGAGCCGAGCCCCTGCCGCTGCCCATCGCGGCCCGTGTAAGTAATCACCACCACCGACTTCATAAATCGGGCCGCAATTTGCTGCGCGGAAAGCGGCTGGCTAGAAACCCCGCTGGCCAAGTCCAGCCCGGCTCCCGGCACGCTCGCTGCCTCCACCGGCGGCGCTTCCACGGCCCCTTCATCTGGAATGGCGTCCATTGGCGCCGCATTGAGTGTCGAGCACCGCGGCAATGGGCCAGGAATGTTGGCCAGCAGCCCGGCAGCTAAAAACAGAGCGAAGGTCGCGCGCATGCACAGCTCTCCTAGGCGGAGCAGGTGGGAGTCTTGGGTTGGGCGAGGCCGGCACGGATTCCCGCTTAACGGTTGGCGGTTCGCGTTCGTTGCCGTGGGGACTTCTCCCGACACGTCACGCCAGGCTTGACCGGCCTGGCTGCCATTGTGACAGCAGTTGCCAGCCAAGGTAAAGCGCCGGCCAGCCGGCATTCGCTGAAATGCCTGGTCGCGGCTACACACGGGGCGCCATGCTTACGCCCACTGGCGCAAGCATGCAGAACACGCCACACGGCAAGGGGGCAGCCCGCGATCCGCCAACTATCCCACGACTTCCTCTCTTTCACGAAACTCCCTGCTGCAAACCAGGGCCAGGCTTGTTACGATCAAGGCACGCCGCCGGGGGGTGGACCATGTTCGAACTTGCAGCGGCGCGCCTCCGCAACCGTCGATCGCTCTGCCCCTCGCATAAAAGGCATTCGCCGACCTGTTGGAATGCATCTGGCTGGGGGTATCGCCATGGAGCCTTTCGATCCGTACATGCAGTGGTTGGGCATCGACCCCGTCCACCAGCCGCCCAACCTCTACGTGCTGCTTGGCCTGAAAAGATTCGAGGCCGATCCGGCCGTGATTCGCGGCGCCGCCCAATCCAGACTGGCGCTCGTTCGGCCCCATACCACCGGCCCCCAGGCCGAAGCGGCCATGCGTTTGCAGCAAGAACTGCAGCTCGCCCACAGCCGGCTGAGCGATGCCCGACGCAAGGCGGCCTACGATGCGGCCCTCCGCTCGGCCCAGGCCTCGTTCGAAGCCATGCTCAAAGCGGCCCAAGCCGAAACCGCGGCCAACCTGCCCGCCGCGCCCGTGGCTGGCAAAGCCGCCCCCGCCCCCAACCAGCCCCCTGCCCCCAACCAAACCGCTGCCCCCAACCAAACCGCTGCCGCCACGGGCGACCGCAACGTCGGCAAGCGCGTGGGCAAGTATCAGCTGCTCGAGCGTTCAGCCAGTTCGTCGACCGGCCCCGTCTACAAGGCGCGGCACATCGGCAGCGGGGCCATCGTCGCCCTCAAATTGCTCAAGCCGGCCGCCGCCAGCAAGACCGAAGTCCTCAAGCGATTTCAACGCGAGTTCAAAGTCACCCGCAAACTGTCGCACAGCAACCTCGTGGCCGGGTTCGAACTGGGCGAAGACGGCGACATCCACTTCCTCTCCATGGAATACGTGGGCGGCGCCGACCTCGCGCAAATCATTCAACAGCACGGCCCGTTGCCGGTGGAAGCGGTCGTGGAGTTCATCCGCTCCGCGGCCGAAGGCTTGGCCTATCTGCATGGCCAGGGCATCTATCATCGCAATGTCAAACCCGAAAATCTGATCGTCAACCATCGAGGGCAGATCAAGATTTCCAACCTCATTCTCGCCAAGCTCGACGACGACGGCGCGATGGCCGACGGCGAAGACCTGACTCGCCCCGGACAAATGATCGGCACCGTCGACTATCTCGCACCCGAACAGGCCACCGACGCCAGCTCCATCGACGGCCGCGCCGATATCTACAGCCTGGGCTGCGTGATGTTCCATCTGCTCACCGCTCAGATTCCCTACCCCGGAAAGGGCATGATCGACAAACTCATGGCCCATCGCACCGGCCCGATCCCCTCCCTCTCGCAAATTCGCCCCGACGTGCCCGCCTGGCTGGACCAGGTGTTTCAAAAAATGGTCGCCAAAGAACCGGCCGATCGCTACCCCAACATGGAACAGGTCGCCGAGGCCCTGGAGCAGCAAGACAACATGAACCAGCGGCAACTATGGCTCATTGCCGCCGCGGTGGGAACGGTGCTGCTGGTCGGCGTCGCCCTCCTCATCTGGTTTACCCGCTAGCAGGTCGCCGACCGCGGCCAGATGAGCGGCACGCCGCGGCAAACCCGCGCCATCATTCGCTCGTCGGCGTGGGGGCACCCGTCTGCTTCATCCACTCGGCCATCCGCCCGCGGTATCTGGCAACCTGCTCGGCATAAGCCGGATCGCCGATCAGGTTGTGGAAAACCTATCGCGATTCGAGCTGTTTTCGCAGCATTTCGAGCTCGGCGCGGAGTTGCATCAACTCCTCATCGCGGTCGCGCACATCGACCCGCAGCTTTTCGATATACGCGGCGAACCGCTTGACTTGCTCTTGAATCAACGCCAACTGCGCCGCATTCGCGGCCGGCGCGGGAGCCGAGGGCAGCGGATCGTCCCCCTCGGCCGGTTGGTTCAACTGGCGAATCACGGGCCGATCAATATTGTATTGATCGCCACTGCGACGCACGGTGATCTTTTGCTCCGCCAACTCGCCGCCATTGCGAACCACTTCCGAAGGCTCCACCACCGATCCGCCTTCCAGCGTAACGGCGATCTTTTCGGTGCGCTCGCCGCGGCGAATCATG
Source organism: uncultured Pirellulales bacterium (assembly GCA_964445985.1). Taxonomy (GTDB): domain Bacteria; phylum Planctomycetota; class Planctomycetia; order Pirellulales; family S012-138; genus CAYUMU01. Next base: position 10,287 of record CAYUMU010000083.1, on the reverse strand, counting down.
AATTCCATGCGGTCGCCCGGCTGCTTTTTCATCACCAGGGCCACCACCTGATACACACTGCGCACCTTGAGGCCGTCGACCTCCAGAATCTCATCCGACTGGAGCACGCCCGATTTCTTGGCCGGCCCTTGCGCTTCGAGCCGCTCCACGATCACGCTGCCCGACTCTTCGCCCGCAACCATGGAGAGCCCCAGCATCGGGCGCTGGCGGCGCAGGATGACCAGCCGATTGTCGCCGGCTTGCTTTTGGGCATAGGCTCGCAGCAATCGCTGCACATGGCTGGCAGGCACGGCGTAGGTCCAACCGCCGCTGCGACCTTCCCGAGCGGTCACGGCCACGATACCCACCAGCCGTCCCCGTTCATCAATCAGGGCCGCGCCGCTCGAGGTGTCGGTGGTCCGCACATCGCACTGCAGCAGCGGCGGCAAGCCGGTCCCGCTCAACGTGCGTTCGGCCCCGCCCAAAATACCTCGCGACACGACCGGTTGCTCGAGCCCCGCGGCGGCCGCCGTGAGAATGGTGGCGCCCGCGGCCGGAAGCTCCGCCCACGGCGTCAAACTCTTGACTTGGATCGGCTCGCGGTTCGCCGCCCCCCCCTCAACCGCCGGCTGGGCCGCCAACTGCAGCAAGGTCAGCCCCGAATAGACATCAATCACCCGGGCATCGGCCTGGGCCTGAGCGCCATCGGGCAATGTCAATCGATACTCGGCATTGCCCGGATGGTTGCTGTACGTCACCAGGAACCCATCGCCCAGCGATACCCCCGAACAAACCGTCACGCCCGCGTCGGGCGGAACGGTCACGCGAATGGTTACCGTGGCAGCCGAAAGTTGCCGAGCCAACTGCTCGGCATTGAGCTGGTTCGCATCCGAGGGCACGGAACGGGATTGAACAGGCGCTGATTGAACAGGCGCTGATTGAGCCAATTCTGGCAGGTCAGATTCCGGTTTCGATACATCCAACCCCGATAAATCCGGTTCCGCTGCCCACAACCCGGTTCCCGGCAACGCCCCACCCAGCGGCCCAACACCCAGCAGCCCAACACCGCCTGCCCAGCCCAGGCAGGCAGTCGAGAACATCACCAGCAGCGTTACTTTACGCATCTTCGTCATGGGTCCAGACTGGTGGGAGAGTGCGACGTCGGCCCGCCTGCGGACTAAATCGATCCCATCGACGCGGTTTCGCTCAGCAAATCCAACAACGCTTCCTGTTCCGCGCCCGATAACTCAACAAACGTGGTGGCTGGCATCCCCGTGGGCGATAACCCTGCCGGCTCAATCACCGCCGCTTCGGCCCCCACTGGTTCAACTTCCTGAATCGATGGGGCCTCTCGCCCTGGCCGCGGCACCGCTGGCTCGGCCATGCTCGCCACCTGGCTTTCCCGGCCCACTTGGCTTTCCCGGCCCACTTGGCTTTCCCGGCCCGCTTGGCTTTCCCGTCCCGCTTGGCTTTCCCGATCCACTTCGTCTTCTTTCGCCACCCGATGATCGCGTTGCAGCGGCAGAGCGCTCAACCCCGCCAGGACCGCAATCATGGCGGCCACCTGAGCCAGTCGCCCCGGCCAACGCCAGCCGCCAACCCCAACCCCAGCCTCACCAGTCACGCCACCCGAACCGCCCACCGTAAACTCGGGCGATGATTCAGAAAGACATGTTTCAAGAACAACCGGCATTCCATTCGTTCCACCGGCAACCCGCGCGGAATGGACTTCCCGCGCCGGAAAAGCCGCGACCAGCCCATCCGCTTCGTCACTCAATTGCGAGGCGAACGCCTGCAACTCAGGCGGCAAATCGGCCAGCAGATCGTCGTCAAAAAACAGGTTCATGTCGGTCGAGGTAGGTTCGGGGCGATCGCCATGGGCGCCACGCGCTGCATCAGTTCCAAACGCGTTCGCTGACTCGTTCTCACCGTGCTCGGTCGAGAAATCCAAACAGACTAACTTGGGCTTAAATGGCATGGGTGAGATCCTCCCAAGCATGCCGGGGAATGTCGCCAGCCGCGTTCGCGTCGCCGGCGCCAAACTGCTCTCGCAAAGCCGTCAATCCATTGAAAATCCGCGACTTCACGGTGCCCACCGGGCAACCCAGCACTTCGGCAATCTCGTCGTAACGTAAATGCTCGCTGAACCGCAACACCAATGCCTGACGCTGGCCGTCAGGCAGCCGGGCAACCACCGCCCACAAACTGTTTTTCCACTCGGCCACTTCAATCGCCGTCTCGGCCGCGGGCACCGATTGCTCCCGGGGCTCGTTGTCCCACAGTACGCGTAGCTTTCGTTTTTGCATGCCCGAGCGTCGCCGATGCCGGCGTTCCAAATTCAACAAAATGCCATAAACGTAGGTGTAGGTGCTGCTGCGTCCTTGAAACTCGTGACCCTTCGCCGCCAGCACCAAAAACGTTTCTTGAGCCAGGTCGTCGGCATCCCAGGGATTACCCGTGAGAACCAGCGCGGCCCGATGAATGCGGGGAAAGTGCTCGCGTGTTACTTGGTCCACGTCAATCGTCACGGCAGCTCCTCCCGTACGTTGCCTGCCTCCAAGTCCTTCGGCAGCCAATGCTGCACGCCCGCCAGCGTAATCCGGTGGCGGCGAAAAGGCCGGTCAACGTATTGGGTGTTTATTATAGCCGTTTGTCTCCGAAACCCACAAAGTTATCCCCACCAAAATCCGGAGGGCACGGCCACCGCTCTAAACGAGTGCCTGCGGCCATCCGCACCACTCCTCGCCAGGTCGAGGGCGAGATCGGGCCGCGGAGAGAAGATGACCCCGCGTTGGGAAATCGTTTCCGCCTACCCTGCTCGGTAAAATGGGTGTCCTCAAGGCGAGGGAAAGTTCAACAAGGCAGTATGAAATCTGCTTCAAATTCGATAAGCAAACCTGCTACTATCCCACTCCCGGCCCAGCCATGCAGCCGCCGGCGAGGGGAACTCCCTGCGCAGATCAACTTAAGTTGATCTGCGCCAGCAGGTTACCGCTGATAGATCGGCAGGTAGCTGTTCTCGAGTTGCAGCATCGTCAGGTTCAGGGCGGTCACGTAAATGGGCCCGATGTCACCGCTCCAGTTACCTTCAGAACTTTGCTCCCGCAGCAGGCGAGGGTAAAGCTTGTCGCGGTAGGGGATCCAATCTTTGCCCGGCATGCGGTAGACGGCCTGACTGTAGTAGTAGTAAGTGTAATGCCAGTGGCCAAATACGTCGCGAGGGTTCTCAATGTCGTGAATGTTGCGTTTGCAGTAGTCGAGCAACTTGTTCACGTAGTCGCTCTTGTATTCGCCAGCACTAAACAGGCAGGCGACCGCGGCGGCCGTGATCGGTGGGCGACTGGCGCCGCGACTTTGCGAACTGTAACAAACGCCCCCATCAGGCATCGTGCAGTTGTGAATGTATTTGATGGCCTTCTCAATCGATTCCCGGGGAACCGGAATGCCGGCATTCCGACAGCCGCGTAATCCCTGAACCTGGGTCACCGTCGTCGACCCTTCGTCGAACCCGCCACCGTCTTTGGCGCTCACATATCCCCAGCCGCCCGCGTTCGTTTGCGCCTTCACGCAAAAATCGACCGCCTTGGTGAGAATTTCGGTCAACCGCTTCCGCCGCTGCATATCTTCTTCTTCACCAAGCACTTGCGACAGAAACAGCATCGAAAAGCCGTGGCCGTAGGTGTAGCGGTGGTCGTTGATCTCGCCGATCAGGCCATTCGACCGCGATTGGGCAATCAAGTAATCCGTTGCCCGGCGAATCTGCTCGGCATATTTGCCTTGCGTGGTCGTCGAACCCTGGCAAGCCAGCGCCACGCCAGCCAGGGCTGTCATCGGCACCCGGTACTGGTTCGAAGCATCCCACCGCCCCACGCGGTTCTGAGCTTTGGCAACCCAGTCCAAACCCCGCTCCACCGCGGCCTTCACCTTGGGGTCCATGGCCGCTTGGGCTGGCCGGCTCCCACCCGAAATCCAGTAGCCTGTGCCTAAAGTTCCAGCAGCCAATGCCTGCAGCACGGTTCGACGCGGTAAGCGAGATGGGGCCATCGAGGTCACTACTCCTGAAAAACGCGGTGCGCCTCACGCGCGCTGCTGGTCGCCGTAGTACGCAAGCACTTTGCATGCCATAACTTAACGGCCTTGAATACCATCACAAACGACGGAAAGCGATCGCAATGTTGCTTGGCTCATCTATTTTGGGTCATTCCTGCGACCAGAAAAGTTCAATCGTGCTGCAATTTGCTGGCCGCCACCCTCCCCACCCGAGGGGGTGTTCCGCTCCCGGTCCTAGCCGCCAAGACCCCTTCGCCGTCAGGTTTTGCACACCCGCGTCCCAAAAAGTTGACAGCCAGCCACGGGGTTCCAACCATCCGGCAAACGCAAGTTCGCAGAGAACTTATCGGGGCCAGCCTGGGGAGTAGACCCCCCTCCCCGGCCTAAAATCCCGCGGCGCGCACTCTGGAGTCGCCTGCCAAAAACTGCCAGAATGGGGAACGTCCGAACAGTATCAAGGGGATGTTGGAGCCGATTTCCGTTCGCACCCACATGGCTCCGCCAGCCCCGCTCTCCCCGCAAAACCGAATCAAAAGCTCATGGCGAAAACGCGTTTCGACGGATCGGTTCGGCCCGACAGCCGCCACCGGGACAACGCCGGTAAAGACGGCCGCGCGACTGGCAGCGACTTGCTCCAGCGATTGCCCCCGCAAAGCCTGGAGGCCGAACAGGGCGTGCTCGGCAGCCTGATGCTGGTGCCCGACCTCTGCGACGAGGTGGCGCTGATCCTTCGCCCCGACGACTTTTACCTCGACGCCCATCGCGTCATCGCCGAGCATATCTTCGCCCTCCACGAACAGGGCAAGCGCGTCGATACCACCCTGCTGCTCGACCGCCTCCGCGGCGCCGCGCAACTGGACGACATCGGCGGCATTTCCTACCTGGCCGAACTGGCCCAAAGCGTGCCCACCGCCGCCAACGCCGAATACTACGCCCGCATCGTGGCCGAGAAAGCCACGCTCCGCTCGCTCATCCTCAGCGCCACCGAAATCATCCGCGACGTTTACGAAAGCGGCGACGACTCCCGCCACGTGATGAGCAAGGCCGAAGAAAAAATCTTCGCCGTGCACGACAAACGCGCCAGCGGCGACGTCGTCAAACTCGACGTGGCCGTGCAAGAAGCCTTTCTGAAGATCGACCAACGCCTCAAAGGCGACCACTCCGGCGTCTCCTCCGGCTTTGCCGATCTCGACGAGCTCACCGGCGGACTGCACCCAGGCGAACTGGTGATCTTGGCCGCCCGGCCCAGCATGGGCAAAACCGCCTTCGCCACCAACATCGCCGAACACGTGGCCGTCGATCAAAAAATGGCCACCCTGTTTGTCAGCCTCGAAATGTCGCGGATGGAGCTGGCCCAGCGCATGCTCTGCGCCCGAGGCGAAATTGCCGGCGAAAAGTTCCGCAGCAGCTTCCTCTCCAACGACGATCGCCGCGAACTGGTCGAAGCCTCGGCCGAGCTGAGCACCGCCCCGCTCTACATCGACGACACGCCCAGCCGCACCGTGACGGAAATCGCCGCCGCCGCCCGCCGGCTCAAACGCAAAGCCTCGCTGGCCCTCTTGATCATCGACTACCTGCAATTGATCGAGCCCGACAATTCCAACGATCCGCGGCAAGAGCAGGTCGCCAAAATGGCCCGCCGCCTCAAGGCCATGGCCCGCGAACTCAAAATTCCCGTGATCTGCCTGGCCCAGCTCAACCGCCTGGCGGAGCTCTCCAAAGACAATCGCCCCCGCCTCAGCCACCTCCGCGAATCGGGCGCCATCGAGCAGGATGCCGACGTGGTGATGTTCGTTCACCGCGAAGAGTACTACATGAGCAAGGAAAAGAAGGAAGACCCGGCCAACCAACATCTGCGCGGCATTGCCGATATCATCATCGCCAAGCAGCGCAACGGCCCCATCGACGACGTCCGCCTCGCCTGGTTCCAGCAGTTCACCCGCTTCAAAGACGCCCCCAAACGCCTGTACGACGACTTCGAACAATTCAGCGGGGGGTAAAGTCGGCGCGTTCCCATTGGGCGGATCGAGCCGCGGCGAAGAAGCCATCGCCGCCTGCAATCAACATCAGCTTCCCCCCCAGGCAAGGCCAAGCCAACCCGCGAACAACCACGCTTGCCCAGCTCACAAGCAGCAGGTGCCAACACAAGTTGCACCTGTTCCAAGCCGGCGCTCTTTGGCAGCCGCGAATCCTCATCGCCCGCGGGCCGCCGCGCTCGCCTCGAACCGGGGCCTACCTTCCCAAAATCGGCGAAAAATCGAGGAATTGCGTGGGGACTTGGATGTCCTCTCCATGCCCGCTTCGCCTTGGCGTGTCGCACGATCACCCCGACTGGCACGAAGCTTGCTTATCTTCGTGACTGCGTTCGGCACAGGCACTGATTTTCACCTCGTGCCGTTCGCAACCTGCTTTGAATTCCACCCCCACCCGATTGCGGCCCATCCCCAACCAAGCGAAAGCTGATCCCCTCGACATTCCGTTTACGGAATCCGCGGGGTTGGCGGCCCTTGCTTGTCTTTTTTTGTCAGCCATCGTTCTCTTGGAGATCTATCCGATGTATCGTTCGCGTTACCGGAACAACGCTTTCACTCTGGTCGAGTTGCTGGTTGTCATCGCCATTATCGGCATCCTCATCGCGATGCTGCTGCCCGCCATTCAGGCGGCGCGCGAATCGGCACGCAGGGCGAACTGCTCCAGCAATCTCAAGCAGTATGCCACCGGCATGCTGCTCTATGCGGATCGCAACAGCGAACAACTTCCGCCCTGCGCGGCCGGCGGGGCCACGCCGGTGAGCTGGGTGGCCATGCTGTGGCCCGTGATGGATAACGACGCCACCTTTCAACGCGTGGATTTCGCTCAGAGCACGTCGAGCGGCGTAACCAACTCGCCCTTGATGCGAGCCTCCCGCTCCGAACTCTATCACTGCCCCACCCGCGGCTTCCGTCTCAACGGCCATACCACCTACGGCGGACAGGCGATCGACTATGTTTGCGTGGGCGTGACTTCGAGCACCGTTCCTTCCGCCCTGGCAACGGCTCTCTCCGGTTGGAACCTTGCCACCCTGACCTCCGGTGGTCAAATGGGCGGCGCCATCATTCACCCAGCAGCCGCCGTCACCACCGCGGCGGCGATTCGTTCGCGGGTGACCATTGGCGGCGTCACCGATGGGATGACCTACACCGCGCTGGTGGGGGAGAAGCACCTCAACCCAGCAAAAATCGGCTCGATCCTGGAAGACGCCCCCTACCACTCAGCGTCTTTTGTCTCCACCAGTACCAATGGTGGAGCAAAAATCGCCGGCTTGGGCTTGGCCTCCCGGCCTGACGCTCCGCTGGTGACCAACGCCTCGGCCGCCACCACCGACGAAGCCTTCTATCGTTTTGGCAGTTGGCACCCTGGCATCAGCCAATTCGCCTACGGCGACGCCCGAGTCGTCGCCGTGAAAACCCATGCCGCGCCCGAAGCCCTGCTCTATATGTCCGGGCGTAGCGACGGCACGCCCTACGATCTCCCTTAGAAGGCCGGCTCAGTTGCCGGTCGGCAGCGGAATATTCACGCCGTTCTTCTCCAGCATGTCTCGCACCGCCTTGAACCGTTCATATTCCGAAATCGTGATCGGCCCGGTATACACCTCGCTCTGCAACTTGCGCGGCGGGTATTTTATGTAGGTCTTCATCAGGTCGGCGATTTCCTGGTTGAATGTCACGAGCGTCCAGGTGTGCTCCGTGAAATTGTTCATGAACAGGTCGTAGCGTTCTTGCGGATCTTGCAGCAGGTCGAAAATCTGCGGAACCGTGGCCACGTATTTATCCGGCCCCTTCCAGCCCAGGTTGGAATCGACCGCCAATCCGCCGGTCGCCTGTCCGTTGTCGCCCCGCAGATTGAAGACCGCCTTGAACTGGTTGACGCGGGCGGCGCCGGGAGTGAGCTCATTCTCGGTAAAGAAAAACCAAGATTTGCGGTCGCACTTGCCCGTCCCCAGCAGCACCGGCGTCATGTCGTAGCTGTCGAAGTAGATCGGCTCTCCGTCGCGATCTTTCTCGGGCAGCTTGATACCGGCCACGGCGGCAAACGTGGCCATCAGGTCCAGCCCGCCGAGGATGTCGTGGTTGCGCACCCCCCCCTTGATTTTGCCCGGCCACGCGGCGATGGCCGGAACGCGGTTCCCACCTTCGCGAACCGTGCCTTTGGTGCCGCGAAACGGCGTGTACCCGGCGTCGGGATACACGTCTTGCCAGGCGCCGTTGTCGGTCGTGTAAAACACCAACGTGTTCTTATCCAAGCCCAGCGACTTGAGTTTCTCCATCACGTTGCCAATCCGCGTATCCAACTCAACCACGGAATCGGCGTACTTGGATTTGGAAATCGACTTGTGCACGAACTCCGGCGCCGGCAAGTTCGGCTGATGCACCTTCATGAAGTTGATGTTGATGAAGAACGGCTGGTCGGGGTTCTTGGCGGCGTCTTCCAAGAACTTCAAGCCCGATTGTTCCACGTACTTGTCCAAAAAGGGAATGCCCACCAGGCCCTTGTCGGGCGTGTCCACGTACTCGCCATTCACCTTGAAGTCCTCGGTCACCTTGCCGCCGGCATTGCCCGATAGCGACCCCTTGGTCACCTTGTTGAACATCGCCCGCAGTTCGTCGCTCATGTCTGGGAACCACTTGGGATCCCCATAGGTATAGGCGTTGAGATGGTACAGCAAGCAGTGCTCCATCACGTCGTAACCTTGCGCGTTGGGGAGCGCGTAGTCCGATTCCCCCAGATGCCACTTGCCGGTGAAATACGTTTTGTAGCCCGCCGTTTTGAGCACGGAAGCCAAGGTCCACTCCGCCGCCGGCAATCCGCCCCCCTGGCCCTGGAAAGCCACCGTGGTCATGCCCGATCGATTGGGGATGCGGCCGGTTTGAATGGCCGCGCGGCCCGGCGTGCAACTCGGTTGGGCATAAAATGAGAAAAACGTCATCCCCTGGGCCGCCAACCGATCAATGGCCGGCGTAGGCATCCCGCGTCCCTCGCCGCCGCCATACGGCCCCAAGTCGCCATACCCCGTGTCGTCAGACACAATCAGCAGAATGTTGGGCTGTTGCTCTTGGGCTTTGCCCTGGGCAGCGAAGGCAAGGCTGAACAGGGCAACGCCCGCCAGCAGCACCGGCCGAAAATTCCGAGAATTGCAGTTGGTAGGACTCACGACGGGGTTTCTCCTTGTAAGGGTAAGCCAACGAGCGCGCGCTCGTTGGGCCGCCCTCGGTTCCAGCGGATGTCGATACAATGGGAAAGGCACGGACAAGAATAGAGACATGCGCATGCGATGATCGCATTCGAGCTATCCGCAGAATAGCTCACGGAAGTGGGTTTCGCCAGAAAAACCCATGCTACGCCGACGGCCCTGTTCCACATGCCTGGCCGAAGCAACGGCACCCTCGATGGTTTGCCAGAGCCAGTACGCAAACGAGACAAGAATCGGGCTATCGCCAGCAATGGGTTGCCCACGGGGCATATCCCCGGTGGCATTGGTTAGCGTGGGCTGGCATCGTCGAGGGATGCGCGACCACTATTCCGCATGGTGTGGCACGCCCCCTGAGCCCCAGCGAAGGGCGCGGTGCGTGGCCATCTCAATACGCAGGCGCCTACCAGCCCTCAAGCGTCGCTGAAGCCTTCCACCGGCCGAAGGCCGTCCGCGCCCAGCCCCACCGATCGGATGGCGGCTGCCAAAGAAGCCGGAACGTTCATGTTCGGCTCGCCTCAATTTCAGAAAAAATGGCCCAACGGCAAAAAATATGTATTGGGTCGTGCCTAGGTTTTATGGCATGTTATTCCTATCAACAAACCATATCACAATCCACATCCCTACCCAGCCTCAAGCACCACTTGCCAACAAGCCCTCCGGCTGACAAAGCATTCCCAAAAACCCGGCGAGAGCGAATCCCTCCCCTTTCAACCCGAAGCGTCAGCAAGGGCCTCCCCCAATTTTCAATTTTCCTGACTCTAACGGATTCCAGGTGCGTCCCTTTCGCGGGGAATATGAGCCTTCGCCACGGATTCATAACCCGACGCGTTAGCGAGGGAGTCCCCCCCCGAACGTCCCTCGCTAACGCGTCGGGTTGCAAAAATAAGGCATTCACAACACCGAGGCCCAGCCCCGATAACACGCCCCCGATCCGCCCTCTTCAACTCCGAACCCCCCACTCCGAACTCCCCACTCCGAACTATTCGCCGACGACCCCGACCCCTACGAAGGCCTCCCCAGCCTCGAAG
>CAYUMU010000082.1:0-29452 GCA_964445985.1 uncultured Pirellulales bacterium | reverse complement strand
GCCCAACCCTTGCAGCGCAAGAACTTACAACAACAACTGGGGAAGTTGGGCTAGCAAGCTCCCGACAACATCCCGACAACACAAGCTCCCGACTATTCCCTTGAGCCGCCGGCCCGTTTTCGTCAGAATAGGCTGCTATCCACTCACTGGCGGGGGGGCTGCTGCCTATCAGCCCCAGTTCATCTCCCATTCTTAGTTTTGTTCGAGGGGGGGCAAATCTGATGACGCCCATCAATCCTACTTGCACGCGTGGCGGCTTACTTCGCGTGGCGATCGTTGCGGCCCTGCTGGCAGTCGGCGGCGGTTTCGCCGCCTCCCCGGCCCTGGCGCAAGGCACGCCGGCGAAGGCCAACGTCACGCAAACCTACCAATCGAAGAACTTCATCCTCCATACCGATATTTCGCCCGACGACGCCAAGACCCTGCTCACCGAGCTCGAGACCATGCTCTCGCTGATCTCCAAGTATTGGGGGAGGCCCAATCGGCAGGTGATCGAAATGTTCGTGGCCGAAGGCAGCGTGCAAGGCTGGCCCCGCGCGTATCTCGAAAAGATGGACCCCAGCGGCATTGCCAGCATCGTGAATCGAGCCGGCGTCACCATCGGCATCACGCGTTCCCTCGGCAACCAAAGGGCCACCAAGAGCACGGTGTATTGCATTGCCAAGGGGGGCGTGCCCAAGCACGAAGCCGTGCACGCCTACTGCCAGCAAACCTTCGGCACCAGCGGCCCCCTCTGGTATTCCGAAGGCATGGCCGAAATGGGGCAATACTGGCAAGTGAATAGCAGCAACGTCAAGGTTGACGACTACGTCATCAAATACCTCCGCCAGACCCAGCCCAAGAGCCTTAACGACATTATCAACCCAACCACCGAAACCACCGGCGATTCGTGGCAAAACTATGCCTGGCGCTGGGCTCTCTGCCACCTGTTGGCCTACAACCCCAACTACCAGGCCCGCTTTCTTCCCCTGGGCAGGGGTCTGCTCGAAAAACAAGAGATCACCTTCGAACAGGTCTACGGCCCGATGGCCAACGAAATCATCTTTGAGTACCTGTTCTTCCTCAATCACATGGAACAGGGCTATCGCATGGATCTCTGCGCCTGGGATTGGAGCGCCAAATTCAGCAAGGTGGTCAGCCCCAAAACGCAAACGGCCCGCGTCAAAGCGGCCGCCGGCTGGCAGCCCAGCCGCATGCTGGTCGAAGGCGGACAAAAGTACGACTTCAGCGCCACCGGCAAGTGGACCCTCGCCAGCGACCAAAGCAACATCCTCGCCGATGGCAACAGCTCCGGCGCCGGTCGGTTGATGGGCGTGGTCTTCCGCGGCGATTACACGCTGACCGAGCCCTTCGAGTTGGGTAGCTACGGCACGTTTACCGCCCCGGCCGACGGCCAACTTTGGCTGCGCTGCCGCGACGACTGGGGTAAGTTGGACGACAACGAGGGCGCCCTGGACGTGGTTCTCAAAGCCAACACGCCCGGCAGCGAACTCCCCAAGCCCGCGGCCGTGGCCTACGAAAGCCCCGCGCCTGGCGCGTCCACCAACACCGCCACGCTGCCGGCCAGCCGCGCGGCCAGCGAGGCCAAGGCCAACTCCAAGCTTCGCCTCGCCAAGTTGCTGCTCACGCGCGATGCCGCGAAAGCCCGCGAGTATCTGCAAGAAGCGATCGAATTAGCGCCGGGAACCCCAATCGCCCAAGAAGCCCAAGCCTTGCTGGGCCGTCTCTAGCCTTCGCGGCTCTCCGCGATTGCGTGCCCGCCGCTTTCCTTGTAAAGTGCCGCGCCTTCGCACCCGCTCCAACCCTTGGCAACCCAAGCGCAGCCCGCGAAATCCCACCATGCGAATAACTGCCTACAGTGCTAGCTCCGATGGCGGGTACGAATGGCTGCGCTTGGGGGGATTCGGTTGTGACGGTTGTAACGAATGTGAAGCTGCAATGTTTGTGCAATCAACTGCACAGAAAAGGCGAACTGAATAAGGCGTAAAACAGGGCTAAATCCACAAGTTGCCTCCTACAAATAGTTTACGAGGCACAGATCAATGTTGACTCACTTCGGAAGCTGGATATAATTCGCCTACACAGGCAATTCCGGCAAGCTTGGAAGATGCGGTCGGGATTGACGATTGCAGTAACGTTGGAAAGACACGTCCCCCCAGTTGAAAATGGACTTTCTGTCGGGGCGCTCCAACGCGCGCAGGCCATGGACGAATGGGAACCTGGACGGTTCGTGCGGCGCGAATCGTGGTGGTTCCTGCTGACTAGCCATCGGCTAGGGAGAGGGTGGTTAGCAGACAATGAAAACAGTGTTTACCACGGGCGAAGCAGCCAAAATTTGCAAGGTCAGTCAACAGACGATCATCCGCTGTTTCGACTCAGGCCAATTGAGGGGATTTCGCGTCCCCGGCAGCCGGTTCCGGCGAATCCCGCGCGATCAGCTCTACAGCTTCATGCGCGACAACGGCATCCCCACCGACGCTCTCGATAGCGGCCGGCGCAAGGTGCTCATCGTCGACGATGATCTCGAATTGGTCGAACTGATGTCCGACGTGCTGGCACGCGACGGAAGGTTCGAAATCAAAACCGTCAACAACGGCTTCGATGCCGGCATGATGGTCAAAGAGTACCACCCCGACCTCATCGTCCTCGACGTCATGCTGCCCGATATCAACGGGCGTGAAGTCTGCCAAAGGGTTCGCGGCGAAAAGGCCATGGACGATATTCGCATCATCTGCATCTCGGGCATGGTCGAAGACGACAAGATCGACGAACTGCGAGCTGCCGGCGCCAACGACTTCATGCACAAGCCCTTCGAGATCGAAAAACTGGTCGAAAGGATCTGCTTGCTGCTCGATATGGAAACGTCGGCGGCGAACAAGTAACGCCATCCCCCCGCAATTCGGTCGGAGGGATCATCCAGTCAACAACCATCGCCACGCACCGCTCCGCCCCTTTGCGGTCGGTGCCCCGCCTGCTCCCCCATGGAGCAGGGAACGGTGGCGAACCGACGAATCACGACCAACAAGCCAGCGGTGGCGCACAGTGCCAGGGGAAGAACATCAACCGCGCTGGCGATACCTGCCCCGCTTGAGTTGCTCGGGCGGCGAGGTCTCCTTGCCGTTTCCCCAAGCCACCGAGCTGGCCTGGCTGCACAGCTCGCTAACCAATGAGCCCCAACCGCTGGCCCAGGCGCTCGCTTCCGACCCCGCCTTGACCCTCTGGGCTCTCATCGCCGCCAACCAAACGGCCGCGCTCGCCACGCTCCACCACTGCGCAACCTGGCTCATGGCCGAGGGTTTAAGCCCGCGCTTCTGGACGGCGAACGACTCATTCTCTTCACCCCCTGCCGCGCCCCAGCCGCATCGCTGGCGGGCCTTGGCGATCCACGCCGTATCGCAAGCCTGGTTCACCCAAACCGACCGAGATACAACCTCGCCCGAACACGCCCCGGCCTTTTTGTGGGCTCTCATTCAAAACGCCGAGGCCTGGCTGACTTCATCCGCGGCCAAACCTTGCCCTGGCGAACCTCCCTGCGAGCGCATGCCAGCGTGGTTGAAAGCCGCGACAGGTCAGGCATCGGGTCAGCCCGCATCGGGTCAGCCCTCAGACCGAGCGGAAGCACGCAGCGCTGCCTGGTCTGCCTCGCAGCAACACGCCCTGGAAACGGCCGCTCGCTGGCAAACCTCGCAGTTGCAGGGCTCGCTACTGCTGCCTGCCTGGGTTCGACAACGCGGGGCCATGCCAGTTCCAACGCCCGCTGCCGAAACTCCCGAGCAGAACTTTGCACCAACCACGCTCGCCGACCCCGCTCCGCTCGCCGACCCCGCTCCGCTCGCCGACCCCGCCGAAAACGCTCGGCTGGCGGCCTTGGCCGAGTTTGCCGCGGGCGCAGGTCACGAAATCAACAACCCCATTGCCGTGATCAGCGGCAGGGCTCAGCTGCTTATTTCCGGCGAAACCAACCCCGAGCGCCGCCGCGACCTGGCCACCATCCACGCCCAGGCCGTGCGCGTGCACGAAATGATCGCCGACCTGATGTATTTCGCCCGGCCGCCCCGGCCCCAGCCGGCCCCCTTCGAACTCACCGCCGCCATCGATGGCTTGCTGGCCGAGCTCGCCAGGCAGGGCAGCTACCGTAACGTGGTCTTTCGCCGCGGCGGCCACGGCCAACCCCTCGCCGTCACGGCCGATCGCGCCCAACTGCTGGCCGCCATCCGCGCCTTATGCCTCAACAGCCTGTTCGCCCTGCAAGGTTCCGGCCTGCTGGAAATTGAACTCTCGCAATCGGCCGCGGAACACGGAACAGCACCAACAACGGGTGAAACGCGGATCGCCGTCCGCGACACCGGCCCTGGCATCTCGCCCGACGTGCGACGGCACTTGTTCGAGCCCTATTTCTCCGGCCGAGAATCGGGCCGCGGACTCGGCGTGGGCCTCAGCAAAGTTTGGCGAATCATCGAGCAGCACGGCGGACGGATCGAAGTGGCTTCGGCAGCCAGCGAAGGTACGACCATCACGCTGGTCTTACCGCCCGATTCTCCCACTTAGAGCCTCTAAATTAAACGTCGGCCTAAGAATAGCTTGCCGCTTACCTCGATAGGCATGAATAGCAACGATCGGACTGGGAGCAGACGTGCCTCATCCTTAATTTACCCCGAAGGGGTTTGCAGCCAGTAGCCGGTGGTAAGCGCAGCGCCACCACCGGAAAGCCCAGAGGTCGCAGCCGCGTCGGTGGTTCGTTCCACCCGGCTATCATCCTTTTCTAGGATGAACACAGAAACTTACCACCCGCAAACCAGGGTTGTCGCTGCGATCAAACCCTGGCTAAAAGCTGATAACAAGCAAGAAACCAACTACCACCGCCACCCGCAATCCTGCAGCGTTCTCAAACTCTCCCGCAACCACTGCTCGATCCGCGGCGCCGTCGCCGGCCGCTTCGTCACCGGTCGAAAATACACCTCGCACGGCACGTCGAGTTCCATCGCCTGCACCAGTTGCAACAGCCGCGCAAAATCGACCGCCGCCCCTTGCCCTAGCGGAGGAAAGTCGAGCTCCGCGCTGCCAAACACCGCGTCCGCCAGCCGGAAGCTCCCCACCCAGCCAATCAGCCGCTGCAAGGCAATCTCCACCTGAGAGCCGGGGTTCTGCGCCACGTAAGCCCCCGGGTCGAACTGCAGCCGCAAGGCCGGGTGCTCCAAACCGTTCATCGTGCGGGCAATCGCCCGGCTGCTCCCTCCCAAACCGCTGCTACTATCCAGGCACAACTTGATCCCGCCAGCCGCCGCCTCGTCGGCCAACCGCAACAGGTTGCCAGCCAGCACGTCGGGCAGCGAGGCAAACTCTTGCATCGCCACCAGCACGTGCAGGTTGACCACTTGAGCCTGCCGCCCCTGGGCCATCCGCACAATCGCCTTCGCCAGTTCCAAATCGGCCGCTTCGGCCATGGTGGAGGAGAACGAAACCGCGGCCAGCGTTAGCCCCTCCAACTCCGGCCACAACAGCTCCCCGACCTCGCGACCTTCAACATTCCCCAAGTCATGCACCCAGCGAGAAAGCCCCGCTCCGCGGAGAATCTCCAGAAACTCCGCCGGTTTCAACTGCGGCCAGGCACGATTCGACCAGGCAATTTGCATGGGGATGGCGCGCTCTTTGAAAAATTCCCAGGGCGAAGTTGCCGTTAGCGCGGACGAAGGCTCAAGGCAGCCGTGGCCGCCGCGCGAACCTCGTCGGCATTCAGCGACAGAAAATGTTCATGGCCCGCATGCCAGGCTTCGGTTTGATCGCAGTAGTGCAAACTGCCAGGGCAGCCCGACTCGCCCGAGGCCGAGGCGGCCCACATCCCCTGCTCGGTCAGATCGACCAGCATGCGATAATTCGCGCCGGCCACCACGCGATACTCGGCGTCGTAAGCCATGTTGCACAGCGTCACCAGCCCTCCGCCCACGGCCAGGTCGCCCCGATCGAGCAGGCTGCCAAGCTCCCCCCGCTGGCTGAGCGGATGCCGCATGGTCAACCGGTGCAAACGTCCCCACTGCCAGCCGGCAACGTCGGGCCCCAGTCGCTGCTGCAGTTCGGCCAACGCGGCATCCATGGCCCCGCGAACCTGCCCGGCCAGGTCGCCCGCCGCGAACCATTGCAGGTCGTCCCCCTGCAGCAACCGCAACGAAAGTCCCCAATTGCCGCCAGCCGCTAGTTCCACCTGGTGCGGACCAAAGCGGGCTGCCGCCACCGCCCTCGTCCAGTGCTGGAAGAACACTTCAAACACGGCCGTCGCCACGCTGCCCGCTTCCATTTGGTAGTCCCAGCCGCGGAGATACTCGCAAGCGTCGTGCAGCAGACCCGCGGGGGGCACTTCGCCCAGCAACCGCAGCAGGCCAGGCGTCCCTTCCGCCGCCCGCAACGAAACTTCATCGTGCTGGAACTTGCGACAATCCCCCAGCGCCACCGGCCGCTGGGGTTCCAGCAGTTGGTTGATGCGGCGGCCGCGATGCCCTGGCCCCCAGCAACCCGAAAGAGGGTAGGGATAGTCAGGCGGGGCATTGCGATGGTTGGCCGTGGCGATCCACCCTCGCGGCAAGTCTTCCAAGTGCGGCATGCCGTCGAAGGGGACCAGCGCTTGCCAGGCGTCGGCCGGATCCCAGCCGCGGCGATAGCCCCGTCGCCAGGCCGTGCGAACCGGAATCCGCCCCACGGCCTGATAGCCAATGTGCCCCGCGCGGTCGGCATACACCACGCTAAAGGTCGGCGCCAACCAGGGCTCGAGGGCGCGGCGAAACTGCGCGGCTGAGCCTGCCCGATTGTAGGCCAGCAGCGAGGCCAACTCGCGCCCAGCATCCGCCCCCAGCCATTTCACGCTCACCGCCTCATCGCCATTCATGGGCGGTGGCAGAATGTCGGAAACGATCGGACCATTCCGCGACGCGGCCACCGTGAACGTAATAGCTTCGCCGTCGCGCACGGCAATGGTTTCTTCCCTCGGCGTGGCAGGTTCCCAGGCGTCAGCGTAGCGAAAACAGCCGGGGTGCTCGGCCGACGTTTGCTCCTGGTACAGATCGCGCTGGGAGCAAATGTTGTTGGTGATGCCCCAGGCAACATGCTCGTTGCGGCCGAACATCACGCCCGGCAGGCCCACGTAATTCATGCCGGCCACATTGTAGCCGGCGCCGCACAAGTGAATCTCATGCCAGCAACTCAGCGCGCCGTAGGCAATGTGCGGATCGCTGGCCAACAGCGGCGCGCCCGTGGCGCTCCGCGAGGGGGCCACCACCCAGTTGTTGCTCCCCTGGCCAGGGCTGGGATCGCCGCCCACGCCACCTTCGAAAGAACCACCCCGGAGCGAACTGCCGCCGCCCAAACTTCCCTTGCCCATGCCTGGCGTGTAACGCTGCATGGCCGCGGGCTCGGTGGGGTAACTGCCGGGAGGCAAAATCGTATCCTCAGCCGCTTCAGGCGTAATGAAGGCGTCGAACAACTCCCCATCGCCCAGCACCCGCCGCGCCAGCTCCGGAATGCAGATCACGGGGAATCGCCCGGTGAGATACCAGCGAAACTCGGCCATCAGCGCCAAACTGTGCCGCGGCAGCCAGGGCCGGGGCTCGTAGTCGAGCAAGGCAAACTCCACCGGCCACGCGTCGGGCGTCAGCGATTCCAACAGCGCGTTGACGCCATCGGCAAAAGCGGTCAACGCTGGGCGAGTTTCGTCGTCCAACTGCTCCCATTCTTGCTCAGCCAGCTGCGGAATGCCCAGCGTGCGCACCGTGCGATCATAAAACACGGCCTCCGGCCCCAGCACTTCGGCCAGGGTGCCCAAGGCTCGCCGCCGCAAGAAGTCCAACTGCCACAGCCGGTCTTGCGCCAGGGCGTACCCGTTGCCAAAGAACAGGTCGTATTCATTCGCGGCAAACACATGGGCAATGCCCCAGCGGTCGCGCACCATTTCCACGCCTTGCCGCACGGCGGCCGGCTGATTGCCGCTCGTGCCAGGCACGCGGCGGCGCGTTTCTTCTTGCCACCAGGCTTGGAACTCCGCCAAACCGCAGTCCGCCGTTTGACAAGCCTGGGCAATCGTCGCCCCCGCGGCCAGTTGAGTCAACACGGTTCGCGACGCGGCAGAATTGGGCAAAAGCTCAGACATGGGTCGGCAGATCAGAAGGAAGCACGGAAGAACGGGCGGTCGTCGGCAGGCATTGGCGGGTCGGCGCTTGTTTCGCGCCCCGCTGTGTTTTACTGTGACGCATGACCAAAGTTAAGATGCCAGTCGGCGGAAGCCGGGAGAAGCGCGCCAAGCCTTCCCTCCCTGCCCACGCCATCGAATCACCATTTTGAACGAGGCGCTTCACCATGCATGGCCATCCCTCAAAGTTCGCCGCAGCCCCCAACCTGGTTCGCCGGGAAGCCATCCTCGCGATTCTCTGCGGCCTGCTGCTGGCTGCCAGTGCCGCCCCAGAAGCCTTCGCCGAGCCGCTCAAGTTGCAGGCTCGCAGTCGCAGCGAAACCTCGCCAGGCAGCGGCCGTTACCACGCCGTGACCAAAGCCGTGGAGTGGGACCCCAAGAAAACGGCCATCGTGGTCTGCGATATGTGGGACAAGCACTGGTGCACGCCGGCCACCGAGCGGGTGGGCGAAATGGCCCCCCGCATGAACCAGGTGGTCAAGGCAGCCCGCGAACGGGGCGTGCTCATCATCCACTGCCCCAGCAACACCATGGACTACTACCAGGATCACCCCGGCCGCAAGCTGGCCCAACAGGCTCCCGTGGTCGAAACCAAGATCCCGCTCGAGCGGTGGTGTTACCTCAACGACAAGCACGAAGCCCCGCTCCCCATCGACGATAAAGACGGCGGCTGCGACTGCGACGAAAAGCTCGCAAGCCATAAGGCTTGGACCAGGCAGATCGACGCCATCGAAATCAAAGCCGGCGACGCCATTACCGAAAGCGGCGAAGCCTATTACTTGATGAAGCAACGCGGCATCGACAACCTCATCGTGATGGGCGTGCACGCCAACATGTGCGTGCTGGGGCGGCCCTTCAGCATCCGCCAGATGGTCTACCAAGGCATGAATGTCGCCCTCATGCGCGACATGACCGACACCATGTACAACCCGGCCAGGCGGCCGTTCGTCAGCCACTTCACCGGCAACGATCTGGTCGTGGAGCACATCGAGCGACATTGGTGCCCCACCATCACCAGCGTGGCTTTCCTGGGCGGCAAGCCCTTCACCTTCTCGGCCGACAACCGCCCTCACCTGGCGATCATCATGGCCGAGGACGAATACCAAACCGAGAAATCGCTGCCCCAGTTCGCGCTCGATGAGCTCGGCAAGGAGTTCCGCGTGTCGTTGATTTATGGCAGCGAAGACGACCGCAACAGCATCCCCGGCCTCGAAGTGCTGGACGATGCCGACGCGGCCCTGATCAGCGTTCGCCGCCGCACGTTGCCCAAAGATCAATTGGAACGCATTCGCAAGTTTGTTGCCGCCGGCAAACCGATCATCGGCATCCGCACCGCCAGCCACGCCTTCTCACTCAGGGGAAACACGCCGGCCCCCGAGGGACATGCCGTGTGGCCCGAGTTCGACGCCGAGGTGCTGGGCGGCAATTACCACAACCACCATCCCGACGGCCCCCACGCGGCGATCTCCACTGCCCCAGGCGCGGCCGATCACGAAATCTTGCAGGGCGTAGACCCCCAAGCGTTCGTGAGCTTTGGCAGCCTGTACTTGAACAGCCCCCTGCGGAAAACGGCCAAACCCCTGCTGCTGGGCGCCATCCCCGGCCAGGAACCCGAACCCGTCGCCTGGACCCATCGCACGCCTGCCGGCGGACGCGTGTTTTACACCTCGCTCGGCCAGATCAAAGACTTCGAGCAACCCCACTTTCGCCGCCTGCTCGCCAACGGAATCCGCTGGGCCGCCGGTTTGAAAGTGCAGGAGCCCACCCCGGCCGAGCCTGCTCAGGAAAAGGCCTCGCCATCCCAATGAGGTCGGCAAGTTGGAGAAATTGGGCCGCGCCGAAATGGTTGCGCGTTGATCGTCACTTGCGTTCCACTCTGCCGGCAAATCCAAAGCACATGGCCGACACGCCGCGCTTGGATTGCAAAGATACCCCCAAAAAAGAATCTTTTTCTCCCCTCTCCCCGGTATTTCCGGGGAGAGGGGGTCGGGGGTGGTCTGATAAAAAGTTTCCTGACTCTAACGGATTCTAGGTGCGTCCCTTGCGCGGGGAATACGAGCCTTCGCCGCGGATTCATAACCCGACGCGTTAGCGAGGGAGTCCCCCCGAACGTCCCTCGCTAACGCGTCGGGTTGCAAAGAATCAGGCACTCAAAACACCGGGGCCAGCCGCGAAAAGCCAGGGAAACTGCACCGCACCTGGAAAACGGTAGGGTGAGTCAATTTTCAATATGCGGTTGAGGTCGCGGACCATTCGGGATCGATCCGCTCGAACCCGATCCAATGCCAAGCGGCGCAAGTACCCGCCGCCGCGCAACAGAACCCGAGCATGCCAGCAACCGTTTTTTATCAGGCCAGGTCGGGGGGAGAACGAAAGGTCGTTAGAAACTTTTTATCAGCACGGCCCGGCGCACCCCGGCAAAATGCTCCGCCGAGTTGACAAAAAAGGCCGGCGGCAACGTGTTGTACGCACGCAGCGCCGCTTCGACCGTTTTCCAGCCAACGCTCGCGGCAAGATCAAAAGCCGCCAATCCGCGCGCCACGCGCTCGCTCTGATCGGCAAAGTTGTCGAACCGCAAGCCCTGCCCTCGCTGGGCTTTCTGAGAGGGAGACCGCAACCGCCCGGCGGAGGTTAACCGGAAGCTTGGGTTGGGCCGCTGCTTTTTTTCGTCGCCAGGCGGCCCTGCGACCGTTGGTAAAGCACGAACAGCACAATCGGCACGGCCGGCCAGGCGAACCAGGGCCATAGCTGTCGCCACCGCGGCAGGGCTTCGCTCACGGCAATCTGGCCGGTGGCGGTCAGCGTGCCAGCGGGGCTATCGATCTCCACCGTCACGTTCCACAAGCCCGAACTGGGCAGGTCAAAGTGAGCCGCGCGGAACAGCTTATTGGTTGCCGCTTCGGTGGTGGCGGTTTCGGTCAGGCCAATCTGGTAAGGCCCCGCCGACTTGAGATGAACCACAATGGCTCGCGGCGAAACCGGCAGGCCGCTCTCGGCGTGCTGCACCAACACGCTAATATCCACCGGCCCCACCCGCGCCGGCGCCGGCGAAACAAACACGGCCACCTCGTAATCGCCCAAGCGTTCCACGAGCACCGGCAACCCGCCATCGGCCCGCGCCAATGAATATGGGGCAAGGAGCAGAACCGCAAGCAGGGATGGAGCTAGCAATCTCAACCGCATAGGACGTAAACTCCATGAAAAAGCTCGGTCCTACTTCGATCGCTTCTTGACTGGTTGTTTTTTGCCTTGAGGCGTGGGGATACCAGTCAGGGAGATGATTCTATTTCGAAAGTCCAAATACTCCGCTCCGCTTCCAGAAATGATTTGTGATAGAACATAGAAGCGATTCGTGCTTGGTGACTCCCTCATTCCCATTGCGAGATCTGTCTTGTCCACGTTTATCACGGTCCAACATTCGGTAAAACCGCGGGCTTTTGCTTTCTGGTGACTTTTCTCCGCTTCGCCAATTCGATTATGCACGTTCGCAAAATCACTTCCTGCCTTCACTTCGATTGCAATGATGTTTCTATAGCCATCCCGACCTTCTGTCATCGCTTCGCGGATGATGATGTCGGGGTCTGGTGCGAATTCTATAGACACGCGCCTTCCAGCCGAATTGAGAATCTCCATCACCCTGGGCGACTCAGCCACAATCCACTCCTCCACGATGTGCTTGATCTCATCGAAGACCCGGACAATGCCAAGCGCACCTTTCTTGACATTGGCTCCGCCTCGCAATTGTGGGCCAAGCGTTAGCAGAGCAAGGTCATCCAAAAAGGATAACGTCAGCGACGCTTCGGCGAGTCCGCTAATGAGATGTGATGCCGAGTTTGTTAATCGCTTTGCAAAGGTCGGGCAGATGCTTGTCGGCATTGGCGGAAACAACGCCCTTATCTTCCAGGGCGGCGAATTTGGAAATACCCGTCTCAGCGTTATAGAACGCTTTTCGGCTGTAGCCATTGAGCAAGCGGTAATAGCCGAGCAGATGCGGATTTGTCCGCAACACGATGGGAACGGCAAAGACGAGTTCTCCTCGCAATCCTTTCGACGCCAGTAGGGAGAGATCCGCTTCGCTTGCGTATTCCAGCAGTTCTCGGTCGAGCATCGAAATTGACAAGCTCTTGACCGTTGCAAGGAGCGCGTCTTGCAGATAGGTATCGCGCACCTGAATCAGCGCGGCGGCGAAGTCAATTTGTAAATCTGGAACTTCAAGCGCGATGAGCATTCCTTCGGGCCTTACCATTCTTTAGCAGCCTGCGAGCGGCAATCGCAACATAATCTGGATGGAGTTCAACGCCGACATAGTTTCGACGCAACCGTTCGGCAACGACTCCAACGGTGCCTGCTCCAAAAAATGGATCGAGGATATAATCTCCTTCGCGACTCCCCGCCAATATGCAAGGTTCGACAAGTCCTGCAGGAAATGTAGCGAAGTGAGCTTCCTTGGAGGGTTCGGTATTTACGTCCCACACACTTCGGCGATTGCGGGCGCCCTTCCCATCCCCTCGTTGCTCCTTAACGGCTTCGTAATCGTAATAATACTTCTCGGATTTTGTAAACATGAAGACATATTCATGGGATCGTGTTGGCCGATCCTTGACGCTTTCAGGCATTGCATTGGGCTTGTTCCACACGATATCGCTGCGCAGATACCATCCGTCTTGCTGAAGTGCAAAAGCCAACCTCCAGGGAATGCCCAGCAGATCTTTGGGTTTCAACTCCTCCGGCGTATCGGGACGAACGGACATGGCGCGCGCCGGGTTCTTTTTGTCGGGCGCCCGCCATCGTCGATTGCCGCTAGTGTATCCATCGCCAATATTGAGCCAAAACACACCGTCGGGTTTGAGAACTCGATGAACTTCTCGAAAGACGCTGACCAACTTATTAATGAACTGAGGCAGAAACTCCTCCAGTCCAATTTGCCCTTCAATGTCATAGTCACGCAGACCCCAGTATGGCGGCGAAGTAACCGCGCATTGGAACGATTCTTTTGGAAGTCGTGAAAGAATGTGATACGCGTCCCCGCGCAGGATCATGGAGCCGGCAATGCCGATTTGGGGAACGGGATGCTGGGTAGTGTCGTTGAGCGTGAATGACATGTCAAAACTTCCGTGCGTTGAGCGTCGAACCAATACTCTCGACGTAATCCGAGGAATGACAAGCCCTCAAGCATCTCCACCCAAAAATTCGGCCGGCACGATCCGCATCATTTCTTCAATGCTGGTGTCGCCGCAGGCCACGCGGAGCATGCCCACCCGGTAGAACTCCAGCATGCCGTCATCGATGGCCGCTTGCTGAATTTCGCGAGAAAGTCGCCCCGCGGCCACGGCGGCCCGCACCTCTTTGGTAACCGGCATCACTTCGTATAGGCCGGTGCGACCCAGGTATTCTTCGAAATCGCACTTCTGGCATCCGCGGGCCGAGTACAACGCGGCCGTCGTGCCGTGCGGCATCAGGCCCTGTATGTCGCGGAAGGTTTCGGGGGCGTCCGTGAGATCGATCGATTCGCGGCAATGCGGGCAGAGCGTGCGAAACAACCGCTGGGCCACCACGCCCCGCAGGCAATTGGCCAAAAAGTAGGGGTTCACGTCGTAGGCCAGCATGCTGTGAACCGCGGCGCCCGCCACGGGGGCGTGCAACGTGGCCAGCACCAGGTGGCCGCTGTTGGCCGCGCGAACCGCCGTTTGGGCCGTGAGCGGGTCGCGAATCTCGCCCACCATGATCACGTCGGGCGCCTGCCGGAGCACGCTCCGCAGCAACTCCGGAAAATCGACATCCACCCGATGATTGACCTGAGATTGCCGCACGCCGTCGAGCGCGTACTCGATCGGGTCTTCAATCGTGTTGATCTTCCGCTTGCCGTTGTTCAGGTACTCCAGGCAGGCGTACAGCGTGGTCGTCTTCCCGGCCGAAGTAGGGCCCGTCACCAGAATCAACCCGCCAGGGCCGCTGAGCATGGCCGTCAGCATCGACAACTGCCGCGGCAAAAAGCCCAGGTTTTCAAACTTCCGCAGGCCCACGTCGCGGGAGAGCAGGCGAATGGAGAAGTCCTCGCCGAACAGCGTGGGCAAGGTATTCACCCGCAGGTCCATCCGGCCCCGCGTGGTTTCGATCACAATCCGCCCTTCTTGCGGGCGGCGGCTCTCGTCAATGCTCACGTTGGTAAGCACCTTGAGATGGTTCATCACCCGCTTGCCGTAGACCTTGGAAACCCGCGTTAAAGGGTTGATCATGCCCATCTTGCGGATGCTGATATCCACATGATGCTCGAGCGCGCACAGGTACAAGTCGCTGGCTTTCAGCTTGGCCACCTGGTCGACCAACTGCTGAAAAAAATCCTCAACGGAAAGGTCTTCCGACTTCACGGGCTCGAACTTCACCTCTTCGCTCATGAAGAAGACCCCACCAGTTCGCGGGCCGCGGCCAGATCGTCGGCCAGGAAAAACACCCGATCGAGCTTGAGCACTTTCAGCGTTTGCACAACCAAAGGGCTGGGGGTATGCAGCACCAACATGCCGCCCGCCTCGCGAAACCGCTTATGGCAGCGCAGCAACCAATTGACCCCCGACGAATCGACGTAGTTCGAGGCCTCTAACCCCAGCAGCACCCGGCGGCTGTACACGTTTTCGCCCAGGATTTGCGCCAGCGGCTCGCGGGTGGGGTCGAACCGGTCTTGGGAAATGTCGCCGTCGGTCTGGCAGCGAACGTACGCATCGTCTTCACCGATGAATTTCACACGCATGGTTTTCGCTCCACGCAACCACTGGCCGAAGGGACGGGCTGACGGCCAGGGCGGAACTGGCGCGCTGGTTGCATCGGGCCGAGCAGGAAGAAAGTATCGTCTCTGCTACACGTTATCCGCATAGCACGCCGGTCGCAAGGTTGAGTGCCCGATGAATAGCCCGTGAAGACCACAAGCCCCCCAAAACGGCGCCCCCAGCCAAAACCCCGCCGCTCCCGTGCAAATTTTCCGTCTCAGACGCCCCGTCTCAGGCGCCCTGCGAAGCCCGACGATTGGGCAGCTTGGTCGCATACGGCAGGGGGTTCTTCAGCCAGCAGCCCGGCCCCTCGGTCGATACAAAAGTACCGGCCCTCCCTGCCGCCCCCCTTCTGTCCCTCAGGGGATCCTGTGAATGAAATTCCTCGGGGCGTGTCAGCGGGGCCGGTCGTATGGAATATCGTTCCGCCCAACCAAAGCTCGGCGCCTTACCCGGTTACCCGTGCATCCGACTCGAAATCGCCTCGGGCAGGGCGTGGGACAGCGCGTCCCAAGTCCGACGGCCCATGCGGGTCACGCGGCCTTGCGGCGTCGGAGCCGGCCGCATCAGCGAATACGCCAGCAACAAGCCCACGCCAAACCCGGCGGCGAAAGTAACGGCGATCGAGGTGCTCGGATAGTTCTGCACGCAGCTCTCGGCATTCTCATAGGCCCGTTCGGCCATGTTGCCTGCCGACTCCTCAAAATCCCGGCCCGACTGAGACTGCGTTTTCAGGTTCATACGCGACGAAGGTTGCGACATGCTTGATTCCTCCCAAGTGAAAATAACGCGGCAAAGACAGCCGATCCCCCGCCCCCGTGAATGGTTCTCCGCGGCGCAGAGAAGGAGGCGGAGCGAACCTGGCTGTTCGGTTCGCCGGGAAAGAAGAGCAGAAAGCATGCCAAGGGGGGTGTGAGCCGCGTAACCGCAGGCAAGAGAGTAGGTTGCGGCCAGTTGCCAGATCGGTTCTCCGCGCCGCCCCCCGTCACCCTGGTGTCACACCGACCACCCGATCGCACATCGCGCGATCCTTGCACTCGCTGCGCGGCCGCCAACCAGGGCGATGTTTTACGATCCCGAACTCACCAGCAGCTTGGCCAAAGTTTGCGCCAGGTTATCCAGGGCGGCGCGATTGGGGAGGGTCACCGTCAGTTGCTGGCGGCCGGCTCCGTCTTCTTGCACACAGGCCGCCAACCGGTTGCGCAGGTCAGAAGCCAGCGCCGTACTGCCCGGCGAACCGGCCGCCGTGCCATCCCCCGCGCCATCCGAACCGCCGTCGCTGTCGTTGATCAATTCGCCCAAGAACTGGAACGCCGCCCCCAACAATTCTCCACCCGCGGCGGCCACCCGCTGCTGGTACTGCACCTTTTGCTGTTCCTCGGCTTTCTGCCGTTTGAGCGATTCGTCGCTGGCCGCGTCGGGCTTCGCCCCCAGCAGCACCTCCAGCCGCCGCTTCAGTTCTTCCATGCCGCTGACCATGTTCACCTGGTCCACGTCCGAGTCGGCATCCAGCGCGGCCAGCGCCAAGTCGTGCTTTTGCGACAGCGTGGCCAGCAGGTTTTCTTCCAGCGTGTTTTCCGTCACCAGCAAATAAACCTGCACCGGCTGTAGCTGCCCCATCCGGTGCGCGCGGGCAATCCGCTGCTCCAGCACCGCCGGATTCCACGGCAAATCCACGTTGATCACCGTGTTGGCCGCTTGCAGGTTCAAACCCGTCGAGCCGGCGTTGGTGGTCAAAAACAGCTGGCAATCCTCGTTCTCCTGGAAGGTATTCACCAACTGCAGCCGCTGCTTTTGCGGAATCGATCCGTCGAGCCGCACATAGCCCAGCCCTCGAGCTTGCAGCAGCGGTTCAATCAGGTCGAGCATCTTCTTCCATTCCGAAAACAACACCGCCTTGCGGCCCTCTTCGGCAAACAGCCGGTCCAGCAAGTCTTCCAACTCCACCAGCTTGCTCGAATAACCAGGCTCTTCTTTGTTCACCAGAATTGTGCTGTTGGCCGCCAACCGGCAACACAGCAAATTCTTTTGCAGCCGCAGCAAGTCCATCTCGGTCAAAAACCGCTTGCGGGCAATCGCCGACACAATCTGCATGTGCCCGTCGTGCAGGGCCTTCTGCTCCTCGGTCGGCGGAATTCGCACGATCTCCACCGAGCGGGGCGGCAGCTCCTTGAGCACCAGGTTGCGGGTCCGCCGCAGCAAGATGGGCTGCAGGTTCTCGCGCAGCTCGGCCAGGTTGCGATACCCTTGCACCTTGCCGTTCTCATCCACGATCCGGTGCCGGTGGAAGAAGCGGAACGCGGGCGCCAAGCGGCGGTCGTCAATGAACTGCACCACCGAATACAACTCGTCCAGCCGGTTTTCCAGCGGCGTGCCCGACAGCGCCAGGGCAAAGGGCGACTTGAGCCCCTTGATCACCCGGGAGGTCTTGGCTTCCCAATTCTTGATCCGCTGGGCCTCGTCGAGAATGATCAAATCCCAGCGCACCTGCTCCACGTCGAGCAGGTCGCGCATCACCTGTTCGTAATTGCAGATCGTGAAGAAGGCGTCGTTGTGGTATTGCTCGCCCCGCTCGGCGGCGTTCCCCAAAATGAGCTGGCAATCGCGGTTCGAAAACCGCTGAATCTCCGTTCGCCACTGGCTCTTGAGCGAGGCAGGGCAAATCACCAGCACCTTGCGAATGCCCGCCTCGCGGGCCAGCAATTCAGCCACGCCCACCGCTTGAATGGTTTTGCCCAACCCCATGTCGTCGGCCAGCACCGCGCGGCCGGCCCCCACCGCAAAGGCCACGCCATCCATCTGGTAGGGCAGCAACTCCACCTTGAG
This sequence comes from uncultured Pirellulales bacterium, assembly GCA_964445985.1. Taxonomy (GTDB): domain Bacteria; phylum Planctomycetota; class Planctomycetia; order Pirellulales; family S012-138; genus CAYUMU01. The sequence goes on along the minus strand of CAYUMU010000082.1, from coordinate 11,692 downwards.
CAACTCTTGCCGCAGCGGATGATGCGCCGGGGCCTTCCGAATCTCGGCAATCTTGGCTTCAATCCGCAACTGGAACAGCCGCTGCTGAATGTATTCTTCGGCATCGGGAAAGACGAAAACTTCTTGCCCTAGCTTTTGCAACTTGGTAAGCCGCCGCATCAGCCCTGGGATGTCGCCCAGCGCGCGGTCGCGAAGCGGCTCCACCAGCTTGCTTGCTTCCTCAGGCAGCTTGCTGGGGATTTCCAATCGCAGTTCAATCTGCTCCCCATACCCCAAATGCAACGCCAACTGCTGGCTGCGATACGGCTGCTTGAGGTCCTCGGCCTTGAAGCGGCGGCTCAGCTTGTCGATGGCGTGCAACAAGTGCTTGCACGTTCCCAGCGTATTGGTGCGGAAGTCGGGGCAACTGCAGTAGCTTTCGCCGCGATCCAGGCCGCGCACCGCCAGCCGATACGTCTTGCCCGACTCCGGGTTGGTGATGGTGTAATCGGTCCAGGGCGTTTCGGGGTTGCTGGAACGCAGGGTCATGCGCTCCTTCTCGGCCCGCTCTTTCCGCTCGGCGATCGCCTGCTCCACCAATTCGTCGGCCGACAGGTTCTCCAGCAACTCGCGTTCTTCGGGGGCCGCGGCCAGGCCCAGGGCCATCTTCTCTTCGAGCACCAGCGAAACCGCGGCGCCCACATGCTCGCAAACGCCGTCGCAAGCCGTGCAGTTGAAGTGCAGCCGATTGCGGTCGGCGGCGGCCAGCGTGATGGTCACCACGGGATTCATCCGCGCCGACCAATCCGGCACCGTTACCCGAAACAGGTCACCCACCAGCCGCACGTGCTCGTCGATGTCGATGGCATAGCCGCTGCCACGCTGAATCAACTGCCGGCCGCCATCGCCCAGCAGCTGGCAGGCTTGCAAGAAGTTGAGTTGACTGAGCCGATCTTTGAGCGTGAGCCGACTGCTTGGCTTGGTCGCCATCCCAAGTCTCCGTGCTGCAAGAGTTCCGTTTGTTGGCCGGCGAACGCACGGCGGCGCGTCCAGCTAGCCACGATCAACACATCTGACCATTTTTTTGGCCAGAATCAAGCCGACCTCCAGGCAGGCGGACGGAATCAATGTTTTCCTCCGTGGCCAGCCGCGAGTTACAATCGGGGAACATCCAATCAGCTTCGCTGCACGCCAGGCCAAATCGATCCCACCCCCCTCCACGCAACGTAGCCAACCATGCCAGACCGCTTCCAACCCCGTGGCCCCCGTTCGTTGTCTCTGTGGATGTGCCTGTCGCTTTGCGCCTTGCCACTGGGCGCCTTGCCACTCTGTGCCCTGCTCGCCAGCCAAAACGCCGCGGCTGCCCAAGGCCCAGGCTCCGAAAAACCTGTTGGTCCCATCCCGGCCGAGCTCGATCCCGAAGGCGACTTCTCAGGCGAGTTGCCGCGGATCGAGCCGCTCAGCCCCGCGCAGTCGAAAGAAAAACTCCATCTGCTCCCCGGCTTCCAACTGCAACTGGCCGCCAGCGAGCCGCAGGTGGTGGATCCCATTGCCTGCTCGTTCGACGAACGGGGACGCCTGTTCGTGGTTTGCATGCGCGATTACAGCGAGCAAGACCAGGAGCAGTTGGGCGAGGTTCGCATGCTCGAAGACCGCGACGGCGATGGCCACTACGAACACGGCACGCTGTTCGCCGAAAAGCTCTCCTGGCCCACCGCCATCATTTGCTACGACGGCGGCGTGTTCGTCGGCGCTCCGCCGCACATTTATTACCTGAAAGACAACGACGGCGATGGCCGCGCCGATGAGCACAAACCCGATGAGCACAAGATTGTCTTCACCGGCTTCGGCCGCACCAACGTGCAAGGCATGCTCAACAGCTTTCGCTGGGGGCTCGATAATCGCATCCACGCCGCCACCAGCAGCAGCGGCGCCAGCGTCACCCGCCCCGGCTCGGGCGATCCGCCGATCGTGCTCAAAGGCCGCGACTTCGCCTTCGACCCGCGCACGCTCCAGCTCGAACCCACCAGCGGCGGCGCGCAACACGGCCTCGACTTCGACGCCTGGGGACGCAAGTTCGTTTGCTCCAACAGCAGCCACTTGGAAATGGTGTTCTTCGACGACCGCTACCTCGCGCGCAATCCCTACCTGGCGGCGCCCTCGCCCCGCAAACTCATCGCCGCCGATGGCGGTCAGGCCGAAGTCTTCCGCCTCAGCCCCGTCGAGCCCTGGCGAATTGTCCGCACTCGCCTCCGCGTGGCCGGCACCGTCCGCGGCGCGGTGGAAGGCGGCGGCCGCGCGGCTGGCTACTTCACCGGCGCCACCGGCGTTTCCATCTATCGTGGCGACGCCTGGCCCCAGCAGTACCACGGCCAGGCCTTCATTGGCGATGTCGGCAGCAACATCGTGCATCGCAAGCAGCTTCTGCCCGAAGGCGTAGGCTTTCGCGGCCAGCGGCTCGATGCCGGCAAGGAGTTCCTCGCCTCCGAAGAGATCTGGTTCCGCCCGGCCCAATTTTCCAATGCTCCCGATGGCACGTTCCACGTGCTCGACATGTATCGCGAAGTGATCGAACACCCGCACAGCATTCCGCCGGCGATCAAAAAGCATCTCGATCTCACCAGCGGCCGCGACCGGGGACGAATTTGGCGAATCGCTCCCGACCCCTTCACGCGCCGACCCGATCCCCAGCTCGACCGGGCCGATACGGCAACCCTGGTCGCCACGCTATCGCACCCCAACGCCTGGCATCGCGAAACGGCAGCCCGGTTGCTCTACCAGCGCCAGGCGGCCGACGCGGTGCCGCTCTCGGAAAAAGTCGTCACCCAGGGCGTTGAGCCATTGGGCCGCATGCACGCCCTGTATGCGCTGCAAGGTCAGCAGGCCTTGCGGCCCGAGATTGTGTTGGCGGCGCTCAAAGATGACAACCCACGGGTCCGCGAACATGCCGTCAAGCTGGCGGAGCCGTTCGCTGGTCAATCGCTGGCAGTGCGGCAGCAACTGCTCAGCATGCTGGCCGACGAAGATCTTCGGGTGCGGTATCAGTTGGCGTTCAGCTTGGGCGAGCTGCCCGTCACGCCGCAACGCCGCGCGGCCCTGGTCGCCCTGGCCCAGCGCGACGCGGCCGATCCCTGGCTCCGTTTGGCGATCTTCAGTTCGCTCGGCCAAGAACTCGGCGCCGCGTTCGCCGATCTGGCGCGATCCGAGGAATTGGTAGCTACTGCGGCAGGGCAAGCCTTTTTGAATGAGCTTGCCCGGCAAATCGGCAGCTCGGGCCGCCGCGCCGATATCGCCGCCGTGCTGGCCGCGATCGATTCGCTTCCTCCCACGTTGCACTACCTGGGCGGCGCCTGGGTGCGGCAGCTGGCAGCCGGTTTGCGGAAAAGTGGATCGACCTTGCGTGCCGAATTGACCGCGGCCGACAAAGCCGCGCCCGAATTGCTCGAAAAACTGCTATTCGCCGCCCGGCGCGTGGCCTCCAACGACGCAGCCGACCCGGCAACCCGCGCGGCCGCCATCGAAACGCTGGCGCTCAGCGACCTTGCCACCGAACGCACACTCCTGGCCAGCTTGCTCGATGGCCGTCAGGCAGGGCAGGTGCAATCGGCCGCCTTGGCCAGCCTGGCCCGCTTCGATCGTCCCGAGGTGGGCGACGTGGTGCTGCTGAAGTGGCAAGGCTATTCGCCCACCATCCGGGCGCAAGCCACCGAGATTCTCTTTGCTCGCCCCGACCGGCTGCTGGCCCTGCTCGCCGCCATCGAGGCCGGCCGCGTTCGCCCGCAAGACCTGGAGCCCGCCCGCATCCAAGCCCTCCGCGAGCATAAAACGGCCGCCATTCAAGCCAGGGCAGCCAAACTGCTGGCCGATGTGCGCCTGGCGCGCCGCGACGAGATTGTCAACCAGTACCAATCCTCCCTCGGCCTGCAAGGCGACATCGCTCGCGGCAAGCAACTCTTCACCAAGAACTGCGCCGTGTGTCACCGCCTGCAGAACCAAGGCTTCGAGATCGGCCCCAACCTGGCGGCCATGAAAAACCGCGGCCCCGAGGCCATCTTGCTCAACGTGCTCGACCCCAACCGCGAGGTGAACCCGCAGTACCTCAACTACGCGCTCATCACCACCGACGGACGCGCCGTCACCGGCATGCTGGCCGCCGAAACCGCCACCAGCATCACCCTCAAAAGGGCCGAAAACCAAACCGATACCGTGCTCCGCAACGAGATCGACGAACTTCAAAGCACCGGCCTGTCCATCATGCCCGAGGGCCTGGAGAAACAGTTCGACCCCCAGGGCCTGGCCGACCTGATCGCCTACCTGCTGTCGGCTAAATAGTTCCGGCTTTGCTTTTCGCTACCGCCTGGCTCGACTCGCCATCGATGGCCGCCACCAACGTGGTGCGAATCAAGTCCAGCCGCGCCGGGTCCTGAATCTTGCGCCCTTGCAAGTCGGTCACGTAGAACACGTCGACCACCTGATCCAGGTAGGTGCCAATTTTGGCCACCGAGACCGAAAGGTTGAGGTCGAACAACGTCTTGGTGATCGTGTACAGCAAGCCCCGCCGATCGACCGCGAAAATATCGAGGATTGTCGCCCGTTCGCTGGTGGTATTGTCGGCCCGCACGCGGGTGGGGGCGGGGGCCAATTCCACCGTGCGGTTCCCTTGCCGTGCCGACCAGACCTGCCGGAAGCTGGGACTCGTTTCCAACCGCAAGCTGTCGCGCATCGCCTGCCAGATGGCTTCCAGCCGCTCGGGCGGCGGCTCGGCATAGTCGGGGTCCACGGCCACAAACCGGTCGACAATCAGCCCTCGGGCCAACGTCAAAATGTGCGCCGAAAGAATCCCCAGCCCTTGGCTCGTCAGGGCTCCCGTCAGCTTGTGAAACACGCCCGGCGTCACCGATTCGTGCGTGGCCACCGTGCATTCCACCGTGCCGTTCTCCGGCACGAAGCGGCCTTGCACGTGAATGTCCTTCTCGCCCAGCGCGTGCAAGGCTGTTAAGTCGGCGGCCAGGTCTTCGGGCGCGCGGCTGTCCAGCTCCGTCATCGGCAGCGCGGCCACCTGCTCGCGATACCAGGCGGCGTCGGCCGTATCGCCCACCAATCGCAGAATGGCGGCGCGGCGCTTCTCCGTCAGCCGCCCCACGTGGGCCGCATCGCCTGCCAGGTGTTGCCGCACCCGGTTGTATACCGAGGTCAGCACGTCCACCTTCCAGTTGTTCAGCACGCCGGGCCCCACCGCGGCCAGGTCGGCGGCCGTCAGCACGTACAGCAAGGTGAGAATCCGCGGCGAGCCGACTTCGATGGCGAAGTTCAGAATCAACTGCTCGTCGCTCGTGTCGCGGCGAAACGCCAGGTGCGACATCATCAGATGCTTGTGAACCAAAAACTTGAGCGTTTCCGTGTCGTCCACGGAAAGGCCCAGCAGCGCGGCCGTGTCGGCGGCAATCAACAGCCCCCGTTCGCTATGGTCTTCGGGAAAGCCTTTGCCCAGGTCGTGCACCAGCAGCGCCAAGTGCAACAGGTCTTTCTGTTTAATGCTCGCGTACGCCGATCCCAGCGGGCCTGGGTCTTCGGCAAACAGCGTGGCGCATTCCACGGCCTTGATGCAGTGGGCATCGACCGTGTACTTGTGGTACTCGTTGAATTGCAACAGCCCTCGAGCATGCACAAACGCCGGAATCAGCTTCTCCAGCACGCCCCACTCGTGAAGCTGCTTCAACAATTCGCCCAGCCGCACCGGCCGAGCTAGCAGAGAACGGAACCGCGCGGCCGCCGCGGGCGAAACTTCGTCGCTGAGCCGGGCCGACGACCGGCGGATCGTCTCGCCCGCCGAGTAGGCGATGCTCTTGTTGTATAAATTGGCCAGGTCGGCCAGGCGGAGCACCTGTTCGAGATTGGCCGACAGTTTCTCCCGGCCGCTGCTGGTAACATCGATCTCCGCCGGCCCCACGCGAAAGTCGCCTTCAAACCGGTGGCTGAACAGCGGATGCCACACCAGGTTCCAAAACCGGTGACTGGTCGCCCCGGCCACGAACCGCGACACAATGCGACTGACCGCTCCGGTGTGCGAGAAGTAATCGCGCATGAACTGTTCCACCGGCAGCAAGCCCGGCTCGCCCGCGTACTCCCAGCGCCTGGCAATTCGCAATTGTTCGGCGCGGTTCAACTGGTCTTGCGCCCTGCCAGCCTGGAAATGGGTTTCGTTCCGCAAGCGCAGCAGCCACTCGGTGGCGTCGCGCAGCTCGCGGTAGTCTTGCTTGGAAAGCACTCCCTGCAATTGGAGCGAAACCAGGTCGGTGGTGCCGTAACGCGCAAAGCCTATCCACCGCAGCAACTGCAGGTCGCGCAGCCCTCCCCGCGAACGCTTCAAGTTGGGCTCCAGCAGGTGCACGGTGTCGCCGTACTGCGAACGCTCTTTCCCGCGGGCTTCACGCACCGACTTGAGCAGCTCCCCCGAACGCCGCCGAGCCTGCCGCAAAAACCCTCGCAAAAAGCTTTGGCACAAGCTCACGCTGCCGGCCAGAAACCGGGATTCGGCCAGCGACGTAAAAATGGCCGCGTCGCGAAACGCATACGCGTAAGCCTGCCGCGGAGTCCGGGCAGCCTGACCCAATTGCAACCCCACGTCGCACACGTCGCGCTGCAACCGCCGGGCAATCGGCGCCACGCGCGTGGCCGTGGCCGCATTGCGGTACAAAATCATCAGATCGATGTCGGAATAGGGCGCCACGTCGCGGCGGCCGAATCCTCCGTGCGCGATCAAACACACGTCTTTTAGCAGCGCCTCGGCCTCGGGAGCCGGCAACTGGGCCACCGCATTGTCGAACAAGTCCAGCACAATGCTGTCGAGCAAATCGGCCATCCCCACGCAAACCTGCACGCCCGGCGTACCTTCCCCATGGCGCTGGCGCAGCGCTTCACGCTCCGTCGCAAGACACTCTCGGGCCGACAAGATATGTTCGCGCAGCATGCTTTCGATACTTATTGGGGGCGCGAGCGCAGGCAGCCAATCAGCGGGTCGAGTCACGAAAATTCGCGCATCGACCCGCTTGATGATGGCTGGAAATACGATCCGCGCGTGGCATCGGCGCGGCAGATACCGCCCCCCCAGCCCCTCACTCGGTTGCCTTGGGCCGAGTAGCGGGGCGGGAGCAGGCCGTATCAAGCCGTTTGGAAGGGGTCCTGGCCGATGCCCCGCGTAAAACGATTCAGGGACTACAGGGCCTGGCCGCCACGTTCACCAGTGCGAATGCGGATGGTCTCTTGCAAATCGCTAATGAAGATCTTGCCATCGCCGATCTGGCCCGTTTGGGCCGTGCGGAGAATGGTGTCGATCACCGTTTGCAAGCCCTCTTCGCTGACAACGACCTCCACTTTAACCTTGGGCACGAAATCGACCGCGTACTCCGTGCCGCGATACATTTCCGTATGGCCCTTTTGGCGGCCGAAGCCGCGGACCTCGGTGATGGTCATGCCCTGCACGCCCTGCTCGCTGAGGGCGTTCTTGACGTCTTCCAACTTGAAGTGGCGGATGATGGCCTCGACTTTTTTCATCAATCGACTCTCCTGATCGCGTCTGGAGTGAGAAGGCGCCGGCGTTCTGCCGCTCCTCGGCTTCAGACTAAATAAAGATGTAACCCTCTTCGCCGTGCTGGCTCAAATCGAGCCCTTGCAACTCTTGTTCTTGCGTCACCCGCAATCCCATCGTGGCATCGAGGAGTTTCAGCAGAATAAAAGTTGCAATTCCGGCAAAGACCCAGGTGATGAGCGTGGCGACGACCTGGGCAGGGAGCACCGATCCGCCTTCGATGATTCCCAACTCTTTTCCTTCTCCAATATTCGAAACAGCCTTTGTGGCAAAAACCCCAGTCAGCACGGCCCCGAGCGTTCCGCCCACGCCGTGAACTCCAAACGCATCCAAGGAGTCGTCGTAACCAAACCGAGACTTAAGGCTGGTACAGGCATAGTAACATACAATTCCCGCCAGCAACCCCATGATAATCGCTTCCATGGGCTGAACAAAGCCGGCCGCCGGGGTTATGCAAACCAATCCGGCCACCGCCCCCGAGCAGGCGCCCAGCACGGTGGGCTTGCCGCGGATCACCCATTCCATGCCCGCCCACCCCAACACGCCCGCCGCCGCCGAGAAATGCGTTGCGGCGAAAGCACTTGTGGCAACCGAGTCGGCCGCCAGCGCGCTGCCGGCGTTGAAACCGAACCACCCCACCCACAGCAGGGCCGCCCCCATCGCCGTCAGCGTGAGGTTGTGCGGCGGCATCGGCTCCGATCCAATTCCCAACCGCTTGCCGATCAGCAGCGCGCACACCAAGGCCGAAATGCCCGAGCTAATGTGTACCACCGTTCCCCCGGCAAAATCGAGGGCCCCGGTCAGCGAGGTCGGCTCGGCCGCGTTGTACTCCAAAAATCCGCCCCCCCACACCCAGTGCGCCAAGGGGCAATAGACCAGCGTGCCCCACAAAATGCTAAACACCACCATCGTGCTGAACTTCATCCGCTCGGCAAACGCCCCGCAGATCAAAGCCGGCGTGATGATGAAGAACATGCCTTGGAACAGCATGTGGGTCATCCGCGGCATCAGCGGCGCCCCATCCACTACAAACATGGGCCAGACGGGCTCCCCCAATGCCTCATCGAAAACTGGCTGCACGTTCCGCATGAACAGGAAGGAGCCGTCGCCGATGAATTGATTGCCGGGGCCGAAAGCGAGTGAATAACCGTAAAACGCCCACAGCACCGTCATCAGCCCCATGAGGAACACGCACTGCATCATCACTCCCAGCACGTTCTTCTTGCGGACCAGGCCGCTGTAGAACATGGCCAAACCGGGGGCCGTCATCAGCAGCACCAGCGCGCAACTGATCAGCATCCAGGCGTTATCGCCCCGATCGTACGTGGTCGCGGGGGCTTCGGTTGGAGCTTCCTGGCCCCACGCAATTTGGGGCAGCGCGCACAACGCCAGCACGGCGCAGATGATCTGCGCAAGTCGTCCACCTATGGACATCGCCAATCCTTTCAACAATTTTGCCAGAAGGATGTGACAAGCCGCCGTTGGGAACCGCCTTCCAACCCTGCCACAAAAATGCAAAGCCCACCTTGCCCAGCGTCCACGCCGACCGAATGCCATCTGCCGCTCGCCCTGTGTAGCGAGGGCAGACAAGCCAGCCGAACCGTGACATCGGCACGTCGGGGGGGGCTTCAAGTCGTGAAGATTAGCGTTGCCATCGCCGGCAGTAAAGTCGCTTCGGCGTCGAAAGTGAGGATTGCCAAGCCAAGCGTCCCTCCATCCGATGTTGGTGTCCGCCAATCCTTGACACCATTCTTGGTTGTGTTAGATTCCAAGTCCCCCCCCCGAATGGCGACCTCCTTAGATTGACAACTCTGTCTGCTGGCTTCGCTCCCATGCTGGAGCAGGTTGGCGCGGTTGAAGTCCGGTATTTGCTGGTTGTTCCCACCGATTAGCGCGCTGAATGTTGCACGCGGCGCGCACTCCAATGCATGCCCGAACGGGATTGCCTCGTTGCCGGCCGGATCGATGCCCCTCCGCCGCGATGACCATCCCTCGACACCTGTTGCCCTCCGAAATTTCCATCCACGCCGTAACTTGCTGGTCCATGACAATTTCCCTCTACGCCGTTGGCTGTTCCAACGCCATTCATCGCTTCGACTGTCGCGAATTCCCCGTGGTCATCGGTAGGGCGGACGATGCAGCCATTGTGCTCGACGACCGTTGGGTGAGCCGCCGCCATTGCCAGGTGGAACACCGCGAAGACCGCTACATCCTCCGCGATCTCGGCTCCAAACATGGCACCTTCGTCAACGGGACCAAAGTCTCCGAAGTCGTCCTGGCGCTGGGAGATCAAATCGATGTTGGTCTGAGCAGTTTTGTCGTCAAACCCATCAATTCGGCCAGCGATTCCGTCTCGGCCAGCGATTCGGCCAAAATCGCGCTCTCCTCCCATAAATAGCTCTCCGCATCCGTCCCCCCAGCGTTGCCGCGATTCCTCGTGTTACGCCACCGGGCCATGAGCGGTTCGCCCCCGCGCGTAGATATCGTTTCCGATCTGCTCCACCGTCACGCCGCGCAGCCCCGCGGCGGCGGTCATATCCGCCAGCCCCACGCCCGCCAGCGGCGAAACCGCCGACGCGCCGCCGATCAATTTTGGGGCAATAAACACGTGCCATTCGTCGATCTCGCCCTGGTCGAAGAGCGCCCCCAGCAACCGCCCGCCGCCTTCCGCCAACACATTGGTCAGCCGCCGCCGCCCCAATTCTCCCAACAGGTTCTGCAACCGCTCCGCATGAGAACCGCCAGCCAGCCGCAAGATTTCGCATCCGCTCGCGGCCAGGCGATCCGTACGTTCGGCCGGCGCCAATTCGCCCACGGCAACCAACACCGGCGTCTCCAGGGCCGTCTTGACCAATTGGCTGTCGGTGGCCAGCGTGGCTTGCGTGTCCAACACCACTCGCAGCGGCGTTCGCAATCCGGCTGGCCGCACGGTCAGCAAAGGGTCGTCGGCCGCCGCCGTCCGGCTGCCAATCAAGATGGCATCGACCCTCCCCCGCAGCGCATGCACCCTGGCGCGGCTGGCCTCGCTGCTGATCCAACGACTGCTGCCGGTGCGACTGGCAATCTTCCCATCCAGCGTCATGGCCCACTTGGCAAGCACGAAAGGGCGTTGCTTGGAGAGCAGCTTCAAATAAGGGCCATTGAGCTCGCGCGCCTCCGCCTCCAGCAAGCCCACCGAGACCTGCACGCCAGCAGCGCGTAGCTGCTCCAACCCGCCCCCCGCAACTTGCGGAAACGGGTCGGCCATGGCGGCCACGACGCGCGTTACGCCGGCCGCCAGCACCGCTTGGGTGCAAGGCGGCGTCTTGCCGTGATGGCAACACGGTTCAAGCGTGACGTAAAGCGTGGCGCCGGCCGCGCGCGAACCGGCCACGCTCAGCGCTTCGACCTCGGCATGGGCGCCCCCAAAGTGTCGATGCCAGCCCTCGCCAATAACCTCGGCCCCATGAGCCGCCACGCAGCCCACCATCGGGTTAGGCTCGACGGCGCCTTGCCCCAGCGCGGCCAACTCAAGCGCCCGCTGCATGTGCCAACGATCCACGGTCTGCTGTTCGGTAGGAAGCAATTCGGTCATGGCGCAACATCAAAAGCTGACAAAGTGCAAAAGAGCAAGCCCGACATCAAACAACCCCTTCAGGCCTCGGCCCCCAATAGACCACACCAACCCATGACCCACAAAACGCCACCATAACCCCGCCCGGCGCAAGTGTGCCATGCTTACGCCCGTGGCATAAGCACGCCTCCGCGCACCATACGACGAACAGCCTCCCTCCCGCCAAAAAATTCAAGAAAAATAGCCTTCAGGCCAAAAATACATATAGGTCGAAGCGAACATCTTTGGCAAACTGCACCCTGACAGATCTCACCACGTCACATCAAAACACACACATCTCCCCCTCATTCTTCAACCCGAAGCGTCAGCGAAGGCCTCCCCCAATTTGCAATTTGCAATCCAAAGCGGCCAGCCCACCAATCAACCACCTGACAGCCCTCTTCAACTCCGAACTCCGAACTCCCCACTCCCCCAATTTTCAATTTTCAATTTTCAATTTTCAATTTGCAATTTGCAATTTGCAATTTGCAATTTGCAATTTGCAATCCAAAGCGGCCAGCCCACCAATCAAC
>CAYUMU010000081.1:0-29548 GCA_964445985.1 uncultured Pirellulales bacterium | reverse complement strand
TCGACGCGTTAGCGAGGGACGTTCGGGGGGGACTCCCTCGCTAACGCGTCGGGTTGTGAATCCGCGGCGAAGGCCCGCATTCCCCGCGAAAGGGGCGCGCCTGGGCGCGATGTTTAAAGCGCGCGAGGGGGCGGCATGCTTACGCCGCGGGCGTAAGTATGGCAGACGGTTTTGAGTTGGGGGAACTCTTGGCCGAGACGGCCAAGCTACGATTTGAGTGGTTGAGATGAGTTATCTGTCAGGGTGCAATGTGCCAAAAATGTTGTGCGTTACCTATACGTATTTTTCTGAAATGAGGGATTTTTTTGGCGGCTGGGGATGGGCTGGATTAGCTCTGAGTGATTGGGCGGGGCGTTCTGACGCGGTAGGAAAGTTGTTGGGCGTATTCCGCCGCACATGGGCGGGGACGGCCATGCCACGGATTTTGTCAGGGTGTTTGATAGTGGAGCGCTAGCCAGACCGTGGGCTGATCCGGGTCGGTCCATTCCACGCGGTGCCGGCGGTGGGCGGCAATGTTGAGCCAGTCGCCCGGCTTGAGTTCGATGGTTTGGGCTGGGTCGGCCAAGACGATTCGCGCGGCGCCTGCCAGGAGCAACACCCATTCACTAAGGTTTTGGTCGTACCATTCACCTGCTGGCGTGACATGGCCACGAGAGATGATGCGTTCTAACTTGAACTGGCCGGTTTGCAGCAAGACCTCGAAGACTTCGTCTGGGATTTCCGGCGGCAGGTTGGTTAGCAGATTTCCTGGCATGAGTGCTCTCCGAGGGGCGGTGTGGAGGTGCGGCTGAGGGTTTGTGAGATTTTATGATCGAAGCCAATTCATATGGCTGAGTCTTTACCGCCGCATTACCCCCACCCGGCCTGGCCCCGTCGAGGGGGATGAAGGTTGAAAATCGACGCTTCCTAAGGCGCGCGCGGTGGGGCCTGCGCGGCTTGGAGGCCGGCCAGGCGTCCGCTGGTGATTGCCCAGGCGATGTGCAGACCGTGTCCCCAGAGGATTTGTCCTCCCAGTCCATTTTGGCCGACGGCGTACAGGCCGGGGATGGGGTTTCCTTCGGCGTTCAAGACTTGGAGCCGCTCGTTCACCGCGGCGCCGCCTTCGGTGGTGGTGAAGTAGGCCTTGACGGGGCCGAGCAATGTCCAAGGGCCGCGGCTGGGATGGGCGGGGTCTTGCGCGGCGGCCACCGTGGCTTGCAGCGCGGCGGCATCCAGCCCTCGCTGCTGGGCGAGGGCGTCTAGCGTTTCGGCGGCGACGGCCACGTCGGGGCGCAAACGCAGGTAGTCTTGGACGTAGGCGTAGGCGATGTGGGGCGCGGTGGAAATGAAATGGGGCCAGGCCGAGTAGCGTTCGCGCAGCGTGCCATCGAGCAGGATGTACGCCTGTTTGCCAGGCTGCTGGGCCACGGCCAGTTCGCGGTCGGGCGAGCTTCGTTCGTTGGTGAACCGCTGGCCAGCCTGATTGACGAGGATGGCCCCGTCGTCGAAGAGCGCGTTTTCGGGGTGTTGCCAGGTGACGAGCAGGCGTTTGATGTAGGCTCGGATCACCCACTGCGGGAGGCGGCGGGCAATGGCGCCGAGGATTTTGCCGGATCGCCCGCCGGCCGGCAGCCATTGAAAGGCTTTTTTGAGGGGCGCGACGAAGCGCAGTTCGGGTCCGTAGGTGATTTGCATGTTGAGCAACCGTGCCCCGGCTTGCTCGGCGAGCAAATGCCCATCGCCATCGGCGTAAGGGTTGATGCCTTCGACGGCGGCGAACTGAGGGCCTTTGAAGCGGGCAATCAGTTCGGCGCTGGCCGCATAATCGCCGGCGGCCAGGATCACGGCGCGGCGGGCCTGCATGCGGGTTCGTTTGCCCGCCTGTTCAACCTCCACGCCGGTGACGCGTCCTGAGTGTTGCTGCAATTGGCGCACGGCGGCCGAGGTAAAGATTTGGGCCTGGTGTTGTTGCAGTTTGAACTGCAGGGCGGCAATGTAGGCTTTGGCGCCGGGAACCACGTTGTGCATGCGGGGAACCCGATTGGGCGGTTCGGGAGAGGGTCCATAGAACGAGAGCCCCAGGCCTTGCAGCCAGACCAGGGTTTTGGCGGCTTCGCCGAGAAAATATCGCCGGAGTGGTTCGTTGTTGTGCGACTCGATGGCGGGCGAGGCAAACCGGGCGGCGTCTTCCGCGTGGGCGGCCGGGGTATCGGCAATGCCCTGGGCTTGTTGCAGGGCGGTGCCCGCGGCGGTGAACGAACCCACGGCGATTCCGGTGGTGCCTCCCAGCGTGGGCCGCTTTTCGAGGAGCGCCACGGTGGCTCCCTGCTGGGCGGCAGACAGGGCTGCCGCCAATCCGCTGCCGCCCCCGCCCACCACGATCACATCGAATTCACCGCCGTTGTTCGTGGTTGGGAGCATGCCTGGTATTTCGCGAAGGGTTGAAGTGGTTGGATGGGGGAAAGAAGATTGTCTGGCGGCGGTTTTGGCGAGGCGGGGTTGCGCGGCCCAGGTTGGGGGGAAAGCTGGCAATGTTCGCGGGCGGGGGCTTTTCTGGCAACTTGGCGGGCCGTTTTCAGGCTGGGGAGGCGGTGACCGGGGGCATTTCTGTCAGGGCAGGTGGAGGGTGCCCGTTGACGCCCTGTTTTGGGGCGACCTACAATCGTGCTGTCTTTCGAGAGTCCCCCTCCCGTCCGCGGCCTTTGCCTCCCCGTTGTGGTGAATCCGCGGCCCTTCTGGGCCCGTAGTGAATCATGGTTGTCTTACGCGTGATCAGTGGGTTGAATCCCGGTCAGGAATTTCCCCTGGAGGGGGAGTCGGCCATTCTGGGGCGCCACCCCAATTGCGACATTGTATTGGAAGAAGGCGCGGTCAGTCGGCAGCATGCGCGGGTGTTTCGCGATTCGGAGAACTATTGTGTCGAAGACCTGGGGAGTCGCAACGGCACGTTTGTGAACGGCGAGCGCATTTTTGGCCAGCATCGTTTGCGTCACGAAGACGAAGTCAAGATCTGCGAAATGGTCTTCATCTTTGACGAACAGGGAATTGCCCAGGGTGGCCCGGCCGATTTGACGGATACGCAGCCGCGCGATGGGTTCGCGGTGGCGAACTCTCCCTGGCCGGTGATGGTGGACCGTCGCGAGGGGGAGCGGGCGAGCCAGGTGATGTCGAAGGTGGATGTGGTGAGTTCGAGCGCCGGCGTGCGGTTGGCGGTGAACCCCGAGGTAAAGCTGCGGGCCTTGCTCGAAATCACGAACAACCTGGCCAAATCGCTGCAAATGGAAGCGGTGCTTCCCAAGATTTTGGAAAGCCTGTTCAAGGTGTTTCTGCAGGCCGATCGGGGCTTTGTGCTGTTGGCCAGCGGCGATGGTCCGCTGGTCCCCAAAGCGGTGCGGTATCGCAAGGCGGGCGAAGACGACACGATCCGCATCAGCCGCACGATTGTGAACGAAGTGTTGACGACCAGGCAGGCGGTGCTTTCGGCCGATGCGGCCTCGGACTCGCGGTTTGCCATGAGCGAGAGCATTGCCGACTTTCGCATTCGTTCGTTCATGTGCGCGCCGCTGGTCACCAGCGACGGCGAGGCGATTGGGCTGATTCAGATCGATACGCACGATCATCGCAGCCGCTTTCAGGAAGACGACCTGGAGGTGCTGGCCAGCGTGGCTTCGCAGGCGGCCTTCGCGGTGGAAAACGCCAAGTTCCACGAGCAGGCGCTGTCGCAGCAGGCTTTGGAGCGCGACCTGGCGCTGGCCCATCGGGTGCAGCAGGGGTTTTTGCCATCGGAACCGCCGCGGATTGCCGGCTACCAGTTTTTTGACTATTACGAGCCGGCCAACCAGGTGGGCGGAGACTTCTTTGACTACGTGCATTTGCCTGACAATCGGTTGGGCGTGATCGTGGCCGATGTGGCCGGGAAGGGGGTTTCGGCGGCCTTGCTGATGGCCAAGGTGACTTCGGACGCGCGGTTTTGGCTGGTGGGCGAACGGAGCCCCGCGGTGGCGATTACCAAGCTTTCGCAGGCTTTTATCAAGTCGGGCTGGTCCGATCGGTTTGTCACCTTTTTGTTGGCCGTGATCGACCTTGAAACCCACGAGGTGGTGCTGGTGAACGCCGGCCACATGCCGCCGATCTTGCGGCATGCCGACGGGCGCGTGGAAGAGGTGGGCGAAGATGCCTCGGGCGTGCCGATCGGCGTGGACGAAGACTGGGAGTACGAAGAATTTCGGCTGCAACTCGAACCGGGCGATACGCTCACCGCGTTTACCGACGGTTTCAGCGAAGCCAGCAACGACCGCGAAGAGTTGTTTGGGCTGGAACGCCTGATCGAACTGGTGGGCCCACCGGCCAAGAATGTGAACGAACTGGGCTCGCGGATTCTGACGGAAGTGCAAGAGTTCGTGGGGGACTATAAACAGTCCGACGATATGTGCTTGCTGTGCTTTGGACGGGATGCGTGAAGTGGCGTGTAATCCGGCGGCGTAGGGGATCGCAGCCCGTGCGTACCTTCCGGGTGGACGATCGCACAACCGCGGCGGCTGCGCACGGGCTTGCATGAAGAGGGGCGCCGTCCAATGATTGGCGGCGCGGGTGGTACGCAGAGGGCTGCGTACCGTAGCTGGTTCTGTTTGGAGTTTCTCATGATGCCAAAGTGCCTGTTGGGGTTCGCCGTGCTGCTAATGTGCCTTGTCGTTGGCGGTTGCTCGGGCGATCAAGAGACCGCTGACGGCAGCCCGCCGCCGGCCGGCGACAATCAACCGGCCGCCGACAGCAATCCCCAGGCCGCGGACGAAAACAGGCCGTTGGTGGGCAAGAAGGAGCGTGCTGCCGACCATGCTTCTCCGGCAAGTTTAACGGCGGTGGATTGGCTGGCGACTTATGTGCCTGACGATACGACGTTCGTCGTGTTGATGGATATGTCGCGTGCTGAAAACGCCGAGCCGGTGCTGCTTCAGGTCTGGAAGTCCCTGGATCTTGAGCGTCTTCTCCAGTTGGCCGAAGTGGAATACCTGGCCATGGTGTTTGGCCAAGCCGCCAACATGGAGACCCGGATGCCGCAGCTTGCTTTCCTGGCGAAGACGAAGCGACCGGTCGGCCAAGAAACGCGCGCCCAGTTGCTTTCTGCCTTGCGGAGGTTGATGGAGGTGCCCGAAGTGGTTGCGTTCAACGCCGTTTCTGACGGCAATACGTTGATTGTGGGGACGGAGGACGCGGTGAAGCAGCTGAATCTCAAGGCGTCCACCCATCCCTCGATGATAAAGGCCATCCGCGGTGCGGGCGAGCATGCCCTCACGATGCATTACATTATCAGCCCGCAAGTACGCGTTGGTGCGGCCGACGAACTCCAACACCGCGAGGAATACGCAAATTTACTCGGACTGAGCAACGAGATGACGGGCACGACGAGGTTAATGCGGATTCAATCGTTGGCCGAGTCTTGCACGTTGACCGCGGATGTGGCTCCCAGCCTGGCCGTGGATGTTGCCGCCGTGCCGGCAGAGGAAGCCCAGCGGGTCGAGATTGAAACCCAGGCGCGCGCGATGTTGGAGACGGTGCGGAGCACACTGGCCGATTCCCGTGATCTGGAGCAAGAGCCCACCGCCGGCGTGGGGGCCGCGTTGAAACTGCTCGACAGCCTGACGACCGAGGGAAAATTGACGTCAGAACCAGGCCGGGTTCAATTTGCCTGGCAGGCGCCGCCACAGCCGTTCGACGAATTCCGGGCCGAGTTTCCGGCCCTGCTAGCCGAGGGCAAGGCAAATTCGATCTTGATGGGGCGGCAGGCCAGGTTGAAGCAAGTTGCCAATAGTATGTTGATGTACAGCGACCGGAACTCGGAGCAACTCCCCACCGACCTGAAGGGCGCCGATGGCACGCCGCTGTTTAGCTGGCGCGTGGGAATTTTGAGCATGCTGGATTATGGAGACATCTACGACCAATTGCGTCTCGACGAACCGTGGGACAGCGAGCATAACGCCAAGCTACTTCAACAGGTCGATCCGCGCTTGTTCGCGGTCAATCCCCAAACGCCTGACGGCCACGCGGATCTGCTGGCCGTGATCGGAAAGGATTTGGGCTTTTCGCCCCACGAGGGCCCGAAGCCGGGTGGATTTACTCGTGCGGATGGCAGCCGGGAGTTTGTGTATCGCAGCGGGACCACGATCGGCGGCGTGAGCGATGGCATGGCCGCCACGGCGTTGATTGTGGAGGTCGCTCCCGAAAGAAGCGTGCCTTGGGCCAAGCCGGCCGATTATGTTTGGGATGCCAAGCAACCGACCGCGGGGCTGGGGGCCGACAGCAAACCGTATTTTTGGGTGGCGCTCGGCGACACGCGCGTGGTGAGGGTCTCCAAGCAACAAGACGCCGAAACCCTCCGCCGGTTGTTTACGCGCAACGATGGCGAAGAATACAAGCTGGAGGACGTTCCCCTCGATTCACCCTGATCGAGAGATTGTTGTATGCCGAAAATTGCGGGTAAGACTCGACCAGCGTGGCAGGCAGAGGGCTGCGTACCCTACGCCTTTTTACTCCGGCTCTTCGTTTTCTTTCAATCGCTGTAGCACGGCTTGCACTTCCGTATCTTCGGCCAGCCATTCAATGAGCCGGTAGCGACCGATGCCGTGCCGGGCTAGTTGGCGGTTGAGTTCTTCCAGGTGGCGGGCGAAGACTCGGGCTTCGGCGCTGTTGTTGCCAACGCCCCAGATGACGAACATGGCCAGCACCGTGAGCGGGTAGGCCCACCAGCCGTGGATGCCCAGGTTGGGGACAAACTCGTACAGTGCCGCGGCGCTGCCGGCGGCCAGGCCCAGGGCGATGAGGCCCCACAGGCAGCCTGACGCGGCAACGATCTTTTGATTGAGGGCCAGCAAGTACCCGTAGAGTTCGGGGTAGTCTTGCCGGAGCGTGGGATAAATGCCAACGTCGAACGTGTCGCCCATCCGCCGCACGTAGCAAACGGACCCTTCGCGAAGCGAGGTTGTCAGGTCTTCGGCGAGCGAATACACCTGATCGTGCGAAGCGATCGCGTCGTCGTCGTACTCGCTGGCAAAGTAATCGTCGTCGTCCTTGTCAGAGTTCATTTCCAGCTCGTTGGTAGACAGGATTTCTTCTGACGGGCGGGAGTATCAGCGGCTGTGGGAAAAGGGCATCTTATTCCTCTGTCTTGTCGCCGCGGATGGCCTGGTCGACGATTTTGTTCCACAGGGCATAGCCTGCTTCGCTGAGGTGCAGCCCATCTTTGACGAACAGTTCTTCGCGGGGTTGGCCGTCTTCGCCGAGCATGGGCGTGAAGATATCGATGTAGCCCAGGCGGGGATCTTTGGCCGCGGCTTGTTCGATCAGGGCGTTGGTTTCTTTGGCTTTGTCGACGAGCGACCAGCGTTTGATGCTGGGCTTGACGGCAATATAGAGAATGCGCGTTTCGGGCAGGGCCTTGTGAACCTTGGCGACAAACTTCTGGTAGTCGGAGAGCACGCGCTGGGGCGTTTTGCCAGCCCCCAAGTCGTTGTCTCCCGCATATAGGATTACCGTGGCGGGCCGGTAGGGGATCACGATGCGATCGGCAAAATGCACCGAGTCGCTGAGCTGCGAACCGCCGAAGCCGCGCTGGATGACCGGCTGATTGGGAAAGCTATTAGCGAGCGGCCAGCGGACAATGCTGGAGCTGCCGACGAACACGATGCCCTGGGCGGGCGGCATTTGCTCTTTATCTTTCGCCTCGAAGGCGGCGATGTTTTTCTCCCAGCGGCTGGTGGGGTATTTGGCGTCTAGCTCTTCGTTGGTCAATGGGTCGGCGGCGTTGGCCGAGGCCCAGCAGGTGGCCCAGGCGGTGAGCAGCGCGAGGTGAACATATCGACGGGTGAAATTAAGTTGCATCCGGGATCCTCATTCCCGGCGGGCTAAGCCGGGGGCTTAAAAAAATGTTGTAACCAAGACAGGGTAGACGCTCCCCCGCCGTAAGTGAGTTGCCCCAGAATAACCTTCACCCCGAAGGGGTTCCAGCCAGTAGCCGGCAGCCCGAGCGCGGCGACGCTGCCGGGTAGAAAACGACAGAATCCCCATCGACCCCGTTTCGGGTCGCGGCACGGTTGGCGGCTGATTCTACCCTGCTGTCATCCTTTCAGGATGAAAACAGAATCTACAACCCGTGAACCAGGGTTGTCGCTGACGCTCAAACCCTGGCTACGAGCTGGGATGCCGGTCGGCATCGAATACTTAATCACCAATCAGCCAATGCCTTGGGCTTCCAGTTGGCGGATTTCGGCTTGCCAGTCTTCGCGGTCTTCTTCGGTGATGTTGGGGTCGGGCAGGAGGGAGCGGCGGGTGCAGTTCACCAGGGCTTGCAGCGTTTGGTAGCGTCGCTCTTGACCGATGTCGGGCGGGATTTGGTCCCAGACAATTTTCTCCACGCGTTCGAAGGTGAGCTGCCCATGCACGATGGACTCGGCCTTGAGACGGCTGCGGAGCGAGGCGAATGCCGCGGCGGAGTAGTCGGGCGTTAGAGCGTCGAGCCGATCGATGGTGGCGTCGTCGGTGACGTTGCCGGGGGCGTCGTTGGTGGCCGCGGCCAAGGAGCCTTTGAGCACCCAGCGGAGAAACTCGCGGCGGTCTTCGCCTTCGGGATCGAGCACGGGAATGATCAGATCGCCCACGCGGCCGGGGCGGCGAATGTCGGCCGAGAGCAGATGAATGCGGGCGGTCATCAGCAGCCAGATGACCCGGCCTCGCAGGCGCGGGTCGGACATCATTTGTTGAATTTTGCCGGTGAGCCGGCGTTCGGTTTCGTGAGCGTTAGGGCCGACGGAGCCAAACTGGGTATCGGCTTCGTCGACAAAGATGACGACCTTTTGCAGGGCTTCGAGCACCTGCCGTAGTTTTTCGAAGATGACATCGGTCTGGCCGAACCATTGGCTGCGGATGTTTTTGAGCACGAGCACCGGCAAGTCGAGCGCGGCCGCCACGGCTTCGAAGAGAAAGGTTTTGCCGCCGCCAATCGGGCCGGCCACCGCGGCGCCGGGCAAGGCATCGGGGCCGGTGGAACGGAAGCGGGGCAAGAGCTCGTCGCGCAAGAATTCTTTGAGCTGGGAAAAACCAACGACGTCGTTGAGCGAGTGGGAGGGTTTTTTGAACTCCACCACGTCTTCGCCCAATTGCGACTGAATTTGTTCCTCGACCTGCGCCAGCACGTCGTCGGCTTGCAGGGTTTCGCCGGAGTGCGAAACGCCCAACAGCAAATGGCGCAGGGCGTGCAGCGACAAGCCCGCCGTGAACTGGGCGAGGCTGTCGATTGACGTCCATAACTTGGGGGGCGGCAATTTGCGGTCGGGCGCCGTCTTCATGAACCACTGGAGGTAGTGTTGACGATCGGCCGGATTGGGCGGCGGAATTTCGACGGCCACCACCTGGGGCATGCGGGCCACGCGGGGATGCACGAGGCCGCGCGACTCGGTAAGGAGCAGCACGGCGTCGTTGGCGAGCGAGAAGCCGGGGTCGGAGAACCAATCTTGCACCACGCCCACGCGATGCCGGTCGGCCGGGTTGAGCTTGGCGATATCGCCATCGCCGGAGGGGAGCAACAGGTCGGCCGCTTCGATGATGATGAGCAAGTTTTCTGACAGGTAGGCCCTGCCGGCGGGACTATGGGAACGCGAGCAAAGGGTTAACTGCCGCAGAAACTCGAGCGCTACCGTGGGCTGGCCGGCCGATTCAATCAGTTCGTGATCGAAGCGGGCTTCCAGTTCGTCCTTCTTGGTTTGGAGTTTGCGGTCGCTGAGGGCATTGAGCACCAGGTTTTGGGGTTCGGCGCCGAGGCGCCAGGCGACCCAAGCTTCGCGGACCCGCTGCCGATCGCCCTCGGCCAAAAATCGCACGGGGCCATTCAGTTCTTGAACCAGCACCGTGATGCCTGGCACGCGGCACTTGACGGCCAGGAACTCCACCAGCGACACGTACTTTCCTTGGCCGGAGGTTCCCGAGCCGGCGTCGTTCTCGGGCAACTCGGCTTTCTCCGAGGACGACACGAACAGCATGTCATGAATGTTTCCCCACAGCAGGATGCTGCGCGCCTGGCCCGAGTTGATAACGCGGGCCAGCTGGGCAAAGAAGGGATAGCTTTGGGTCATGGCGGAACGGCTCCGAGTGCAATGCGAACGTGAGCGAATCCTTTCGCGGAGCGAAAGGCGACTGTGTCAATCGTGCACGTGCGGCACAAACTCCGCTAACTGCTCGATCGCCTTGTCGCTGAGTTGTGTGTTCAAAACGTAGAGCGATTGGAGCGAGGGAAATTTGCGAAAGATGGCCACCGCGTCGTCGGTGATGGGCACGCCTACCAGAATGAGTTGTTTGAGGCTCGGCAGGTCGGCCAACGGCGCCAGGCCTTCGTTGGAAATGGCGGGGCTGCCGATTCGCAGTAGTTGAAGTTGAGGCAGCCTGGCCAGGTGGGCCAGGCCGGCGTTGGTCAGCCGGGTTTCGGCCGCGTTGAAGATTCGCAACTTTTGTAGCGAGGCGAGTTGTTCCGCGCCGGCATCTTCGAGTTGCAGGCCGCCCAGGACGAGCGTTTCGAGGTTCTTGAGTTTCGCCATGTTCGCCACGCCGGCCGCGCTGAGTTGGCATGGGCCCAACCGTAGTTCGCGAAGATTGTCAAGTTGCCGGTCGGCGATGGCGGCCAACTGGGCATCGGTGGCCACGACGGAGTCGAGATGGATGGTCCGCGACTCGCCGGCCTCGACGGCCGCTAGTTGCGAGGTCAGTATTTCTTGCGCCGAGATTTGTTGTGCCGAGGGGGGATCGGGAGCGGAAGTTTGAGGCGAGGGAGCCTCGCCACCGCAGCCGCCGAGAGCGATCATGACCACCCCTAACAAGCCTAGAGGCGCGGCGACACGAACCGTGAACGTAGCCATACGCCAATGGGCCGGATTGTGTGGTCGATGCTGGTCCTGACTCGGCATGGCGGTTCTGGAAGTGTTGCTTCGGGGGGGGGCGCGAGGCAGTTAAGGGTTGGACAAGATGGTTGCTCCGCGAAGCTGTTTCTTTTCGCGGAGCGAAAAGCGACGATGGGTGAAGGTGGTTAGAAGGACATCATTTTGCGATAGTCGATCATCCGCCGTTCGATATCGTCGCGGTCGATGCGGCAGAGGCCGTCGAGACTGAAATCTTGGACCGTGAAACTGGCGGTAATGGTGCCATAGGCCAGGGCCGTTTTGAGGGTTGCCGGCTCAAAGTTGTCTTGTTCGGCCAGATAGCCCATCATACCGCCGGCGAAACTATCCCCGGCCCCGGTGGGATCGATCACATCTTGGGTGGGGTAGGCGGGCATCACGTAGGTTTCATGTTCGCTGAAGAACATGGCTCCGTGCTCACCCTTTTTGATGACCACGAACCTGGGACCCATTTTTTGCACCGCGCGGCCGGCCTTGACCAGGTTTTCTTCGCCTGTGAGGAGTTTGGCTTCGCTGTCGTTGAGCACCAGGCCGTCGATTCGGG
Source organism: uncultured Pirellulales bacterium (assembly GCA_964445985.1). GTDB lineage: Bacteria > Planctomycetota > Planctomycetia > Pirellulales > S012-138 > CAYUMU01. The sequence goes on along the minus strand of CAYUMU010000081.1, from coordinate 18,088 downwards.
TGAACAGCTTGAGCAGGTCGTTTTTGGCAATATTGATCCAAAGATCCATGGTGTCGGCAACGGACAAATGAGCGCCGGGCAACTGCTCCAAGGTTTTGAGTTGCACTTCTGGCGAGCCGTTGGCCAAAAACACATAGCGGCAATTGCGATACGACTCGGGCAACTTGGGATCGAAGGTTCCCAGCACATTGAGCTGCACGTCGAGCGTTTCGCGATCGTTCATGTTGGGCAGGTATTTGCCCTTCCAATAGAACGTTTTACCGCCCGGCACGATCTCCAGTCCGGCGGTATCGACCCTGCGCTGCTGGAGAAATTTGGTGTGTTCATCGGGCCAGTCCTCGCCGACCGCTCCGACGAGCCGAACCGAGGAAAAATAGCTGGCGGCATAGGAAAAGAAAACGGCCGAACCGCCCAGCACCTTATCACGACTGGCCGTCGGAGTTTCCACGCTGTCCAAGGCGACCGATCCAACAACGACCAACGGCATGAGTGCGTCCCTAAATAGATGCGAGCTGTTTGGGTCATTATGGGGAGCATCACCGGCGACGCAAGGAGCGAAACGCCGGGCCGCGCGATTGGTTCCATTCCCCCCCATGTTGCGAGCCCACAACGCGTGTTGCCTCCGGGCAACAGGCTGTTGCCTGGGGGCAACGCGCGCGTGAGGCGTTGACAGCACACAGGCAAATGGCTGCTGCCTGCTAACTGACTGTTGCGGTTGCGGTTGCGATGCAAGCGGCAACTTCTTTTCCTGCCCGCTCGGGCACTGGTATTGGCCTTGCTTTTGGTTTCACCCGTCAGTGTCGCTCCCGCGACCGGCAGCTTCCCGTCGCAACTCAAAGGCAAGGTCACCGCAATGTTGCAAGTTCTCGACAACGCCCCCCCGGCCAACACCTTGACCGCTCCCGCCACGCAGCTCGCGGTTTCGCAGCCCTCGGGCACGTTGCCCACTTCGCCCTTGAGCTCGGTGGCTGGAGCCAACCCCGAGATTGTGAATCGACTGGCGATGGGCATGCCGCTGATTCACGCTCGCGGCAACAGCAGCCTGGCTTATCGGGCTGCCAAGCGGGCGATGGATATTGCCGGCGCCAGCGTGCTGATCGTGCTGCTTTCGCCGTTGATGCTGGTCACCTTTCTCACCTTGCTGGTGACCACCAAGGGCCGCCCGCTGTTTTTTCAAGAAAGGATTGGCCACCGTGGGCTGAAGTTTCGGATGTGGAAGTTTCGGACGATGTGCATCGACGCCGACAACAAGCAGCACCTGGTGCGGAACGAGAAAGACGGCCCGATCTTCAAGAATCGCCAAGACCCCCGCATCACTAAACTCGGCCGGATTTTGCGAGGTTTTAGCATCGACGAAACCCCGCAGTTGTTCAGCGTGCTGCTGGGGGACATGGCTCTGGTTGGACCGCGTCCGCCGGTGGCCAAGGAAGTTGTCAAATATCGTCCGGATCAGTTGGGCCGCCTGTCGATCAAGCCAGGGCTGACCTGCCTATGGCAAGTGAGCGGCCGCTCGGAAATTGGTTTTGAAGATTGGGTGCAAATGGACTTGTGGTATGCCGAAAACCAGAATCTGTGGACCGATCTCAGCCTGTTGTTCCGCACGCCCTACAGCGTGCTCAGCCGCCGCGGCGCCTATTAAGAGGCTATTCAAATACTCCCTCGCGGCGGAGAACATTGGGAGCGCGGCGCTCAATACTCATGAAGCGCCCGTCCGCGAAGCGATGAAAGCGAATGGCGCCATAGTGGACGAAATACCATTCACGACCGCGGCCAACATTGGCCCATTGGGAAAATAACTTACTCTAGAGATCGAACCAAAGCAAAAAGAATACTATCATTGCGGTAGCTTGGCATCTGGACATCCTGTTCAAACTAACTAACATACATACCTTTCCTGCCCCCCATCCCCAATGAAAGGCGCCCTCCATGGCAAAACGCAAGATCAACAAGTCTCAGGCCGTGCTCGCGTATATGGCCGACAATCCCGATGCCAAGCCCAAGGCGGTTGCCGAGGCTCTGGCCACGAAAGGCATCACGGTTACGCCGGGCGCCGTGAGCACCATCAAGTTTCAAGCGGCCAAGAAAGGCGACGCACCGGCCGCCAAACGGCCTGGCCGCCCGGCCAAGACGGGCAAGTCCGCGAAATCGGCCGCCAAGAGCGGTGGCAATTCGAATCTCGATCAGCTCATTGCTGCTAAAGAACTGGCCGATCGCGTGGGCGGCGTGGATGAAGCCAAGCGCTTGCTTGATACTTTGGCGAAGTTGCGCGATTAATGCGGGTATTGGTTTGGGGCGGAAACAGTCATCGGTGGTCGATCACGAATTGCGCGGGTCCGCTCCCGCTCGGGAGCGGATCAACAGGCAGTTGAAACACCGTCAATCCATTCCGCTTGGAAATGAAAACCGTCATTCCCGCGCGGAGCCTGCCCTGGTGAAGACGCGGAGCCTGCCCTGGTGAAGACGGGGGCGGGAATCCAGTCTACCCGTCATTCCCGCGCAGGCGGGAATCCAGTTGCAGCGGATACGGCTCTGCAATCCTCATCGGCTTGGCCTCGAATGGCATACCGGGAAGTTATTCTTCGACGGCCTCCCCCCCCTCCAAGCAAGGTTGGCGAGAGAATCGTCGAACCGTTGCTGGCCGATTCTTGCCATGCTGCGATTAAGAAGGGCTTCCCACGGTGACTGCCATCTTCGAGAATGAAATGGTTCACACGCTCAATGTGTGTCAGGCAACCACCATTGCCGCCCCATTGATGTAAGCCTGTGCCAAGCATTGAGGAGTAACCGATGACGAGCGTTCGGGTATTGGTTGGCACGCGCAAGGGGGCCTTCATTCTTACTTCCGATGGCAGCCGGAAGTCGTGGGAAGTGGCAGGGCCTCATTTTGGCGGTTGGGAAATCTATCACCTCAAGGGCTCGCCCCTCGATCCCAATCGCATTTATGCTTCGCAGTCGAGCGGCTGGTTTGGGCAGGTGATTCAGCGTTCGAACGACGGCGGCCTGTCGTGGGAGCCGGCCGGCAATGCCTTTGAATACGACGGCCTGCCCGGCACGCATCTGTGGTACGACGGCACGCCGCACCCTTGGGAGTTCAAACGGGTGTGGCACCTGGAGCCTTCGCTCACCGATCCCGAAACCGTGTACGCCGGCGTGGAAGACGCCGCCATCTTTCGCTCCACCGACGGCGCGCGAACCTGGCAAGAACTGCCCGGCCTGAGGGCCTGCTCCGGCAACCAATGGCAACCGGGCGCCGGCGGCATGTGTTTGCACACGATTTTGCTCGATCCGGCGGATCCCAAGCGGATGTTCGTGGCGATTTCGGCGGCCGGCGCGTTCCGCACCGACGACGGCGGCGTGACTTGGAAGCCGATCAACCAAGGGCTCAAGTCCGAATACATTCCCGATCCCGACGCCCCCATTGGGCATTGCGTGCATCGCATCGCCATGCATCCCTCGCGGCCCAACGTGCTGTTCATGCAAAAGCACTGGGACGTGATGCGGAGCGACAACGCCGGCGACCTGTGGCACGAAGTCAGCGGAAATTTGCCTTCGGACTTTGGCTTCCCGATTGACGTGCATGCGCACGAGCCGGAGACGATTTACGTGGTGCCCATCAAGAGCGACTCGGAACACTACCCGCCCGAAGGGAAGTTGCGGGTGTATCGCAGCCGCACGGGGGGCAACGCGTGGGAAGCGTTGACCGAGGGACTGCCGCAGAGCGATTGCTACGTGAACGTGCTTCGCGACGCCATGGCGGTTGACAAGCTCGATTCGTGCGGCGTGTACTTCGGCACGACCGGCGGCCAGGTGTATGGCTCGTTTGATGGGGGCGATCACTGGCAAGCCATTGTGCGCGATTTGCCGCCGGTGGTGGCGGTGGAAGTGCAAACGTTCATGTAGGATGGTTGTGTCATGGTTCGCGTTCAGCTTCCATTCCACCTGCGCACCCTCGCGCGGGTGACTGGCGAAGTGCAACTGGAAGTGGCCGGCGCCGCCACGCTGGCGGCCGTGCTCGACGCCTTGGAAGCCCGGTATCCAAACCTGCGCGGCACCATCCGCGACCAAAGCAGCAAGCAACGCCGGCCGTTCATTCGGTTCTTTGCCTGCGAGCAGGATTTATCGAATGCGGGGGCGGAGGTGAAACTGCCGGAGAAGGTGGTGGCGGGGGAGGAGCCGCTGCTGGTGGTGGGGGCGATAGCGGGGGGGTAGGGTCGAACGAGGCGAACGCTGGAATCAAACGGGCTAAGAAAGCGAGCAATCGTGGCTGTTTGCAATTTGACAGTTCAGCTGTTCTGTTGGTGTGAGCCAAAGCACGCTCTGGCATCGCGAGGAGTGCAAGATGAAAAATCCGTTGCTGAACGATGTGGCCAAAATTGCGAGACAGAGTTCGGACCCATCGGCTAACGATCGATCACAATGGTATGAATCTCGTTTGGAACGCGATCTGGAGTGGGCAATGTCCGAGGGCAGCAAATTCTTCCAAGGCGCCAGTGAGGTTCAAAAGGCCCTTGAGAAGATATGTCGAAAACTAAACGAGCTTCAAGTCGAGTATGTTGTCGTTGGTGGCATGGCGTTGGCTCGGCATGGTTACACCCGATTCACCGACGATGTCGCTTTACTGGTGACGCGGGATAGTCTTAAAGTGATTCATCAGCATCTTGCGGGTTTGGGATACAGCCTTCCATTTCGGGGGAGTAAGAATCTTCGCGATGCGGAGCATGGCGTTAAGATTGAATTTTTATTAACGGGCGGCTTTCCAGGAGATGGTAAACCCAAGGCTGTCGCATTTCCCGATCCGGCAGGTGTAACAGACGAGTTGGGTGGCATACGGTACATCAACCTTCAGGCCCTGATCGAGTTAAAGCTCGCATCCGGCATGACGAACGCCGAACGAATTCGCGACTTAGCAGACGTGTTGGAACTCATCAAAGTTCTGGACCTGCCGTTAGAGTTTTCTAGTCAACTAAACCCTTTTGTGCAGGATGCGTACAATAAGCTGTGGCGTGACGCTCACCCCGCGGAGAAGCGATATCTTACGCTTTGGCGGAATAAATGGCTCACAGCAGATGCAAAGTCGCTTGACGACATGATCCAGAGTTTACAATCTGCGTCCGATACGCTTCGCGCCATGCTTGCCGATGGTGTGACCCTTGATCCAAATGGCGGAACCTCGGACGACCATGCCTATTTGGTGACGACAGATCTTAAGATTGCTCAAAAATACGGTATGCACGACGAGAGTGAGTTTTGGGGCGAGGACGATGATTTGGAAGAAGGTCGAGATGCCGACGAACCGCCGACCGTGGAGCAGTAGCCCGGTCGTCTAAGCACGATCGGCCCGCGGCAATTTCAGCGAACGCGTGGCAACTTGAAGTGGAACTTTGCCGAATAGTTTCTTGCTCGTTAACATCTCTGCAAGCTGCAGAGAACTTTAATGCCTCAACGTCTGTTTGCGGTTTACCCGCGTTAAGAGTTTCCCGCGGCGAATTGCATTCCCCCAACCGGTGGCTATTCTGGGCGCTTTGGTCGCTCTCGGCGAAGTTTGCCGCGGGGTGGCCTATCGATCCCATTTCGGAGTTGAAACAATGCGAGTTGGCACCCGTTTGGTTTGGACCTGTTCTCTGCTGTTGGCGATTCCCGCCCTGGCCCTGGCCGAGGCCCCGCGGCACGACGCCGTGCAGCCGGCGCCGCGTGAAGGCGGCTGGATGACCCGGCATGAATCGATGAACAAGCGCGTGAAGGAAGGGAATGTCGATCTGTTGCTGATTGGCGACTCGATCACGCAAGGTTGGGAAGGCGCCGGCAAAGCGGCCTGGGCCAAGCATTACGGCGACCGCAACGCCGTGAACCTGGGCATCGGCGGCGACCGCACGCAGCACGTGCTGTGGCGGCTCGACAACGGCAACATCGCCGGTATTTCGCCCAAGCTGGCCGTGCTGATGATCGGCACCAACAACTCCGGCGCCAACACGCCGGAGCAAATCGCCGACGGCATTACCGCGATTGTGAAACAGCTCAATACCAAGCTGCCGGAAACCCAGGTGCTGATCCTCGGCATCTTCCCTCGCGGCGCTTCGGAGAGCGATGCCAAGCGGCAGGTGAACCAGAAGACCAACGCCATGGTCTCGAAGTTGGCCGATGGCCAGCGGGTGCATTACCTGGATATTGGCAAGAACTTTTTGACCGAGGACGGCACGTTGACCAAGGAGATCATGCCGGACCTGCTGCACCTCAGCCCCCAGGGTTACACGATTTGGGCCGAAGCGATCGAGCCCTTCGTGAGCAAGACCTTGGGCGACAAGAACAAGAACGAAGCCCAGTAAGGTCTGGATAGCTGCCGCTCGGCGGCCCGCCTGACGTTAGAGTTTGAGCAACGCGGACGCTTGGCCCCCCCAGTGGGTGAAGCGTCCGCGTTTTTTGTGGGCGGGGGGTGCCTGGGAAGTGAAATTTTTCGCATCTTTTGGCGGCCAGCGTTATAACGAAGCTGTCGAAGGAGCCTACAGAGCGGGGGCGGACGCATCCGCGCAATGTGTCTCTCCGTCGCAATTCGCCGCACACATTTCTGGCGTTTGGCCATCGATACTTCATTAGGGGAGGAGCAGGCCCATGTTGACTCTTCGCGCGGCCGCCTTGCTGGCAGCTTGCCTGGTCGGGAATGCTGTCCTGGTGCAGGCCGACGAGGTTTACTACCGCTGGTCGCTGGCCGAACTCAAGTTGCATCGGCCGGATGTGCCCAACCAGGCATTGCCACATCATCGCAGCCCCAGTTGGGCCAGCAGTTTCGCGCCCTACGTGGTGCTGGAAGGGGGCGGCAGGGCTTGGTTGGACTATGACCAGGTCGAGGAGAACATTGCCTTTGGCGATCCAGTGGCCAAGCTCGCCACGCTCAAGGTGCTGGCGCGGTTGCCGCAGCCGGGCTCGGTGGCTGGCACGCTGTATCTGCCGCGGCCTGATCTCTCTGGCATGGTGAAGTTGCCGTTCACGGCCGCGGCCACGGCGGCGCGGCAGATCGAGCCTCGAGCATTTCATGCCGCCGTGCAGCAGCATTACCGCCGGTTGCTGGAGCGCGAGATCGCCGGCGCGGCCTGGTTCCGCCATCGGTATCGCCAGGCGGTGCGGGCGCAAGGTCTCGATCCCGAGCGGGTGGGGGACATCAATACACAGCCAACGTGGCGGCGCGGACGGCCCGACCTTTATGAAATGTTCAGCGGCGGGGCCGCGATCAGCGAGAATTTGCAACTCGATCGCGAATTGCTGCTGGGGTCCGACGTCGACGAACCGCCGGTGCCGATCGGCAATATCCAAGGCATTACCGTCAAGGCGATCGATTGGACGAAGCACCAGGCGGACAACCCGTCGGCAGCGCCGGTTCAGATCGATCCGCTCGCGAAGTTTGTACCCCACGATCAGCACCTGGTGTTGTTCCCCAGCTTTCAGGCGATGCTGAACGTGGTGGACGAGGTGGCGGAGTTTGGGATGCCGCTGGCTTCGGCACTGGAACCCAGGGCGGAAGACACGCGGCTGATGCAGCGGTATCGGGATCAACTCTGCCTGGAAACCACCGGCTGGTCGCGGCTATTGGGCGGGAAGCTGGTCACCAGCGTGGCCCTGACGGGCTCCGATCCTTACCTCCGCACCGGCAGCGACATGGCCGTGCTGTTCGAATGCGGCGACGAATTGCGGGCGACCACGCTGGTGGGCTTTATCCGCGCCAAGCAACAAGCGGCGTTAGAGCGATTGGGCGTTGAAGCGAGCCGGGGCGACGTGGCTGGCCTGGCGTATGAAAGTGTGCGCTCGCCTGATCGCGGCGTTTGTTCCTACCTGGCCCGGTGGGGAAATGTGGTGGTGGTGGCGAACTCGCCGGCGCAGCTAGCCCGGCTGCAGAAAGTGCAGCAGAAGCAAGTCGAAAGCTTGGGCAGTTTGGATGAGTATCGGGTTTTTCGCGAGCGGTACGTGCCGGGCGGCGATGGCGAGAGTGCCTTCCTGTTTCTGTCGGACAATACGATTCGTCGCTGGTGCAGTCCTCGCTGGCGGATTGGCAACGCCCGGCGGACCAAGGCCGCGGCCGTGCTGGCCGAGCTGGACGCCCAATATCTTGAGCAGCGGTTAAAGGGAGCGCTGCCTGCGGAGCCGGTCGAGTTTGAGTTCCCCGTGCCGGAGTTGGGCCGGCTCACGCTGACCTCCAGCGGCGTATCGTCGGAAACTTACGGCCTGTTGAGCAGCCAAACGCCGATCATTGAGCTGGAACTCGAACAGGTGTCCAAGGCCGAAGCCGAGGCTTATGAACGGTGGCGCATCGGCTATGAAAGCAACTGGCGGCAGTTCTTCGATCCGATCGGTGTGCGGTTGGCAGTTTCGCCGGAGAAATTGGCGATTGATTTGACGGTGATGCCACTGATTGGCGGGAGTGAACTGCGCCGGTTTCGGGAAGTCGTCGGCGGAGCAAAGATTGCGGCAGAGGCTGGCGATCGACATGCTGGCACGCTGTGGCATGCGGCGATTGCGCTCGATCTCGATCCGCAGCGGCCTTTGGTGCACTTGGCCAACGGTTTCCTACAGTCCTGGACGGGAGTGGACCAAACGCTTTCCTGCTTTGGCTCGAGCGTGGCGATATACGCGGAACCGGATGAAATTTGGAAGCGTCTCGCCAGCGCCAACTCGAACGATCGGGTGCGCATGATGGCCATCGAAAATAAGCAATTCCCCATCGCGGTGCAGTTCGAGGTTCGTGACCACGCGTTGCTCGACCGCGTGATTGAAGGGCTGTGGAAAAACGCCCAGCAAACCGAGCCTGACGTAAAGCGCTTCGTCCGTCACCACCAGGGTCAACCGTACGTGGAAGTGATCTCGCCAGACTTCCAAGAACACGACCGGTTGAATTATGCCCAGCCGCCAGGCCGGCTGATCCTGACCCTCGACAAGGGCGTGATGCACAGGGCGCTGGAGCGGTTCGCCGCGAAAGAGAAAGACAAGCGGCCCGCCGGCGGCGAGAAGCAGCCGCAAACGCGCCCGTGGCTGGGCCAGCAGATGGCGTTTCAAGCCTCGCGGGAATTCCTGGAGCTGGGCGAAATGTTCTGGGGCGAGCTGACGGGGGGCGACTCGGAGAATACGGCTCAACTTCGTTCGTGGAGCAACCTGCCGATTCTCAACGAGTGGAAAGCCCTCTATCCCGATCGCGACCCGGTGGAACTGCATCAACAACTGTGGCATACGCGGCTGACCTGCCCTGGCGGCGGGGAGTATGTGTGGAACCCGCGGTGGCAAACCATGGAGTCCACCGTGTATGGTTCGCCGGCCAGCCCTCGCGGGTCGGAGCAACGGCTGGCGCTGCCCAATTTGGAGTTCCTCAACCTGGGCGTGACTTTTGAAGACGAGGGGCTGCGCGGCAGGGCGGAGATGGAGCGGAAGCCGCGGCCGTAGGTGGTGAGTCGCCAGCGAAGGCTTGGGTGGCTTGGGCGTCCTCGCCCCAGAATCCGGGCTGGCCCACCGCAAAAGCTCATCCAGGCCGAACGACGCGGCGCAAGCAACGGTTCGCCTTGGCCGAGACGGCCCAAACCACAAGGCGTACAAAAAGTGTGAATCCTTCCCATTGGGCTGGGGATTTGCGATAAAACAGAAGGAACGGCTGGCAGGGCCGTTGTTTGCTGAATTCTGTGTTCGTTGCCGCTTGATCACGGACGATCCGTATGTCTTCCATTTCTGAATCCATTTTGAGCCGTCCCGCCATTCGCCGCTTGCCGCAGGGCGTGGTGAACAAGATCGCCGCTGGCGAGGTGATCGAGCGCCCGGCCAGTGTCGTGAAGGAGCTGGTCGAAAACTCGCTCGACGCCGGCGCCACGCGGGTGGACGTGACCGTGGAGCAGGGGGGCGGCGAGCTGATTCGCGTGACCGACAACGGTTGCGGGATCTTGCCGGATCAACTGCCGCTGGCGGTGGAAAGCCACGCCACGAGCAAGATTATTTCGGCGGATGATCTGTTTCAGGTGGCGACGCTTGGCTTTCGCGGCGAGGCGTTGGCTTCGATCGCTTCGGTGAGCCGGTTTCTGATTCGCAGCCGTCCGGCCGATGAGCAAGGGGGAGCCGAGTTGGAACTGGTGGGGGGCGAAGCGGCCGAGGTTGTGCCCTGCGGCTGCCCTGTCGGCACCACGATCGAGGTTCGGCACTTGTTCTACAACACGCCGGTGCGGCGGAAGTTTCTCAAGACCACGGCCACCGAGATGGGGCACCTGACCGAGGCCCTGACGCGGCTGGCCCTGGCGCATCCGGCGGTGCATTTCACGCTGCGGCATAATGGGCGGGAGGTGTACGACCTGCCGCCGGCCACCGATTGGCGAGGGCGAATCGCCGCCTTTTTTGGCCATGAGCTGGCCGAGCAGCTGTTGTGGGTGGAAAGCCAGACGCCTGCCAGTTTGAGCGGGTATGTGGGCGCGCCCAGCCTGAGCCGGCCGAACAATCGGATGCAGTACCTGTTTTTGAATGGCCGCTACATTCGCGACCGCGCGCTAGGGCATGCCCTGACCGAGGCCTATCGGGGTTTGTTGCTGCAAGGCCGGCAGCCGGTCTGCTTTTTGTGCCTGGAGGTTCCGCCGGAAACGGTCGATGTGAACGTGCACCCCACCAAGCTGGAGGTTCGTTTTCAGGATGGCGGCCGGCTGTATAGCCAGCTGCTGGGCACGCTCCGCACGCGGTTTCTCTCGACCGATCTCACCAGCGCCTGGCAGCCGGGCCGGGCCGCGGGTTCGCCTGCCGGCGGCGAAGGGGACGAGGGCGGAACCGCCTTCGATCCTCAGCAGGCGGCCCAGGTGCGGGCCGACTTTGTCTCTTGGGCCAAGGGGCAGTTGGCTGGTCCGCCGCTCGATGCGGCCGCGGAGACTGCCGCGCCTCGCAACGACGACAGCAGCCCTTTGGAATTGCACTCGGTGCATCATCAGCCCAATCTGCGGTTGCCGTGGGACGCGCCGAGCGGCGGTTCGAGTTTGCCGCCGGAGGATGACGAGCCGTGGCTGAAAGATTCGCCTGGAAGTGGCGACACGATGGCCGATGCGACGGGTTCCCCGGGCCAGACGCGGGAGGCATCCGCTTCCTGGTCTTCCACAGCTCCCGCTGGCGCTCCATGGAACGCCCCGGCCAGGGCGATTTCCGCGGTGCAAATGCACGATCGCTACCTGGTGGTGGAGTCGGAGGAGGGGATGCTGGTGATCGATCAGCATGCCTTGCATGAGCGAATTTTGTACGAGCAGCTCAAAGCCAGGGTGTTGCGGGGCAATTTGGAGAAGCAGCAGCTCTTGGTGCCGGAGCCGGTGGATTTGAGCCCTGCCGAAAAGGCGGCGGTGCTGGAGCGTCGGGAAGTGCTCAGCCGGTTGGGCGTGGACGTGGAGCCGTTCGGCGGCGATACGGTGCTAGTGGCCAGCTACCCCGCCATGCTCCGCAACGTGCGGCCGGCCGAGGTGTTGCTGGGCGTGCTGGAAACCCTGGCCGCTGGCCGCGACCCCGAGCCGCAGCAACTGGTGGATGAGCTGCTGCACATGATGAGTTGCAAGGCGGCGGTGAAGGCGGGCGACCCGCTCACGCCGGAAGAAATGGCGGCGCTGCTGGAGCAGCGGCACCTGGCCACCGACGCCCATCACTGCCCTCACGGCCGGCCCACGGCCCTGGTGCTCACCAAGGCCGAGCTCGATCGGCAGTTCATGCGAAAGTAAGTGACGGCGGCACCCCACGTTAGGGGCGAGCTACCGCGCGGCTGCTAGCATGCCTGACTGGTCGAAAACGGACCAACCGCCGGCTGCTTCACGACGGTCCTCGCGCCGCCCGAACTATCATTCATAAGTCATTTATATATAGAAATTTGCGATATTTTCTCAGCTCCGGTTGGGCCGTCGGCGCGTCACTTGCTATTTGGTAGTTCTCATTCGGGGGACCGATATGCAGGACCAACACGATGCTGACCGCGACCACCAACTTGGCTCTGGTTTCCACCACCATGACCGGCGACCGCCGCGAGGCGCCTTTGTCGAACCATCAAACTATTTTGATTGGTCGAGCCGAGGAGTGCGACGTGCAGTTGGACGATCGCTGGGTTAGTCGGCGACATTGCGAGATCAGTGTGGACGGCGACCGGGTTTGGATTTGCGATCTGGGGTCGATGCACGGCACCTACGTGAACGACCAAATGGTGGTCCGGCGGCTGCTTCGAGAGGGCGACACCATTCGCTTGGGCCTGACGGTGTTTTCGGTCGAACGCCGGTCGGCGGTGGGTGCTGGATAGCCGCGGCGTGCAGGCTGGCCGGCCGCGGCAACGTGCGCGGCCCCCTGCGCCAGGTCTGTTTAGCCGAGCGCGCGGGCAACCTCCACCAGGGTCCGCACAAACACGCCGCTGCCGCCGGCGTCTTGCCAGGGCTTGGGTTTTTCAAGGAAGGCCGGCCCCGCGATATCCATGTGAACCCAGGGCGTTTCCTGCACGAATTCTTCCAGGAACTTGGCGGCGGTGATCGCGCCGCCCCAGCGGCCCTCGCCCACGTTCTTGATGTCGGCCACTTCGCTGCGGATTTGTTTGGCGAAGTCCTCGAACATCGGCAATTGCCACACGTCTTCGCCGCACGTTTTGGCGGCGGCGGAGAGGGCGTCGCACCAGGGCTGATCGTTGGTCATCAGGCCGGCGACATCCATGCCGAGGGCGACGACGCAAGCCCCGGTGAGGGTTGCCAGGTCGATGATTCGCGGCGCGCCCTGCTCCACGGCCACGTCGAGCACGTCGGCCAAAACCAGCCGGCCTTCGGCGTCGGTGTTGAGCACTTCGATGGTCTTGCCGCCGCGGGCCGTGAGCACGTCGCCCAGCTTCATGGCCCTGCCGCCGGGCATGTTTTCGACCAGGCCCATCAGGCCGATCACGTTCACCGGCAGCTTCAGCCGGGCAATGGCCTGCATGGTCCCCAGCACGGTGGCGGCGCCGGCCATGTCGCATTTCATGGTGGCCATGGAATCGCTGGGTTTGAGCGACAGGCCGCCGGAATCGAAGGTCACGCCTTTGCCCACCAGGGCCAGCTGCGGAGGGCCGGCCGCGGCGCCTTGATGCCGGAGGATGACCAGTCGGGGCGGCTGCGAGGAGCCTTTGGCGACGGCCAGGAGGGAGCCGCAGCGTTCTTGTTCGAGACGGTCCTGGTCCCAGACTTCGATTTCCAGCCCTGCGGCGCCGGCCATTTCGCCCGCGATCTCGGCGAACGAGACGGGGTACATTTTGTCGGGCGGTTCGTTGACCAGCCGGCGGGTGAGGTTGATGGCTTCGCCGAGGATCTGCCCTCGAGCCACGGCGGCTTTGGACCCGGACCAGGCGAGTTGCGGGATGGGGTGGCGGTTCTTGTCGGCGCGGTAGAGGTCTTGGCCTTGCGAACCAACGAGGGCTCCGGCGACGCCGCTTTCGGTGCAGGCCTCGCTCCAGTCGTCGCCGAGAAAGAAGGCCGCGCTGGCCCTTTTGCGCGCGGCCAGAAACTTGGACGCGGCGGCGGCGGCCCGATAGGCCGATTGAGGGTTGATGGACTTGCCCAGGCCGACCACGAACACGCCGCCGGCGGCCACGCCAGGCACTTCCCACAGCGGGGCGACGTCGGCCAGCTTGGTGCTGATTTCTCCCCGTTCGATCAGCCGGGCCAGCAATCCGCCGGTGGCCTTGTTGATTTCAGCGGCCGGCCCTGCCAGGGGTTGATCGGCCACCACCCCAATCACCAGGGCCTCGGCCACCTGGTTGAGAACGTTCACCGCCGGCGTGACTTGCATGGGGGAAACTCCGTACACCCAGGAAGAAAATCGATGGAACTGGACGCTGAAACTATCAACAACCGCCGTAAGGATAATCGCCCTGCTCGCGGCGCGACTCTTTCTGCAAGATGACCCATGACAAAAAGGCCAAGGGAAATGTGTCACGCAATAGCCGAAGGCGGTAATCCTGCATCAGTCATTATTTCCGATGGTTGTATTCCTTGACCCACTCCGTGACGATATCCGGCAACCTGGAAATCACTTCCTTGCCGAACAGAACTTCGTCAACGTACCCCATGTGCAGCATATCAATAATTCGACATAGATAAGACCGGCCCTTGACCCACCAAGTGTAATGCGCGTCCACCATCAACAGGTGCTGAATGTGCCTCGGCCTATCGTCCAATCGCGATAATTCGCGAAGCGCCGCATCCAGCTCTTTCAGTTCCATGCCGCCCAGCAGTGTCTCGTAGACGCCGTCAGCCACGCGACTGCCAAAGGTCGTGGTGTAGTAGTATTCTTTGATCTCCCACACGGCTATGGGGTCGACGGGACTGGGAAACGCGCCGTCAATCCGGCGAGCGAGTGTCCGGAAGGGCTCTCTATTTCTCGTAATGGTGGTTAGCTCTTGGGGGTTATAATTGCATGGCAAGTTTCCGAGACTAGCATGGACTAGCATGTTGATGATTCCCGTGAAATAAGCAGGCTTTTTCATTACGCCACGCTGCTTATTCATCGGCACAAAGGCGGTCGGCTTGCGGTGTTTAGGTTGCTTTAGAAGCTTGTCATGGAGCGTTCTCGCCTGTTCCGCGGTCATCAATAGTGGTTCGACAACATTATTCAAGAGATTGGCGCGGTATAAGAAATAATCGACGACTTGCTTCCCCAAATCCGTGGCATTACCATCTGGCGTGATAAGATGCTGGGATGATAGATTGATGGATTCGAGTGCCGCCTTGATCTCCGGCAAACTTGGAACCTTGATTGGTCCGGTTTGCCCCTTCACGCCTGGTTGTCGCTTGGGTCGCTCAGTATACCCAACTTTCTGGGCAATTGTTCGAATGTTGGCCCAAAATGCCTTTGGAAGTCCGACGAAATCCTTGTTTGGTTTCATAATCGCAACTGTTCTTCAAATCGGTTAATTAGCTCAATTAGCGTTACCTCCATCGCCGCGCAAACCTGTCTAAGCTCAACCAAATCCAATCGACGCTCGCCTGACTCGTATTTGGAGACAAAGGACTGTGGCTCTTCAAGGCGTTTGGCGAGGTCTTCCTGCCGAAGTCCCCGTCCGAGCCTGATTTGCCTCAGCACGTACTGCAAAGCTTGCTGTTCAGGAGTGAAAATGCTCTTGTCCATGCCGTCACTCGAACGCTATTGATCGCATATCCCAAATAAGGATATAATGCACCGCGTTGGCCCGATCTCGCAAGGATTACTTAAGGGGAGCTTCGGCATGCAAATGTCGCTATTTGGCAATTCGCAGGTCACTCCGTTTAAATCACAGCTCTTGAAATGGATTGGAAACAAGCAACGATTTGCCCACGAAATCGTGTCTTACTTTCCCGCCCGAATGGGGACCTACTTCGAACCGTTCCTCGGAAGCGGCGCGGTGCTGGCAACGCTGGCCCCCACCATGGCAATTGGCTCCGACGCTTTCGCGCCACTGGCGGAAATCTGGACAGCTCTCAAAGAAAAACCTGATGAGCTTAAGCGGTGGTATGCGGAGCGATGGGAGCAAACGAGCCACGAGCCGAAGGAAGTCGTGTACGAACGAGTGAAGGCATCTTACAACGCCAAGCCGAACGGCGCCGACCTGTTGTATCTCTGTCGCTCGTGTTACGGCGGTGTGGTGCGATTCCGCAAAAGGGATGGCTACATGTCCACTCCATGTGGAGTGCACGCCCCCATTTCCCCGGTGTCGTTCTCACGGCGAACCGACGAATGGCGAGTCCGCTGTCGAAATACAAAGTTTATTCATGCTGACTACGCTGAAGTGATGGAGATGGCCAGGGCTGGCGACGTGATCTACTGTGACCCACCGTATGTCGACTCTCAAACGATAATTTACGGTGCTCAAGGCTTTAACCTATCGACATTATTCGAGGTCATTGACCGGTGCAAATCCAGGGGGGTCTTCGTCGTGCTGTCCATTGACGGAACGAAGCGCTCGGGCAACAAAATTTGTGATGTCCCCATCCCCGATGGCTTGTTCGAGACCGAAGCCACGGTCAACTGCGGGCGGTCGATGCTGCGCCGCTTTCAAATGGCAGGTCAAACGCTTGAAAATGAAGTCGTCGCGGATCGACTTCTACTCACGTATTCTTACCAAGGATAAACGGATTCACCGCCCGAAAGGCTTCGCGACCGCGGAATCAAGCGGGTAAACCGCCAGGCTCGCTAAAAACTCCGAATTCCGTGCTTCCCCACTCCGCACTTCCACCTCATTCTTCCCAAACCGTCCGATACGCCCCCTGCCCTTCAAAGTATTCCAAGAGCCGGCCGTAGAATGCATGGTGGGCGATGGTGGCGCTGTCGCCGATGACGATGAGCTTGCGCCGGGCTCGGGTCAGGGCCACGTTCATGCGGCGGACATCGCCCAGGAAGCCGATTTCGCCGGTGGGGTTGGAGCGGACGAGCGAGATGATCACCGCTTCTTTCTCGCGGCCTTGAAACCCGTCGACGGTATCGACCTCCACGCCGGGGTAGGCGCCGTTTGCCCGAAGCAGGTCGCGGAGGTAGCGCACTTGCGCTGAGTAAGGCGCGATGACGGCGATCGCGCGGGGCGGCACGCCGGCCGCCAGCAGCCTGGCTACTTGCTGTTGCACCAGCAGGGCTTCTTGCGGGTTGAGCCGGCTTTCGCCGTTTGGCTCTTGTTCTTCGTCGTAGCTGGCCCCGGCCGTGTCGATGAACGTGAGCGGAGATTCGGTCCATTCCGTCGGGGCTACTTCCGGCAGATCGGTGAGCAGGTGCGCGCGGACCGAGTCGTGGGCGATGAGCGACGATTCGTAGAACTCGGCCGAGGAAAAGCCCATGATGGCTTCGTGCATGCGGTACTGCACCGTGAGCAGCCGGGCCAGCGGATGGTGCAGGGTTTCACCGGCGTGATGGTCGCTGTCTGACTTCTTGGACTTGCGGGCGGGCCGCGGCGCGTAGTCGGCCACGAGTCGTTCCATCAGCGTGATGGCCAGGCCGGCCTTGGCGGCTTCGGGCGAGATAATGGTGGGAGGCAACTGGCAATGATCGCCGGCCAGCACCAGGCGGTTGACGCGGAGCAGCGGAATCCAGCAGGCCGCTTCGGTGGTTTGGGCCGCTTCGTCGATCACCGCCAGGTCGAACTCGCGCTTGCCCAGCACGCCGGCATCCACTCCGGTGAGCGTGGCGCAGAGCACGCTGGCCGAGTCGAGAAACTGCCGCACCACCTGGTCTTCGATCCGGCGGGCGTCGGCCAGCAGGTCGCGGGCTTCGCGCCGCATGGCCTGCTTGGCGCCGGGAGCCGGCTTGGCCCTGGTGTAGCGGGCGGCCTTGTCCTTCAGGCCGTGGGCTTGTTTGACCAGCTTGCGGGCCACGGCCACGTCGGGGTGGCCGGCCACCAGCAGGTCGAGCGTGTGGGCTTGAAGCTCGGGAGAAACGCGGGCCGGGTGCCCTATGCGAATGGCCTTTTCGCCAGCGGCCACCAGGCGTTCGAGCAGGTTATCGACGGCCAGATTGCTCGGAGCGCAGGCAATCACCTGTTCGCCACGGGCGATGGCCTGACGGATGAGTTCCACGACCGTGGTGGTTTTGCCGGTGCCGGGCGGACCGTGGATGATGGCCACGTCTTCGGCCCCCAGGGCGAAGGTCACGGCCTGCTGCTGCGAAGCGTTGAGGCTGCCGTTGAGAAACTTGCGGATTTCGACAGGCCGAAACTGCGGTTGCCGTTCGGCCAGCAGCACGTCGCGAAGTTGCGCCAGGCGGCCGCGCTCAGCCCTCGAGGCTGTTTCGAGCGCGGCGCGTTGGCGGCGGCGGGCCACTTCGTCGAACGACAGATCGAGCCGCAGCGGCAGCGGTTCGTCGCTTAGCTCGGGCAGTTCTTCAAAGGCGACTTGAATCACGTGTTCGTTGCGGGCACAGACCACGCCCCGCCAGGCTTCGTCGCGGCGGCGGCCGGGTTCCGAGAGCAGCACCGGCGTGCCGACGCCGAGCCGATTCCAGGGCAAATTCTGCTGGTAACTGCGTTTGCCGAGCGACACCAGCGCGCGGCCGCCGAGGGCCACGTCGTCGTCGCGCGCGAATAGCCCTCGCAGGCTGTTGCCGGTTTGTTCGGCGTCTTCGTCAGAAAGGCGATGCAGCTGCTCGA
>CAYUMU010000080.1:0-30652 GCA_964445985.1 uncultured Pirellulales bacterium | reverse complement strand
GTTGGATAAGGGACTTGCACCCTCAGGGTGGCAGACATGCCTGGCAAACATAGAACAAGGCCGCCGGATTTCGCCGGCAGCCTTGCAGGGGGGAATCAAAATACGGATCGGATCGGCACTTTGAGCCTATCCGAGAACCCTGTTTCCCCCTCACCCCCAGCCCTCTCCCGCCCAGGGGAGAGGGAGTCATTGGGTCGGCTCTTAAAGCTCAAATCCCTGGGGGTACTCGTGCTTGATCATGCTGGCCAACTCGGGCATGTTCTTCGCCTTAAGGTTCTCGGCGTCCCACTCCACGCGCGAGCCGGCCCACACCGCCAGGTTGCCCAGCAGCACGGTTTCCGTCAGCGGGCCGGCATAATCGGGGAAGTTCGACATGGCGGGCGAGCCACCACGAATGGCATCCACCAACTCGCGGAAATGGCCCGGCGAATTAACGATTTCGACCTGAGGGCCCTGCGTGGGCTTGCCTTCGGGGTCGAACAGTTTTCCGCCGCCGTAGTCGCCGGGCGAGAACATCGTGCCCTTGTCGCCAATAATCAATGACCCGCTGCTGCCAAGATTTTGGCCAGGTAGTTTTTCCGCCGGGGGCACCTTGCCGCCGTCGTACCAGGTGAGTTTGAGCGGCCCGCGCGTTTCGTTGCCGGGGAACTCGAACGTGATCACCGACCAGAGCGGATACGTCTCCTTATTGTGGCCGGAAGTCTCGGCGGAAACGGCGTTGGGGTTCCGCAGGTTGAGCGCCATGAAGGGCATGTTCATGGTATGGCAGGCCATGTCGCCCAAGGCGCCCGTGCCGAACGACCACCAACCTCGCCAGGCAAACGGATGATAGGCGGGGTGATAGGGCCGCGGGGCCGCGGGGCCGAGAAAGAGGTCCCAACTCACGTTTTCCGGCACCGCTGGCGTTTCCGTAGGCCGCTCGATTCCTTGCTTCCACCACTGGCCAGCCCGATTGGTCCACACGTGAACTTCGGAAACCTTGCCGACGGCGCCAGCCCGAATTTGAGCGGCGGCGCGGCGAAGCTCGCCACCCGCCGTGCCCTGATTGCCCATCTGCGTGGCGACGCCCTGTTTGCGGGCAATTTCACCCAGCGTTCGCGCTTCGTGAATCGAATGCGTGAGCGGCTTTTGGCAGAAGCAATGCTTGCCCATTTTCATGGCCTGGGCAGCCGCCACGGCGTGGGTATGGTCGGGCGTGCTCACGGTCACGGCGTCGATCGAGCCGCCCAGTTCTTCGAGCATCTTGCGAAAGTCGGCGTATTTCTTGGCCTTGGGAAACTTCCCGGCCTTGTCGTTGAGTCGCTTCTCATCGATATCGCAAAGCGCCACGATGTTGCCGTGACTGCCGGCGTCGTCGGTGTCGCTGCTCCCTTTGCCGCCCACGCCAATGCAGGCAAAATTGACTTGCTCATTGGCCGACTTGCTTTGAGCAATGGCGGAAGACGTCCACACGCCAAAACCAACGGCGGCCGAGGTCTTGAGAAAATCGCGACGATTGGGACTGACCAACTTGGCCATGAGGGGTTATCTCCTGAAGGGTGGTTGAGTTGCTGGTGCCTGCTTCGAACGTCACCCTAGTATAAATGGTGCGACCGGAGAACTCTACCAAACCTGCAAGTAGGGCCAGCCTCGCCGAGGCCGCCCTCGTACCGGAAGATGCAGCACATCGCCAGCCAATTTCGCCACCCAACGGCGTAGCGGCCGTGGCATGGCCGTCCCGGCTTGAATGGGCGTGGCTATTCTGCCGATCCCGCGCGCTTCGCTTCCACCCCAAACAGCCCATCACGGCGCGGAATCGCCCCGCCTATCCGCTGAGCAGGCCGCGGTCGGCGACCGGCGATCTACTCGGGCCACCATTGCCATTCTCGCACATGGGCGCGCAGATAGGCCACCACTGGTTCGGGGCCATAAATGCTGTAACCTTCCGCAACGCCTGCGGGCTTGGCCACCACGCAGGCCACGCGGCCGTGCCGGGTTGCATCCAAAAAGTCGGCGTACTTCGGGCCAGTCGCCAAGTACACGTTCCGCACGTAATCCAATTGCGGAGACCACTTGGCCAGATCGCCGTGAGCATCGCAATCGGCAATCGGCGCCAACCGCGTGGTGTAGCGCTCGCGCCAGGGGAACACCCGCACGAAATCGCGCGGAGCCCAATTGAAGCCGGCGAGCAGGGCGTTGTAACTGGCAGCGCCGTGCAGCCCTTCGTCGTAAGCCTGGTAGGCGAATTCCATTTCAAAATCTTGCTCGGGATAACACACGCTGTGCTGCCGGCGAAGCGGCGCCAACACGCGCTCTGCGTACAGCGGCCATGTCAGACTCTCGCGGCCGGCGTTATCCGCCTGTTGCCAGGCCGTGCGCTCGACTTCGTTCCAGCGGGCGTCGAGCGTGAAATTGCCCACGTGATTCAACACGGCCTCGCCATTCCAACGCAAACGGTGAGGGTACGCTTCGGGGCAAAGCACCACGTCCATCTTGAGTTGGCGAGCCTCGATCTCGGCCAACAGCGGCGCGGCGTCTTCAATGCGATCTGACTTCAAGGCCAACAGGTTCAGCCCTCGCTGTTGAAGACCTTCTAGGTCGGCCGGTTTGACCACCGGCATTTTGAACAGGGCCTGATAAATGCCGTATTTACCCTCAGGTATCGCAACGGGTGTGGTTGTCGTTGCCTTTCGGACCTCGAGGGACACCGGCGCGCTGCCCATGAGCGCTTGCAATGCCTCGACGGCGTAATACGTGCTATAGAGCCGCGAACGCCAGCGGGGTTGATCGCCAAAACCGCCATCAGCGTTTTGCAGGCTGAGAATCCAGGCGTTGGTAAGCAGCGGCCGCGGAAAGGCCCGCTCGAGCAGGCGAAGCGTAAGTAAGGCAGCCCAGGTATAGTAGATATCCTCGCGATTGGCGAGATCCGCATGGCTCGGATGAAAGCCGAACCCGCCCGTGGGCCGCTGGCAGGCCGCGATGAACTTGGCGCAGGCGTCGGGCCGCGGAATTTCGGCCCCGAGCAACTTCAACGAAGCAACCGCGTGAAAGGTGCTGGCAATGTGCGTTTCGGTATCGATCGGTTTTGCGGCGGTGGTCCGTAGGTCCACAAATCCGCCGCTGGGGGCCTGGCGACGAAGGACAAAGCTCACCAGTTCGGCTGGGTTGGCGGCGGTTCGTCCCGACGCTTTCAACCCCGCTAGCAAATAGTACAGCGAGGAAAGGTTGTAGTAGCCCAAGCTCTCGGCAGACAAGTCGCGCGCGTCGGTCTCACCGTTGCTGCCGGCATGAAAGAAGTCGTTGCCTTCGGTGCCAAAGGGGCTGCCGTAGTATCGAATGGCTTCGCCTTGATAATCAATTTGAACTTGTGCCCGCGCCGATTTGGCCGGCTGCCCTAGCAACATTCGCAGACGATGCTGATGGTAGAACTGCCAATGCCCGTAACCCACGTGGCCTTGCGGATAGCCCAGCCCATGCTGCAAGACTTGCTGAGATTGGGGCAACGATTCGCCAAGCAGGCGCAGCGTGGCCACGGCCGGGTAGTTCCAGGCGGCGTCGGTGTATTGCTGATCGGCCGGGCCAAAGGCCCCGTTCTCTTTGCGACAACTCAACACGTAGCGGGTGACGGCCCCGCCATCGAGCGTCACCGTGTCATTGGCCAAAGTGGCTACAGGAGCGGCCAGGACCGTCAATAATCCGAATAGACAAACGCCCGTGTTTATCAGGCAAACGGCAATGGTCTTCATCGGGGATGGTCCCGCCTGTCCGAGAGGGAGGGTTTAGGAGGGTTTAATCGTGCGTCTTCGGCAACTGCCGGAACTCCCATACCACCACCTCCACGCGCCGCCGATTTTACTTTTTCTTCGGGGCTTCCTTCGCGTCTGCGGCTGGTTCTTTGGGTAGCACCGTGAGATAGATGGGATTGGTTGCGTAGAAGGTGTTGATCGAGAATGCGATCGAAACCTGGGCCACCACGGCGATCGGCATTCGTTCCACCGGCAGGGCGTTGTCGGCGGCCGTCAGCACCACGGTGCCCTCGAGCACTTTGCCCGAGAGCCGAGCCTTGCTTTTGGGGCTCATGGTTACGCCGCGGGGAAGCTGCGGCGCCTTGATGCGTGCCAGGTACTTGAACTCGGTGGACAGCGTGACCGCGTCGTCGAAGCCTGCCTGACGTTCGATCCGCACGGTGATTTCCTTGGTTTCGCCCGGCTTGAGCGTCAACTCACCCGGCTCGGCCGTCACGCTCGTTAGGTCGAGCGGCTTGGTAACGCCCACAATTTGGGTTTCGATGGGCCAATCGTTCTGGCCGCCGCCGCTGTTTTGTTGTTCGCACTTTACCAGCCCTCGACGAACGATCTCGCGCGGCTTGCCATCGGGGTCTTCCATGCTGGCCTTGCCATATACGCCGACCAGAGCGGCGCCAATCGGAGCGTCCTTGGCCGCTTCGAGAATCAAGCCACAATCGGTCACGCCGGGCGGCATCGTGATGGGTTCGTAAGTCACGCCTTCAGGCAGTCCTTGCACTTCCAGCGTGACAGGACCGGTAAAGCCGTTCAGCCGTTCGAGCTTGACAAACCACAGCGTGCGCATGCCCGGAGCGAGCATGGCGTAGTAGTATTCGCCCGTGATCTGAAAATCGGGCTCCGGCCTTTCGGCTCGCAACAAATACACGTACCGGCTGCCTCCGCGGGCGTGCAGGTCGCGAACCACCACGCAATAGTTGCCATCGGCCGGCGCCGTCCACGCGAGCTGGCTGTCTTTATCGCGGTAGATGTCGCTATCGTCGGCCTCGGCCAGCACTTTGCCTTGGGCGTCTTGAATTTCCAGAATGCTGTCGAGCGGCGACCCGTGACGGCGGGCTTCAATCTCAAAGAGAAACTTCTCGCCCTGCTTGGCTTCAAAGCCGTAAAAGTCCGCGTCGTCTGGCGATTCGAGCCGGCCATTGATGCCTTGCGGGAAGGATATCGGGGTGGCCGCGGCACAGGCGTTGTTGGGCTCGCGTTCTTCCACCAACGGCAGGCTGCTTACGACCACGGTGGCGGGATTGGTTTCGCCCGCGGAGGTCTGCACGCGAACGCGGTGGGCGCCAACATCGCTTGGCGCGGTGAACGAGGCTTTGGCGTCGCCGAGCATGTGGCCCACGGCTTCGGCTTGCACTTTTGCGCCGGGGGCCACGGCCAGCGGATACACGGTGTGAATGTAAGGACGCTGGGCGATTTCCACGCAATACGTGTAACGATCGTTGCCGGCGTAGCGCGCGTCGCGAACTTCAAGCAAATACTCGCCATCCATGGTGGCTTGAAAGTGCAAGAACGAATCGCCGCCGTGGAAGTTATCGTTTTGGGCCACCACCTGGCCGCTGGGCGCGATGAGCGTGAGGATGGCATCCATCAAATAAATGCGAGGACCGCTCACCACCATATTGTGGATGCGATCGGTCACCCGCTGGGCAAAGATTTCACAGGTGACTTCCTCGCCTTTCTTTAAGGCAAAGCGGTAATAGTCCACGTCTTCAAACTTTTCCACCGTGCCGCACACGGCCACGGGCAGGGTTACCAACTGGGCCGACTTGGGGGCGTCGTTGCCGGTGATCGCTTCGCCGACCACGGGGTAGTCGGTCACCAACAGTTGCGCCACGCTCGACACCGCTTGCTCGGTGGCGACGCGGTATTCATACATGCCAGGCAATTGATTCTCAGGCACGGCCACCTGGAATTTGAAAGGCGTGCCCACCGATGAGCGGCTGGCGCGCGGGGCAGCCTTCTCTTTGCCTTCGGCGTAAGTCATCTCCACGCCGGGCTGGGCGAAGTAAACGCCGTAAGTTCCGTCGAGGGTGAAATTGCTGCGGAGCTTCACTTCCGCCTCGGTCCCCCGTTGCACGGCCACCGGGTGGGTGGAGGTAACCTGACGAAAGCCAACCTTGGTTTCGGCCCACGCTTCGCTGCCCACGCCGAGTGCCAAGGGCAGAACCAGAGCTCGTGCCCAAAACGGGAAACGCATGGCAAAACTCCTTGGTGGGGGGCGACAGGAGGCGGGGAAACAAGCAGGGAGCCGGGGATGGCAAATCGCGTGAACCGACTGCCGTTCTAATTTAACCCAAAGCGGCCCGGAATACGAAACTCCAAAGCCTCAGAATTTTGCCGGCCGTGAAGTTCGCCCAGACGAGGAATACGCAGTACCTTCAATGGGCGTAGCCAGCAAAGTCGCCCAGGCCAGCCAGTTGAGCTTGCAGCGCATCGCAGCCAGCCCGCGCCGCCGCGAGGGTTGCCGCGGCCGGAACCTGTTCCACGCAAACAGGCATTCGTAGCTGCGAAAGTTGCTTCGCCAGCGACTCGGCCGAAAGTTGCTCAGGCCACTCCACCAGGGCAAAGCGGGCCCAAGGGGGAAGTTGGTCGATCTCCGCCAGCGTCAGGCGGCAGCCAATGAGCACATTCCGCAAGGCGGCGAGGCATTCACCGCTAAGATCGGTGGCGACGGGCGCAACCAGGAAAGCGACCGCGGGGTGATCCGCCAGCCGCCGGCATTCGTTCGCGAGTTGCTCCGAGTTCTCGGTGCTCTCCAGCGCCGCCATCACCAGTACCCCGTTGCGGCTGGCAGCGTGGCAAAGGTCATCGGGCGGGTGGGACAGCAGCAGCGTCGCCCCCAGCAGGCGGGCGTCTTCCAAGTCTTGCCGAGAAACCGAAACCCGATTGACAGCCCTGGCCACCCAGGGCTTGCCGAGCAGGTAGAACCGATTGGCGTGGATGCCCAATGGGCGAATGCCGAGGGTGCGCTCGATTTGGGCAACCGTCTTTCCGGCCTGCTTGAGTTCCACGCGCACGGTGTAATAGTACGGTTCTTCCGGCAGCCAGAAACAAGGGTCCGGCACCACGGCAGCGGCCAGCAGTGCGTCGCTGCCTGGGTTCCCATCGCTTGCGCTGTTCGGCGAAGCGTGCGGTTCGCGAAGGGGAACGCGCGCCGGCAAACAATGGGCAAAATCGCTCCGCGGGCCGACGACTTCGCCCACGAGTTGGAAACGGTCGTTGGCGGCCGCGTCTGGGAACGAAGCCAGGGCCATCCGAGGAAGCCTGGCGTAAACGCGAGCCTCGGCCGAAGAGGCCGCGCCATAAAAAACTTCGAGGTGTTGCGCCAGGTTCATAGGGGGCAGAAAACCATACGAATGCGTGTTGCTTCCCAAGGAAGACGCACATCCGTTCGCGCCGCCCAAACTAACCGCCGCGGCCAATCGTAGCGGTTTCCGAGGACTGGGCAACCAGTCGCCGCATTGGGCGCCACTCACCTTACCGTTTTCTAGGTGCGGTGCATTCCGGCAGGCTTTTCGTAGCTGGCCCCTGCTGTTCTGAACGCCTTGATATTGGCACCCCGACGCGTTACCGAGGGACGTTCGGGGGGGGCTCCCTCGCTAACGCGTCGGGTTATGAATCCGCGGCGAGGCTCGCATTCCACGCGAAAGGGGACGCGCCTGGAATTCGTTAAAGTCAGGGACGCCAAAGTCAGACGCCCCCCCAAACGCAGCCGGGGGGCCGCATCGCACAGTTCGCGATGGCCCCCCGTTGCTGAGCGCATGTCCGAAAGCCGGCCTGGTGCGGTCGTTCGGTTAGAAGGTATCTAAGATGAACTGATGGCCAAAGTGGTACTTGCGGGCTTCCGGGTAGTAATTAAACCACTGTCGATTGTAGACCGGCACCCGCATTTCGGCCGGGTAGCGGTGGTACAGATTGTCGGCGCTGCGGTAGTACTCGTGTCCCCAAAAGTTCTGGGGGTAGTACACGTAGGGGTAGTGGTAGAAGCGGTTGTAGTCGCGACCGCTAAAAGTGCCACCCCAATGGCGTCCGTAAGCTTGCTGGGCGTTGGCCTCCTGCGTTGGCGCGGCCCAAAAGCCGACGGCACACAGCAAGACCAGCATGGTCCGGCGAATCATGAGCGTATACCCTCCTGGCATTGCGGGATTGAATGCTTCGAGCGCCATGAACGGCAGGGAGCGGGAGCAGCAGGGAACCCGCCCGCGTGGAAGCCGTTGGGTGAGCTTCCACAGGGTAGACGTTCCAAACTCCCACGCCTGGCGTAAGGCGGATTGGGACAAGCCGCGAAGGAGCCGCTTCTCACGGGGGAGGGGAGCGAAGTCTCCGGCACGACTGCCCGACGAACCTGGGTCTGTGTTAAACCATCGGCAGTCGGCACGTCCGGCATTGAATGAATATTCCGCACCGCCGTTACAACACGCCTGCACCGCGCGCAACCGTAGTCGCCTTTCGCTCCGCGAAAGGACATGCTTTCGCGGAGCGAAAGCCCGACACAATCTCTCGTGCGGTCGTTAAACTTCCGCCACCGCCGCTTGCATCTTCCGCAGCCCGGTTTGAGCCACCACCAGCGGGTCTTGCTGCCAGTAGGTGCGATTGAATAATTCCAGCGATAACACGCCCGCAAAGCCAATTTCACGCAGGGTTCGCAGGATTTGGCCCAGCGGGGCTACGCCGTCGCCCGGGTAAACCCGATCGGCGTCGGTAATCGTGTCGCGACCGGGCGTGGCCGGGTAGTCGTTCATGTGGAAGCAAGCGATCGACGAGCCCGACAATAGCGCGAGGCCTTCGAATGCCGAACCGCCCTTGTACAGGTGATAAACGTCGGGCAAGAAGCAAGCATTGGCATGCCCTGCGGCCACGGCCACGTAAACGGTTTCGGCCAGGTGCCCCAGAGATTGCGAGTGCCCCCACACTTCGAGCTGCGGGGTAACTTCCATCGCCGTGCCGAGTTCGAGCAGCGCCCGATAGCGAGAGGCCAGTTCGGTGAGCGAGGTTTTCTGGCCCGTCACGCCCACGGGAGGCGCCGCGATGCGTTTGCCCCCCAGGGCGCGCACCAAGTCCATGTCGCGCCGGGCCTGCTCCAGGCCCGCGGCTCGTTCTTGCGGGTCGTCCACGGCCCAGCGGGCGAAGCCAATGGCGCTTTCGACGGTCAGGCCGGCGTCTTCCATTCGCTTCCGCAGGTCGGCCAGTTGGCCGCCCCCTTGTTGGTAGGCTTCGATCTCGCGAATCCAAGGTTCAATGCCCGAGTACCCCGCCTTGGAGGCAATCGCGATCTCGTTCACCAGGCTGAGCTCTTGCCCTCGAATACAGCTTGTATTCAGGCAATACCTCCAGGGTCGGGCGCCGCCGGCCGCTGTGGCCGGCGCGGCGGCTTGGGCTATCGCCGCGGACCCCGCTACTCCCCATGCTAGCACTCCCCCCAGGCTGGCGGCCGCCGTTTGGCCCAACCACTGCCGCCGCGTGGAGTTGGGTGCGCTGGTTGGAAGGATGGCAGGATCAGAGGCGGCGCCGGCGGTGTGCTGTGAGGATTGCATGGCAGATAGGCTCAAGGGGGTGGGGCGGTTTATGAATCGTGGAAGGCCGAGAGGCTGGGATGACAGGCAGCAAAAAACAGGCAACTGCCAACGCCCAGGCGAAACGAGTTTGTCGCGGCTCTTAAGTTGCCGCTTCGCCCTGCAGGGTCAGCACCAACCAGCGTTCGCCGCCCTGGTTGCGGTGTTCGCACAGGTAAATACCTTGCCAGGTTCCCAAGCATAATCGCCCATCGGCCACGGGGATACTCACCGAACTACCCAGCAGGGCCGCTTTCACGTGCGCTGGCATATCGTCGGGACCTTCCAGCGTGTGAATGTACGGGAATTCCTCCGGCACAATGGCGTTGATCGAGCGTTCCAGATCGACCGGCACATCGGGATCGGCGTTTTCGTTGATGCCCAGCGAGGCACTCGTATGCTGGATGAAAACATGCAGCAACCCGATCCGAGTCTTCGCCAACTGGGGAAGGGCGTTCACCACGCGATCCGTAATCAAGTGAAACCCCCGCCGAACAGGAGGTAGCACTAACTTTTGCTGAAACCACACCATGCCAATTTCACACCAGGAAGTGAAAGACCAAAACCCGGGGGCTCGCGATTCCGGCCCAGGGGGGTGCGGCCGGTTTAGCGACGATCGTCTTGCCGACTTCTTTCCCCGCGGAACTCTCGGTTCTCAGCTTAGCCGGCCCCGCCGCTGGTTCCAACATGCTCTCGCCCCTCGCCGCATTCCTGCCTTTTGACAAACCACGCAGCAGGGTGCCATCTTGCATGGATGCAAACCGGCCGTTCGGGGGGAATTCCGTCGCCGCCTGCCGCGCCAAATAAAGCGGCATTTGAAAAACCCTCGAACCAACAACAATTCCCAGGTGTCTTTCTGTGCGGAATTCTGACGCGGAGTTGGCGAGCGGCGGGAGATGAGTCGCCATAGCCTCACGAGTTTCGCAACTTTAATTCGCAGTTCAAGGAATTCTTTGTGAAGCATGGGAGAAATGATTGACACAGCCTCTCAGGTGCGAATAATACCTTGCTTCCGAAGTGAAACCGTCGTCGCAAGAAGTCCGCGAGTGAGTCGCGGAATTCCCCGCCCAAGCACGGCGACGGTTTAAGCCCAAACTTGGTGGACCGAGACCCTGGTAAACCAAATCAAGGTAGACGGCGTGGCGCGAGGTCACGTTTTCTGCGCGGCCCTGTTGGCTGCCGGCTCTCTTCAACCAATGAGGAGAGACGCTCCATTTCGCGAGAGTGGAGGTGTTTCACGAGGTTTCCGCCCCAGGTGCCAGTACAGATTGAACACGAACCGTTTCAATGGGTACAGACGCCAGCGAAAACCCCAGTGGCAGGCAGCAGGCTTGAGGATCAGAAACGATTGAGGAACAAGAGCAAGTAACAAGCCATCTTTATAGGAGAGTTGAAATGCGAAATGTGTTTGAAGCGATCGAGAAGTATGGGCACGACGAAGAGTTTGTCCCCCGCGAAGAAGACCAATCCTTTGCCGCCACCGACGCTCCGGCCGGCTCCCGCGCCAAGCTCGATGAGCTGGCTCGCCGCGTGCAAGAAGGTTTGCCCCTGTGGCACCCTGAAGACCGCGCCGACTACAGCGGTTTGACCGGCGCCGTCCGTCCCCGCGACTAGACCGCATGCGCGGGGGGGAGGCAAGACCGCCGAGAACCCTCGCCCCAGAAAACCCATCGCCGACCTTCAGGCCATGCACGAGCATGGCCTTTTCTTTTTGCTCGCGCGGCAACCATGCCTGCAGCACATCAAGCCACATGGCACGGGCGTCCCGCCCGTGAATCCGCGCCGCCACCACAACAACGGCCAAATCTGGCCTGATAAAAAAGTTTCTAACGACCTTTCTTTCTCCCTTCTCCCCCGGTACTCCGGGGGAGAAGGGCTGGGGATGAGGGGGGTTTGCTCGGGCTTGAGATTACAAACCCAACTCCGCTCCCAAATCTCCACGCACTCTTGGCGGAGGGCGGCCGATTCGCGTTGCCCAATAAATCTAGGCATCCAGCGAAAAGGGGCCTTCAGCTTCGCTGTCGTCCGCCGGGGCCGCAAACGAGCTGTTTCGGTTCGTGGTGGCCATCTTCGCTGAGTCACTCGTGCGAGGGCGATGCGGCGGGGCAATCACCGCGCACGACGGTGTGACGTCTTGCTGCTCGACCAGCAACTTCCACGTCTCTCGCTGCATATCGAGCACGCGGAGCGCGGAGCGAAGTTCTTCCGGGTCTTGCCGGAGATTGCCCTCGGAAAGTGCCCGCACAATGAACACGTACTCTCCGGCCACCTGTTTGACCAGGGCTTCATCATGCGCGGGGTTCAGCGCGGCCATCAACTCGCTCATGATCTTCAAAGCCTTCACCACGGCGTCGGTGGCTCGGTCCAGGTCGGGCTGCTGCTCATAAAAGTGCAGCGCCTGCCGGGTAAAACGCACGGCCCCTTCGAGCAGCATCGCATGCAGCTTGGCTGGCGGCGCCGTCAAAATCTCGTTGGCGAAGTAGTCTTGGTTCGCGTAGTCCATGAGTCGTTTCGGGGGCAAGGGAAGGTGGGGCGGGCGAGGGTTTCTTGCGGTACGGCAACCGGCCAACGGTGCTGGCTTGGCGCGCTCTGCTAGAGCGGCGGAAGTTTGGCGATGCCGCTGATCGCGGTCAGATCGTTCTGAATCTTGGAAATGGCTTCCTCCAAACGCACGAACTTGAGCAACGTGCGCTCGCGGAAGACCTCTAAGCGGGCGTTCATTTCATCAATGCGCTTCGCGTTGAGCTCCATCTTGCGGGCCAGTGTATCCAAACGGTTCACCAGCAGCGAATTATCTTCGCCCGCTAACTGCTGGAGCAACTTGTCGAGCTTCGGCGAGAAGCCCACGTCTTTCTTCGTGAAAAAGTCCTGAACCGCGGTAGGGTCATCGGCAAACTTGGCCTTCAGGGCATCGGCATCGAGTTCCAGCGTGCCATCGTCTTTGAAGGTAATGCCCAACTCGCCCAGCGATTGCACCTTGCCAACCCCGAAAAACCGGCTGCTCAGCAAGCGATTGACGTCGGATTCCAAACGGAGCAACGTGCCGTCGCCCGAGAGGATCGAGCCCCTTCCTTTGTCGGTGTCAAAGGCCGTTAAGGCCGTCAATCCTTTGCGCAGGCTGTTGTAGTCGTCCACAAAGGCTTGCGCGCCGGCCACCAGTTTGGTGGTTGAGGTTTCCACGGAGATGGTCACCGATGCCTCTTGGGCTTGCAGCAGCTTGACGGAAACCCCGGGGATGAGGTCGGCGAAGGCGCCACTGCTGCTGGCCGTGAGAATTCCGGTATCGTTGCCGCCAGCGGATCCCAGCAGCAACAGGGCATCGCGAGCCGGGGCAGCCGTTTCAAAGCTGAATGGCAAGCCTTCCGAATCGACCAGCAGCCGCGAGGCTTCGCCGGTTCGATTGCTGGTGATCAGCAACCGAAATGGCTGCAAGCTGGAGCCGTCGTTCAAGATCGAAGCCGTGACGCCCGCCCCCAGTTGATTGATGGCCGTCACCAGGTCTTCCAGTGTGTCGTCGGCGTCAAGCGTCACTTTGTGGGTGGTGCTGCCATTGATGGCTTGCCGCGTTTGGCCGTCGACGTCGGTCTCCACGCCCTGCCCCAGCAAGCCCAAGCTGGCGGCGGTCGTGCTCCCTTCTTCGGTTACGGTCAAGGTTCCCGAGCCGCCAGCGGTGTCGTAGAGCAAGATCCCGTCGCCCGCGTCGTTCAGTTTGGCTTTCACCCCGACGGCAATCCGGTTGATCTCGCTGATCACATTGCCCAAGGTCGAGACGGATTCGCCCGCCAGGTTCACGCGGAAGCTCGCGCCGTTCGAGGCCGTGATGCGAATGGCTCCCTTGGCGATGCCCGCTCCACCATTCAGATCCGATAACTTGGTGTTTTCGCTGACGACCTGCTTGTTGAGCGTGCCGCTGTTGACCTTCCGATCCGCTCCATTGCGCGCGATCCCCAGGGCCTCGGCCGTGTTTGAAGCTCCGCCGCTGGCCACGATAAAGTTGCTTAGCGTGCCGCCCGAGGTATCGCGAAGCTGAATTCCGTTGCGGGCCGCGTTGATTTCGGCGACGACGCCCGTGCCGGCGCTATTGATGGCCGACAACACGTCGTCAATGGTTTCGGCGCTTGATAGATCAATGCTGGCGCTCACCCCGGCGCGATCGGTGATGTCTAGCGAACCGAGTTCCAGCCCCTTGCCGCCATTCAGCTGAGACACGAGCGACGTCTTGAGCCCCGAAATCAGCCGCCGACTCTCCAGCGTGTCGCCGTTGGCCGCGCTCGCCAGGCCCAGAGCTTCTAGTGCGGGCGAATCGTGGGGGGCGGTAACTGCAAATGTTCCACCATTGTTTGTGCTGAGATCGGTCAGCACGATTCGATCGCCGGAAATTTCCGCCTTGAGTTTGGCGGGAATGGCCCGGTTGATCGCGTCCACCACGTCGCCCAGTGTTTGTTCCGAGGGCGCCGTGGTCGGTAGCGCCGTTGTGGCCGTATCGGCCGTATGGATCAAGCCAGCGCCGCTACTCCCGGTCGCCAGCGAAGCGGTGAATTGCTGGTTGGCGGTGGCGTCGTTGTTGAGGGCCGCGGTGATGTTGGCCGCGGTCGTGGAGCCAGCATCGATCTGGAAAGTGAGCGTCTTGCTGCCAGCGTCGTAAGCCACGGTTTCGTTGCCCGCGGTAATGCTGGCATTGTCTTGAAAGACCACATTCACGCCTGCCGACGCCGAGCCCACATTGCGGGCCGTGAACCGCACCTGCCCGTTCAATCCGGCGGCGGCCGTGGTTGTGCCAGCGGCATGCAGCGTGGAATTATCGAGCGGCCGCAGGTCGATGGTCGTGCTCGTGCCATCCCGCAGCGAAACCGTCAGGTCGGGCAGCGCGCCGTCGATGGCAACACCGGTGCGATCGTTGAGCACGTCCAGCCGCAGGTCGCGACCTAGCGAAACAATATCGCTCCCCTGCGCGCTGTCCGCGGCCACGTTCACGCCCGCCAGTCCCAGCGAAGCGGCCGACTGTTTGCCGCCAACTTCTTGCACCCTGAGGTTAGAAGTTGTTTGGCTGGTGTTGTCGGTCAGCACGAAGCGATCGCCCGACACACTCGCTGTAACATTGATTTTGCTGGCCGTGTTGATGGCTTGAAGCACATCGTCCACGGTGCGGGCATACCGCAAATCCACTTCTTCGCTGGCGCCGCTACGATCGGTGATGCGGATTTTGCCGCGTTGAAAACCGGCCCCGCCGTTGATCAAGTCGAGACTCAATCCTTCATCCACCTCGCCACCATTGCGAAAGGTGAATGCGCCGCCGCCCAGGGCCGAGGTCTTGCTGTTCAAGCCCGAGCTCACCACCTGGTGGGCTTGCGCCGTCTGCACGGGGGTGTAGCTATAGGTTCCCACCGTGGGTTGACCGGTCACCGTAACCGAAAGCGCCGTGGTGGCGCTGCTGCTGGCCTTGGTTTCGGTAAACAGCGCGGCCTTGCCGAGATTGCGCGTCAGCGACTGCAATGCCAGCATGAGACCCGTGATCGCCGTCAGGCCCTCATTTTGGGCCGAGGCGACTTCGTTTCGCGAAACGAGCAAATCGCGCGGACGGGCCTGCACCGACACCAATTGATTGACGGTGTCGGTGATGGGCAATCCCGTGATCAGGCCGATGTTGGACGTGATGCGTCCCATATCGTCTGGCGTCGCCTAGGGGTAAAGGATGGAATGCGCTCCCGGAACTCTCGCTCCGGGGGGGCAATAGCGCGTAGTCAAATCTAGGTTGCGTGAAGCCCCACTTTGTCGTCGGCCGCGCGGAACTGCCGTGGGCATCTAAAGACGATCGGTTGTATGGGTTGATCGGATTCAGTGAACTTGGGCGTCAATCGCACATCGGCCCTGCGGCGGTGGTTATAATCAATCCAATCGCTGCCAGCGGGGGGGGGCCGCTGTCGTTTGCTCGTCCCCAACAGCGCGCGCGGGGGGACCCGGTTTATCGATCGAGGTTGCCCCACTCGGGGGATCGCGCCCGTTTTTCCGCGAATTCCCCTCCTTTCAATCGAATCATTGAGCTACGAGGTGAGGACATGCGGCGGATTATCCATGGCGTTTGCTGGGTGACTGTGTGGGCCTGCATGGTCGGCATCGCGTGCCCCTTGACAGCAGCCGATCCCACAGCCTCCGCGGCCGCTGTTGACCGCCCCAACATTCTGTGGATTGTGAGCGAAGACAACGGACCTTATCTCGGTTGCTACGGCGATGAATTCGCCAACACCCCGCGAATCGACGGCCTGGCCAAACAGGGCGTGTTGTACCGCAACGCGTTTGCCAACGCCCCCGTGTGCGCTCCCAACCGTTCCACCATCATTACGGGCTGCTACGCCTCGTCGCTCGGCACGCTGCACATGCGCAGCACCAATCGCTTGCCCGAGGCGGTTCGCATGTTTCCGCACTATCTGCGCCAGGCTGGTTACTACTGCTCGAACAACAGCAAGACCGACTACAACTTTGCCCCCGTAAATAAAGATGCGTGGAACGCCATGACCGGCGGCCACTATCGCAATCGCGAACCGGGCCAGCCATTTTTCAGTGTCTTTAATATTGGCACGTCGCACGAGAGCTCGCTGCACAAGAGCAAGGTGCTGCCCAAGCACTTAGAATCCAAATTGCCGCTGCCGCCGTATCACCCCGATACGCCGGAGATTCGCAGCAACTGGGTCGAATACTACGACATCATCACGCGCATGGATGCCCAGGTAGGGCAAATCTTGGACGAGCTCGAGCGCGACGGGCTCGCGGATAGCACCATTGTGTTCTATTACGCCGACCACGGCGGAATTCTCACCCGCAGCAAACGGTTCCTCTACGACACCGGCGTGCATATCCCAATGGTGGCGCGGTTCCCCACCAGGTTCCAACACCTGGCGCCCGGCAAGGCAGGCACCGAAACCGATCGGCTGGTCAGTTGCGTCGATCTCGCCCCCACCGTGCTCAGCCTGGCTGGCTTGGAGGTTCCCCAAGTGATGCAAGGGCAAGCCTTCCTGGGGAAGCACGCCGCCGAGCCGCGCGAGTATGTGCATACCTTTCGCGGTCGCATGGACGAGCGTTACGACATGATGCGCGGGGTACATGACAAGCAATTCAACTACATTCGCAACTACATGCCGCACCGCGTTTACGGTCAGCACCTCAACTATCTTTGGATCATGCCCGCCACGCGTTCGTGGGAACAGGTTTACAAAGCAGGCAAGGCCAACGCCGCCCAACGCGCCTTCTGGGAACCAAAGCCCACCGAAGAACTGTACGATACCTCGGCCGACCCCTGGGAAGTGAACAACCTTGCCAGCGATCCCAAGTATCAAGAAACGCTCGAAAGAATGAGGGCCGCCAATCGCGCGCATCTGCTCCAGGTTCGCGACGCGGGCTTTCTGCCCGAGGGCGAAATGCTTAGCCGGGCCGGCGACGGCAGCATTTACGACATGACGCACGACGCCAATCGCTACCCGCTCGAGCAACTCATCAGCGCCGCCGAAACGGCCACCGGCCGCTTGGGGCCGGATTCCGAGCCGTTGGTGACGATGCTCGCTTCAAAGGATGCCGGCATCCGCTACTGGGGCGCCGTGGGTTGCATCATTCACCGACCGTTTGCCGACGAAACAAAATCCGCGGTACGCAAATGCCTGCTCGATCCGTCGCCCGACGTGCGCATCGCCGCGGCCGAAGCCGTGGCGGTCGGCGGCCATCCCGATCAGGCTTTGCCCGTGCTCAAGGCGGCCCTGCAAGATCCCAATCCCAAAGTGGCGCTGCACGCGATCAACGTGCTGCAAGAGTCGGTTAGCAACGCGGGAACATTGCTCCCCGCCGTGGAACAGGCCGCCAAGAGATCCAAAGATAACTACGTGCAACGGGCCGCCGAGTGGTTTGCCGAAACCCACGCCGCGCCGTAGCTATCCCGCGAAAAAATACCGGTGGCCGGCTATTTCTTGCCCAACCGGCGTTGGCGACGAAAGAACTCACTCAGCAGCCGGCCGCAAGTCTCGGCTTGAAACCCCGCGACCACCTCGCAGCGGTGGTTCAAACGCTCGTCGTTGAGCACATTATAGAGCGAACCGGCTGCTCCGGCCTTGGGGTCGTAGGCGCCGAACACCACCTGTGGAACCCGTGCCTGCACAATCGCCCCCGCGCACATCGGGCAGGGCTCGAGCGTGACATACAGCGTGCAGTCCTCCAGTCGCCAAGAACCCAAGGACGCGGCCGCCTGGGTAATGGCGATCATCTCCGCATGGGCCGTGGGGTCTTGCAGTTGCTCGCGCTGATTGCGACCCTCGGCAACCACTTGACCGCCGCACACAATGATCGCGCCCACCGGCACTTCGTCTTCGTCCATCGCCGCTTCGGCTTGCCGCAGCGCCAACCTCATGTAGTGTTCGTGCATGGGCAGTGTGAAGAAACCTTGCGAAGTTGGCGAGTCGGTCGAGAGGCCGTCGCCTGGCAATGAGGGCGAGACGTAGAACTATCTTAGAAAACCCTGCGGCCCGCCGCCGCTTGGGGCTCCCTCGGGGCTGGCGCCGCTTCCACGGGCTCGAAAACGCCAAGCAAGGCGTTCGTCAAGTTGTCGCCCGGCGATAGCAGCAACACCTGGTGCAACTCGGCCGCCGCCTCGGGGGCGTAGCCAAGATAGCCGTAATGGTAGCCTAGCAGGAACCGTCCGGCGGCCGAGCGAGGTTCTCGAGCCACGAAAGCTTCCAGGGCCCGCAATTGCTCGGTGTATCGATCGGTATTTGGGTAGTAGTCGCGGAAGCTCTTCATAATCAGCCCCCATTTCTGGGGCGGCAGCTGAGCGAGCGCAATCCGCAAGGCATTGGCCGACTCTTCAAACTCTCCAATCGCGAACAGGGCGTGCGACTTGAGCAATTCGGCGAGAGGGCGTTTGGGCGCCTGCGGCGGCACTTGCTCAATCAGCGTTAGGGCGCCTTGGGAATCGCCGCGTCGAAAGGTTCGCGAGGCCTCGGCCAAGGCTTGATCGGGCGGAAGCACCGGCCCCAGCCCGTCGCCGCCCGGCGCGCCTGGGCCTAACGGCGCAGGGTCGAACGGCGCAGGGTCGAACGGCGCAGGGTCGAACGGCGGTCGAGCCAGCAGAGGAGGCACCGCAGGCGTGGCGGCGGCAACCGCCGGCCCTCGCTCGGCCACCACGGCGGCGGCTGGCGGGGCAACTTCTTGCGGCTGGGGAAAAACGGGCTCGTAGGTGTAGCGGTTGGGACCGTTGAACGTGATTCGATTGCCAATCGGCTGCGCAACCAGGTCGTCCCATTGAAAGCCAAAGATATCGCCGGGCACGTACGGCCAAGGCTCGAAGACATAATTGCCATCCACGAGCCCTGTGGTTGCGCCCGAATAAATGGCCGCCAGGCTCGGGGCGCCGCGGAGTCCCGTGTACCGGCTCGGCAAACCGCCCCACCAACGCATGGTGTCGATGGCGTCGATCTGCAGCCGCGCGCGATTTTCCCGCAACGGTTCATTCCGCAAATAAGACTGCCGCGCGGCTTGTTGCGGAGTAAGGATGGGCGACTGGGCGCGAGCCGCTTCGCCACCAATGGCCACCGGCAGCAAAGCCAGCGCGGCCATTCCCAGCCACGATGTTGCAGGTTGCATGACTTTCTCCCGCGAGATGCGTTGAATGATTCCGCTGCCTTCGACGCGCTGAATTTTCCGCGGTGGGCCAGACCGCGGAGGAGCGCTCGACACAAAATCAGGCCAAACATGCCAGGACTTTTCATTTTGTCAGCCAGCATTGTACCATGTTGGGAGAAGCGGTTGGCAAGTACCCGTTCCTTGGTCCAACGAGTGGGAGCGAAGCGCCCCATCCCCAGAAACGCATTCGCGCGGTTGGCGACACCTGCAAGGGGTTCCCATGGATGGCCCACCTAAGAATCCCCCTAGCCTCGATCCGCCCGATCCCCACGCGGAACCCGAGCTCGATAAGCCTTCGTTGCAGCTGTTGCAGGACTACCTGGATCAGCTTCACAACGGCCAGGCGCCCGACCCCGACGCGTGTCTGCAGCAATGCCCTCAGTTGAAGCCTTACCTCGATTGCCTGCACGCGCTCGAGGCTTTGGCCCCGGCGGAAGACGAATCACAGCAGATCGAGCTGCTGGTTCGTGAATCGCTCGAAGGCCCTGCGCCTGATCTTCCCGTTCGCGATCAATCCGCAAAGAGCC
This sequence comes from uncultured Pirellulales bacterium, assembly GCA_964445985.1. GTDB lineage: Bacteria > Planctomycetota > Planctomycetia > Pirellulales > S012-138 > CAYUMU01. The sequence continues at coordinate 11,131 of CAYUMU010000080.1, read as the reverse complement.
CGACCGTCCATCGCGATCGCGCGCAGGGCTCCGATTCCAAACTCACCCTGGGCGACGGCGTCGGCAGCCACGACCCCACGCTGGCGTTGTCTTCCAGCCAGGTCATGCCGGTGACCGATGGCGAGTACGTCGACGGTTACCGTCGTCCGCCTTGCAAGCAGTTCGGCGCCTATGAATTGCTCTACGAACTGGGGCGCGGCGGGATGGGCGTGGTCTACCTGGCTCGGCAGCCGGGCTTGAACCGGCATGTCGCGGTCAAAATGATCCTGGCCAGCCAGCTCGCTTCGGATGAACAGGTGCGACGGTTCCGCGCCGAGGCCCAAGCGGCGGCGGCCCTCACGCATGCCAACGTGGTGCAAATCTTCGACGTGGGAGAGGTCGAAGGCCAACACTACTTTGCCATGCAATACGTGCGCGGCCAAAGCCTGGCGGAACGGCTCGCGGTAGCGCGGCCCTCGCCCGATGAAGGCGCTCAAACTCTGGCCGCGGTCGCCAGGGCCGTGCACCATTTGCACCAGAACCACATCATTCATCGCGACCTCAAACCCGGCAACGTGCTCATCGATGCTGCCGGCGAGCCCTACGTCACCGATTTTGGCCTGGCCAAAATGCTGGCGGGCGACGATCCGCACACCGCCACGGGCGTCATCACCGGCACGCCCAGTTACATGTCGCCCGAGCAAGCCACCGGCCGGCAAGATGTTGGCCCCGCCAGCGATGTCTACAGCCTGGGCGTCATTCTCTACGAAATCCTCACCGGCCGTCCCCCCTTCCGCGAAGACAACCCGCTCGACACCCTGGTGCAAGTCATCGAGCGCGAGCCGCAGTTGCCCCGGCAGCGCAATCCCAAGGTTCCGGCCGAGTTGGAGCTCATCTGCCTGAAGTGTTTGGAAAAGTCGCCAGCCGAGCGCTACGGCACCGCGGCCGAACTGGCCGACGACCTGGAACGCTACCTTCGCGGCGAAGCCGTGGAAGCGCAGCCGCCCAGCGTGCGGTTGCGCGTGTGGCGCTGGGGACGTCGTGAGCCGGCCCTCGCCACGCGGCTGGGGGCCATGGCTGTGCTTTATACGGTGGAATCGATCAATTACTTGCTCGGCGTGGTCGATGCCCGCTTTCATTGGCTGGTGACCGCGGTGCTGGCCTGCTGGGCTGTGATGTCGGTGCTATTTCAGCGGTTGCTGCGGCGGCCGCAGTGGGCAATGGTGGCCCGCTATGGGTGGGCGGCCACCGATGTGCTAGGGCTCACCGGAATTCTATTGGTTGCCGACGGCGTGGCGAGTCCCATGGTGCTGGGGTTTCCGCTGGTGATCGTCGCCTCGGGCCTGTGGTTTCAAATCCGCATGGTGTATTTCGCCACGGCGGCCTCGCTGCTGGCCTACAGCGGTTTGATCTTCAGGTACTATGCCATACCTATGCCGCAGCGACCTGTATTCGACCCCGACTTCGATCGCCACGTTTACGTGCTCGTCGGGCTTTGCCTGATCGGGTGCATGGTCGCCTACCAGGTATCGCGCGTGCGAGCGCTCAGCCGCTATTATGAAAGCCGCCGCACGCCCTAGGTGCTCGTCGATCATTATCCATCATTCCCGCTACGCCTGCCCTCATGCAGATGGGGGGCGGGAATCCAGTTGCGGCGAATACGGCTCTTCGATTCCCAGGTGTTTGGAAGCGAATTGCAAACCAGGAAGCTCTTCTTCGCTGCTCTCCTGCGAATGAAACGGAGCATTCGCGGCTCGGCCCCGCCCCGGGTTGCTCTTCTTCCCAGCGGCCATCGGCAGTAGCATGCACCTCTCCGGGGCCGCCCCCTCTTTACTGCGCCCCCTCAGGGAAGAGGAGTTTCCCGTGCGCGCAATCCGTCGAAACCGCTTGCTATTTCTAGGTTTATTGCTGCTCGTCTGGTGCGGTTGCCGCGAGTCCAGCGATCCCGCTGGGCAGCCTCCTTACACGCAATTGCCGGCCACCATGGCCCGCACCGATCCGCAATTGCGGCAAGAGTTGGCACAGCTTCAGCAGCAAAGGCAGCTTCCCTGGCAATGGGCGACCGCCAGCGTGCCGCCGACCGACAACGCGGCCAAGGCCATTTTCGAAATTGCCGCGCAAGACGATGTGGCCCAAGCAGCGGCCGAAGCAGCGGCGATCCTTCCCACCGATGATGCTCCCCTTTCGCTCACCACCATCGAAATGGCGGCCGAGTTGAGCGGTCGCCATGCTGCCACGCGAAATCAGGCTTTCACTGCCTCACTAAAATCTGAGTGTTCGTTCGGCGTCGATCCGGCCGAAGGGCTGATTGCCGACCTCGATTTTATTGCCGCAGTACGTTTGGCAGTGCGGCTGGAAGGCTTGGCGGCGATCGGCCGGTTGGCAATCATCGATCGCCCGGAATCGAACTCGGGGCGGCAAGCGAACCTCTTGCCGGTTGAGGCCAATTTCGAACCGGCCATCGACTCGGTCGAATCCATGTTTCGCTGGGCAGCTTGGCTGGCCCAAGAACCGCACGTCACCTGCCGGTTGGAAGCGGTTCACCTGCGAACCGAGGCCTTTCGCGTGCTGGAACGACTCGCCCAGCACCCTCAGATTTCTCAGGAGCAAATGCAGCGACTCGCCGCCGCGGTGGAACGCGACCTGGCCGACTGGCCCAGTGATGCCGACACTGCCCGGCTCGACCGCATTGTGGGCCTGCAAACCTACGAACTGATCCGTGCCGGCCAGCTCGATCTGATCTTCACCACCTCGGAAGATGCACCCATTCTCATGCAGCGGGCCAACGCCATCCGCAAGCTCAAGCCCGAGCAAATCGACCGCGACCAACGGTTCTATCTCCAGCACGTTCGCGACCTGATTCAAAGCTCCACCGGACCCTGGCCAGCCCGCAAAGAGTTCATCGATCGCTGGCTGCGCGAGGGCGAAGCACGGCGAACCGACGGCGACTATCCGATCATTGCCCTGGAAGTGGTGCTCCGCGACGCCCAGCCGATGCACAAATTGTTCACGTTCGATCGTGCTCGGAGCGAAGCCTGGTCACTTGCCCTGGCCACGGCCGCCGGCCAAACTCCGCCCACCTTCAAAACCAGCCCCGCCACGGGCGAAGACTACCGCGTGATCGAGCGCGAGCAGCACATCGCCGTCTGGGGCCACGGCGGCCTAGGCGACGACGGGGAACGGCCAGCGGTCGCGCGCCGAGCAAAATAGCGGCCGTTTCTAATCCGATAACGAATGCAGATCGCCAACTGTATATAATAAAGCAGCGGGTTCATTGACGGCTCCAGCCCTACTACGAGGACAACTCCCTGTGCCCGCCTTCGCTTTGGTTTAAGATATGATATACCAGCCAGCGGGCCATGCCCCGACCGCAAAAGGGCTTGACGACCGCAATACTCAGTTCACAGTCAGAAGCAACCATTTTAGATTCAGGCACACCAAGTACCTAAAATGAACCGATTCGTTCACCATCAGTCTCTGCCCAAACAAGCAATGCCCCCGCAATGCAGTCCGCGTCCCTCACGAAATCGCCCGACGTGCCACCGAAACCGAAATCCATTGTTCGTTGAGGACATGTGAATGGTACACCCTATTGATAGCATTTCGCTCACTGGATTCAAGTCGATAGAATCGCTCGAGGCATTCGAACTTCGAAAGCTAAACATTCTTATCGGCGCCAATGGCGCTGGCAAAAGCAACTTCGTTGATTTCTTCAGAATGTTGCGCGCGATGGCAGATGAGTCATTTCAGGCGTATGGAACGCACGAAAAATAACTTCCGGTTTTCTACAATTCCTTCACTGGCAGGGCCATGCGAGCACGGCTGAAACGCCGAAGTTGTTTTTCATCAGTTACTAATTTGAGTTTTTCTGACATCGGCGGTTGGAAGGCCGCGAGGGACTTGATCACGGATCGGGAGTACAGTTTTATCGAATGGCATGCCAATTTATTCGCTGGGCTTATACTCGTTCCCCCATCGCATCTGGCGCGGGAGTTTATCTCGGTAGTTGATGAACTTCGTGTGAAGGCGAGAATGTCTATTGATCATGCTCCTCCTGCCGCGTGGGAGTTTATTGAAGACCGACTTGCTCGAAGATTCGTCGTTTCTGGTGCGGTAATAGCAAGGCGTGGCCCGGCCGACAAGTTATGGCAAGCCTAGTGCTTTGTGACACCTAAGAGTTCGGGTTGGAGTGCGAAAAATGTATCGCTCACAGAATTACTACCGCGGCTCGTAACACTGCCTTCAGCGAACACCACGTCGCAACTTACCAAAGCCGGCGATACCAGGGCTTTTTTTCCACCGCCGGTGGAGAAACCGAATCTGCCGGAAGTGAATTTGCCGGCTCGAAAGATCCTCGCGGCGGCGGCAGTTGAGCCACTTCCGCCGCAGGTTGGTCACCGGCCGGTTTGGCCGACGATTCCGAGCTTCCCCGGAACGGCCAGATGCGTTTCACGGTGCGGCGGAAAGCCGATTCCTCCGGCGCCGGGGCGGCGGCGCCTGCCATGGTGTTCACCATCGGCGAGCTTACCCGAGCTTCGGCCTCCGCGGGGCTGTTGTCGGCATACGGATTGAAGTCCCGCGCGGCCGTGTCGCGAGGGCGGGGTGGATTCACCTCCGGCATTTCGCGAGGTGGAAACATCGATTGCCCCGGATCGCCGACCGGCACGTTCGACCAGCGTCGATCGGCGGCACTGCTGGGAGGCGAAGGGTTCGCTCCCTTGGTTTCGACGCTCGAGTCGGCGGCGTACATTGTGCCGTAACGCTGCCCTGGCTCCATGCCATAGACCTGCGGCACGTCGCCCGCCTTTTTGACAGGCGGCGCGGTTTCGGCCGCGGCAACTTCGGGGATCGTCACCGCTCCCGCGGCAGCGGGCGATGTTTGCGAGCGAACCGGGTAATAACGGTTGGTCGCGGCGGTGCTTCGTTTGGCCGCCGGTCGGGCCGCGGCGTCTTCCTGGTACAAGGGATCGTAGGAGCTGCGATACTCTCCCGCCGCCGGTTTCGCCGCAGTCGCGTTGGAGATCGGAGCAGCTTGGGCCACGCTCGTCCCGTGACGGTTGGGCTTACCTGCCAATGGCTGAGTTTCACTGGGCGGCGCCGAGGCCGTTTCGGCCAGCGGGCGACTTTCCGGACCCGTGGTGAAATTCGGCGGGCCATCCGCCTCGCCATACGGATTTGCATTGAACATCGCGCCGGCGTACCGATCGCCAGCCGAACCCTTCGAGTTGGTGGCAACCGCAGAACCTCCCGATGACGCCAGGGGAGTCGAACGCCGCTGAGCGGCCAGATCAACGGCGGGCACCACAGTTGCGTTGGCCGCAGTCGTGTTGGCTGCCGGGTTCGTCGTTACCGCCGCGGGCCTATCGTCAGGATATTCAACCACCACCACGTCGGCCGCGGCGCTGGTGTCAGGAACGCCTGCCGATCCACCTTCGGCCAGGCCCTGGCTTTCGGCGGCAACATTCGCGGCGTTGGCAGCGGGCGCTGGCGCGAGACGTTGCACCGAAGCATGCACGCCCTGCGTGGCCCCATCGGCCGCGGTCTCCACACGGCCTTGGCCACTCGCCACGACACCCGTTGCCGTCATTTCGGCGTTGGCAACGGCGCCGCGCGAGCGATCAAGTTGCTCGTTCGCCTGGTCTCCCCCTTGCTGAAGCAAGTTCTTGCCGCTGCCCAGGGTTTCACGCGAGCGATCGGCGCCGCTGGCCACGGCCTGATCGGTTTGCTGTTGTTTGGTTTGCACCCCGTTTTGGAGCCCTTGGGCCGTGCGAGTGAGCAAGCCTTGGGCCAGGTTGGCGCCCGGCGCCGGCATGCCCTGCAGAGGGTTATAGCGGGCCGTTTGCTGCTGCATCCAGGCATCGGCCTGTTGCTGGCCCTCGGCGATTTGCGTATTGGCCTGGCTGGCGGTTTGGGCGGTAAGCTGCCGCGACTGCGTTTGAACCTGATCCACCTTTTCCGCGGTCTGCTCCAGTTTCGCCTCGCCTTGTTGCTGAGTTTCGTGCACGCGATCTTGCGCCAGGTCCATCGCCTGATTGGCCCCAGCGGCCACCTGGCCAATGGCTTCGTGGGCCTCGGCGGCGCCCGCGGCAATGGCCGAATCCAAGCGAACCCGTCCGCGGTTCATTTCCTTATCGATGGCGGCAACCAGCACCAGATGGCCAGCGGCGTGCAACTGATTCCGGAACCGGTGAGCCAACCCGGCCGTGTCCAACTTGAGTTGCGGACGCAGCAATCGCCCTCCCACCAGGCCGTCGAAGTCGAAGCCTCCCAGCTTTTGCAAACCTTCGTTCCATAGCTGGGGGCTCAAACCGGCGAACTTCTCCTCGCCTTGCAATTGGAACTTCAAATCGTCGGCCGCCACATGCAAGGGCAGGTTCAATCGATCGCGGTAGAAGTTGCCAGCGGCCGTGAACGACAAGGTTCCGCCCGTCAGGGCAAAGCGATCATCGAGCTTGTCCAGCGACAGCAGCTTGGGCAGTTCCACCTGCTTCACTTCCAACGTCAGGCCATGCTGCGCGCCCGGCTCATGGTAGTTGAGCGAGGTGGCCAGCAAGATGCCGTGTTGAGGCGCGGCGAACTTGACCCGCGTCGGCTGCCCCACCAGCGGTGCATTGCTGGAAAGATGCGTGATCTCCAATTCGGCGTTCTCGCCCAGTCCCCATTTGGTGGTGGGGTTCTTGACTCGCAACGCCTGAACTAAAAACCGCGGCTGCGGTTGGCCAAAGTCGTAGCGCGCCGCCCGCATTTGCCGGTAAGACTCAGGCACTCGAAATGGATCGGCGGTGTTTTGGTCCGCGCCGGGGTTGTCGCGCTGCGCGGCCACCTTTTCGATCTCGCGCAGCAGTTCTTGCAACTGCTCCAATCGCTCGCGAATTCGCGGCCAATCCTGGGCGTACTGCTCCAGATCGAAGTCAAACGCCGGCCCTTCCTCGGCGGCTGTTTCGTCGGCCGAGTTATCACCGCCATCGAAGCCGGGGATGTGCAGTTTGTACGGCAAAGCCGGCGTGCCGCGGGCCAGGTTGGTATCGATGCCGTCGATCAAAATCCGATCGATCAATACGCGTCCGCGAAGCAGCGGACCTGGTTTGACTTCCGCCATCACGCGGCCCAGCACCAGCCGGTCGCGATGCAGATCGGCGGCGTTGGGCACGTGCAAATCTTCGATGTAGAGCCTGCCGTCGCTGAGCGAGAGTTGCACCTGGCTGGCTTCGACCTCGGCCTGATTGGCGGCCGAAATGCCCGACAGCACGCCGCCGCGCACCCATTGCGGGGTGTAGTACCAAACGCCCACCACCGTGGGCGCCAGCACCAGCGAGGCCACGCCCACGCCCCATAATCGCAATGAGCGCGCTTGCGCCCGCAGCGGCATGGGACGCAGGCCCGAGCCAAAGATCATCAAGCAAGCCAGCCGGATGCCGAGCCGCACGATCCGCCGGTCGTGATTGACGAAGCGGTCCATCAGCAGGGTGTAACGGCTTTGCAGGGCGCGCGTGGTCCACGCGGCCAAACCACCGGTGAGCACTGCCAGCAGCGACCCCACCGCCAGTCCGCCGATCAACGTAAAGCGATCCAGATCAAACAGCGCCACCCACACGCTATAGGCATGGGGCGCGATGGCCTGGCCGACTTCAGAATCTTGCAGCAGATACACGCCCAGCCGATAGGTGAGCGGCGTGAGCATCCAGGCCAAGGTCACGGCCAGCCCCCACGTCCGCAGAAATACTTTAAGCGGATGCGCCAGCACCAGGGCCAGAACCAGCACCACGGCCAACGTAAGATTCACGCCCGTCACGAAGCCAGCCAGGGTGCCCAGAAAAACGGCGACCCCCACTTCGCGAGGGTGCATTCCGCTCTGGACCACGCCAAAGACGTTTTCGTAGATTTTGCGCATGGCTCGTCATCCGTGAATCGAAGGCGAAATCCCGCTCGCCATCCCAAAATGTGCACCGCGCCCCCTGCGTTTCATTCGCACCAAGGCCACGGGCAAGCCGGCAATGCCAGCACGCCTCGCCGGGCGCATTTCCCGCTCGCGCAGGTTGTCGCATCTCCGACTTATCCGTTGGTATCGGATGTACCGGCCGTTTCACTTGAAGCGACTGGGAAGAAGCTGCGGGCAGGCAGGTCGACAGGCCAGCAGCCGTGCCCTATCTTCGAGGCTTCTTTCCCTGATAATCGGGATGGAAAATCCCCCGATGCGTTCAAGAACACGGCCAAGCCTTGTGACCACCATCCAATCCATCCACGCCTGGGAAGTGCTCGATAGCCGCGGCCGGCCAACCGTGCAGGTAGAAATTGCCTGCGCCGACGGCGCGGTGGGGTCCGCGATTGTTCCCTCGGGAGCTAGCACCGGCGCGGCCGAAGCCTGCGAACTTCGCGACGGCGACCCGGCCCGCTACGCGGGGCTCGGCGTTCGCCAGGCCTGCCGGAATGTGAACGACGTGATTGCTCCGGCCCTGCGGGGGCAGAACGCGTTCCATCAACAGGCCATCGACGAGCAGCTTCTGGCCCTCGACGGCACGCCGCAAAAAACCCACCTGGGGGCCAACGCCCTGCTGGGCGTTTCGCTGGCGGCAGCCCACGCGGCGGCGGCCAGCGGCCGGCAACCGCTCTACGAACATTTGCACGCATTGTGGCAAGCCAGCGCGCCGGCGGGGGTCGCTGGCCCCCTCGCGCGCCCCATGCTGCCGCTGCCCATGACGAACATGATTTCCGGTGGCTTGCACGCTGGCGGCAACTTGGACTTTCAAGATTTCTTAATCAGCCCTCACGGCGCGGCCGACTACGCCACGGCGTTGGAATGGATCGTGCGTGTCTATCAGCAGCTCGCCAAACTGCTTTCCGCCGCCGGTTTTGAAGGCCGGCTCGTCGGCGACGAAGGCGGCTTTGGCCCCCGCCTGGCCAGCAACCGGCAGGCAGTGCAATTTGTAACCGCCGCCATCGAAGCCGCTGGGCTGGCGCCGGGCGACCAGGTCTCCATCGCCCTCGACGTGGCAGCCACCCACTTTTACGACGGCAGCGATTACCGCCTGGCGGCAACCGGCGCTGCCTCGCTGAGCAGCGGTGATATGATCGATCAGCTCGAATCGCTGGTGAACGACTTCCCCATTCACTCCATCGAAGACGGCCTGGCCGAAGACGATTGGGCGGGCTGGCAGCAACTCCAGGCCCGGTTGGGCGACCGCATTCGCCTGGTGGGCGACGACCTCTTTACCACCAACCCGGCCCGCATTGCCAAGGGCCTGGAACTGAACGCCGCCAATGCGGCCCTGATCAAAGTCAATCAGATCGGCACGCTGTCCGAAACCTTTTCGGCCATGCGCGCCGCGAAGGCCGGCGGCATGACTTGCGTGGTTTCGGCCCGCAGCGGCGAAACCGAAGACGCCACCATTGCCGACCTGGCCGTGGCGACCTGTGCCGAGCAAATCAAGATTGGTTCGATCGTCCGCAGCGAACGCCTGGCCAAATACAATCGGCTGCTGCGCATCGAAGCCCAACTTGGGCCGGATCGCGCAGGCTGGCGCTGAATTTTTCTCCCCACAACCAAATCACAAGATTCACACCTCACGATTACCGCAACCTAAGATCAGCCCATGACGCGACTCTCCACCGGCATTCCCGCACTCGATCAACACCTGGGCGGAGGGCTGCTCCCTGGCACGCTCACGCTGCTCGTCGGCGCCACCGGCATCGGCAAAACGCAGCTCGGCCTGCAGTTTGCCCACGCCGGCAAACACCAGGAACAGCAGACGGGCATCATCTTCGACATGACCAGCCGCGGCGATCCGCAAAGCCAGGCCGACTACGCCCGGCGGATGTTCAACTGGGAACTGAAGCCGGTTCGGGCCGATGAGAAGCCCCGGCTCGAAGGCTTCTTCGACGCCGACCGCGCCTATGGTGACTTCCTGCACGTGTTCGACTACCACGGCCGCCGCGTCACGCGGAGCGACTTGGATGAAGACGCCTGGCGGCTATGGCAGGCCGAAGTCATTGGCCGCCTCAACCAGTCGATTGCCTTCTTCTACGGCAACTTTGTCCGCGGCACGCGCCGGGCCGTGATCGACGGCGTGGAGCCGGCCATGAAGGCAGGGGACTCGATCCAACTCCAGCTATTCGACTACATCTACCACCAAATCTTGCGGAAAGACCCGGACTGGGTGGCTCGCGATCTGTTTCGCCAAGACTTCCGCCGCAATGCGGAGGAGATTGCCAAACACACCTACGACCCCCGCCAGATTTCCTGCCTGGTGCTGTACACCTCGCAAGAAACCATGCTCGACGACCTGATCTCACGCCCCCTCGATGAAGGCGGCCTGGAATCGGGCGCGAACACCATCATTCTGATGGGCAAAATCCGCGACGGCAACCGCATTGGCCGCGGCCTGCACGTCAGCAAACACCGCGGCAGCGCCTGCAGCGAAGAGATTCTGCCCTACACCATCGACGACGGCGGCGTGAAGCTGCTCTAGTGCTTTGTGACACATAAGAATTAGGGTTGGTGCGAGCGTTCTTTTCGCGGAGACTTCCTGTCAACTAAAGTCGGTCTACCCTAAAATTAAGATGTAACAAAGCGCTAGTCCTTAACCAAGCATAGCCGGCGTCGACTTTTTCGTTGAAGGTGTAAAAAAAACGAAATCCTTTCGCGATTTGCGGGGTTCAATGGGTGTCAGAGATACCATCAACTCCACCAACCGGAAAGGATTTCGAGTGAGCGCAATTATTGACCGTGTGAGCGAAGCTCGCAAGCAGCGTTTGGATCAGCGGCTCGACAAACACAATTTTCCCGACGACCTCTCCCAGCCGATGTTCCGCGGCGGCAACTTGCATGTGGAATTGGCCGAGCGGAGCGTCGGCACGCTCCCCGTGCAGAACCCTCTTCGTAACGATTCTCTGTTTTGCGGATCGCGGAAGTCGAATCAGCATGGAGGTTTGCTGATTTGAAGTTGCTTTCGGTGGGGTGGCGGCGGAAGCAACCCTTTCCGAACTTTTCAGGGGTTGCGAACGCAATGCCTGGATTACTTCATCGTGTTCGGCCCACGGCACATGGATCATCTCGTTTCGGAAATGACGTCGTACTACCACGAGGAGCGCCCGCACCAAGCGAAGGAAAACGATCTGCTTGTGCCGACCGCCACTCCCCCTGACAAGAAACGAA
>CAYUMU010000079.1:0-31006 GCA_964445985.1 uncultured Pirellulales bacterium | reverse complement strand
AGGCTCTGCTGCCTGCCGCAACGCTCCACCATTCTTGTCGAACAACCGTGATGATACGCGGCAGACTCGTCTCAATCGCTATCAAACTTCCGCCAAATCTGCCGCGATCTACTTTTTGCACAGGACGGACGGTGATCAGCGCAGCGAATACCGACCGGAAACGGCTCAACATGTGGCGTAACGGCAGATCAAGCAAGACCGGAAACCATACGGGTGGTTGACGTGCGGCTGCTTACCGGCTCGGCTTCAGCACCACCGCGGCTAGCGGCGGCAGGGTTAGTTCGATCGAGTACGGCCGGCCTTGGGCTTCGATCTTTTCCGCCTGCACGCCGGGGAAGTTGCCCAGGTTGCTGCCGGCGTAGAACATCGAGTCGCTGTTGAAGACTTCCTTGAAGTAACAACCTTCCGGCACGCCCACCCGGTAGTTCTCGCGCGGAGCTGGCGTGAAGTTCAGGCAGACGAGCGTGTAGTCGCGGGGGTCGCGGGCTTTGCGGAGGTAGCTCAGCGTGCTGATATCGTAGTTGTGGCAATCGACCCACTCAAACCCCTGGTGGTCAAAGTCGACTTCGTGCAGCGAGGTTTCGCGGCGGTAGAGCCGGTTGAGGTCGGCCATCATCTTTTTGAGGCCGGAGTGGCTATCCCACTGGAGCAAGTCCCACTGCAACTGCGAGTCGAAGTTCCATTCGTTCCACTGGCCGAACTCGCCGCCCATGAACAGCAGCTTTTTGCCGGGGTGCGTCCACATGTAGGAGTACAGCAACCGCAGGTTGGCGAACCGCTGCCACAGGTCGCCCGGCATTTGATCGAGCAGCGAGCCTTTGCCGTGAACGACTTCGTCGTGCGAGAGCGGCAACACAAAATTCTCGTGGAAGGCGTAGATCAGGCTGAAGGTCAGCTCGTCGTGATGGTAACGGCGGTGGATGGGGTCGTGCCGCATGTAGCGGAGCGTGTCGTTCATCCAGCCCATGTTCCACTTGAGCGAGAACCCCAGGCCGCCCAGGTAGGTGGGTCGCGAAACTCCAGGCCAGGCCGTCGATTCTTCGGCAATGGTGAGCACGCCGGGGTATTGCACGTGAACTTGCTCGTTGAGCGTTTTCACGAACGAAATGGCTTCGAGGTTTTCGCGGCCCCCATACATGTTGGGGATCCAGTCGCCCGGTTCGCGGCTGTAGTCGAGATACAGCATGGAGGCCACGGCGTCGACGCGGAGCCCATCAATGTGGTACTTGTCGAGCAGGAACAGGGCGTTGGAAATCAGGAAGTTGCGGACCTCGTTGCGGCCGTAGTTGAAGATCAACGTGCCCCAGTCGCGGTGCTCGCCTTGGCGCGGGTCGGCATGCTCGTAGAGGTTGGTGCCATCGAAGTTGGCCAGGCCATGCCCGTCTTTCGGGAAGTGGGCGGGCACCCAGTCCACCAGCACGCCAATCCCGGCCTGGTGGCAGGCATCCACAAAGTGCATGAAGTCTTGCGGGGCGCCAAACCGCGAGGTAATCGCGTAATAGCCAACCGCCTGGTATCCCCAGCTGGCGCTGAGCGGGTGCTCGTTGATGGGCAGCAATTCAATGTGCGTGTAGCCCAGCTCTTTAACGTAGGGGACCAACTGCTCGGCCAGTTGGCGGTAGGTGAGCCATTCGCTGGCCCCCTTCTCCGGCCGCCGCCAGCTTCCCAGGTGAACCTCGTACACCGAGACCGGCTGATCGAGGGACTGGGTTTCCTCGCGGCTGTTCATCCAGGCGCCGTCGTTCCACTGGTACTTGCTCAGATCGCTCACAATCGAGGCGGTACGAGGCGGAACCTCGGCGGCAAAGCCATAGGGATCGCACTTTTCGTAGTAGCTTTGGCCGCGGCGAACGCGAAACTTGTACAGGGCGCCGGCCGTCAGCCCCGGCACAAACAATTCCCACACGCCGGCCTCGGGGTGCTTGCGCATCTGGCAGCGGCGACCATCCCAGCCATTGAATTCGCCGATCACGCTCACGCTGTCGGCATTGGGAGCCCACACGGCAAAGTTCACGCCGCGCACACCGTCCACCATGCGCAGCTGCGCGCCCAGGCGTTCGTAGCTTCGCCAGTGGGTGCCTTCTCCTAGCAGGTGGCGGTCGTAGCCCGTGAGCAACGGCGGGAAGGAATAAGGATCATGCATGACATTTCGCGTTCCGCGCGCATCGAGAGAGAGCAACTCGTAATGACCACTACGCCATTGTTCGCCGTAAGGGCAAATGGCTTCGTAAAATCCCGCGGGGTGCAGCCGCCGCATCGGCCGAGGTCCATTCCCGCCGCGCTCTTGCACCCAGGCTTGCCGCGTGTTGGGGAGAAACGCTCGAACCGCAACCGCTCGCTGGCCGCCTTCTGAACTAATTTCGTGAGGACCGAGCAGGTGGAACGGGTCGGGATGCGTGCCATCGACCAGTTGCGTGACCTGTTGCAAATCAACTGTGGTGCGCACCTGCAACTCCCTAGTTTACCGATTGTGTAAAGTTAAACGACGTTCGTCCAGGGGCCGAGGCTCGATCCCAAACGAACGCAAAGCCATAAACTTCATCTAGAAAATGACTTGCGACCACCAATTCAGGCGGGACCCGTCAGGGTGGGCGAGCCGAGAGACTTTTTGCTTTCTTGTGGGCGGGGACGGGCCGTCTGGCGCGGCAACCCGTCCATCCGCGGCGGGGGGCGGAGCGTGGGGGGCGCGATTTAGCGGGGCTTGGTAAAGTGGCAATGTGGAGCCGGAACGCCATTGCCGGCGTGATGGCGAAGCCTGCCGTAGGCGTTGCGAACCCGATCCGAAAGCCGCGGCTCGCGGCGGGTTTCCGCCGTGGCCGTTGCCATTTCCGGCACGGGGGTCAGCTCTTCTTGGCGAAGCACCAGCCTGGTGCTGCCGCACCGTACCTGGTGAATGACCAAGGCCCGATCGAGCCGCTGCCAAAGGTCAATGTTTTTGACCGGCACCAGCTGACCGTACGACTCCCATCGCCAGCCGTTCCGCCGCCAGCTTTCCAGCCCATAGCTCACGCCGCGCCGCACATACCGGCTGGGGGTGACCAACATTACCTGGCTGGGGCGTTCCAGGGCTTCCAGCGCGCGAACTGCCGCGAGCAGTTCCAGCCGTTCGCCCCGCACCTCAGGCTCGTGGTCCGCCACTTCCAGCACGCAACGGCCGGCGAGCGTTTTGACAACAAACCGCCAAAGGTCTTGATCATCGCCCGTGCCTGCCTCCGACCAAACCACAAAGGCAGGCTCTTGCCGTGTTCGATGCACCACGTTGTGTCTTCCTCAATCACGGACGTCGCTGGAATCTCAACCAATGTAGTTGTCGGCAAAGTTTCCGCGGCTCGCCCAGAACGCCACGTTAGATTCTGCCTGTGCGGAAAATACACGTCAGCACAGTTCTCCGCGCTGGAAGGATAGCTTTGCGAATCCTGCCGGGTGGCCCCCCCTGCCAAAACCATTTGAGCCGGGAAGGGGCAGGCCGCCGCCGAGGCCCGCCCCATTTAGCATTTCGGCCTCACGCATTTCCGCTTACAATCAACGGCTGTTGATCCGATGGTTTGCGGGTTGCGCAGGTTACGCCTTCACCCAATTGGCCCGCCGCGCCCACCCTGGCAACCCCTCCCCCCCAAGGCACGCCCTCCCCCCATGCTCGATATCCTCACGCCTGCCGGCTCCCACGTTTGCGATCGGTTCACCCGCCGCAACGCATTGCGAATTGGCGGTTTAGGAACCCTCGGACTCTCGCGGCCCACACCGTGGCAGGCCACAACCACCTTGGAGCTCAGCCTGATCGGCCAGGGCTGGGACGTGCGCGGCGTGGCCCTGGTTGGCGATTCCATCCATCCGCGGTTTGTGGCGAAACTGGTGGAACCGGAAGCCGCGGCTGCCGCGGATAAACAAGGATCGGCCGGGTAACTTTTATGCTCGAACGCTTCTTGCTGCCATGGCTCAGTCTGTTGTCGCTGGTGGCCTATTATTGGGATCAACGGAGCCTGTTGGCGATGGCCCGTGAAGAACATGATCGCGAAGACCTGATGGCCGAAGCCCGCTCGTTGGCGGCTAGGGCAGAAGTCGCCGTCCCTTCGCAAACCACGCCCATCGTCCTCGGCCATCGCGCCAACGGCGGCTGGAGCTTTTACTTCTCGCCCGACGATGTCTATCACTTCAATTCGCAAGGCCAACTGCGGCGAGCCTACCTGCAAGGGCTGCTGGTCAAAGCCGAAAACGGCCATCTCGTCTCCTTGGAACGCCGCCGCGCCAAGCAAGAAGTGCAACTGCTCCGCCGCGAACTACCGCCCGCCGAACAAGCAGCCTTGCTCGCCAACCTGGCAAGCTGGTTCGACTCGCTCCGCGAAGCCGTATCGCAAAGCAAGCTCGCCGTTCTCCGCAGTGAACCACCCGGGGCTCATCTCGTTCCCCAACTTGCCGCATGGCTCGCGCAACGGTCGGAACTAACCATCGCCAACTCACCGCACGCCCTGTAGTTGGCCGGTCGCCGACCGCGACCTGATCAACGGGCAGTCGCAACGAACCCGCGCCGTCACGGGCCGTTTGGAGTAGTAGCGAAAACGCAGGGGGCTTGCAGAATAGGCCTACTTGGGAAGCCACTGCACGGCGTCGGCAATCACGTGACCGTTGGCCTGGCGATTGGTGATGGTCACCGCGGCCGGTTGGCCGTCGGCAAAATCGAACTCGCCCAGCGACACAAATAGCTCATCGATGGCCGGCTTCTTCCGCTGGTCCACCGTTACGGTCGATTCTCCGCCCGCGTGGGCCACAACCACTTCCACGTTGGAAGCCCGATTGGGGTTGGGCGTGTAGGCCAGCCGCACTTCGTACCGGCCGGCCTGGGGAAGCTTGGCTTCAAATCGGGCCTGTGATTTCTTCTCCTTGACGTTGCCGTCGTGACGATAGCTCTGCCCGACCCAGTTGCCTGCCGCGGTGCTGCTCTCCCAGTTGCCCTCCAGCTTGGCGCTGCGATCATCGACGACGATGCCTGCCAGTTTTTCGGGCGAGACGCCGCCGCGGCCGGAAGTTCCGCCCGCATATTCCAGCACCTGGCCGTCTTTCAGCAACTGGGGCCGGAGGTTCTTATAGCTGACTTCTTGCACGGGAATATTACGATCGATGGCCATGGCGGCCACGGTGGCGGCCGACTGGCCGAGGATCATGAACACCGGTTCCATGCGGATAGAACCAAAGGCGATATGCGTGCTGGAAACACAAACCGGCACCAGCAGGTTCTCGCACTGCTTGGCCTGGGGCAGGATGGAGCCGAGCGAAATCTGGTAGGGACCACGGGTCGAAACGCCAATGTCGCCTTCGTTTTGCACATGACCTTCCGGCGTGATGTACCGCTGGATGTTGTGCGAGTCGATCGAGTACGAGCCCATGCCGATGGATTCGGGCGTGGGCCGCCGCTTGACCAGTTCGTTCTCGGTCATCACGTACTTGCCCTTCATCCGCCGGGCTTCGCGAATGTACATTTGGTGCGGCCAGTTGCCGTGATCGGTGAACTCGTCTTTGGCCAACCCCCACTGGGCCATCTTGCTCCGCACGTCCTCAGGCACGCGCGGATCGTTGGCGATGAAGTACAACCAGCCCTGCTGGTAAGTGCGGTGCTCGTTGAAGATTTCTTGCCGCCGCTCGTACGAGGCGTCGGGGTAATCGTAGTTGTAGCCGATGTTGTCGGTGCTGAAGGGGCCGTGGTTGTTGGTGTCGGTTTTGTAGTTGGGGATCGGGTCGAACTTGTCGAAGGTTTCGCGCCAACCGGCGTCGAAGATCCGCAGCAAGAGCTCATACTGCCGGGCGTCGTAGCCTGCGGGCCGGGGGAAGGGCACCCGGTTGGGCTCGTGTTTGGTAAGGCACATGCGGAAGCAGTACGCCTGGACCTTCTTGTCGGCCGAGCCGTATTCGCCCGGCGGTTCGGTGCTGATCCGGGGCAGCACGCCGCTTTTGGGATCGCCCGGCGTCACGTAGGGATCGATCGGCTTCTTCACCGCGCCGAAGTGATGGCGATGATGCAGCACGCCGGTTTGCACGCCGTTCCATTCTTCGTCGTACTCGCTCCGGGCCTCGCGGCCCACCATGTAGTCCACGCCGGCGGCGGCCAGCAGGTCGCCTTCGTAGGTGGCGTCGATGAACATTTTGCCGGCGTACTTTTCGCCGCTGAGCATGGTGATGCTGGTGATGCGGCCATCTTGCTTGGCCACGCCTTGCTCGCGATCGAGCCAGCGATCGCGATGGACGGGGATCTTGTACTCGGCCACCAGGTCTTCGTACACGCGCTCGGCCACGTGCGGCTCGAAGATCCACATGGTGCGGTTCTCGCCATCGAGGGCAGGCGTGCCTTGGCCCACGTTGCCGTACTTTTCGCGCGGCTGCCAACGCCAGGCTTCCGGCGTTTGATAGTGCTGGTACACGCGGTGGTAGAAGTCGCGCGCCAGGCCGCCGATCACGGCCTTGTTGCCGGTGTCGGTAAAGCCGAGCCCTCCACTGGTCAGACCGCCCAGATGTTTATCGGGGCCAACGATGATGGCCGACTTGCCCAACTTTTTGGCCTGCACCGCCGCGATCACGCCGGCCGAAGTGCCGCCGTAGACGACCACGTCGTACGACTGTTCGGGGGCGTCTTGAGCCGTCGCGGGCGAAGCGCCCAGAGAAACAGACGCAGTCGCCACGGCCAAGGCAGCCAGGGCAGAACGAAATAGCATACAGGAACCCTTTGCAAACCATGCCCGGCAAGCGCCCCCGAAGAAAATCACGCTACTTGCCGAACGCCAGAACAGTGAATGTGCGATACTAACGATGGTAATCCAAACGGGGTGGGAATTCGACGGTTGGGGTGCAAATTGCGAACAGGCCAGCCAGGGAGTTTCTGCCTTTACGAAGGCATCGGCCGGCAACCATTGGAGCATGCACGATGGAATTTCACGAAGCAGCTTATCGCTTGCTGGGAAGCACGCCGCACAACTCGCCCACCGCGCCGAGCGAATTGCGCGAGGTCGAGCAACGCCTAGGCTACTTGCTTCCAGACGCGGTTCGCGAATGGTATCTAGCGGAACATGCGACGGAGACGCTTGCCCAGCACAGCAACGGCGGCCATTGGACGGCCATCCGCGACTTCACCGTGCTGCCGTGGGGAGAGCAGCGATTGCTGCCGATTGGGGGCGACGCGCAGCAGGTTTGCACTTGGGCTGTGTTGCTCGACAGCTCCGCTGATCCGCCCGTTCTGGAGTACGCGAAAGACGGCCCGCGGGAATGGAGGACGTGCGCCGCAACCTTTTCCGCCTTTATTTATGCAGGCGTGTGGGATTTCTGCCGCGTGGTGCAGCAACCCTGGTTCGCGCAGTCGTACAACGCCCGCCTGTCGCCTTCCGCCCTGCGCATCCTCCAGGCAAATTGTCTGCCAGAGCTCATCACCGAGCGCTGGCCGGCCCGCATGCAGTACCGATTTGCCGGCGCTGAGTTTGGGCTGTTGATTTGGTCGCTGGAGCGCGAAACGGAGTGGTTCGTCGGCGCAGGGAGTGAGGGCGCGTTCCGATCCGCGCTGCGATTTCTTTGGCCACTGGATGCGATGGGCGACGTGCTGCAAGGTCGCTCCGCGGCCGATCGCGAAGTGATCGACGAGCTGCGAAAGAGCTTCTCGTGAAGGGCAATGGAGTCGCGGCGTTCTTACAACCCCTTCAGCTCCGCCATCGGCACCCGCAGCACCTCAATTTGTTTCTTCCCTCGCGAGAACGCCACATAGAGCTGGCCTTCGTGCTCCAGCAGGTGAGGGTATTGCAGCGAGGCGATGCCGGCGCGGAGCTTCAGTTGCAATTGGCCCAGGCGTTCGTCCGCGGGCGGGGTGGGCACGTTGAGCAGCGCCATGCGGTTGAAAGTTTTCCCGTTGCCAGAAAGGGAGAGATGCAGTTCGCGGCGGCCTAGCTTGGGATTGGCGTTGGAACAGAGTGCCCAGTCGCCGCCACTCGTTGGGATCGCGAATAGCTTGCTGGACGAATTGGGGAAGTTGGTTCGCCGCGGCAGGCTCCAAGAGCGTCCGCCATCGGTGCTGGTCGAATGGAACAGCCGTTGCGAACCGCCATTGTCGCGGAACAGGCCCTGCAGCGTGCTGTTGGGCAGCGTCCAAACGATCGGTTCATCGGGACTGAAGCCGGGCACCTGCCCACGCTCGACGACGGGAAACGCCTGCCAGTCATCCAAAGCCTTCTGGCCGCCGATCAGCATGGTGACGTTAAACCGAGCGTCGCGGCGGGTCATGATCCAATCGCCCGAGGGGAGCCGGTCGGGCGGGAAATTGTTGATCGCGTTGTCGTACACCTTTTGCTTGAAACGCCAGGCAGCGAGCGCAGGATCCCACGCGTAGGCTCTGAGTTCGAGTTCTTTATCGGCCCCGAAGGCGCCTTTGCCCTTGTAGCTGGCGGCCAGGGCGAGCAACTCGCCGTCGCGAACCCACAGCCCTCGGGCAATGAACCCATAGGGCGCCTCGGGCACGCCGGTCACGGTTTTCGATTCGCTCCAGGTGAGCCCGTCCAGGCTGGTGGCGTAGCGGACTTCTTGCGTGGGCTCATCTTCAATCGGCGGCCCTTCGCTCCAAATGCACCAGAACCGGCCATCGTGGCGCAGCAGGTAATTGTGCAGCTTGAACTTCAAATGATGCATATCGAACTTGGCCAGCGATGCATTGGCCGGGTCGAGCACGGCTCCGCTGACGACGCCGTGCGCGCCCTCCAGGCGAGGCAGGATGGCGTAGTCAATTTTGGCTGGATCGCCGCCGGTACCAGGCAGGTTGAGAATGGCTACATCCGCTGGGGGCTCCGCCGCAATGCCAAGCTTCACATGTGGCACAAGCAGCAATGCGGCGACCAGAGATGTCTTGATAAGAAGTTGCATGCGCGGCATCCATCAAACGGAGAGAACTCACTAGTGCAAAGACGGCGTTGAAACCGTTCCCATGTGGGAGCGATTGTACTCTCCCAGCCGGCCGAATGCAGCGAAGTGAATCGTGAGGGTTTGCCAGGCTTGCCAACGCAATGGGAGGTTACTCGTGCCGCAGCGCTTCCACCGGGTGCATATTCGCCGCCCGCCGCGCCGGGTACACGCCGAACGCAATCCCGATCAGCAGGCTGATCGCCAGGGCCAGCGGAATCGACCAGCCCACCAGCACCGGTTCCACGCTTTTCATTACGTCGGGCAGGCTCTGCATCACATCGGGAATGCTGCGTTCCAGCAGCCACCGCACGAAACGAATGAAGGGCTGGCAGAGCAAACCGCCGAGAATGCCGGTCAGGCCGCCGGCCGCCGAAAGCACGATGGTTTCGATCAAAAACTGGCGAATGATGTCGCGTTTTTTCGCGCCCAGGGCCCGGCGAATGCCGATCTCGCGCGTGCGCTCGGTGACCGTGGCCAGCATGATATTCATGATGCCAATGCCGCCGACAATCAGCGAGATGGCGGCCATCAGGCCCATGAAGGCCATGAACAGCATTTTGGTGGTCTTCGCCTGTTCGAGCAGTTCTTTGGGAACCACCACGGCGTAGTCGTCCCAGCGGTGATACTTGGCCATGGTTTGCTTGACCAGGTCGGCCGTTTCGGTCACGTGTTCGATGTTGTCGATCCGCAGCGTGATCTGGCTGAGCTCCACGACTTCAAAGCTGAAAGAGCCTGCCTGCGATTGCACCACGAACTCGCCGATGCGCGCCCACAGGGTTTCGATCGGCACGTAAACATCGCGATCGAACTCCTGGGCCGAGAGCGAACCGCCGACGCCCGCCGAGGGCGAACGCGACTTCATCACGCCCACCACCACAAAATAATGCTCTTCGGCGCGGATGGTTTGGCCAATGGGGTCGTCGAAGGGAAACAGCCGCCGGGCAATTTCGGCGCCGAGCACGCACACAGGATTCTTGCCTTCGACCTCGGCCGGGGTGAGGAAGTGTCCTCGGGCCGCTTCGAGCCTTAGCACGTCCGCATAGCCGGCCGTGCAGCCCACCAACCTGCCTTCGAGCGAGCGGGGGCCGGCGGCCATGTTGGCCCGCAGTTCGCGAATCTGGATGGCCTCGCGAATGGTGGGGATGGTTTGCACCAGGCGGTCGTAATCGGCGCGAGTAATGCCGTAGGTTGGCGCGCCGCTTACCTGGCCGGTGCTTTCGGCCGACGGCTTGACGGTGCGCACAATGATATTCTCGGCGCCCAGGCTGGCGATTTGCTCCTGGGCCTTGATGCTGATGCCTTCGCCAATGGCCAGCAGCCAGATCACGCTCGAAACGCCCACAAAGATGCCCAGAATCGTGAGCAGCGACCGTAGCGGGTGCAAGAGCAGGCTCTTGACGCCGAGGATCCAGGGGCGGAAGAAGTTTCCCATCATCGCAGCCGCTCATCCGATTGAATCAGGCCGTCTCGCAAACGAATCACCCGCCGGGCTCGGGCAGCCACATCGTCTTCGTGAGTGACCATAATGATCGTCTTGCCCCGGCTGTTCAGGTCGGCCAGTAGTTGCAGAATACTCTCCGTGGTTACCGAATCGAGATTGCCCGTCGGCTCATCGGCCAACATAAAGTACGGATCGTTCACCAGGCTGCGGGCAATCGCGGCTCGCTGCTGCTGACCGCCCGAAAGCTGCATGGGCCGGTGGCCCAGCCGTTCCCCCAAACCGACCAGGTTGGCCAGGTCCAGGCAGCGTTGGCGATCGGCGCTGGTAATCGTGCCGCGGTAGTAAAGGGGAACTTCAATATTCTCCACCACGGTCAGTTGCGGAATCAAGTTGTAAGACTGAAACACAAACCCGATCCGGCCGGCCCGAATCTCAGACAGGCGGTCGTCATCGAGCTGGGCCACGTCGTCAGGACCCAGGAAAAAACTGCCATCGGTGGGCCGATCCAAACAGCCCAGCAAATTGAGCAGCGTCGATTTGCCCGACCCCGAAGGACCCATGATCGCAATGTAATCCCCCTCGGGCACGTCAAAGCTCACGCCCCGCAAGGCGTACACCGTCTCTCCGCCTAGCTCGTAGCGTTTTTGCAGGTTGACAATGCGGGCGGCCAGCGTCATTGGCAGGCGAGCGAATGGAGGATGGAAGTGGAATGAGCCGAGCAGTGGTGCTTTGCCGGGCGCGGCCCACGCGGCACAGTGACGGCAAGTCTTTCGAGAGGCAAATTGGTGGGGAGTGGAGGTTGGAGATAGCGCGGGACCGAATCACCCCCCGATCAAAGGATCGCGCAAGTTCGCGTCGAGGGCAGCCCCCCCCAGAGAGCAGGTTCATCCGCCCGTGGTTTCGTCGCGAGCCACTCGGGCCGAGGGTTGGTCAAGCGTGGGCTTGCCTCGCGGTGAATCGGCGGCCTGGGCATTCGCCGCCCGGGGCGAATTGCCCGTGGCCGGAGCGAGATTACGCGGCTCCGACAAACCGCTGGCCCGACTGCTCGGAGAACGGTCCACGGCCAGTTGCGCCCGACCCGCCGGACTTCCCCAGCGTTGGTCCACCAGCGCCTCGGTCTTGGGCGCCTTGGGCAAGTCGGTTTCGTTGATGAATTGGTGCGGGTTCTGCAGCACCACGTCGCCTTCGCTAATGCCTTCTTCCACCACCACGAACTTGTCGTTGCTCGACCCAATTTTGACCGGCATGAGCCGGCGCTCGCCCTTTTGCGAAATCAGGCAAAAGTGACGCTTGCCATGTTCCATCACCGCTTGCACCGGCACCATCAGCGCGTCGGGGCGTTCTTCGATCAAAATGGTCACCTGGGCCGCCAGGCCGGGCCGCATGTTGGCCACCGGCGAAGTCACCTCCACATAGGCCGCGTAGTCTTTCACGTTCGACGCCGACCAGCGCGTGGCGATCGGATAGCTTTCCACCCGGGTAACCCGGCCTTCTAGCACCTCGCCCCAGCTGCTGTCCAACCGAATTCGGGCGGGCATGCCTTCCGAAACCAACCCCACCCGCGACTCGTTGACCTTGGTTTTGACCTGCATGTGCTGCGTGTCGGGCAGGCGGAACATCACCTGGCGCTCGCGAACCAGGGCCCCTTCAATAATGTCGGGCTCGGAATCGCGGCCACCGCGATCGTTGGCGTATACCACTTCGCCCGGGGCCGGGGCGCGCACCACGCAGGCCGCGATCTGATCTTTGGTAAGTTGCAGCTTGGCCAGATCCAGGGCGTAGGTTTTTTCGGCCGAATCCAAGTTGGCCTTCGCAATGTTCATGTCGCTATCGAGCTGCTTGATCATCTTCTCTTTGTTGAAATCGCGCAGCACCCGCAACTTGGTTTGGGCCGATTCCATCTCGTTGCGGGCTTTGTCCACCGCGAACTCGTCGGCATCGAGCTGCAGCGGCGACAGGTATCCCTTGCCCGCCAGGCGGCGGCTGTATTTGGCAAACTGCTGAGCGCGGCGAAGGTTCTCCTCGGCCACCAGCATTTCGTTGAGAATGAGCTGCTCTTCTTGCTTGAAGGTGCCTTCGAGATATTCCAGCCGGGCAATCATCGAGGTTTCATACACGTTCTTGGCCTGCGTGACCGCGGCGCCCGACGTATTGCAAATGATCTGCTGCTGCTGCACTTCGGCCTGCAATGCCGAGTCGTCGAGCTTGGCCAGAATGTCGCCTTCTTGCACAAAGGTGCCCTCGGGCACAATCTCCAAAATGGCCGTTCCCGAGCTACCCCGGTTGGCTACCTGGCAGCGCACTTCCACATTCCGCGAACTCTCCAGCTGGCCGCGCTCGCTGGTCTCATACACAAACGTGCTGCGCTTCACCTCAAACTCAAAAGGTGAGCTTTCCTGCTGAGCCGTGGGCTGAAGATAGTACAGGCCCGCCCCCACGCCGGCGCCCAGTACGGCCAGCACACCCAACATCAGCACCCACGAAATACCGGAGCGCGCAACGCAAGCACCATAACGGGGCCGCGGTTGCCTGGCGAAAGCTTGTCCAGAGGAACGATGAGCGTGTGACATAGGGCAGGCAGGCTCCTGGTGGCGCAGGATGCGGGGCAGGGTAGGTGCAGCGCGCGGGCCGCCACATCGGTACATTCTATTCATTTGCGGCGCTAACAGCCAGTGAAACTGGGCGTGGGGCGGATAAAAACCCCATGCGCCGATTACGTCCCCCTTCGCTATCATGACGCCACCCCCCATCTACTTTAAACCCGGTGGGTGGGCCAAGGTCTCGAAAGCCGGTCCTACTTTCTTCGCGAAGCTTCTTCGACCACCTGCCAAGCGGGGGGCTGCACGGCGCAAACTTCCCCCCTCAGCCACGCCAACCTCCCAGTTGTCCCCCGCCCCCCCCGAGAGAACCCTCAGCATGCAGGACGAATCCAGCTACATTTGCAACGCCTGCGGCGAAGAAATCGTCGTTCCGATCGACTTCTCCGCTGGCGACGAACAGGAGTACGTGGAAGATTGCCCCGTCTGCTGCCACCCCAACATCATTCATGTGGAACTACGTGGCGGCGACGAAGTCACCGTTTGGGCTGAACCCGAGTAAGCCCACGGGCTCAAGGGGAGGGAAGACACCCGGTGCCCCCACTTACGCGGCTCGCCGTTGTCTTTTTCGACCAGGGGGAGTTTGCAACTTGAAACGATTTTGCCGCCTCCCCTCGCCGCTCCCCCAACTCAGCCCCCAATTCAGCCCCGCCGCGTTCCGCTGCCCCCTCGGGCAGCCAATAACGGCGCGGGTTCGCTGCCAGCTGCTCCGTTCAGGCCAGTCTCAGCCAGACTTGCCTACCCGTAATTCAAATACAGCGATTCCTGCACGGCCTCGATCGGGCCGTTGAGCACCTTATGCACCGCGGAGTTTCCACTGGCGAGCAACAGTTGCCGCTGGAACAGCTCCGGCGGTACGGCGTGGGTCAAGTTCTGCTCGCCCCGGCGACCGTCGAACGAGAGCGCCCAATGCACGCCGCGGCGATTGAGCTGTTCCAAATTCGCAAAAAAACGGTCGAGGTCGAGATTGGCCGTGTACCGCTGCTGGTTGTTGGCGTAGGGCGGATCGAGGTACACAAAATCCCCTCGCTCCGCGGCGGCCAGCGTGACTTCATAATCTTGACAAAGCAGTTCCACGCCCTGCAACCGCGCATGCCAGGCGGCCACGACGTTCGCGAACCGGTCAGGCTCCATCCCCCGCCGCGAAAGATGGAACGAATTGTTGAACTGCCCCTGGGCGTTGAAACGCACGATGCCGTTGACGCAGGTCCGCATCAAAAAGTTGAGGTCGAGCGGGTTCGGTTCGCGATTGAACCGCTCGCGAACCTCGTAAAAATAGCGCGGCAGCGACTCTCCTGCCGAGACGCGCCCCTCGAGCCGCAACAGCTCCTGCCGCAATTGCTGCCATTGGCCGCGATAGTCGGCGATCACCTGTTCGGGCGTTGCCTGCACCAGTCGCCACAACTCGATCAGCGGCAGGTACAGGTCGCTGGCCAGCGAACCAGGCTGGCCCGCCAGGTACAGCATCGCCCCGCCCCCCAGGAACGGCTCGAGATACCGCCCATGCGGCGGAATTTGTTCGGCAATGGCGGCCGCTTGCGAGCGTTTGCTGCCGGTCCATTTGAGCAGCGAAGGCACAGCCCGCCGCGAGCCTGGCTGATCTCTCGGTGGCTTTGCCTGACTGCGCGGCGAACGATCCGGCGATACTGCTGTTGGCTTTTCACCAGCTATCACCTTGCCTCGCGCCCAGTCGCAGGTCGCTTCATCAAGCTCGGCCAATCTTCGTCGGGCAATTTCCACGTATTCTCCTTCCAACTCGCACGCCAAAAAGCGTGCTCCAAATTGCCGCGCGGCCACGCACTCCGAACCGGCCCCGGCGAAGGGAATCAGCACCGTATTGCCCGGCGCGGCGGAGATGTCGAGCATGCGTTGGATGAGCCGCAGCGGCTTTTGAGTGGGGTGCTTGCCGTGCCGAAGTTCGAGCCTGGTCTTGTTGTTGGGAATATCCCACACCGTGCGGAGTTGCTTGCCTGAGGTTTTGAGTGCGTCTTCGGGGCATTCCAGCTCGCGCGCGGCAGTGTAGTTGAAGCGATACTTGCGCTGCTTGCCCCCGGTGTGGGCCCAGAGAATGGTTTCGTGGCTGGCGGTCAAGCGCCGGCCCGAAAGGTTGGGAAAGCTGTTGCGTTTGTACCAGACGACCTCGTTAATGATCTCGATTTCGAGGGCTTGCAGGGCCACGTTGAGCAGGCCGGCGTTGTGGTAAGTGCCGTGGATCCACAGCGAACCGGTCGGCCGCACGATCCGCTTGAGCTCGCCGAGCCAGGCGAGGGTAAAGGCGAAATACTCGCCCAAGGGGAGATTGTCCCAGGCTGGCATCGCTTTTTGCCAGGCGCCGCCAAAGCCGGGCAGGGTAACGGAATTATCCCAGCTCCAGTTGCCGCCCTTGGCCAGGTTATAGGGAGGATCGGCGAGGGCCAGATCGACGGAGCCGTCGGGCAGTTGTCGCAGAAACTCCAGGCAATCGACCCGCTGGACGGTATTGAGGGGCCAAGGTCCGACCGTGGGCAAACGAGTCAAGGCGGGGTCGCTTTTCAATCGCGGTGCAGCACATCGTGCGGTTGATGATCGCGAACCGTGAGCACGGGACACGGCGCGGCGCGAACCACCCGTTCAGCCACGCTGCCCAGCAGCATCCGCTTCAAGCCTGTCCGGCCGTGGGTGCCGAGCACCAGCAGATCGATCTTGTTGTTGGTGGCGTAGCGGCAGATTTCTTCCACCGGGTTGCCGTACCGCACCGCCTTGATGTAGCCCAGCTTTTCCAGGCGTTCGCCGAGAGAAACCTGCTGAAACTGTTCATCCGCGCCTTGTTCCAATTGTCGCAAGAAGGTTTGGGCGCCGTCGTCCAGAAGTTCCGCGCCTTCTTTGCGCTGCAATTCATTAAAGTAGGCACGGGCTGTTTCGCCGTGGGCGGTGAAGTCGGGGTGGACGATCAACTCGCCGATATCTTGCAGCACATGCAACACGTGCAGTTCCAAGGAGAGCGCTTCGGCGAGGGTGACTCCGTATTGCAACGCGTTTTCCGCGGCATCGCTAAAGTCGGTCGGCACACAGAGTCGGGCAAGTTG
Source organism: uncultured Pirellulales bacterium (assembly GCA_964445985.1). GTDB lineage: Bacteria > Planctomycetota > Planctomycetia > Pirellulales > S012-138 > CAYUMU01. Next base: position 14,981 of record CAYUMU010000079.1, on the reverse strand, counting down.
GAAGTGCATGGCAAACGGTCCAGGAACATAAGGGCGAGCGAACGGGAACGGCCTGCGACCCAAGTGGGAAGCCGCCGTTTTAAAGCAAGTCCCAAATCACTTTGCCGTCGTTCACGATCTTCATGGGACGGCCCTCGGGCGTGTGGAACTCTTCATTGTAGTTGATGCCCAACAGCTGGTACATCGTGGCGGCCAGGTCCTCGGGGCCATGCGGCTCGGTGGCGGGCCGTTCCGCCCGCTCGTCGGAAGCCCCGATCACTCGGCCCCCCTTCACGCCGCCGCCGCCGAGCATCACGGTGAACGAAGGTCCCCAGTGGTCGCGGCCGGCGTTCTTGTTGATCCGCGGGGTGCGGCCAAATTCGCCGGTGACCACCACCAAGGTTCGCTGGAGCAGGCCGCGCTCGGCCAGATCGGCAAACAGGGCCGACATGCCAGCGTTGAGCGACGGCAGCAGTTCGTTCTTGAGAATGTTGAAGTTGTTGTCGTGCGTGTCCCAGTTGGAGTGGTCGATCGTCACGCACCGCACGCCCGCCTCCACCAACCGCCGGGCCATCAGGCAGCTTTGCCCCAGCGTATTGCGGCCATAGCGGTCGCGCACTTTTTCGGACTCGGCCGCGATGTCGAAGGCCGCCTTGGCCTGGGGCGAAGTCATCATCGCAAACGCCTTCTCGCGGAACACGCTCACCGTGCGCGCCGACTGATTGGCGTCGCGTTCGGCCGCTTGCTGGAAGCGATCGACCTTGCCCAGCAGCGACCGCCGCGCGTCGAGCCGGTCGGCCTCCAGCACCAGCGGCGGAACCAGGTCGGGCACGCTGAAGCCCGGCGCGCTGGGGTCGGCTTCGATCACAAACGGCGAAGCCGCGGGGCCCAGATAGGCCGAGCCGCTGCTGGGGTGCATCTTGGGTACGCACACATAAGGCGGAACCGCCCCCGCCGAGGAATCACCCAATCGCGGACCCAGCTTGCGGGCAATGATCGAACCGTGGGCCGGCCACTGATTGTTGGGTGTTAGCCCCGCGTTGAACCCGGCCCGGGGCAGGTAGCCCGTCAGCATGTAGTGGTCGGCCTGACCGTGGTTGCTGTTGCCGTGCGCAAACGAGCGAATCAGCGAGAACTTGTCCATTTCCTTGGCGATCAGCGGCAAATGCTCCGCCACCTGAATGCCAGGCACATTGGTGGCAATGCCTTGGAAGTCGCCGCGAAATTCGCTGGGAGCGCCCGGCTTGAGGTCGAAGGTGTCGATGGTGCTCAGGCCGCCCTTGAGGAACAGGTAAATCACCGAAACCTGGTCCTTGGAGCCCCGCGCGGCGTTGGCTTCGGCCGCCAGCAAGCCGGGCAGCGTGAGACCGCACCCGAACACGCCCGCCGTGCCCACGCGCAAAAAGCTGCGTCGCGAAACTCCATCGCAATAGCGGGCGTTGGTCATGGCGGGTCATTCCTTGGGGAGGAGAATAGCGTTGTAGATGCGAATAAAACGGAGCGCCGGCCCCGGGGGCCTTTCATGCGCGTCAATGATTGAACACAAACTCCAGGCTGTTCAACATGCTCCACATCAAATCTTCGGCCGCGGTTTGCCGCGCGGCGCGCGAAGCTTGCGACACCTGCGATGCCTGCGAAGCTTGACTGGCCTGGGAAGCTTGACTGGCCTGGGAAAAATGGTCGAGGGCCGTTTGCCGCTCTTCCGCCGTGGGATAGCGGGCAAACACCAGCAGATACATTTCTTCAATCAGGTCGGCGTCGCTGTCGATGGTCCGCACCAATTCGGCCACGCGGCCGCCGGCGTGGGCGATCTTGGCTTGAATTTGCGGCGAATTCATCAGGTGCAACACTTGGGCAATGCTGGCTTCCGCATTCCGCTCGCACTCGCAGGCCGTTTCACGCTGCGGACGGCCAAACACCTTGAGGAAGTAGTGCGGCACGCGGTTGTCCCACAGTTGCACGGCCCGGGCGCCCGAGGGCACGCCTTCAAACTTTTCCGGCACCCCCGCTACCTGGCAAACCGCGTCCAGCAGCACCTCGGCATCCATTCGTTTGAACAGAGCCCGCGAGTAATTCTGCTCGTCGCCGGCGTTGGTGGGGGTGGGGCGCGACGATAGCTGATACGTGCGCGAGGCCGCGATCGTGCGAATCAGTGCCCTCAGGTCGTAGTTGTTTTCGGTAAGCACGCGGGCCAGCGCGTCAAGCAACTCAGGGTTCGTGGCCGGATTCGTCTGGCGGAAGTCGTCCACCGGTTCGACCAGGCCGCGCCCCAGCATCCGCGCCCAAACACGGTTGGCCATGTTGCGGGCAAACCAGTCGTTGTTCGGCGAAACCAACCAGTCGGCCAACTCGGGGCGAAGGTCGCCTGCATCCTGGACGGCCGCCGGCTGGGCCTCAGGCTTAACGCTGTCTTCCGTCGCTTCTTCGCTGGGAATGGGTGCGCCCAACGGATGGGGCGGCACCACTTCCCCGGTTCGCGGATGCCGCACGTTCGGCTTGCCCTGCGCAAACAGGGCCGGCGTGGCAGTGTTTTTGGTGCGCAGCTGCGTGAAGTAGCCCTGCATGCCGTAATAGTCGTGCTGCGTCCAGCGGTCGAACGGGTGATGGTGGCATTCCGCGCAGGCAATCCGCACGCCCAGCAACACTTGCGACAGCGTGCTGGCCACCTCGCCCGGCTTCTTCACCACCGAGTAAAAATGGCCCTGGGGCGCCGCTTCCAGCGGACCTTCCGCCGTGAGCAACTCGCGGGCAAATTGATCGAGCGGCTTGTTGGCCGCAAAGCTCTCCCGAATCCAGCGGTAATAGGCGTAAGCGTTGCGGTGCCCTAGCGTTTGCGTATCCACGCGCAACAGGTCCGACCACAGCAGTGCCCACAGGTCGGCAAACTCGGGGCTCTGTAAAAGTTGGTCCACCAGTCGGGTCCGCTTGTCGGCGGCGGTGTCGGCCAAAAAGGCTCGCGCGGCGGCGACCGTGGGGAGCGTGCCGGTCAGGTCGAGGTACACGCGCCGCAAATACTCGGCGTCGTCGGCTTCGGCCGAAGGCAAGATTTGCAACTGCTTGAGCCGCTGATGCACGAGCGTATCGATCTGGTTGTACTCGGGGATTTCGGGCCAGGCCGTCAAAGCTTCGTTGCGCGGAATCAAGGTTTGGAAAACGTCCACGGCCCCCATGTAGCTGGCCATCACGGCCACCTGGCCCGGCGTATCGCCGGCGCGCACCAGGCCAAGCTCGTTCACGGTCGCCAAACCTTCGTGGTTCGACTGGAACTGGCTCAAGGCCGTAACGTCTTCTTCATGGCCGTCGCTGAAGGTGGCGACCACGCGCAGCTGCTGCGTCGCTTCCAGGCTGAGGACTCGTTGTTGCGGCGTCAGCCGCACGGCCGTCACCGTGGGCGAATCGTCAGCTCCCGCCTGGCAGCCCGCGGCAATCCAAGCCAGCAACGTGCGATAGGCGTGGGTATCGGGGGCGATCCGCGTGCCGCCGCCATGCGGCGACAACCCGGCCGCCTTAAGCAGCAGCAAGCTCCGTTCGGCCGCCGCCGGAAACACGCGCCGCCCGCGGGCCTCTTTCGTCAGCGAATCGTAATCGGCGTCTGGATCAAAGCCAAACACCGAAAGCTTGAACCCGTTCTGGCCCTCGGCCTTGCCGTGGCAGCCAGAACTATTGCAACCGTAGCGGCTGAGAATGGGGATAATATCGTTGCCAAAATGCAGCGCGCGCTGTTGGCCCGCGGCGGTTACCACCAAGGGGACTTCCACCTTTTGCCCCGCGGCAAACACCTCGATGGCGCCGCTGCCGTTGTTCAAGCCCTGCACAAAGCCCCGCTCGGTTACCGAAGCGACGTCGCCAGCCAGCGAGCGATACGTTGCCTGGTGCGTGAGATCGACCACGCGGCCATCGGCGGTGCGGCCCGAAACCAGCAGCGACCAGCCGCCTTCGGGCGCCACCAACTGGAGTTGCGGCGGATCGACTTCGATCGCCACATATTCCTCCGCCGCCAAGGGCGCGGCGAGCAGCGCGCCCCACAGCAGCGTCATTCGTAATGCGGCATGAATCATGGCAGGCAGGCGATTGATGATCGGCGGGATGGTAGGTAGGACTGCGGCTGGCTCGGCGCGTGGGCGCGCAGGAAATCCATCAAGCCATGCCGATTAGTTTAACCGTCCCCCCGCCCAATGCAAAGAGAACTTGGGGTGGAGGGGCGGGGGGCTAGTTGCTGGGGACTGGTAAGAATTGGGATCAACGAATCTTTAACCCCGGTAGGAGTTGCAGCGTTTAGCCGGCGGTTGAGCGCGGCGACACCGCCGGTTCGCAAACAACACATCCTCATTCGACCCCGTGGCGGGGTCGCAGAACCGTTGAGGGGCTGGCTTCGTGGCACATCGAATCGAACAATATCATCGCGTCATTGCTCGCCCGCCGCTGTTTGTGGGGATTTATTCGCTCACCGATCCCGAGCGATCACTTCCTCCGGCAAGAGCAGTTCCTCAGCACTCCGCGCCAAATACGGCGGCACCGTCATCAGCAGCCGTTGCCCGGCGCAGCGGTCGAACTTCCACAGTTGGCCATCCTGCCCCGCAGGCACTGGCACCTGAAAGTAACCGGCCTCGCGGCTAAAGGTGTGGGCCAACTTGCCTGAGGGGTCCAACAGCCGACCTTCGCCCGCCGTGTAGCCGCCGATCAGCTTCGTCCCCCGCGGCACGTAGAAGTACATGGTCCAGCGACCATAGAGCGCGGCCGGCCGATCCATGCTCGACTCCAACGTCATGGTTTGACCAGCCTCCCAGGCAACCTGGCTTCCGGCCGAACGGTCGGTGACTTCCAGCAAGTGCAAGCCCGGCTTGCCAGCCAACGTAATGGCGTGCTCGGCCTTGTCGGGCTCCACACTCGCCTCGGCCACGTAATCGGGCGGGTTGTCTTCGGTGTTGTTCTCCGGGAAATGCTCGCCATCGAACGGCGTGAGCGAAATCTTGGCCGGGCCACGGTTGGGATAGATGATGCCGGCCGTGGCGGTCAGCGACAACTGGGTCTTGTCGTTCGTCAGCAGCGTGTAGTACGTGCGCTTGCCGCGAAGATAAATGCCAGCCGAGCCCGGCGTGACCTCCGGCAGGTTCAAAGCCTGCTTTGCCGGAACCAAATTCCGGCTGTACGAAACCGCCTCGAACTCGCGAATCGGCCGCCGCTCGATCCCGGCGGCTTCCATCGCGGCTAGCTCCGCGCGGTCGAAGGGGGCTCCGCTCTTCCACGAATTTTTGTCTTCGGCCACGTTCCACTTGGCGTCGTCGGGAATGGTCACGCTCTTGTCGCGATTATCGAGGTCGCGATACAGCCCCTTGGTGTGGACCATCATGGTTTCACGCATGCGGTAGGCATGGCGGATCAGCGCCTCAAACGCCTGTTGCCGAGCCTCGCCGCTGGCAAAGCTGTAGTCGAGCCAAAGCTCCACGTAGCGCGTGTAGAGCAGCAGGTCGTCGATGCGGCGCAGCACGGCTGCGTCCGTGGTGCTGCCGCGGGCTTCCCGCAGCGTGCGATACATGCGGCCCACCAGGTCGTCGCTCAAGAGCGGACGCTGGGCCGTATCGAGCAGTTTGTAGAACTTCTCCATGGCCGGGCGGGCGTCGCCAAAGGCCCTGGTGAAAAAATCGTCCACAATCTCGTCGGCGCGGCCGGCTTCAGCTACGTTCCATAATAGTCGCGAAGCCAGGTAGTAACCCAGGCCGTTGGGAGCCCAATTGTCGCTCGACTCCGATGAGAAATAGCGGGCGCCCAACTCGTGAAAGTGCGAAATGCTCGTGCGAATGTAATCGAGGTTGCCGCCGCGAGCCTTGCCAGGCAGGTCGCGATCCCAGGTGTTCACGCTGTAATACTCGCGAATGCCGAGCGTCGCCCCTTGTTGCTGCCAGCCGGAAAGCAACTCATCGACCGTAAAGCCACCGTAAATAAAGGCCGTGGCCACGCTGATCACCACCCGCGGATGAACCTGGATCGTCGGCGGAGGCGAATGGGCACTGTAGGCGTACATGCCAATCACAACGCCGGGGTGCTGCTTGTTGATGGCTTCGGCGACCTCGTTGGCCAGCGTGAGCGCGCGATTGGGAATACTGCCCAATGCCTGGCAACGCTCGCACTCGCACCACTTGAGGCCATCGCTGGGATCGAGCGAAATAGAATCGAGCGCCGGGTTCTTCGCAATCTGGGCGAAAGCATCATCAATCACCATTTGCCGCAGGCCAGGGTTGCCAATGCACAGCTTGCTGCTCTTCCGCTCGCCTTCATACAAGCCGAGGTACTCGGGGTGCTGGGCCAGCGTTTCCCGATTGCGGGCAATAATGCCATCGTAAGCGTGGCCCGTGCTGAGCGCGATGCCCGCCACGGCCCTGTTCTTGGCGCACCACTCCCGATACGGCGCTGCGGCGTAATCCCAAGGACCATAGCCGTACCAAATGCGGCGCACGTGATAGTCGGGCCGTTCCCAGGCATGCACCGCCACGCTCAACTCGGCCTGGCTGGGAATCACTTCCCAGTTTTTTCCGGGGAAGAACTGACGATAGCCAAGGCGATACAAAAAATCCCAAACGGCATGCTCCACGGCGGCGTCGGTAGCTCCTACGACATGCACGCCCTCCCTGTGCGAGTGCAACAGGTATTCTTCCCGACGGCGCGGATCATCTTTGGCAAGCTTGCCGATCCATTTCGGATACACGCCAATTCTTCGGGCAGAAACCTCGTCGAATGTGCCCACCACCAAACCGGTCCTGCCATTCCCCTCTTCCACCTTGAACTTCGCGCCGCTAATCCGGCTCAGGTAGTCGGCCAACGTGGCCGCCACGGCGCGGGTTCGCTGGGAGGCGGTGCTGGCGATGACGATGGTTTGCAGGGCCTCGCCGCTGGCGGCGAGCGGGCAAACAACCGGAGTTTCGTTCGCAGGTAATGGATTACCGAGGTCATCTTCAGCGAAAGCCGCCCAGGGCTGAACGATCAACAGCAACAGGGGGAGCGTGCAGCACAGTTTTCGGAGCATGGTCAAGGTGGCTCTGCGAAGAAGCGGGGGAGCGTTTCAACGGATTGTTCGCCAACTTTCTAGCAGATGACGATCATCAACGCATTTCGCCGGGCAGCGGCTTCAGAGTACGCGGATTTCAGGTACGGGAAGAACGTCTCACCGCAATTGTAATCGTCGCAAAACAGTTCACTTTCCCAACGCTTGTAATCTGCGGCCGTCAATGTGGCAAGCGCCTGGGCTATTTCACGGACTAATGATGGGGAAACAAAACCGACGTAATACTCATGGTTGCCCTCGCAGAATTCGTTAAGGCTTAGTGGACTTAGCGGGTGCAGATGGTCTCCGGCAATCGCAAGGCTCAGAGGCGGACCCTTCGCTTTGAACACAGCATGAAAATCGCGCCACGCCTTGTCGATAGAGTGTCGCGGATCGTCAGGCAACTTCGGCTCGCCGCCTGCGACGAGTTGCTCGAACAGGTCGGGCGGAATCTCGGTCAGCGCGGCCCGGACTCCCATCATGACCTCCCCTGACGAACTTGAGCGAGCGGGAGAGCAACGTCGCCCTCTTTAGTCAACATTCGTGTTTTGCGGATCGTTGGGGATAAATTGGTTGTGCCGGCTGAATTGGCGGCCGGCGATAAGGTTTACCCAACCGGCAAAGTTTGCCGACAATTATGGTGCCATGAATTCTCCATCGAAACAACCTGCCGCTGCCGATTCGCGTTCCACGGCGTCGCGTTCCACCACGTCGCCTGCCCCGGCGCCGCTGCAACTTAGTCGGCGGAAAAAGCAGATCTTCAGCGTGCTCATTGCCCTGCACCTATTGGCGATCATCGCCGCGCCGTTGGCCACGCCGCCCACCAGTGGAGCCTTTGGTTCGCTGCTCGGCGGATTGCAGTGGTACATCGAACCCATGTTCATGAACCATGGCTACCGGTTCTTCGGTCCCGACCCTGGTCCCAGTCACCTGGTGGAGTACCAGGTGGAACTGCCCGACGGCCAGCGGATCGAAGGGGTGTTCCCCAACCTCGATGCCAACTGGCCCCGGCTGCTTTATCACCGGCACTTCATGCTCACCGAACGCTTGCAGGCATTCCCCGAAGTGCGGCGGCCGCCAGCCGTCATGCTGGCCGCTGGCGCCATCGCCGGCCTGGCGAGCGAACAAGTCTTGATCGACCTGCCTGGCAACCTGGTGCTCGATGAAACGGCCAAAAGCTACGCGCAGCACCTCTATCACAAGCACGGCGCCAAGCGGGTGCGGCTCACCTTGGTCCGCCACCGGATTCCGGAACCTCAATGGGTAGAAAACGGGATGACGCTGCGCGACCCCCGGCTCTATTTCAGGTGGCCGCTGATCGAATACGCGGGCGAAGCCGAGGGCGAGGAGAACGCTCGTCCCAGCGGCCCACAACCCGAGCGTCCGCAAGAGAAGGTGGGTTGGTTGTAGGTCGCGCGGGCGAACGTCCTCCACTGCCGCGCGGATTCCACGAAACCAGGCTCCCGATGGTCGCCTTCCAGGCATTGGCAGCGAAAGGATCCACATGAATATGGTATCGGCCTACTTTCGCGAGCTGGGGCAGGCAGCCATTGCCGGCTGGAACCGGTTCTGGTTCGCGGCCGTTGATCCGGCCACCTACTGTTTGATCCGCGTGCTGGCCGGCGGCATGCTGCTCTACACGCACCTGGTCTGGACGATCGACCTCCTCGAATTTTTTGGACCGCACCCCTGGCTTTCGGCCACGGCCATGAGTGCTTCCACGGCGGACGGCAACGCCTGGATCTACAGCTTTAGCTACCTGTGGTGGTTGGGCAACTCGCCCACTCTGCTCTGGATCACCCATATCGTAGCGCTATGCGTGTTTGCCATGCTCATGTTGGGCTGGCACAGCCGCGTGGTCGCCGTGCTGGCCTTCTTCATCATGGCTTCGTACGCCAACCGCAGCCCCGTTTCGCTGTTTGGGCTCGACCAGATCAACGGCCTGCTGGCCATGTACCTGATGATCGGTCCCAGCGGCGCGTGTTACTCGGTCGATCGCCTCCTGGAGAAACGTCGCTGGCGGCGCGAACAAGCCGCCGGCACGGTTACCAAAGGCATGCCGGTTCCCGATGTCGCGTCCAGCATCGGCGCCAACGTCGGCCTGCGATTCATGCAATTGCACATGTGCGTGATCTACCTGTTCGCGGGGTTAGGGAAACTGGCCGGCACCTCCTGGTGGGACGGCACCGCCATCTGGGGCTCGGTGGCCAACCTTGAATACCAGTCGATCGATATGACCTGGCTGGCTTCCCACGAACTGCTGGTCAATGTGATGACGCACGTTACCGTCTGGTGGGAAGTCAGCTACCCGGCCTTGGTTTGGCCGCGGCTCACCCGCCCCATCGTGCTCGCCCTGGCCGTGCCGCTGCACCTGGGCATTGCCCTCTTTCTCGGCATGATCACCTTCGGCACGGTGATGCTCTTCGGCAACCTGGCGTTTGTCTCCCCCCGCGTGGTGCGGGCCATCATCGACCGCCGCAGCTTGCAACTGGAATCCGATCCGGCCGCGGCCCTGGCCCCACCCGATCGCAACCGCCGCCGCGGCCGCGGCAAAAACGCCGGCACACCCGTCCTCGGCTAAGCCTAGGTTACGCCTGCGGACGATGCCAACTTTAACGCCCGTAGCATGGGCGTCCCCGCCCATGAATCCGCGCCGCATGCCAAAAAACGCCCCAATCATCGTCTCGCGCGGCCCCAGCCAGCAAACATTTGACCGTGATAGGATCCTGCCATATCCTGACCGGAATGATGTCGAACACCGATTCCCCTCCCAACCGCGTCCGAGAACTTCGCCGAACCCGAGGCTGGTCGCAGGCTGAACTGGCCGAGAAAGCTGGCATTTCGCGCACGGCGGTCAGCGCGGTTGAAGGAGCCCGGCTGGTGCCGAGCGTGGCCGCGGCCATTGCCCTGGCCCAGGCACTCGAAACCACCGTGGAAACTCTGTTTGCCGCGGCCGCCGAAACTCCGCCCGTCGCCCAGTGGGCGTGGCCGGCGAACCCCGCCGATGGCCGCTACTGGGAAGCCGCCGTGGCCGGCCGGCTGTGGCGCTACCCGGCCGAACCGACCTCGCTGGGAGAGCTGGTTCACGACGGAAGAATAGCGCCCGCCGAGCACCACGCGCCGCCACGCTCGGCGTCCCCCGGGCCTTCGCCGCACGAAACGCTGGTGATGGCCGGCTGCGATCCGGCCGCTTCGCTCTTGGCCACCGAGTACGCCCGCCGCGGCAAGTTCCGCTTGTTGCCGCTGGTGCGTTCCAGTCGGGCCGCCTTGCGACTGCTGGCCGAAGGCAAAGTGCATGTGGCCGGCGTTCACTTGGGCCAGTCTTCGCCCGGCGGCAATCAAGAAGTGGTTCGCCACGAACTCGGCCCCGGCTATCGCTTGCTGCGGCTCACCGATTGGGAACAAGGCGTGGCCGTGGGATCGCGCGAAAATGCCAGCACGCTGCGATCGCTAGTGAAGTCCCGCGTGCGCTGGGTGGCCCGCGAACAGGGCTCCGGCGCGCGGCAATGTCTCGACGAACTGCTGGGCGAAGTCCGCAACTTGCGGCGCGTGGCCGCCGATCATCGCGGCGTGGCCGCGGCCATTCGCAGCGGCTGGGGCGACGCTGGCGTGTGCCTGCGGCTCGTTTCCGAAGAAGCCGCGCTGCGGTTCTTGCCGCTCCACTGGGAAGGCTACGACCTGTGCTACCCCGTGGCCCTGGAGCAAGATCCCCGGCTGCTCGCCCTCACCGAACTGGTGCGCACGCTGGCCTGGCGCGAACTGATTGCCGACGTGCCTGGTTACGATTCTCGCCACGCCGGCGAATTGGCTACGGTGAACTAGGGTGGGCTTTCCCATGCTGCTGCATAAGTTCTACCCTGTCCTGTTTTGGGCTGCCGCGTTAACGCTAACGGGCTGCGGCGCCGACAGCGGGCCTGCCCCGCCGCCGACAGCGCTCACGGTGCTCGCCGCCGCCAGCACGGGCGACGCCATGCAGGAGATTGCTTCGCAGTTTCAAGAAGCGTCAGGCGTGACCGTGCACGTCAGCCCCGGTCCTTCCAACAACCTGGCCCAACAGATCATCGCCGGCGCCCCGGCCGATGTATTTCTTTCCGCCAACGAAACCTGGGCGGCCGAAGTCGCCAAGGCCGACCTCGCCGCCGAAACCGTGACCCTGTTGGCCGGCGAATTAGTCCTGGTGGTTCCCAGCGGCAACCCGGCCGGCATTCAATCGGCGGCAGACCTGTTGAGCGAACGCGTGAAGCACGTTGCCTTGGCAGGAGAAAACGTGCCGGCCGGAATGTACGCCGAGCAAGCCCTGTCGCACCTCAAGTTGCTCGAACCGCTGAAGGAATCTAGCAAGATCGTGCGCGGCCAGAGCGTGCGCGTGGCCTTGAGCTACGTGGAGCGCGGCGAAGCCGAGGCCGGCATTGTTTACGCCACCGACACGCACGGCAACCACCGCGTCCAAACGATCCTCACCTTCCCCGCCGAAAGCCACGAACCCATTTGCTATTACGCGGTGCGAATCGGTGGCGAGGGTTCGCCACCGGCGGCGCAGGCTTTCTTTGACTTTTTGCGTGGGCCGGATGCCGCAATTGTGTTTCGCAAGTTTGGCTTTGTGCCTCTTGCTGTCGGCGAACCGTGACCTGGCTCAACATCCTCCCTGCACTCCCTCGCTCACGCGTCGGGTTGTGAATCATCAAGCTCATTCATGTTCTCGCCTGCCGAACTCGATGCCATTTGGCTCAGCCTGCTCGTCGCCACCGTGGCGGTGCTCGTGAGCTTGCCCCCTGGCATTGCCTTGGGCTGGCTGCTGGCGCGGCGGCAGTTCTTTGGCAAGAGCGCCGTCGAAACCCTCATCAACTTGCCGCTGGTCATTCCGCCGGTGGTGACTGGCTACCTGCTGCTGGTGATGTTTGGCCGGCAGGGCTGGTTCGGCGGTTGGCTCGAGCGCTGGCTGGGGTTGCGATTCGTCTTCAATTGGAAAGGGGCCGCGCTGGCGGCGGCCGTGGCGGCCTTTCCGCTGATGGTCCGCTCCATTCGGCTGGCATTCAGCAGTGTCGATCCCCGCCTGGTGCAGGCCGCGCGGTCATTGGGGGCTTCGCGGTGGGATGCCTTTTTGAGTGTGTCGTTGCCGCTGGCCCGGCATGGCGTGATTGCGGGCGCCGTGCTGGCCTTCGCCCGAGGGTTGGGCGAGTTCGGCGCCACCATCATGATCGCCGGCAACATTCCAGGCGAAACCCAAACCATCCCGCTCTATATTTACAGCCAGTTGGAATCGCCCGGCGGTATGGACCGGGCACAAGGCGTGGTGCTGGTTTCCATCTTGTTGGCCGCGGCCGCGCTGGCCGTGGGCGAATATTTGGAACGCCGCGGTCGGGCACGGCTGGCCGAAGTTCGCGATTGATGAACACGTTTTTTGAAAGCCGCGGCCCACCGCCATGTCGCTCACCTTCGATTGCCAAATGACGTACCCCAGCGGGTTTTGCCTGCGGGTGGCGTTCGCGCAAGCGGGCGGCGTCACCGCTCTGTTTGGCCCCTCGGGCAGCGGCAAAACCACCATCCTGGCCCTGGTCGCAGGGCTGCTTCGCCCTCAGCAGGGCTTGATCCGCCTGGGCGATCACGTGCTGACCGATACCTCGGCCAGGTTGCATTTGCCTCCGGAGCAGCGGCGGATTGGCATGGTGTTTCAAGACCATTGCCTGTTTCCGCATTTGAATGTGCGGCAGAATTTGGAGTACGGCCTCAAGCGGCGTCCGCTCCGCAAATTCAACCTGGCCCGCGTGGCCAAGATTTTGGAGTTGGAAACGCTGCTGGCCCGGCAACCGCACACGCTGAGCGGCGGACAAAAACAACGCGTGGCCTTGGGCCGGGCATTGCTGCGAGGGCCGGAGTTGTTGTTGCTCGATGAACCCCTCTCGGCCCTCGATGCTCCGCTGCAAGACCGCATTCTGGCGTACCTGGAGCGCGTGCTGGCCGAGTACCAACTGCCAACGCTGCTGGTCACGCACGATTTGAAGCAAGTCAAACGCCTGGCCGACCAGGTGGTGCGGCTGGATGCAGGGGAGATTGTGGAAGAACCGAAGGCGGTGAGGGAGGCGATTGGGTAGTTCACTGTAGCGGCGCCTTTTTCATACCCCGAAGGGGTTTGCAGCCAGTAGCCGGCGGTTGAGCGCAGCGACACCGCCGGACTGCAAACAACAATAATCCCACTCGACCCCGCCGAGGGGTCGCAGCAACGCTGGTGGCCGAGAGAGGCCGTCCCGCTTGATCCGTTCAGTCCTGCACCTTCTCAATGCCAGAAAATTAAGAACCGGCCCCTGAATGCCTTCGCTGCCCAGGATTCATTTCCCCCGCACCGCGCTGGCCGGTATCTTTTGGAGGAAGTTCGGCAACCCAGCAACAACCCACCCCCAGTCCTCGGCACACCCACCCATGGCTACCACGGACACGCCTCCGGCTACTTCCGAAATTCCCGACGATCAGACCGGTTCGCTCGAATACCTCAAGCAGATCTTCATTCGGGCTCAAATGGAGGAGTTCGTGCGCAACCCGTTCATTGTGAATCGGGCCGACGGCGTGTACTTCTGGGATATCCACGGCAAGCAATACCTGGACGGCCTCTCAGGCATTTACGTGGCCAGCGTGGGGCACAACAACCGCCGCGTGATCGATGCCATCGTGCGGCAGATGAACGAGCTTTGTTTCGCGCCGGTGATGCACGGCTCGAACCCCGCGGCCATTCGACTGGCCAATCGACTGGTGGAGTTGGCACCCGGCGACCTGGCGGCCGCCAAGCTGCTCTCCGGCGGGTCCGAGGCCACCGAGGCCGCGATCAAGATGGCCCGGCAGTATTTCAAACTCATAGGGCAAGGCACCCGTTACAAAATCATCTCGCGCTACCAATCGTGGCACGGTTCCACGCTGGGCTCGCTTTCGGCCTCGGGGCTGGCTTCGCGGCGCACCGTCAACGAGCCGCTGGCGCCCGGCTTCTTGCACGTGTTTCCGCCGACCTGCTATCGCTGCCCCTTCGGCAAGACCTATCCCAGTTGCGAGATCACCTGCGCCAGCCTGATTGGCGACGTGATCGAAATGGAAGGCCCCGAAACCGTGGCCGCCGTGATGGTCGAGCCCATCGGACATACCGGCGGCGTGATCGATCCGCCGCCCGAATACCTGCCGCAACTGCGGGCACTGTGCGACCGCCACGGCGTGCTGCTGATTTTCGATGAGGTCATCACCGGCTTTGGCCGCACCGGCGACCTGTTCGCGGCTCAAACCTTTGGCGTCACGCCCGACATCTTATGCCTGGGCAAAGGCGTTTCGGGCGGTTACGCGCCGCTTTCGGCCTTGCTTTGCCGGCAGCACATTGCCGACGCCTTCTGGGGCGATCCGGCCACCAACCCCGGCTTTGTGGAAGGCCACACCTTCGAAGGCAACCCCATCTCCAGCGCCGCCGGCCTGGCCGTGCTCAACGAAATCGTGGAACGCGACCTGTGCGGCAACGCCCGACACATGGGCGCCCGCCTGCGAGCAGGGCTCGAAAAACTCCGGCGCCACGGCATCGTGGGCGAGATTCGCGGCAAAGGACTCTTCCTGGGAATCGAATGGGTCGCCGACGTCGAAACCCGCCGCCGCTACGATCCGCCCATCGGCTTGGAAATCGGCCGCCGCGCGCTGGCCAATGGCCTGCTCACGCGGTTCGATCCCCACTGGCTGGCGTTGGGGCCGCCCCTGGTCATCGACGAAGCCCAGGTCGATCAGATCGTGGAATTGCTCGACCGGAGCGTGGGCGAGGTGCTGGCAACGCGTTGCACCTGAACGGGGGGCTCCGGCGTAACTTGGAGCACGCCAATCGCTTGCTTTCGGCTGTTTGCAAACGACTTTCGTTCTCCCTTCTCCCCCGGTACTCCGGGGGAGAAGGGCTGGGGCGTTTGCCAGGCATGTTTTTCAACCATAGGGTGCAAGTCCCTTATCCAAC
>CAYUMU010000078.1:0-31078 GCA_964445985.1 uncultured Pirellulales bacterium | reverse complement strand
ACGCCTTTCAAGCGTTCCAAAAGGTACAACGGAGATGTGGGGGATAAAGAGGGGATGAACCCTGGGCTTGCTGGGGAGTTAAACCTTGGGAGGCGGGGGAAGGTTTCAAGAGCCGAGCGAACTTTGTCCGCCGCCCACGAACTTATTTCGGCATTTTGAACAAATACGCCGTGCCATTGCCGTTGGCGGTGGCCATATATTGGCCGTCGGGGGAGAGGGCGACGCTGCGGATGAGGCCATTGCGGAGCCCTACTTTGTAGGTTCGATTTGCTTTGAGACGGTCTGCTCCTCGGCGACTGGCGAGCTCCCAAATTCTGACAGAGCCTTGGTCGCCGCCCGCCGCCACAATGTTTCCATCGCGGCGAATCGTGGTGCAGGCAAAGTGTTCGCTCTGTTTGTCCGAATAGGGTTCGTTCGTAGCCAGAGTATAAAGTCGTTCTCCCCCCTTGGCGCCACACGCGACAATCTCATTGAATCGCCGCGTATATATCGCGGCGCCATCGGGGGCAAGCATCGCGAACGATCCATCGAATTCGAGTTTGGAAGCCGGCTTAGATGTAGTGAGATCGAAGACGAACTTGTTGGTATAAACTTGGTTGCCGTCGGGCGAGAATTCCAACCGACCTTCGCCAATATCGAAGTCGCCTGAACTCTCGATATCGAAGTCCCATCGTTTCTCAGGCGCCAGCGAAATGACGGTGAATTGACGTTGTTTGCCCGGGTCACCCGGCAAGTATGCTAGCCGATTGCCATCGCGACTAACGGTAAAGGCGAGATTAGAATTCGCAATTGGCATCTCTTTCCCGAGGGTTCCTGTTGTGGAATCGAACACGCCAATTCCGCTTTCGGTGCGGGCGACGAATATCGATTGATCGTCGCTCAACGTCGGCAGGCCGCGATGGGGCGCGCGTACGGAGCGAATGTTCTGGCCCGTCGCGGGATCGATGAATCGAATTTCGCCATCCTGGCTGAGGATAGCCAAGGATTTGCTATCGGGCGAGAAGGCGACCTGTCGGGCAAAGAAATCCTGGTTGGCGTCCTTCAGCGTCGACCGGCCTGTGCCTACATCCCAGGCTCGGATTTCGCCGAGCAACGAACCTGCGGCAATCGTGGCGCCATCTTGACTAAAGGCACTGGGACGTGACTGAGAATACGATTCCGACCTGGGACGATCGGGCGATGGGAGCGGGAGCAACGTCACTTTTGCATCCTCTACGGCCTCCCAGATTGCCACTCCTGCCGAGGTCGCTATGGCTACTTTCTTCAAGTCGGGGGAAATAATCTGATCCCTCATTGAGACCCCTGTCCTAAAGAGTGGCTTCCAAGCGCCGGTTTCCACGCGACTGAGTATTTTTCCATCCGACGTGCGATACCAGGTGACATCGCCATAACGGGCGTCTGCCAATTGCGAGCCATCGGTCGAAAACCGGGGTTGGCCACTGTCCTCGTCGCCGGTCCACTTGATTTCGCCCGAGGCGACATCGATCAGAATTGGGAATCTGTCGTCGTCGGTAGCGAAGTACTTGCCGTCCGGAGAGACAGCGACGTAATTTCCTGTGTCTTTATAGCTGCGCAGTAGTGAAAAGGCTGGCTCGCATTTCCAGGCTTGCGATCCGTAGACCAATGTGCGGTTTACCAGAACCGAACCGTTCTCATTGCAGGCCAATTCGCCCGCAAAGACGCCTTCCTCAATTGTCACCGAATTGAGGAGCTCGTATTCCGGCACACTATAAACCGTCACGGTCTTGCCAAGCCCAATGAACAGGCGCCTTCCGTCACCAGAGAGACAGACGTCACCGCCAACGTCCAGAGGAGCGGGGTCGAAGCTCTTAAGAACTTTGACTTCTTTCCCGGTCACGGCGTCCCACACCACAACACGACAATCATTCCCGATCGACACAATTTGCCGACCATCGGGTGTAATCGCCAGGTCAACTATAAAGTTCCAGTGCCGCAGTCGCCCATCGCCGTAGGTGTGCAATGGCGTCAGGGTTTGTTCAAGGCCCATCGTATTTTGCATGAACGACATGGCCGCACTTTCCAGATCAAACCCGCTATCCGGCGGGCTGCTCTCTACCGTCGGCGGTTCATTCGTCGTCGGCTCAATCACGGGGGGTGATGGATCGGCCGCCGCATCGGCCAGGGGCGGAGGCTCGGGGAAAGCTGGTGGCTCAGCGATCGTCATTGGCTTGGGCGGACCATTTTGGTGAGCAGCGTTTTCGCCAGGAACCGCCAACCAATAGATGGCAAGCCCAACACCAACGAGTGCCACTATTCCACCAATGATCCAAAGCAAAGCCTGGCCGGACCGCGCGTCTGCCGTGCCGCTGCCGCGGCGAATTTCACGCACCATAGGATTTACCTTCGTTACACAGGTTCAACGGAAACGCTGCTGACTTGGAGGAGCTTGCTCCGGTTCACGGGCTCAGTTTCGCCAAGGGTCATCAGCATTACAAGGAAAGAAGCCGTGGACCCCGGCGCCGATGGGTTTTAATCGCGATCCAGGTTGGGGCGACCGGACCCTTCGATTGGGGCAAGGGGGACGTGGATTTGGCGCTGGGGGACCAGTCGGGGGCTGAAGATAATGTTGTGGCTTAGTCGCAATACCGTTCAAGTTTTCATAAGTCACAGCCTCCTGATAACTTGTGTTTGGTCAACAACCAAGCATCAAGGAGGCTGTGACGGTGAAAGAGCAGGGACGCTCGACGTTCTCGACCGGCGAGGATGGTCGGATTTTGGATCGGTTGGCGGGCTTGGAGAAGGTTATCCCGCCTGAGGTTCTCAAACAAGTGCTCGCAGACACGGGGCGGGTGAATGGCCGCGCGTGCCCGCTGACGCATCAAGTCATGTTGTGGCTCGTGCTGGCCATGGGCTTGTTGACGAACATGCCCATTCGACAAGTCTTCAAGCACGCGCGGCGATTTCGATTGGCCGAAAGCACTCCGACAAGGTCGGCCCTGTGCATGGCGCGGCAGCGGTTGGGCGCGGAGCCGCTGAGGCTGCTGCACGCTCGCGTGGCGCGGCCCTTGGCCACCCCGGACACGCCAGGCGCCTTTTACCGCGACTGGCGGCTGATGGGAATCGACGGCACGCTGCTGAACGACCCTCAACGCACCGGGCATCAGGAACGGCATCGTCTGCTCACGAATCTGCTGGACGAGACGGAATGTCCGGCGCTGGAGTTGATCCTGCTGTATCACGAACGGTGGGAAGAAGAGTTGGTGTTCGACGAGCAAAAAACGCACCAGGATCCGCGTCGCGCCGAGAAGCCGGCCCAATTGCGGAGCGAATCGCCGGAGGGGGTGGAACAGGAGTTGTACGCCTTGTCGCTGGGGCACTTCGTGGTTCGTTCGCTGATGTTGGCGGCGGCGGAGTCGGCGAAGCTGGACGTGGACCGCCTGTCGTTCACGGGCTGCTTCCGCATCCTTCAATGCCGGCTGCCGGAATGCCGCAGCGAGACCGCGGCCTCGCTCGACTAGTGGTTCCAGGCCTTGCTGGCGGAGATGAGCCAAGAGCGGATTGAAGCGCGGCGAAACCGGATCAATCCGCGAGTCATCAAGCGGAAGATGTCCAAATGGCTCAAGAAACGCCCCCACCACCGCCGTCCCAAGCCATTGCTCAAACACTTTGAAGAATCAGTGGTTATGACTAATTGAACGGTATTGGGGTTAAACCTTGGGAAGTACTCGAAAGTTTCAGGAGCCGAGCGAAGCTTGCCATCCGCTAACGAGCATACTTCGGCAATTTGAACAAATAGGCCGTGCCATTGCCGTTGGCGGTGGCCAAGTATTGGCAGTCAGGGGAGAGGGCAACGCCACGGATGAGGCCGTAACTGGGACCAATTGCAAACGAGCTGGTTTCATTGAATTCGGTCGCTGTCCCCCGAAGACGAAGGTCCCAAAAATGAATTTTGCCTCGGTTTCCTCCAGCGGCGACAATGTTTCCATCGGCACTCACAGTAACACAAACAAGTTTCTCTTGCGCATCCTCGCTTGATGGCTGGGCAGATGTTTGCAAGCGATACAACACTGAGCCATTTAAGGGGTGTCTCGCAAATACCCACGCGTCACCGACATGGTAGACGGCTTCCTCATTTAGCGACAAAACAGAGAACATAGCATCGGGCATCCGCCATTCATCTTTTGAAACATATCCTTCGATTCTCGCTTGCTTCTTGAGATCGAATAGCTCTTCGCCCATATAGATTCGCGGGGCCCTGGCAAGCTTTCGTAACCCTTTGCCTTAGTCTTTAGTGTGACTGAAGCCCCGGGTTGCGATATGGGCACCACCGTTAGCTTCACCCCGTCCACATCACGCCAGGTGTATGCTACCGAATTGCCGTCGGGACTCACCGCGTAAGAGAACAATTCTCCCTCAACAGGGATTTGGGGTAGAGTTTCGCCGGTCTGGGCACTTAACGCCCCCAGCCCGTTTTCGACCCGACCAATTAAGCGAGTGGCGTTGGTATTCGCTACAGGCAATCCGGGGTGTTCTGCTCGCAGTCGTTGGCTTTCCTTTCCATCATCGGCGCGAGTGAACGAAACTTCGCCATTCTCGCCAAAAGCGATGAGTTGCGAGCTATCCTCCGAGAACTGCACGGCGCGAATAAAGAATTCTCGCTCCGCCTGTCCCGCACTCGCCGCATCGCCTCCCGGTAAGCGCCACGCCTTGATCTCTCCCGAATTGCGCGTCGCCGCAAGTAGACCACCATTCGCACTAAACTGACAGTTTCCGCCGATCGAGCCGCCGCCAACGCGATGAGTCTGATACCAAATGGACATGCGAAACGGCGGGTAGTGTTTCTTGTTGCGCAGGTCCCATAGATGAAGGTCATCGCCTTGGACAGTTGCCAAATGATTCAAGTCAGATGAAATGCAGGAATCATAGAATTGCATTGTATAGTGGACTCCTGGCATATACATTTTCGATATCAGTTCTCCGGTGCGCGCATCAAATACGTGAACCGATTCGTCCACTCGAACGGCGAGTTGCTTGGAATCCGCCGAAAAGGT
Organism: uncultured Pirellulales bacterium; assembly: GCA_964445985.1. Taxonomy (GTDB): domain Bacteria; phylum Planctomycetota; class Planctomycetia; order Pirellulales; family S012-138; genus CAYUMU01. The sequence goes on along the minus strand of CAYUMU010000078.1, from coordinate 26,066 downwards.
TGGATGGTCACCTCGTTCGTCCACGTTCCATAGGCGAGCCCCCGTTCCAAGATCACTTGCGCTGATCGATTCCCACGAATCTGCGACGAGCGAACCGTCGGGCGACAGGCCCGTTTTCATGGAGCGCCCGGACTTGCGAAAATCCCGCGTTAATTTATCGCCTTCTCGTTTCCAAAGTTCAGCAGATAGATCATCGTATTCCACCATCAACATTTCGCCATTATCGCTGCTGATTAGACGAGTTGCCGGTTGTCCTATTTTGGCTTCGGCGATCGGTTCCAATGACGGCCAGGCACGCTGCTTGAAAACCTGGTTAATACATGTGGTCAGTTTTGTACCGTCTCCAGAGAACACGGCGGCAACGTTCACAAAGTTTTTGAATTTGTCAGCATGACGGACTTCGTCGGGCAACTCCTGGACGACTTCGCCTGACGCGGTGTTCCAGACCAGGATGCGGCAATCGTCACCGATGGAAACGATTTGATCGCCCTGGGGGGATACGGCAATGCCAGCAATCATGTCCCAATGCCTGAGTCTTGCATCTCCCACGGCATGAATCTTTTCAATGCTTTGGGGCCACGCCGGTCGGTCATGATTGCTCGAGCCCGAGTTGTTGTCCTCCTGCCGGAAGCCAAACCAGTAGACTGCCCCGGCAAGCAGCGCGAGACCTGCGACGGTCAACAAGATCCAAATGAGAACCCGCCCGGTCCTGCGATGCCCGCTTGTGCGTTTACAAAAAGTCGAAGGTGCCAAGGGAAATGCTCCGTGTTGACGAACTTCATATAAGTAGCACGAACGGTCAGTAGGCCCCCGTCCCTTGGGGCGAGTTTCGCTTAAACAGGTTCGGCTCGCAAGAAGAATTGGCTTCACTCGGCAAACGGTCATCGCCGCCTTTAAACCGTCTTTCGCGGCATCCGCATCCCAACGTACAAAGCAGACCGAAAATGGTTTGCTTCATCGATCGAGATATTTGCCGGCGATGGGGCCTCGGCCGCTTTCGGTTTCTTCACATTTTTGGTAAACTACAGGCGTCCCAAATCGGCAGTGGGGCACCGCTTCTAAGTTCTTACAGAATTTAGAAATACGTCGCCCGGCCGCTCAGAAAAACTCCGCAGCAAAGGACGCTCCTTGTCAACCGATTCCAACCCGCCCGGTGGTGGCCCGCCGGCTTTGCCGCCCAATGGCGATGGGCATAATCATGGCCGGATCGACGCCTGCAGTATCGAAGACGAGCTGAAAGACAGCTATCTCACGTATTCGATGAGCGTGATCGTCAGCAGGGCTTTGCCCGACGTCCGCGATGGCCTGAAGCCTTCGCAGCGGCGGATTCTGGTGGCGATGAACGATTTGAACCTCACGCCGGGGGCCAGCCGGGTCAAATGCGCCAAAATCTCGGGCGATACCAGCGGTAACTACCACCCCCACGGCGAAGCCGTCATTTACCCCACCCTGGTCCGCATGGCCCAAGAGTGGAACATGCGGTACACGCTGGTCGACAAGCAGGGCAATTTCGGCTCGATCGCCGGCCTGCCTGCCGCCGCCATGCGATACACCGAAGCCCGCATGTCGCCGTTCGCGGCGATGTTGCTCGAGGATCTCAACCTCGACACGGTGGACTTCCTGCCCACCTACGACGAACGCCGCCTCGAACCCACGGTGCTGCCGGCCAAGTTCCCCAACTTGCTGGTCAACGGGGCAGGCGGCATCGCGGTGGGCATGGCCACGAGCATTCCGCCGCACAACCTGGGCGAAGTGTGCGACGCCCTGATTCGCTCGATCGATCAGCCCGATATCTCCATCGAAGAACTGATGGATATCGTGCAGGGTCCCGACTTCCCCACCGGCGGCATCATTTGCGGCCGCTCAGGCATTCGCCGCGCCTACATGACCGGCCGCTCCACGATCATCGTGCGTGCCCGCTGCCATATCGAAGAGAGCAAGGGCCGGCACCGGATTGTGATCACCGAGATTCCTTACCAGCAAAATCGCGACCGGGTGGTGGAAAAGATTGCCGAGCTGGCTTCCGAAAAGCGCGTGGTCGGCATCGACGACGTTCGCGATTTCAGCGACTTGAAAGAGCCGGTCAAGATTGTCGTGGATCTGAAGAAACGCACCGACAAGGGGGATGTCGATCCCGAGGTGGTGCTGAATCAGCTCTACAAGTTCTCGATGCTGCAAGATACGTTCTCGATCATCTTGCTGGCCCTGGTCGATGGCAAGCCCCGCGAGCTCACCCTGAAGGAGATGCTCGACGAATTCATTCGGCACCGGCTCACCGTCATTCGCCGCCGCACGCGGTTCTTGCTCAACAGGGCTTACACCCGCAAGCACACCGTCGAAGGCTTGCTGCTGGCCTACGCCAATATCGATGAAATCATTCGCATCATTCGCACCTCGAGCACCCAGCCCGAGGCCAAGCAGCGGTTGATGGGCATTGAAGCCCCCGCCGCCATGATGCGCGAAGCCCTCGGCCCGGAAGGTTTCGCCAGCTTCCAATCGGAGCGGGGCGAGGCCGAGAGCTACGCCCTCACGCCGGTTCAAGCCGATGCCATCTTGCGGATGACCCTCGGCCAGTTGGTCAACCTGGAACAGGAAAAGCTGGGGGACGAATTCAACCGGTTGATGGAGCAAATCACCGAGTACCAGCGCATCCTGTCGAGCGACGCCAACATTCTGGCGATCATTCGCGAAGACCTGGAAGAGATTCGCAGGAAGTACGCCGACGCCCGCCGCACCGAAATCAGCGGCGAAGAGCTCGGCTCCATGGATATCGGCGACCTGATCCCCGAAGAGTCGATGGTGGTCACGATCAGCCACTCCGGCTACATCAAGCGCACGCCGGTCAGCACCTATCGAGCCCAACGCCGCGGCGGCAAAGGCATGAAGGGCGCCAAGACCGAAGAAGAAGATCCCATCGAACACCTGTTCGTGGCCAGCACCCACGCCTACCTGCTGTTCTTTACCAACTTTGGCAAGGTGTACTGGCAAAAGGTGTACGACCTGCCGAACCTGGCCCGCGATAGCCGCGGCCGGGCCGTCGTCAACCTGCTCAACCTGGGCGAAGGCGAGCAAATTGCCGATTGCCGCGCCGTGCGACACTTTGAGCCCGGCCGGTTTTTGATGATGGCCACCCGCCAAGGCCTGATCAAGAAAACGCCGCTGGAAGCCTACAGCCGCCCGCTCAAAGGCGGCATCATTGCCATCAAGCTGCGCGAAGGCGATGAGCTGGTGGACGTGGTGACCACCGACCCCGGCCAGGAAGTCGTGATCGCCACCGCCAAGGGCATGGTCATCCGCTTCAAAGAGTCCGACGCGCGGCCCATGGGCCGGAATACCTCGGGCGTGAAGGGCGTGAGCCTGACCAAGGGCGATACCCTGGTGGGCATGGTCGTGGCCGATCCCGACGCCACGCTGCTCACGGCCTGCGAAAACGGCTACGGCAAACGCACCCCTTTCGGCCCCAGCAGCGCCACCGACAGCGTCACCGACGAAGCCGATCTGGACGACAACGATTTGGAATCGGGCGAAGCGACCGAAGCGACCGAAGCCCCGGAGCCGCCCGAGGCTGCCGAGGCCGATGCGGAAGACGAAGGCGAGTTGGGCTCGAACATGAAGTACCGCACCCAGCGCCGCGGCGGCAAGGGCCTCCGCGACATCAAAACCACCAAGCGCAACGGCCCGGTCACCAGCGTGGTGGCCGTGAACGATGACGACGAAGTGCTGATGATCTCCGCCCGAGGCAAGCTGCAACGGATCGCCGTCGCCGAAATCAGCACCATCGGCCGCAACACCCAAGGCGTGCGGATCATGGGCATGGACGAAGGCGACACGCTAGCCGCCGTCGTCCGCGTGCCGCGCGAAGACGTGGCGGTGGAAGAAGAAGCTGGCGACGAAGCAACGACCAGCTAAGAAGAAGTGCGGAATTCGGAGTGCGGAATTCCGGAAAAAGCAATGCGCCATCCATCGGCTCCCCAGCAACCAGCCCCCAGTCCCTAACCCCCAGCCCCCACTTCCGTGACCGACAAACGCGCACTCGTTACCGGCATCACTGGCCAAGACGGAGCCTATCTGGCTCGGTTTCTGCTCGGCCAAGGCTACGAAGTCCACGGCATGGTGCGGCGTTCCAGTAGCGAAAACTTTGAACGCATCGCCACCGTTCAAGACCAGTTGCATCTGCATCAGGCCGACCTGCTCGACCAGCTTTCGATCGTCCGGCTCATCGACGACGTGCGGCCGCGCGAGGTGTACAACCTGGCGGCGCAAAGCTTTGTGCCCACCAGTTGGAACCAGCCGCTGCTAACCGGCGAGTTCACGGCGCTGGGCGTGACGCGGATGCTCGAGGCCATCCGGCTGGTGGATCGCGGCATCCGGTTCTATCAGGCTTCCAGCAGCGAGATGTTCGGCCACATTCGCGAGGAGCCGCAGACCGAGAACACGCCCTTTTGGCCGCGCAGTCCTTACGGCGTGGCCAAGGTGTATGGGCATTGGATCACGGTCAACTACCGCGAAAGCTACAAGATGTTCGCCTGCTCGGGCATTCTGTTCAACCACGAGTCGCCGCTGCGGGGCAAGGAATTTGTGACCCGCAAAATCAGCCACCTGGTGGCTCGCATCAAGCTAGGGCTCGAACGCGAACTGCGACTGGGTAATCTCGAAGCCCGCCGCGATTGGGGTTATGCCGGCGACTACGTGCGGGCGATGTGGCAGATGCTGCAACAAGACGAGCCCGACGATTACGTGGTGGCCACCGGCGAGCAGCACTCGGTTCGCGAGTTTGCCGAGTTCGCGTTTGCCCACGTCAATCTCGACTGGCAAGACTACGTGGTGGTCGATCAAACCCTCTTCCGGCCGGCCGAGGTGAACACGCTGCGCGGCGATGCCAGCAAAGCCCGCCAAAAGCTGGGCTGGGAACCGCAGGTCACGTTCCGCGAACTGGTGGCCATGATGGTCGAAGCCGACCTGGCGCTGGTGGCTGCCACCCTGGGGCGGAAAAAGCCGGAGCAGAGCTAAGTGCCTATCCAATGACTCCCTCGCCCCTCGCGGGCCAGGGTCGGGGTGAGGGGGGAACAGGGTTCTCGGAAAGCCTCTAAATCTTCGCGCTGATAATTCTCAAGGGCGTTCCGCCACGCGCGGTTGGGCCAGGTTCTTCAGTTCGGCGACAATCGTGGGCCGCAAGGTGTCGTCGGCTCGGCGCAGGGCCATTTGCAAGTAGATTCTGGCGGCGGCCGTGTTGCCCTGCTCCGCGGCGGCGGCCGCCTTTTCGGCCAGTTCAAGCACTTCTTGCTGCTGCTCGGCCGCTTGTTGGGCTCGCAGGGCCTTCCAGTCAGACACGCTCCGGATCGCCGGCGATTGTGCCTGCGGCTCGCGAGCGGCCGCCGCGGTCGTGGCCGCGCCCGATAGCTGCAAGGCAGCGCCGCTGGGTGTGCCCGTGGGCTCCAAGGCGCGGAAGTCGTGAATCCAGACCGAAACCTGCACGCCAGCCGCCTGGCGTTCGATACCGCCGGCGCCCATGGCGGCTGGCGCCGGGGCGGGTCCAAACTGGTTGCTGCCGGCCGAGGCCCTGCCCACTCCGCCCAGGTAAGCGCCGCCGCGATCGGGCACCAGCACCGTGGTGCTGACCGTAAACATGCTGAAGGTGGGCAACTGCACGGTGACCATATCTTGCTGCGCCATCGCCGGGGAGGGCATGGCGAGTGCCGCCAGCGGGAGCAGCCAGGCTCGTTTGTGCATCGGCCTTTTCCTCCGTGGATTGCCCCGCGCTCAACTCCCCTGGCCCGATCCGCTTAGCCGCTCTTCTTGATCGTGTAGAGCGGCAGGTGGCGGTAATAAACTTCGAGCATGTAAATCGAAAGGCACGTGGTATAGAGCCGGCCGGCGAACTGTCCCCACTCGTCCCCTTCGGGGTTCCAACTGCCCACCTCGCGGCCCGATTTCACCTGGTTATCGACCAGCATCTTCTTCATGTTGTCGTTCCACTTGGTCCACGCGGGGCCTTCCATGTGGTGCATCAGTTGGGTGCCGTAGTACCAGTAGTACACGTCACGCCCTTTCCAAGTGGGCATGTGATCGCGCAACAGCAGGTCCACGCCACGCACCAGGCGGGCATCATTTTGAGGCCAGCCCAAGTATTGCCGGCACAGCAGAGCTTCGGCCGTCATGGTGGGCGTGGCTTCTTGCGTGTCGGGCAAATAACCGTACAGGCTGCCGCCATCGACGGTGGCGCGGTCGAGGTACTTGGTGACCTTATCGAGCACGTCTTGCGAAACGGGCAAGTCGGCCATTTTGGCGCTTTGCAAGGCCATCAGTACCCAGCCGGTCACCGAGGTATCGCTCAGTTCGTCGCCGGGGTGGTATCGCCAGCCGCCCTGAGGCGCCTGGTTGGCCACGATATAGTCGATGGCCTTCAGGCACGGCTCGCGATACCGCTCGTCTTTGGTCATGGCGTACAACTCGCAAATGGCGATCGTGCTTTGACCATGCGTATAGAAGTGGTGGCTGTGCTTGTCGGTTTGAAAGCGGCCGTTTTCGAGTTGCTGCTTGAGCAGCCATTTGAAACCGCGAGCCACGGTTTCTTGATATTCTTTCAGGCCGATCCGGTCGGTTTGGCCATTGCCCAAGAAAGCCAGCAAGGCCATGGCCGTGGCCGACTCTTTGTTTTCCAGCGGTGGTCCGTCGCGATAGGCGTTGAAGGGGCCGGTCAGGCTCCACGAGCCATCGGGGTATTGCTGTTTGGCGAGCCATTTCAGGCCCAGACCAACGGCAGCTTCTGTTTTGCCGTCACCGCCATGTTTGGATAGTTGGCTGGCGCGTGAGCCTTCGCTACGGCCGTCGGCGAGCCCGATCACCGGAGAGGCAACATCGCTCGACATCACTGGATTGGTCGACGTCAATTCCAACAGGGGCGGGTTCGCTAGCGGATCAGGCACCTCCGTGAGATCTTGGGGCGTAAGCACCGACTCATCAACCGGCATCAAGGTTTCGAAGTCCAGCGCGTCGTCGTTGAGCTGCTCCCCCTCGTTCTCGTGGTGATACACTTCCAGCGTGACCGCGCCATCATCTTTGGGAATGATCAGCCACAGCGCGAGCATCACGATCAGCACCATGTGGACCACGCCGCTGACCAGCCAGGCCGGGGCCGACTTTTTCAGTGTCTCGAGCGTTTCCGACGCTTCTTCTTCGTTGGCGTTGTCGCGCGGGACCGGAATCCGCTCGCCCGCTGGCACCGCATGGCCCGGCTGCATGCCCGCCGGCAGCGGTTGCGGACGAAGACCCGAAGGCTGCTGCGGCACCGGTTGCGGACGCGCTCGCTGACCGCTGGGATGCTGGGCGCCATTGGGCTGTTGAACGCCAGGCTGCTGCCCATTCGCTGGCAGCGGCATCGGCCGAGCGCCGGCCGGAACGGGCATCGGACGCGCCGGATTTGGCTGGGCGGGAACTTGTTGCGAAGGGTGCGGCAGGGCTGGTGCTGGTTGCGCCGGCAGGGGCTGCGGACGAAGCGGTTGCGGCCGCAGAGCTTGAGGTTGGCCCGCTTGCGGCAGCACGCCTTGCGGTGGCAGGAGCTGCGGCTGCTGGGCCGGGATCGGCTGGGGGCGCAAGCCGCCAGACTGCTGGGGCACAGGTTGCTGCGGCATCGGCTGTTGCGGGGGCGCGTAGCCCTGCGGATTGGCATAGCCGGTTGCAGGGTTATAGCCGGTTGCGGGGTTCACGCCGCCGGGCGGCTGCGGCGGAGCCCCTTGGGCCGGAATGGGCTGCGGACGAAGCTTGCCCGGCGCGGCCGATCGGGGCTGGGGCGCTTGGCCGGCAACTCGGGGCGGCGCGGCTCCAGGATTGGGAGGTTGTGGTGATTGCCCCCCTTGGCGTGCGTCATATGCCATGCGTTTTCCCCGTGCTCCGTGCGGGCTGTGGTTGCGGGCTAGCACTATTGGTCGGGAAAAGGATCGGTTACACGACCGTGCAATAGAAGGGACCGGCCCGAGCCTTTCTCTCACCCTTCAGTCTACCAGTCCGTGGCGGCGATACCAGTCTTTCGCAAGTTTCCCACCCCCAGAAGCTGGCGTGCGGAATTTCCTTCGCCAGAATCGGGAGCCAAGCGTCTACCTCACCGCTTCCCCTTTCAAACTATCGGGCGAATTCCCTCGCCAGACCGCCGCTAACGGCCCGCTTGCGCGCAAAATTCGCCATTGGAGGGGTGAGAAGTGCGCGGGGCAGAGTTTTTCTGGAAGAGAATAGATCGTCTGGTTCGCCCCGACCGGTTCTTCCAATTATACTAGCCTACCCTGCCGCCGACTACGCCGATGGCTCGCTCGCGGCAGTTCTCCCTGGCTCTTCCCCCCTCCAACAACCGCGGGCGGGAGGGGCCATTCGCTCGCCACCCAACACGTTGGGCCGGACATCTCCGCACGATTTTTTGAGAGGATTTGCAAGCATGAACGTCGCTCGCCCCTTGCGCGCCATGATGGTGTTGGCCGCGCTGACCACCACCACTGGACTCTTGGCCGCCGACAAAGATGGTTTCAAGCCCTTGTTCGATGGCAAATCGCTCAGCGGTTGGACCCAGAAGAACGGCACCGCCACCTACAAAATCGAAGACGACGCCGTGCTTGGCGCCACCAGCGAAGGGAGCCCCAACTCGTTCCTCTGCACCGATAAAGAATACGGCAACTTTGAACTCAAGTTCGAGGTCAAGGTAGACGACGCGCTGAACTCCGGCGTGCAAATTCGCTCGGCCAGCAAGGCCGACAAGGACAATGGCCGGGTACACGGGCCGCAGGTCGAAATCGCAACCAACGGCACCGCCGGGTTCATTTACGGCGAAGCCCTGGGCACCGGTTGGCTCAGCGAAGATCGTAGCGACCCCCAAGCGGTGGCCGCCTTCAAGAAAGGCGAATGGAACAAGTTCCACGTCATCGCCAACGGCAAATCGATCAAGACCTGGGTCAACGGCGTGCCGGTCGCCGACCTCATCGACGAGAAGTCGGGCATGCCCTCCGGCTTTATCGCCCTCCAAGTTCACGGCATCAAAAAAGGCAGCGGCCCGTACGAAGTGCGCTGGCGGAATATCGAGATCAAAGAGATGGACTAGGGGTTGGGGGCTGGTAGCTGGGGACTGGTGGTTGGGGACTGGTAATCTTTGGGGGAGGCGTTTGGGTTCTGTTTTCCAACTCCGAATTCCGCACTCCGAATTCCGCACTCGCTTCGGCTCCCCACTCGTTCTCATCCCCAAAACGCCAGGTAGTAAAAGATCCAGCCGGTGATTGCCGTCAGGGCCATGTCCCAGGCGGCGATCCAGCCCCAGCGGCGATGGCTGCGGCTGTGGTCCCCGGGGGCGGGCGGGCGCGGGAACCGTCGCCAGGCCGACACGATGACCCATACCCAAACCAGCGCCGTGGTCACGGCAAACACCAGGTGGATATATAGCGCCGCGTAAACACCGCCCGGGTAATAGGCCGAATCGACAGCCCGGGCGGCCCAATCGGTGAAGAACCGCATATCGATCTCGAAAGCGGTCACGGCCAGCAGCAACACCAGGCCGAGCGTCAGTTGCACCCTCTTGTGCAGGCTGTACCGGCCTCGTCGCACCAGGGCAATGCTCCAGGCCAACACCGGCAGCACCAGGAACATGGCGATAAAGACCACGTCGAGCATGATGGAGGCGCGACTCCCCGGCAGAAAACCATCTATTCCGCGGTCCATGATTAGCTCTCTGGCGTGCAGGTGAAGGATCGTGCAATAGCCGCTGCGGCTGGAGCGAAGCAAGCGAACCGGCGATATTCAGGCCGCTGGCTGGTTGAGAAAGTCCGCGGGGCGCACATCACCGGCGGGCATTGTAGCCCAAGGCGTTCTGGCGTAGGAATGCGAATCTGGAAAGGCTGCTCCATCCTATCGGCATTGTGCCGGGCCCACGCAAGTAGGACCGGCTACTGCGACTCCCATCCTTCACCGCGCGAGCCCATCGCCATGCCGCCCATGAAACCACCCTCGCCGGCAGAACTGGTCGCAGGCTGGGCCGACACCTGGGCCCCGGTCTCCGTCGCCCGGCGGTGGGGCGTTTCCATCTCGGTGGTGCGCAGACTGCTAGGAACCGGCAAGTTGGACTTTTGTCAGATTGCTGGTCAATTGCGCATTCCCAAGACGGCGGTCGTCGATTACGAGCAATTCGAAGGCCGTCCCACAATAGGCCAACCTAAAGTTACGGCCAAACGTCATTTCCGGGCCAATGCCTGATCGCCAGGCGCTCGCCCTTCCGACCAGCCCTTGGCATACGTGCGTTGACCTCGGCTTGCAGGCGGGCAACAATCCAAGTGGCAGGGTGAGACCGTTGGTTCAATTCCCGAGGGCAGTGATTCCATGTTCTGCAATCGTCCGCATCTGCGTCTCCGCCATGGCACATCAAGTCTCCCTTTATCCGGAGATGACATCGGCATGATTCACACTTGGCATGCACGGGTTGGCCGGCATATCTTCCGAACTTTTCTCATTTTCACCCTGGCCATGCTGGGACTGTGTGAAAGGCCAGCCAGGGCTGCGAATGAGCCCCTCGATCCTCGCGACCCTTACAGCACCGCGGCCAGTACGCCGCCGCGAGCGTTCGGGCCTTCGATTCCCAACCAAACTCCATCGATCCCTGCTCAGAGTCCTCTCGGCGGTCTGCCCGTCGTTGTCGGAACCCCCACGATTCCCGGGCCAGCCTCGTTGCCTGCCGGCAATTTCCCGGGAGCGTCGATTCCTTCGGGCACTACTTTACCCGGCCCAATGCCTGAGGTTCCTGCCCCCAATTCGGTCGCGGGTCCGGTTCCTTCTGGCCTGACAGGCAAGGCCGATTGGGCTTTGCAAAACAATCAGGCGGCGACCGGCTTGCAATATTTATACGCGGCCGCCGTGATCGAAAACGACGCGGCCGCGTGGGATCGCGTGGCCTGGAATGAAGAACTCGAACGGCCCGTGGTTGCACTGCACTGGGGCGTGGGCGTGGAAGGCGACCTGCCGCGCGACGCCAATTTAGATGAAGCCACCGGCGGGGTTTTGCCGGGGCTGAAAGCCCAACTGGAAAAGGTCTCGGGCGAGAGCGCGCTTGGCAAGCATGCCGCACAACTCGTGAAATCGTTGGGGGCAGGCCGCACGCGCGACGACCTGCTCGCCTCGGCCCGCCTGGCGGGAGTGGATGTGCTGGCCGAAGTGGACCTGCAAATCAGGGTAACGCCCGCAACCCGGCGACAAGAGCTGTTGATCTCGGTCTACTTGTTCGATGTTGCCAGCGGCAAGGCCCTCTGGCGTTCCGAAGCGCTCAGCCGCACCAAGTTCCTGCTCGGGCAGCAACAGGGCAGGAACCTGGGACTGGAACTGGCCGCCGAAGCGGGCAATCAGGCCACGCGCATTTCGCGAACCACCCAGACCTGCCCTTTCGATCCTGCGGCCGCGCGAACCCGGTGCCGAGAACTGGTCGATTCCAAGCCCACCCAACCGCTATCGGCGTTGTTCCAGATTCGCTACCTGCAAAGACAACAGAAGCTAAACGACCGCGAAGCTTCGCTCATGGTGTCCAATTTGGTTGGAAGCGAGGCGGCGCAAATGCTGGCATCGAACAGCCCCGCCGACAAGCAAACGCTCGTCGACCGTTGGACGCCCAAACTCCAGGGCGCGCCGCCCTCCATTAACCAGGGCAATCCCACCGAGGCGCCCGCGGGGGTCCCCGGCAATCCCGCTGCGGGCATTCCCAATGCGCCGGTGCCACTGCCTTAGGGCGCTTGGCGAAGAGGCGCTTGGCAATAAGGCGCCGTCCTCACCCGCTTCTATGAGCTGGTGGGGCTTACCCAGGCGGGGGAAGCATCACCGGATCGTTGGGTCGGTAGCCCGGCGGAGGCGGCAGCTGTTGCTGAAGCTGATAGTTGGGCGGCGAGGGCAGGGTTTCCACGGGGCGTGCGCCCGGCGGCAGGGTTTCGTTGCGCAACACGCCTGGCGGCAACGTGCCTGGCGGTCCAAAGGCAGCTGGCAGGGTCGCTGCGCCTTGGGTTTGCTGGCGTAGTTCTTCACCCCGTTGCCGCACGCTTTCGCGGGGCAGCATCAGCTTGGGTACCAGGTTGAAGTCCACGGTGCGCTGATCGCGGATTTCGACCGGCACGACGTTTTCCGAGAAGAAATCCAGCGGAAAGTATTGATACCAGGGCGTTGGAATTTCTTGCAGCACGGTCAAGGTTTCGAAGCCGTCTTTGACCAGCACGATTTTGCGAGTGCCGTAATAGGTGTAGGGCACGCTGACCGGCGTGGGGCCGATTTCGTAGTCGTCGATATAGACCATGGCCCCCGGCGGATTGCTGCGAACAGTCAATCGCCTGGTGACGCATCCCGCCTGCATCAGGCAAATGGCGATCAATATCGCCAGCCCTAGCGGCGCGACTCGGGCATGGTTCCAGCGCGGAGCTCGATCCACGACTCACTCGAAAGAGTATGCGAAAGTTGGGGAAAGGATACGAAGATCGCGCGACGATCACGCCGAAAGGCGCATGCCAAGCACCCGCGGGTAATCGCTGCGGCGGCGGGAGTATAGCGAGACGCGCTCGGTGGGACTACCCCGGATGTGCGGCGATTTAGACGCAAATTTCCTGGCTCTACCGGATTCGAGGTGCGTCCCTTTCGCGTGAAAGCAGCGGGCGCGAAACCCTTTTCTCCCCTCTCCCCGGTATTTCCGGGGAGAGGGGCCTTGGGAGCGGAGTTGAGCATGCCATGCCAAACGCGCGTCAAGCCCTCATCCCCAGCCCTTCTCCCCCGGAGTACCGGGGGAGAAGGGGGCAAGAAATGGAAACGATTCCAGGGGTGTCGCTGGCGCTCAACCCCTGGCTACTAGCTAGCACCCCATTGGGGCGAGCTCGGCCAATCAATCCCAGCGCCAGGCTCCCTTCCGGCGACATCACTCGCAAAGCGGAAGGGTCAGCACGAACAGGGCGCCGTCCGCCGAGTGCGAATCGTACTGCAAATTCCCGCCCAAATCGCGGGCCAATCGCCGGCTGAGCGAAAGTCCCAGGCCCACCCCCGGCGCCGAATGAGCCGCATCGCGGGCGCTCTTGTGGAACGGCCGAAACAACCGCTTCCCCTCGCGGGCAGGAATACCCGGCCCATGATCGCGCACCCGCAGTTGCAACGAATTGCCATTCAACTCGGCTTCCAAGTGAATCAGTCGCGGCATGCCCTGCGCGTACTTGCAGGCGTTATCGACCAGGTTGAAGAGAATCTGCTCCACCGCCGAGGCATCGGTCTTGAGCCACTTTTCGGCCACCGCGGGGCTGACGTTGGTTTGCAATTCCATGCCATCGCGGGCTGCCCGATCTTGCAGCCGCCCCTGCCATTGCGAAATCAAATCGTCCACCCGGGCTCGCTGCGGCGTTCGCCGTTGCCGCCCGCGTTCCAGTTTGGCATAAGCCAACACGTTTTCGACCAAATGCCCTAGCCGGTCGGCTTCGGTGCGGAGGGTGCCCAGGTATTTCTGCCGGCGGGCTTCGTCGGGCACCATCCCTTCCACCAGCATATCGGCATACATGCGAAACGTGGTCAGCGGCGTCCGCAGCTCGTGGGTCACGGCCGAAACAAACGAGGCTCGTCGCTCGCTCAACCGCATCACGCCGGCCAGCAAAGCCGCCACGGCCACGCCGGCCAACAGCACGCAAGCCCAGGCCACGGCCAGCGAAACCCGCACCGGCGACCAGCTCTCGAACTCCACAAACATCGATCGGCCCGGCGCGAACTCCACCGGCGCCACCGAGAGCAATCGCTCGGGCCGCTCGCCATTGGGAAGTGCCGCAGGCTTGAGAGAAGCCATGGGAAACAAATCGCCCACCGCCGCCAACAGTTCCTGCTTCAAGCCGGGCCAATCCAACCACACGCCTTGCAAGTAGCGCACCGCTCCCACCTCGACCCAGCGGGCCAAGATCAACTCCTGACCCATCCAAACGGGCCACATCACGCCGGTCTTGACGTCGTCGGCGAGCGGCAAGAACGGATTGCCATTGAGCGAGTTATCCACGGCCAATTGCTGATAGCCTTGGAAGCGGGCATTGTATTCCATGTTGCTCAACTCCCGCTGTTGCTCAATCGAGTTGCGCGAACGATTCAACATTCCCAATTGAGGATTCGGCGCGGCTTGCTGCTGAGCGTGGATCGACTGCGAACCTTGCCCTCCAAAGCCGGGCGCGTTGGGCTGGGAATACGGCGACGTTCGGCCCTGCTGCCGCGGCGGGTCAAACTGCGTGCCTGCCTGTTGCGACGGGGTTGGCTGACTGCCTGGTTGCAGCGGGGGAGATAACGACGGTTGCGGCGCCGCGGCCTGCTGTGGAGGAGTTTCGGTTTGCGGGGGGCCAAGGGGGTCGGGCCGCGGCATCACCGGCTGACTGACCAAGGGGGGCAGCGTTACGGAAGGCGTTTGAACGGGGGCTGGCACGGACGCTGGTTCTTCGGGCACCGCGGTTTCTTCGGGAATTGCCGCGGCAAGCTTCGCCACATCCATCCGCTGCTGGAACTCGGCTAACCGCCGCTCGTATTCGTCCAGCCGGGCAGGCGGCAGCATCGAGCCATCGAGGTGGGCCTGCCAGCGCTCGCCAGGAACCTGGGGAGACGTGCATAGCAGCGGGTCGGCCGCAGGGCCTTCGCCTTGGGGATACTGATATTGAAAGTACAGCTTGCGATGCGGCGGTGTTTGTGACAGCAGCGGAGAAGGGATCAGCACGTCGCTGGCCACGGGGGCCACCTTTTGCTGGAGCGGATCGAATCGCCAGGCAGAAGCCCGGTCGGCCGAATACATGGCCGAGTAGGCAAAGTAGGGCCGCGCGGTTTCTTGCGATACGACCGACCACAGCTGGGTATCCATCCGCCACAGAGCCAGTCGCACATCTTCTTCGAGCGCGGCCTGTTCGCGCATGCGGGTTTCCGCTTCGTCCAGCCGAATGGCCGTCACGCTCATCCAGCCCATCGCCGCGAGCACCACCGCCAGGCAGGCGGTAAAGCCAATCCAGATTTGCCAGGAGCGTTTCATCGGCAATTATTTTCTTATTCGTTAACATCTCCGCAAGCTGCGGAGAATCTTAAGGCCTCAACGTCCGTTTGCGGTTTACCCGCGTTACGGTCTCACCGTTTGCATGAACATGTAGCCTTTGCCGCGCACCGTGTGAATCACGTCGTCCGCCGCATCACCGCGCAGTTTCTCTCGCAACCGGGCCACGTGCATATCGATCGTGCGGGTGTTCACGCCTTCGGGGCTGATCCGCCACACGTGGGCCAGCAGTTCGTCGCGACTGATGGCCCGGCCGGCATTCATGGCCAGGTATCGCAGCAGTTCGGATTCACGTTCTGAAAGATCCACACGACGGCCGTTCTCAAACGACACTTCCCGCCGAGCCAGGTCGGCTTGCCCCGAAGGGAGCGCGACCTGCGCCACATCGCTCGGCCGCTCGGGCGAACGCCTGAGCACCGCCGCCACCCGCGCCAGCAATTCTTTGACAGAAAATGGCTTCACCACGTAATCGTCGGCGCCTAGTCGCAAGCCGCGAATCCGATCGTGCTCCTCGCCTCGGGCGGTGAGAATAATCACCGGCAAGGTGGGCCGCGTGGTTCGCACCTGGCCCAGAATCTCCAGCCCATCCACCTCCGGCAGCACCAGGTCGAGCAACAGCAGGTCGCAACCGCTATGGATGGCGAGTTGCATGCCGGTGGAGCCCGAGGCGGCCTCGCGCGTGGCGTAGCCTTCAAAATCGAGCGCATCGACGATCCCCCGCCGAATCGCGGCGTCGTCTTCCACCACCAGCACCATCTTGCGCTCTGTCATGGGTTTCTACGCGCCATTCATTTGGCCAACACAATATCGAACACGCCGCGGTGAAAGGTGCCGCCCGAGACTTTCGTGGGAGTCAAATCGATGATCAACGACTCTTTGATGAACCGATCGGTGGCGTTGTGAGGATCGCCGCGGAAATATAGCTGGGTGATCAACTGCCGATAGCCGGGCCGTTGCACCAGGTAATGAATATGGCTCGGCCGCCACTGGTTCACGCCAATCTGATAGGCGCCGGGATAGATGGTCTCGTACTCGTAATAACCTTCGTGGTCGGTCACCAACCGCGCGCGGTTCTTGAACACATTGGCAGCCGGAGGGTGTTGAGGATCGTCGTTGTCGTAGCGACCGTTGGCGTCGGCCTGCCACACGTCGAGCACCGCTCCGGTGAGTGGCTGCCGCGTATCGGCGGCCCACACGCGTCCTGAAATCAGCAGCACCTTGCCGGCCGCAAGCGGCGGCGTAACCTTGCCGCGAAACGGAGCCCCCGGGCGGTGGTAGGGTCCCAGAATATTGTCGGCCGTAGGCTGGAAGCCTTGAGCCGGCTGATCCGCTTTGAGAATGGCGATGGCTTCGTCGTCGCTGCCGCTGGCCTCGGTCGGCGCGGCATCGGCTCGCAGCGTCAACACCCCGCTGCCAGCCACGGCCAAACCCAAAGAACCGCGGCGGAAGAAGTCTCGGCGAGAAACGTGCTCGGTCATCGCAGGTCACTCCAGCAAAGGATTCATCACCGCCCAAGCACAATTTATCGTCCTATCGCAGGGCCAGGGCGCAACAACATTGTAACAACCGCGCGCTTCGGCATCGCTGGCCAATCTCCTGCCCTTGCTTGCCGGGCAAATTCCCATTCGGGTAGGCTATGGGTTGCCAGGCCGATCGAATTCCCCACGCCCCGGCCGTGGCGGTGGCCGACATTTCCCGCTCCCCTGATCCAAAGGATTTCGTCATGCAACGCCGTGAATTTCTCACAACGGCTGCCACGGCCCTGGGCGCAGGGCTTGCCTTGCCTGGCGGACGATCTACTTGGGCTGCCGATGAACCGCAGGTCGCTTGCTGCGATACCCTGTATGCCTCGCCCACGGCCGCCATGCAGGCCCCGCCAGAAAAACTACTGTACACGGTGGCCCTCTACGAAGGCACCGACATCAAGCAGCCCGATTATCTGGCGACCATTGATGTCGATCCGGCTTCTCCCAGCTACTCTCAGGTGATTCACCGCTTGCCGATGCCCAACGTGGGCGACGAACTGCATCACTTTGGCTGGAACGCCTGCAGCAGTTGTCACGGCACGGCCGGCGCCTCACGTCGATACCTGGTGTTGCCAGGCCTGAAGTCCGGCCGCATTCACATCATCGATACGGCCGACCCGCGCGCTCCCAAGCTGCACAAGGTAATCGAGCCCGCAGAAATCCACCGCAAGACAAACCTCTCCGCGCCGCACACCGTGCATTGCCTGGCTTCCGGCGAAATCATGATCTCCATGCTCGGCGACGCGCAAGGCCAAGCGCCCGGCGGATTCCTCCTGCTCGATAGCAACTTCGAGATCGCCGGCCACTGGGAACGCAGCGCCGCAGGCATGGATTACAACTACGACTTCTGGTATCAGCCACGGAATAACGTGATGGTCAGCAGCGAGTGGGCCGCGCCGAACACCTACTCGGCCGGTTTCAATCCGGCCGAAGTTCAAGCTGGCAAGTACGGTCGCAAGATCCACTTTTGGGATTGGAAAGACCGCCGCATCCGCCAATCGGTCGATCTGGGCGAAGCCGGTTGGATTCCGCTCGAGGTACGCTTTCACCACAACCCAGCCAGTACCCACGGCTTTGTGGGCGCGGCCCTCAGCAGCACCCTTTGGCATTGGCACGCCCAAGGCGATAAATATGGCGTGGAGAAAATCCTCTCGGTGCCATCCATCGAACAAGAAGGTTGGCCCTTCCCGGTGCCTGGCCTGATCACCGACCTGTTGCTGTCGATGGACGATCGCTTCCTCTATTTCAGCAACTGGCTGCACGGCGACATTCGCCAGTACGATGTCAGCGACCCCAGCCGGCCCAAGCTGCGCGGACAAATCTGGGCCGGTGGCGTGCTCGGCAAAACCAAGGAAATCAACCAACGCCCGGTGACCGGCGGCCCGCAAATGCTGCAGCTCAGTCTCGATGGTCGCCGGCTGTATGTGACCAACTCGCTGCTCTCCAGTTGGGACAATCAGTTTTATCCCCGCATGAAAGAAGCCGGCTCCTACCTGCTGCAAATCGACTGCGACCCGGAGCGGGGCGGCATGCGGGTGAACCCCAAGTTCTTTGTCGACTTCGGCAAAGAACCAGGCGGAGCAGCCCGAGCGCACGAGATGCGCTTCCCCGGCGGCGATTGCACCAGCGATATTTGGCTGTAGGCCCAGTTTCGCCGAGACGGGCCTGATCAACGGCGCTCCGCAGCGAATCCGAGCCGTCATGGGCCGTTGGAGGTGGAAGCAAAACGCACCGGCTACCGTAACGAGCCCGAATGCCGCCCGCGTTCCGCTGCCGCGCCGGCTAGCCAATGACGACGCGGCTTCTCTGCGGCTGCCCGCTGTTTAGGTCGCTCTTGGCAAGAGCGGTTCTACTAAACTAGCGGGGTGCAACCAGCGCCGGGCCGGCGCCATTCGTCGGCCGCAATCCCACGTGAATGGGCTCCTTGGTCTGGCTTTCCGAGCTCGACTCCGCACGGTTCTCCAACTCCAGCGGCGGCGATTGTGCCTCGGAGTGGGAACCGATCAGCCCTGCCACGCCTCCGGCCGCCGATCCCAATCCGACCTGTCGCGAGGACGAGACCGGCTGCCGCGACGCTTCTGAACGCAACATTTGCAAAGCAGGTCCCATGTTCCGGGGCACGTCGGGCGTCAAAGCCGGAGTCGCGGGAGTCGCCGGTTCGCTGCCGCGACCCTCTGGCTGCGTCGCGGCCTCGGCCGGAACCTGCATCACGCGGAACAACTCCAAATCGAGCGCGTCGGCCGGCTCTTTTGGCTCGGCCAGCTTGGGCGCGGGCTCCGTGATCTTGACCTCGGGCGCCGCCGGCACGGGAGCCGATACATCGGGCGTCGTCATCACAGGGCCAGCCGGTGAAATCCGCAATTGACTGCCCCGTTGCGCGGCGGCCGGCGGGTCGTCGGGATCGGCCACGGCCTGCTTGGGTTCAACTTCCGGCGTCTCTTGCGGCTTGGTTGGCTCAGCCGCGTTGGGCTTGATCTCGACCGGTGCCCCTGGGAGCAGAGGCTGCGATTCCACCACCGCCTCCTTGGGCGGGGCCGTCTTCATCAGGGGTGTCGTCACCTTCCGCGGGGCCTTCACAACCTCCGCCGGCGGTGCTTCCGACTTCGGCGGAACTTGGGTGGCAACTTCCACGGTTTCTTCAGGCTTTGTCGGGGGCTCGGTCTGGTCCAGGCTGGGTTGGTCTTGAGCCGGTTGGTCTTCTTGGCCTTCAAACACCCGCTGGTGATACAGCGCCAACGCATGCAAGGCATGGCCCAGCGGCCCCACTTTCCATTCGCGGCCCCGGTTCATTTCCAGCGCCGAAGTTAAGAAGCCCACGGCGGCCACGATCGGTTCGTCACGCAATCGCGCTTTGGGCAGGGCGTACACCAGCCACTCGGTAATGTGGCCCGTGCACTGAATCTTGCGGTCGATATCCGCGCGGTTTTCCCGCCGGGCCAGCCACGACGTGCTGAACGAGCCATCGGGGTTTTGCAGACTGAGCGTCCAATCGAAGTAATTCTGCAGATACTCCTTCGCTCGGGCAAAGTCGCCATCGATCGGCTTGCCCTGCTGCTCGCGTCGGCGAATGGCATAGCTCAACCCCATCAGCCGATGGGTTCCACCGCAGGCGGCACTGTGCGTGATCGGTTGGCGAATCTCTTCCCGAATCAAACGGGGAATGTCCCAGGTTTCGCCCCGGCTGCACGTCCATTTGGCGTCGGTGGGAAGATAGTGCGCCATGGAGATCAGCGTGAACGTCAACTCGGTGCCGGTGCGACAAGCGAGTTGCTCGGCGCGAATCAGGTCTTCGATCGTGAACTTTTGGCCGTTGATCAGCAGGGGGTAGGTGCGCGACAGCCGGCTCTGCGCCAAGATCGCCAGCATTTGAGCCTGATGCCCTTGCAAGCCCACCCCAATTTGGGCCGAAGGCAAATTGTTTTGCACGCTGAGCATCCGCGGACCGCGGAGAGGGTAGTTGTAGCACAGGTAGCCAATTGCGTTGCGGCGCGGACCCTGAGGACCGCCCACCCG
Source organism: uncultured Pirellulales bacterium (assembly GCA_964445985.1). Taxonomy (GTDB): domain Bacteria; phylum Planctomycetota; class Planctomycetia; order Pirellulales; family S012-138; genus CAYUMU01. Next base: position 5,990 of record CAYUMU010000078.1, on the reverse strand, counting down.
CAATTCGGCATCCACCCCGTAGGCGATAATGGAGTGCATCAATTCCCACGAATCGTTGTCGCGAGAATTCAATGGCTGGGAATAATGCTGAGTGAGCACCTTCCGCATGCGGTCGCGCAGCGGTTTCATATCGCCGGCGCGGTCAATATTCAATCGCCGCGGAAAACGCGCGTTCGGGTCGGGCTGGTCAGAAGTGGATTGATCTTCCGCATCGGACTTGCCCCATTGCGTGAGCGCCTTAAGCCATTGAGCCTTCAACTCGCCGCCCTGAATGCCTGCCGCGAGCGCAATCGCCCAGGCACAAAGCAGATAACGCAATTTCATGACGAACCACTAGGTCAGGGGGGAGTGATTGCTCAACAAGCATGGCTGGCATGCCTCGCCAGCAGAGCCATGCTTCAACCAGCGCCGATGGCCCCGCACTCCAGCGACAAGAACCTCGACGCTGTTGAATGGTCAATCTGCTGAACGCGTGGGGGTGCAACGTAGGCAAAGTATCGGAACGACTGCTGGCAGGATTCAGGTCAACAGTGCCGGGGCCGCAAGCCTTGCCAAGAATGCCTAGTTCTTTAGTTGGGAGCGACTATTTTGGCTGGAGTCCTCCCTGGGGGGAGGCCACCGAAAGCGACTCCAGCAGAACTGGCTCCGATACCACAGCGGCGCCACCGGCGCCCCTGCGAGCGCAGCAGCCACGGCACACCCGCGCCGCCAGAAGCGCGCGCAAGCGCGGCAAGAAGCCGTCAAGAATAAGCCCTTCCCGCCGGCCCCCCCAGTCGAGAGCCAGCGAGCGCCGGTTCCCACGGCCACGGCGTGGGGGTTATACCGGCAACAGCGAGCCAGCCGCCAGCCTTTGCACCGTGTGCGTAATCATCTGAGCGGCGTGATCCAAGTGAAATTGCCGATTCACGCCCCCCTCCAGATAGGCCGTGCGGTTCATGCCGTATACATCGCTGCTTTCACCATCTTGCCCCAGCACATAGCCGCCAGCCTCGCGGATGGCTTTGCAACCATCGGCCCCGTCGCGCCCCATGCCGGTCATGATCACGCCCACGCAACGAGCACCAAAAAGCTCCGCGGCGTCGCGCATCATCACGTCCACCGAAGGCTTATGGCCACTGACGGGGTCGTCGTCGACAATTTGCACAACCGTTTCGGCCAGCCGCGGTTTCAAACGCAAGTGCTTTCCGCCCGGTGCAATCCATACGTGGTTGGGCTGGAGAACCACTCCCGCGGAAGCCTCGGCCACCGTCAGCGGAGAAAGCTGATTCAGTCGGGCAGCAAACTGCGTGGTGAAAGCCGCCGGCATGTGTTGAACCACCACAATCGGCGGTTGAGGGGGCTCCAAAGCCTCGAACAACGCCGCCAGAGCAGGCGGCCCCCCGGTTGAAATCCCAATGGCCACGCACCAATCACCCAGTTTGCCCGCCGTGCCAGGCAGCATGGTGCTCGGCTGCCCGTCGGCCCCCGTTCGTTTGGCCACGGGTTTCGCCGCCAGCCGGCTCTTGCGTTGTTCGCGAATCTCCAAAATCCGGCGAACATCGACGCCAGCCACCGCGCGAATTTTCCGAACCAACTCGCTCGTCCAGCCACCCGAATTCCCAGCCCCGCCAGGCTTGGCCACGTAATCCAGTGCCCCCACATCCAGGGCCTTCAACGTAACAGCGCCCCCGATTTGAGTTTGGGCACTCACCATAATTACGGGAACAGCCCGCTGCTTGAGTAACCGCTCCAGCGTTTCCAAGCCGTCCATCTGGGGCATCTGCACATCGAGCGTCACCACGTCCGGTTGGTGTTCCCGCGCCGCCTTCAACGCCTGATGGCCATCTCCAGCCATGGCAGCCAGTTCCAACCCGGGGGTCGCCCGGATCGCATCCGCAATAATTTCGCGGATTAAAGGCGAATCATCCACCACCAGGACGCGAGTCGCTTGCATGTCGGTTTGCCCCTACCAAATGATTTGATTGTCGCAGGTTTCGACTAAACTAACTCTAGGGCAATCCCCGCGCGGTGGTGGCCATGCAATGCTTCTCGAGGCGCAAAGCGATGGGGGAAAACTCTAGTTCTGAGGGTTATGACGCCCTAGATGTAGTCGTTGGGGGGGAAGCACCCGCGCAGTACCGATTGCCGATGAAACGCCAGCGGCTCCAAAGCCAATCGACCGCGCCTCCGAACATGCCGCTTCCGCCCACCGGAGGATCGACGCCCGGCCTGCCAAAACCCGATCGTGGCAAAAAGTTCCCATAGCGAGACGCCAGCTGTAACCCATTCCTGAATAGCTACTTGCGAATCCCGGTGCGATTTCGCGGAATTTTCCTGAGTACTTTGGCCCCCTGAAAGCGCTTTCTCCCTATGAACACGCAGCCTAGTACCACAGGCCGCGATCTCGCCACGATCATCCGCGATCACCAGGTGGGAGTTTGGCGGTATTTGCGAGTCCTGGGCTGTAGCGAGCCTTTGGCCGATGATCTCACCCAAGAAACCTTCCTGGCCGTTCTTCAACGGCCATTTGAAGACCGAGATCCCGCGGCAACCATGGCCTATCTGCGAAAATCGGCTCGCAGTTTGTTGATTTCCTGGCGACGACGCAGTGCGAAGTACCTGCCAGGCGAACTGGACGAAGCCGAAGCAGCCTGGGAACGCTGGGCTGCCACCGATCAAGGAGAAGGTTTGATGGACGCTTTGGAACTCTGCCGACAGAAACTCAGCACGCGGGCGCAGCAAGCGCTCGAGCTGCGTTTCCGCCAGCAGCAGTCTCGAGGCGATATCGCCCAAGCCCTCGGCATGACCGAGCACGGCGCCAAAAACCTCATGCAGCGGGCCAAGCAGCAGCTTCGCGAGTGCATCGATCGGAGGTTGGCATGACCCCCGAAGATCGCAACCTGCAAAGCAATGCAGCGAACTCCCAGCCCCACCTATTCTTAGGCGACCAGACCGAAGACGGCGCCGGCTTCGATCGGGCTCCGCTCATCGATCCCTTGCTGGAAGAGTCGTTGGGCCGCAAGTCGCCCCCCGATCTCACTGCCGCCATCCTGTCGCGATTGGCCGCCCAAGGAATCGAATCGCTGATTCCCATGACCAGCAATGGTCACGCCGCACCCGCGAACCCCTCGCCGGCTTACCCATTACCATCGAACCCACTATCGAATACCGCCCAGCCTCGCAGTTTGCGGCCAATCCCATTGTCGCCCGACACCGCCCGACCTGCGGCAATCGCCCCAGCGGCAGTCAGCCGGGTTCCCCGCCGCCGGCAATGGTCGCCCGCTCTGGCCGGATGTGTCGCTGCCGCGCTGTCCCTGGTGGTGGCTTGCGGCATCTGGCTGGCCAATCGAAACGACCACGGCTCGCGCTTGGCCAACGATCAACCAAACACGCAAACCCCTGGCCCGCAAGATATTGCACGTCCCCAGCCTAATCCAAACCAGCCTAATCCAAACCAGCCTAATCCAAACCAGCCTAATCCAAACCAGGGCAATCCAACCCCTAATTCGGCTTCTCCGGCGACCGGCAACCCGCTCGAACGCACGGCCACCCATTCGCCAACAAACTCCCCTGGCCAGCCCGGCGCCGGTTCCCGCGAGTGGCAAGACTCGCCAGATCGAATCGCCGACAGCCAGGGCAAGTCTTCGCCTGAGGACGGCCCCGAAAGTGGCCATGTTCCCAGCGATGCCAATAACCCACGCGGTAGCGGGCAGCCACATCCTCCGCTGCCGCGTGAGTTGGTCAACAACGGTTCTGCCGGTGAACGCCCGCGGCAGCCTTCTAACCAGAATCCTGGTTCACCCACGGTCGTTTCGCCCGACCCCGTTGCAGCTCTGCCTGCCGATGCGACTCCGCCCGCGGTGGTTGCCGCCACGCCTCGTCCCGGCGCCAATCTGCTGCTCTCGCACGGCGATCAACCGGTGGTACAAATGGTGAATCACCATATTCGGGCTCGTTGGCACGAGGCCGGTATTTCGCCTTCACCGCCTGCCAGCGATGCCGAGTGGTGCCGCCGCGTTTATCTCGACGTCATCGGCCGCATCCCTACGATGTACGAAATTCAGACGTTCGTGAGCAATCGTTCGCCGGAGCGCCGCGAGCAATTGATCCATCGCCTGCTCGATTCCGACGAATACCTGGAAGAATACGCTCAAAACTGGTCCAACATTTGGGCCAACTTGCTCATCGGTCGCAGCAACGATAACGAGCTCGTCGATCGCGAAGGCTTCCAGCAGTACTTGCGGCGAACCTTTTTGACCAACAAGCCTTACGATCAGTTTGTTTCCGAACTGATCACGGCCACTGGCGACAATACCCCCGGCACGCCCGACTTCAACGGGGCGGTGAACTTCCTGCTCGACAACCTGCAAGAAAACGCCACGCCGGCCACGGCCAAAACGGCTCGCATCTTCTTGGGCGTGCAGGTGCAATGCACCCAGTGCCACAACCACCCCTTCCACGATGCCAAACAGAACCAATTCTGGGAATTGAACGCGTTCTTCCGCCAGGCCCGGCCCGAAAGCCGGCAAGCCGCGGGCAGTACCGTCACCCGCCTGGTCGATGTCGATTTCGCCGGCGAAGGCAGCACGCCGAGCGAAGCCGAGATTTATTACGAACTTCGCTGTGGCGTGATGAAGATCGCCTACCCGGTATTCCTCACCGGCGAACAAATTGGCCCCTCCGGCCTGATTAACGACGTCAATCGCCGTCGCGAGCTGGCCGCGATCATGACCTCCTCCGACATGTTCCGCAAAGCCATCGTCAATCGGCTCTGGTCGCACTTCCTCAGCTATGGCTTCACCCATCCCATCGACGACATGGGTCCGCACAATTCGGTCAGCCACCCCGAGTTGCTCGAACAGTTGTCCAGTGCGTTCGCCCAAAGCGGTTTCGACTACAAACGGCTCGTTCGCTGGATTACCCTCAGCGAAGCTTATGGGCTTTCCAGTCGCGAAGTTCCCCATCACGAAGTTCCAAGTCGTCGTGAGGGCGATGGCGGACGATTGGCGCATGCCGATCAGCCTGAGAATGGCGGCGCGGCCCTGTTCAGCCGGTTCTACATCCGCCAAATGCGGCCCGAAGAACTGTACGAATCGCTGCTCGTCGCCACGCATGCTTCGCCCGACCAGGCGGTGGGCATCGCTGGCATGCGGCAAACCGACCTTACCGCCCGCCAGCGTGAAAAGAACCAGTGGCTGGAGCAATTCGCCATTTCGCTCGATACCGACGAAAACGACGAGGCCAGCACCTTCGATGGCACGATTTCCCAAACGCTGATGATGTGGAATGGCGAAATGGTTCGCAAAGCCACCAGCGGCGACCGAGGCACTTTCCTGAGCGAGGTGGTCCGCGCCGCTCAGCATGGCGCCGCCCAAGCCAATAATGCCCAGGCTAGCACCGCCCAGGCAAGCACCGTGCAAGACCTGTTCGTGGCCGCCCTCGGCCGAAATCCTTCCAAGCTGGAACTCAATCAGGCACGCGAACTATGGCGCCGCCGCCAAGGCGATACCAGTGCGGCCCTGCAAGATCTCTGGTGGGTGCTGCTCAATTCCAACGAGTTTATTTTGAACCACTGATCGGAGACCGAAGAGCGAGCCCTCCACCGCGAGGAGCTCAGGTGCGCTAGGAACCGCGCATGAAAAAAGGTTTCGGGGAAGCGCTAATCCTTTTCGCTTCCCACGAAACCCGGAGCAGAGTTGAATGAAATCTACCCCCCCACTCTAGCAGACCATGCCAGGGGAAGCGAGAGTCTAGAGGGCGATTTCCGCAGAGTAAGCAGAGTTTATTCGGAGCAAACATAACGCGGGCAAACTGCCCGAGCACGAAATCCGCAGCAGAGTCCCCCCCTGGCATCACGGCTTAGCCAATCGAATCGACCCTAACCTTCCCAACATCCACCCTCAGGAGCTCTCCGCCCATGTCACTCACCACTCCCCGCGGCATGTCTCGCCGGCACTTCATGTCGCACGTCGCTGGCGGCGCGGCCATGGCTGGCACGGCCATGTCGTTCA
>CAYUMU010000077.1:0-31415 GCA_964445985.1 uncultured Pirellulales bacterium | reverse complement strand
TGATCTTGAACAACATTGACACCGCGGCCCAGTTCATCAGCCAGACCAGCACTTCGAGAGCCCGGGTCTCCAACCCGGCCGATCTCCGCAGACGGCAACAAATACCAGCCTCGGCTCGTCCGTTTGTCCTCCGAGTACGCGAGCCATTCCTCCGAGAGTTCCGGTGAGCGTTCGAGTAACGCTCGCAGGTTGTCAGGCTCGAAGCTGGCGCGGCGAGCCTGGTACTGGGTCCGCCTCAGGGCCTCCCGCATCGAAAGGCCGGCGCCTCGCGTCGATGTCTCGTGTCCAATTCGAAGGATCGCAAACAGGTCCTGATTAAGATCCGCCATGGTTCTTGTCCGGTTAATCGAAGGCCGTTATGCCACTCCGCTGGGCAGTCACGAAGCCGTGTGGTCATCACCCGTTTGACGAAGCTCATTCAAGGCACTCAGTTCTCCCACTTGGCGAAATGCTATGTTAACCAATCCTCACAGTCTGCAAACATTTGCCCGCAGCTTCGCGAACGATTTTGCTTCGGTCAGCTGATGCGTGACGGAGCAACTCAACGATCTCCGGATCCGAAACATGGATGGCAGCGGCTGTCACGACCGCGGCCTTCCGCACTTTCGCATCTGAATGAGATAATAATGGTTTCACGCGGTCGAGCGCACCGTTTGCTGCCGAGCCTATGAAAGCCAATGTCCCTAAGGCGATGCGACAACAGATCGGGTCGTTCAACGTCGATGCCAGTGGTTCAACACAAAGGTCTGGATGGGTATGTGCTATCTGGCCAAGTGTCAAAACAGCTAAATGTTTCGTCATGGGTTCCGGCGATTGAGTGAGCCCGGCAACTTGTGGAGCCGCTGAAACAGCAGGCGCTCCGATGCGAAACAGGGCTCGCAACGCTTCTTGCTTGATCTCAGCGGTTTCGCTTTCGAGCAATTCCGTCAACTCAGGCACCACAAGTTCAGCATCAGGCTTCGACCACCTGCAGCGATAGAGCACCGCCCAGTTATCGGCATTGACGCGATCCAAAATGGCTTGTTCGGCGGCGCTCATTTATCGATTGGGCTCACTTGATTTTTGGATGGTCAGCATCATACCTGTCGTCTGCAACGCGAACCGTCACAATGACCAGGCCCACCTTACGTCTGGCCCAACTCTTGTCTTGCCATTGCCGCTTGGATTCGCTGGTCCAGGGCTTGCCGCATCAGAGGATGGCCCGACACGTTGAATGGGGTAGGTTCGATGGTCAGCAAGGCTTTGGCCGTGCTGGCCGCCTTGCCAGAGCCTTTCACTTTGGCGAGGAACTCGCGAGCTGGCTGGCAGTTGATGCTCTGGCCGGTTTCGATCGAGAGTTCCTGGAGCAATTCCAGCAATTTGCCGTAGTCGCGCGGCATCGTTTGGGGGTCGCCTTGCAGGGCCGATTGCAGCGATTGCTGCACGACCAGCGCATGAACCCGCGAGCCACGCGCGACTTCAGCCAGTGTTTTCTGCCACCGGCCGGGTTTGATCAGTCCGGTGGGCAACAACTCCGCCAGCATCCGCCCCAGGTTATCCGAGCCCAGCCGGCCCATCTCTCGTAGCGGAGTGCCGGGGGCCAGCAACGGTTCCAGCAACGCGTGGTTCTGCCACGTGGCCTCCCACCAATCCAGATTATCGGCCAGTTCCTCCGCCCGCAAACCTCGCCAGGGCAAAACTTCGCGCTTGCGCCGGACATTCCGCCGGGTTATCCTTAGTACCTGCCTACCGAATCCACCCGGCCACACTCCGCCTACTTTCCTTCCTCCTGGGAGCGACCCGCCACCATGAACCATCTGCATCGACGCGACTTCTTGCGAACTTCGCTGGCCACGGCTGCTGCTGGATCGTTACCGCTGGGCTTGGGCCGCCAGGGCAGCGTCTTCGGCGGCGACAACGCCCCAAACGAGAACGGCATCTTACCGGTCGCGGCCGTGGTCACCATGTATCGCGCCAATAGCCACGCCGATGTGATCCTCGGAAAAATCCTGGATGGCTTCGATCAACTCGGCGGCGCGGGTCCCAAGCTCAAGCTGGTGTCGCTGGTGACCGACCAGGTGCCGGCCAACGACATTAGCCGCGCCAAGGCCGAGCAACATGGCTTCAAAATCTGCGACTCCGTCGAAGAAGCGATTACCCTCGGCGGTAAACAGGTAGCGGTCGCTGGGGTGCTGAGTATCGGCGAACACGGCGACTATCCCTCCGACCCAGTCACCAATCAGCACATGTATCCGCGGCGGCGGTTCTTCGACAGCATTGCCGACGTCTACGAAAAATACGGCGAAGTCCGCCCCATCTTCAACGACAAGCACCTGGCCTGGAACTGGAAAGACGCCCGCCACATGTACGATCGGGCTCAAGCCCTGAAGATCCCCTTTCTGGCCGGTTCTTCCGTGCCCGTCGCCTGGCGCATTCCCGCCCTGGAGCTCCCGCGCAACGCCAAAGTGACAGAAGCTTTGGTCATTAGCTACGGAGGCATCGAAGCCTACGGTTTCCACGCCATCGAAGGCATGCAATGCCTGATCGAGCGCCGCCAAGGCGGCGAAACCGGCGTGAAGAACATCGAGATTGTGACAGGCGAGGGGATCGAGCAGGCCGAAAAGGCCGGGCGTTGGTCGCGCAAGCTGCTCGATGCGGCGGTTGGCGCCACGCCTGAAAAACGCCGTTCAAAAAAGGGGATGGACCCCAAGGCCGTGTTCTGGCTCATGGAATACAACGATGGGCTCCGCGCCACCGTGGCCATGAATACCAGGCTGACCCCCGAGTTTGCTTGTGCGGTGCAAGTCGCAGGCGAACCTGATCCTCGCGCCACCTGGTTCCAATTGCAAGAAGGCGTGCCCTACTATCATTTCACCTACTTGGTGAAAGCCATCGACGAGATGATCCACACCGGCAAAGCACCCTACCCGATCGAGCGCACCCTGCTCACCACCGGCATCCTCGATGCCGGCATGAACTGCCTGGCGGGCGAATCCAAGCGCGAAACGCCCTACCTCGATGTTCGCTATCAGGCAACGGATTGGCCATTTGCGCCCGGCGTTGCGCCCGAACCGCGACCCAACAAGTAATAATCGCCGGCCAAGCCGCGCGAACCTGCCTGGCCCATGGGAAACCAACGCTAGTTTCCGGGGGGCGGCGCGCCGAAACCGTGGGAATCCAGGTCGGTTTGAATATCTCCCCACATGCCTCCGGCCTGATTGCCCACCACGCCGATCACACCCAAGATGGAGAGCATGATCATGGCGAGCAACACGGCATACTCAACGGCGGTAGGACCGCTCTCGTCGCAAACAAAGCGAAGGATTGGACGTAACATGGAAGGCGTCTCATTCCGGGGACACACGTAATATGAAAAGGCCTTCGATTCTTCTTCCCAACCGACACGAAGCACCCTGAACTCAAACCAGAATCTCGATCAACCTTCACGCTCAATCGGATCTCGCCAAACGGCCTTCGTCAGATTTCTCGATCCGCGGGCATACCGCTCAGCGGCGCCGTTCAGACTGGCGAGCGTCAACATCAGACGCACTTCAGCCGGCTTCTGTCCAAAGTCAGCCGGAAACGGCGGATCACGCGGCAATCCACGGCAAACCTGCCGCTAGGGCAACCCTACGTCGTAAACCCTAGGGCGTCAAATCCAGCAGGACAGGTCCCATGCCGCCGATCGTTGTGCAAAGAGCAAACGGTACTCAGCAGCCGGTTTACGGCTGTTCGTGAGGCAGCGAGCTGCCTTGAATGCCGGGCAGCTCCACCGAGCGTAGCGGCGCCTGGCAGCGAACCAGGCGACTCGCGGCGGGACCTGCTCCCGCTGGCCCGGCAAATTCCAGCCGGCTACGCACCAGGCCTTCGACCGCCAACCGCTGCTCGTCAACCGGGCGGTCGCTCGCCACGCCATCGCCCGCCGAGAAATCTCGCCACTGAACAACCGTTAGAGAATCTTCCATCACCGAGCCCTGGCCTTTCCAGGCCATGCTCGGCAGCCATGCCTCGGGCGATGTCGGTCCCGCAAATGAAATCAGCGCCCCGTCTTCCCCTGCGAATACACAATCAGCGCTGGCCAGCGAGATGGAGGCCGGCCTCGCTTCCAATCGTCGGTAACCACACTCCAACACCGAACCCGCGCCGCGCAGCGTGCATCGTTCGAGCACGATCGCCACAGGCTCATCGGCCGCGGGGCAGCGGGTTAACCGCACCAGCGGACCGGGTCCCAAATGCAGCGTGCCCGTGGCCCGCACCGACATGGCGCCATAAGTCTGCAACTGCACGGCGGCAACATTCTCCAGCACCGAGCGATTGATCTCGAGCAACCCCGTCCGCAATTGATCGCCCTCGGTTTCGGTGCTCCCCTGCCAACGAATGGCCACCGCTTCCACGTCGCCAAAAGAACGGAATCGGCATCCCACAAATCGGGCATGCCCTACCCGCAGAATCAACATCGCCGGCTGCCGCGGCGCGTCGGCAGGGTTGGCCGTGACCGGGGGCCACACAAAGTCGATGGCTTCAAACTCAATCTCGGCGCCGGCGATCGTCAGGCCGTTCTCTGGCAATTCCACAATGGCCCGGCCTCCCTCGCACCGCACCACCGAAACCTGCTCAAGCTGCTCGGCAGTCAGCCGCGTGACTTCGCCCGAGGGCAATACCAGCGTTTGCGCGGCCGAACGCCGCGTGGAAACCAGCTGGGTTGGCGCCCTCGGCGGGGATTCGTCCGGCCGTGAAGGTTCGGGGGCAATCGCGGGCTCCACCGGTTCGGTCGGCGATATCGATTGCCCGTCGTTCGCGGCGCCCGGGCGAGTCGAATCGGTCGATGCTTCCAAACCCGAACCCGCGCTCACTTGAGCCACACCGCCTTCGGGCGGAGTTGTCGGACCATCGGTCCTTCCCAACCACGACCCCGCCAGCAGGGCCACAAACAGCAGGCCCAATCCCTGCACCACGGCCGCCTTGGGCGACTTGCGCCGTTTGCGGACGCGACGCGGAGAACGAGCGATCACCCGAGGAGCCGAGGCCAGCGGATTTCGCAGGCAGCCGCGGAGGCAACTTTGCCCCTTCGCTGTCGGGGGACCCAGCTCACGAGCAACCTGCGCGAAAGAAACTGGCCGGGCTGCCGGGGCCATCTGGAGCAGGCTGCCGATCAGTTGTGTTAGCGGCTCTCCAAGTTGCGGCGCGTAGCGGCGAATCTCAGGGATTCGCCCTTCTTGCGCCGCCCGCAGTTTGCCCAGCGCGTTGCCGCCAGCCAACGGAGTTCGGCCCGCGGCCAATTGCCACAGCAGGGCGCCGCAGGCGTACATTTCGCTGGCCACGCTGGGCGGCGACCCGTGAATCAATCGCTCCGGCGCTAAACCGTCGAACGCTTCGGCCGGCAAATCGGCGGACGCCAGACTCTCGGTCGGCCGCACCGCGCTCCGCCAGGTGGCCAACGGCAAACTGATTCTGCCCGACCGTGTGAGCAATAACTGGTAGGCCGTGATTTCGCCGTGCGTCAATTGGGCGGCTTCCAGACCGGCCAGGCACGCTACCAACTGCCGGGCAATCTCCAGCACGGCTTCGCCAGGAAATCGGCCGAATTCCACCAGCCAATGGGCGGCCCTTTCCCCGGAAACCAGAGGGCCTGCCGCCCAAAGCTGCTGTCCCTCGTAGCCAGCGGAAATCGGCCCGTGGACCCCGCCCTGCTGGGATTCCCCAAGCTTGGCAATGGAGATTTTCAGCCTCGCCAGGGCCGCTTCCGCCGCAGCCGGTTCTTGAGTTTGCACCACCAGCAGCATCCGCTGGCGGGTGTCTGAATGCACGGCCTCGTACTGCACGCCGCAGCCGGCGCTGCCGATCCGCTGCTGAATCAGGTGCGGCCCCAACCGCAACTGCAGCCCTCGCCCGGCGTGCAACTCGGCGGCTTGGTAGGCGGTGATCCGCTGGGTTTGTTGCAGGGCATCGATCCACAGCGAATCGAAGCACGGCAAGTCGCGGGCCAACTTCCGCACCCGCGGCGCCACGCTGGCCCAGTCGCGTTCGCCCGCCAGGTGCAGCATGGCGAGCGTGCGAACCAGGCTATCCGAAGGGCGTTGAGACATGGGGCGTCGCGCATGCGAAAACGGTCACAATTCGAGAAGGGCGTGCTATCATAAGCTTGCCCCAGCGGCAAGAGCAGTCCGCGGCTACCACGGCCGCATCCATCGCTAGCATCGCGGTGCCTGCCCTCGGGGGTGGCTGGCGTCGCGCGGTGGTCGCAAGGCACTGGAATCGCAAAACCTACCCCGGGTCGGACTCCCCTTTGATTCTGCTGATCGACAACTACGACAGCTTCGTCTTCAACCTGGCCCGCTACTTCTGCCGGCTAGGGCAAGAGACCCACGTGGTCCGTAACGACGCGATCACCCCCGCGCAGGTTTCCGCCCTGGCGCCCTCGGCCATCGTCATTTCGCCCGGCCCCCGCGCCCCCAACGAGGCCGGCTGCAGCTTGGAGGTGGTCAAAGAATTCGCCGGCACGATTCCCCTGCTGGGAGTCTGCCTGGGCCATCAAGCCATCGCTCAGGCATTCGGCGGGAACATCGTGCGCGCCGTTGAGCCGATGCACGGCCGCGCGTCTCCTGTTTTCCACGATGGATCGCCCCTCTTCGCCGGGCTGGAAAACCCCTTCACCGCGGGCCGCTACCATTCATTGGTGGCTGAGAAATCGTCGCTGCCCGCGGCGCTCAAGGTAACAGCCCACACACAAGATGGCGCCATCATGGGGCTCCAGCACCGCGACTGGGCCGTGTACGGGGTGCAATTCCACCCCGAGTCGGTGCTCACCCGCCAGGGTTATCGGCTGCTCAAGAATTTTCTGGAGATAGCCGGCCTTACCGTGCCTTCGCTACCGAGCATGAGCAACGAACTATTGCTGCCGCCGGAACGCCCCATCCTCCGGCCGGCCACGCCGGTCAGCTACTAGATTCTGGCGGCTCCCTAGCAAGCCCTACTTGCTGCCCTTATCGTCCCCCTCGTCGGTTTTATCTTTCTCAAAGAATTGCAGCAGATCCCCGAAGGTTCGTAGCGGGGCCTTGCCTTCTTTCATGTCTTTGCTGATCGGAGGTTTCGGCAGCTTCGATTTCATTTCGAAACTCTTTTGGGGGGTCCCGCGTTGCTGGTTGCCGCCGCCACCCTTGCCCGGCTTTCTGCCGCCACCGCGTCGATCGCCGGAGGGTTTGCGCCCGCCTCCACCACCACCGGATCGCTGCTCGCGGGCGGGCCGCTGGCCGCCGCGTCCTTCGCCCTCTTCATTTCGCTTGCGGCGGGGTGGGGGGGCCGGTTTTTCGGTTCCCGGGGCGATCATGGTGAGCGAAACGCGGCGGCGTTCTTTATCAACCGCCAGCACCCACACCCGCACGGTGCTGCCGACGGCCACCACGTTATGCGGATCGGAAACGTAGCCGGAGGACATTTGGCTGATATGCACCAGGCCGCTGTCCTTCAGGCCAATATCAACAAAGGCTCCAAAGTCGACCACGTTGAGCACGCTGCCGGTCAGTTCCATGCCCGGCTCGAGGTCTTCCAGCTTGAGAATCTCTCGTTTGAACAGCGGCGGCGGCAAGTCTTCGCGAGGATCGCGACCCGGCCGCACCAGTTGCGAGAGCAGGTCGCGGAGCGTGAGCTCGCCGATAGCGAACTCCTGCACCAGCGAGGGAATATCGAGCTCTTTAATCTTGGCCGCGATCTGTTCGGTGCAGCCGCGATCGGACAGTTGGGCGGCGGTGAAGCCCAGCTTTTCCAGCAGCCGCTCGGCCACCGGGTAGCTTTCCGGGTGAATCCACGTGGCGTCCAGGCGGTTGTCGCCATCGGCGATGCGCAAGAACCCCGCCGATTGAATAAAGGCCGATTCGCCCAGGCCCGGCACCTCTTTGAGCTGTTCGCGGCTGCGGAACGGGCCTTGCGTCGAACGGTGCTCGAACACCCGTCGCGCCGTCAGTTGGTTCAATCCGCTCACGTAACGTAGCAGCGAGTAGCTGGCGCTGTTGATGTCCACGCCGACAAAGTTCACGCAGCTCTCGACCACGCCGTCGAGCGAGGTCTGCAAGTGCTTGGCTTTGACATCGTGCTGGTACATGCCCACCCCAATATTGGCGGGCTCGATCTTCACCAATTCGCTCAGCGGATCTTGCAGCCGGCGGCCGATCGAAATGGAGCCGCGAATGGTGGCGTCGAACTGGGGGAACTCTTCACGGCCCACGGGGCTGGCGGAATACACGCTGGCGCCGGCCTCGTTCACAATCGTGTAGGCCACGTCGGTGCCTTGCAGCTCATTCTGAATCAGCTCCGCCACCAACGATTCGGTTTCGCGGCAGGCCGTGCCGTTGCCGATCACGATCACCGAAACGCGGTGCTCCAGCACCATGGCGGTGAGTCGCGTGCGGGCGTCGAGCAGTTGTTCTTCCAGCTTGTCTTTCTTACCCACCAGGTGAATCAGGTCGTTCGCCAAATAGTTGCCAAACTCATCGAGGGCCACCAGTTTGCAACCGCTGCGAAAACCGGGATCGATCGCCAGCACGCGGCGATTGCGAATGGGCGGCTGCAACAGCAAATTGCGCAGGTTACGCGCGAACACGTTCACGGCGTGGGCTTCAGCGGCCTCGGTCAGCTCCCGACGCGATTCCCGTTCCAGGCTGGGAAAGATCAGCCGTTGCAGCGAGTCCCGCGCACAGCCTTTCAGGAAGTCGGCGTGCGGATGCCCTTCGGCAACCAGCATTTCGTCCAGCACGCCCACCATCATTGCTTCGTCCAGGTCCACATGCACCCGCAGGGCCTTGGCGCGTTCGCCCCGGTTGATGGCCAGCACCCGATGATTGGGGACCTTGGAAAGCGGCTCGGCGTAGTTGAAGTAGTCTTGGAAAGGCCCGCCCGCCTTGTTGTCTTCGCCAATTTGCGTACTGACCAGTTTGCCATGGCCGCGGAGCAACTCGCGAAGCCGGCCGCGAACATCGGCCCGTTCGCTGAATCGTTCGGCCACGATATGCCCCGCCCCCAGCAAGGCGTCGGCAACGGTGGGCACCTGTCGATCCGCGTTCACAAAGTCGGCGGCCCGAGCATCCAGGTTAATGCTCTCCTCGGCGCCCTCCAAGATTTCTTCGGCCAGGGGGAGCAACCCCCGCTCGCGGGCCAGCGTGGCCCAGGTGGTTTTCTTGGGCTTGAAGGGAAGATACAAGTCTTCCAGTCGCTTGAACGAATCGGCCGCATCCAGCTCCGCGGCTAGCTCGGGCGTGAGCTTACCTTGCGACTCAATCGTGCGGATGATGGTTTGCTTTCGCTGCATCAGCAGCCGCAACCGATCCACGCGATCCTGCACTTGCCGCACCTGCTCCTCATCCAGCCCCCGCGTCTGATCTTTGCGATACCGCGCAATGAACGGCACGGTGTTGTTCTCATCGAGCAGCTCGACCAGACTTTCCACCTGAGAAAGCTGAAAGCCAAGCTCTTCAGCAATGGGACGAAGATCAATTTGGGTGAGCGTAGCCATGCAGGGTTGATATTCCGACAATGCGGATGACGAGGGAACGCAATCTCGCTCGGACTCTCGAAACGACAGCCGATGCGCGATTCTGGTTCGTCACCGCGAACAGTTCCGCCGTGCGTCAGTCCACGTATCCCAACGTGGCAGGCGGATGGATTCCTTGGCAATCTAGCGCTTGCTAAAAATGGTGTCAAGCAGACTCGGTGCGCGGGGGGCAGCGGACTCCAGGGTATCGAGCCTTCCAAACGGGCGATCGAGTCTGTCTGCGCGGTGGGCATGTTGTTTCGCGAAGCGAACCCGGCAACCCCGAAACAATGGCGCAAAACGTGGCTGCACTTACACCAATTCCAGGCGGCGGGAGCGTCGACGATTGCGTTTTTGGCATTCCTCGCACACGCCAAACACAATGAATCGGTGGCCGCTCGGCCGAAATTGGAACTCGCGCGCCACTTCGTCTCGAATGCGAGCGATCTGGTCGCTTTGGAACTCCACCAATTTATCGCATTTTTCACAGTACAAGTGGTCGTGCTGCGGATAACCGTAATCGTGCTCGTACACGCTGCGGGCGCCCAACGTCATTTTCCGGAGCAGGCCCGCCTCGACCAGTTCGGTAAGCGTGCGGTAAACCGTGGGCCGGCTCACGTCGCGTCCGGCCTTTTGCAGCAGGTCGCCCAGTTCGTCGGCGTTGAAATGATCGTGCTGGGTAAAGACCTCCTCCACGATCATGCGCCGCTGCTGAGTAATGCGCTTGCCGCGGCTCTTGAGGAATTCCTCGAATCGCTCCACGGGCGTGAGCGAAACCTCGACCTTACCCAAACTGAAATTCGTCGACATGGCTTGGAACGGAGAAAAGGGCAACGTCGAACTTGGATGTTGAGCCCGACGGTCGTCGCAGAACCTCGCGGCGTGCTTACCGTTAGAATTGTAGGATACGCCCCCGAAGCTGCAAGGTGTCAATCGGCGAGGAGATGAAACGCGATGACCAACCCGCCGACTTGATCCACTCGCCCCCCATGTGTCGCTGCGGGCGCTAACGAAGAACTATTCCTTCTGATTAACGGGAGCGCTCGGTTTCGGGAGTAACTGCTCGATTAGGGCCTCGATGTCTTTGGAATTCTGTTCCCCGCTGCCAACGCGAATCATCCGGACCTTGCCTTCGCCGTCGGCCAACACCACCTGGGGGATGCCAGACACCCCTAATTCGGCCGAGGTGGTCGCCCCCGTGGACATCACCCCAATCCGATAATCCAACTGGTGGAACTTAACGAACTGTTCCAATAGCCTGGCAGCCGCGACGCGGTTTCAGGCTCATCGGCGATCCAATCGACCTGATAATCGAGATAGCCGAGCAAATAATCGAGGGCCTGCGAGGGCTGCCTGGCCCTGGCTTGGGCAACGAATAGCCGGTAGGCCAGAGCCCGAAGTTCCGAATCGCTGGCGTCCCGCTCTAGAGCGGCGGCGTAAAGCTTCTCAGCGCCCGCAAGATCGTTCCGAAGCAGCAAATCCCGAATCTGCCGCACATCATCGGACTGTGTTGCATTGTTTACCTGACCTTGACCACCTTCGGGGCTCGTCGGCGTCAACGACGGGTTTGCGGAATCAGACTTAGCCGTCGCGGGCCGCGGATCCGCGACAGCGTTCGACACCCCAACCGTGGACACCCCGGCGACCCACATCGCCGCAACCCTTAACAGTAGCGAAATGGAGCGGCGCACGAGGTGATCCTTCCACTTAGATAAATTGGGGGAGCAGCGAGCTTTGAGATGCTTGCAGCGTTTGCGCAGGCTGATCCAATGGCAACCTGCAAAGGTCGCCAACATGGCCACTACTAAGTTTGCTTTGAGGCGAGCCTGTCGCTGGGGGGGCGCCCTTAGACGAGTCCTTCGCGCACCGCCCAAACCGCTGCCTGAGTGCGATCCGAGACACCGACCTTGTTCAAGATGTGCTGGACGTGTTCTTTGACCGTTTCGAAACTGATGGTGAGCGAGCGGGCAATTTGCTTGTTGGTTTTGCCCAGCGCCAACAGCCGCAGCACTTCGGCCTCGCGTTCGGTCAGCGGCACTTCGATATCAGGCAGACGGGGGGTCGATAGTGCCCCGCTGACGCGGCGAATTTCGCTCCGGGTCCAGGCGGACTTTCCGGCGGCCACTCGGGTAATGGCCTGAATCAGTTCATCACGCTCGCAGCCCTTGAGCAGGTAACCGCTGGCGCCCAAAGCCATGGCCTGGCCCACGTATAGGGGGTTATTGAACGTGGAGAGAATCAGCACCGGAAGGTGGGGGCGTTCGGCCTTGATGTGGCCCAGGGCCGTGAGGCCGTCGCCGCCTGCCATTTGAATATCGATGAGGACCAAGTCCGGTCGCAGTTCCTGCACTTTTTGCACGGCCTGCGCGCCGTTGGAAGCCTCGCCAATGATTTCAATCTCCGTGTCTTGAACCAGGAACGCGATTCCGGAGCGAACCATTTGATGATCGTCGACCACCAACAAACGAATCGACATTGGATGTTCTCCGCTGACAGGTAAGATAATAATTCCTCGCAGCCACTCCAGCGAACCTGGCATCGCTTAGAAACGTAACCCTACCTGCGAAAAGATGGCCGTCACATCCTGGCCCTGGACAGGGACGACCGCAGTCTTGTGTAAATTATAGCGGGCAATGCCAGCGATGCCCACTATGAGGGGGAGGCAATTTCTGCAAATTCCCCAGCCCAGGGATCGCACGGCACGCTAAAGCATTATACCTTTCGGAATTACGAAGGACATGCTCCGGGGGGATTTCTCCCCCCTAATCGGCGAATGCTAGCGTGTGCGATCCAAATCGGCGCGAATAGTGGCAGCCGCGGCGGTCAAATCCAGGTCCACGTAGTTCAGCATTTGGTTTTGGGCAATTTTCAGCCGACTCTGCTGCACGCCGTTCCCGCTAGCCGCGATTTCGTTGGCGTATTTTTGATATTGGGCGCGGATCGCGGCCCGACCCGCTTCGTAGGCTTGCTGCATGGCAGGGCTCCGCTTCTTAACCGCCGCGTCGAGCTGCGCCAGCCCCGGCACGTCGCGGCCCTCGGTTTGCGTTGCCCCAAACTCTCGCAATTTGCCCACCCACTGCAAAATGTCCAAATCCGTCTGTTTAGGCTCCTGGCCTGGTTTGGGCTCGGGGATCAGGGGGATCATTCCGGCGAGGGATACCAGGCCCGATAGATGCCGGTTCTGGCGGAATTGGATATACGCCGCGCCTTGGTGCGCCAAAATCAGGTTGGGGTATTGGACTTTTAGTTCCTCAAACTGCCGCTGCGCATCGCCCAATTGGATGGCGCGCACCAGCACCAGGGCGTAGGCCAACTTGGCGTCGGGCTCGCCGCTGCTCAGGCTTTCGGCTTGCCGCAGCAATTTCAGCGCTTCGACCAGTTCAATCTTTTGGGAACCGAGATTGATCATGGCCAGCAGTTGCTGGATCGGCTGTTTGGCTTCTTCCGTGAAGACCGGCTGAATCACCTCTGGCGGAAATAACGTGGGGTGCTGCACCTGGTTCTCCGCTCCCAGATACTTTTGCATGGTGCCGCGGGCAAACTCGAAAAGCTCCGCCGAGTTGAGGCGGTTGTCGCGATTTTGGTCGGCCTGGCCGGTGAGCGCGGCGGCAATCGTGCCCGCGAACAAGCTGGGCTGGTCAGCCGCCGGTCGCAATGCCTTCTGCCCTTGGCTGCAACTAGCCACGATGGTTAACGACTGCACCGCTCCGCGGCCCTGCTTTTGCTTGAAGCGGTCGATGATTTCCGCGGTGGAAATCTGCTCGGTCGCCAGCGATTCTGGCAGCGGTTGGCAAGTATCGAGCAGCAGCAGTTTCTCCCGCGCGGGCGAGGCATCCAGGGCTTGCACCAGCCATGCCAGCGGCACGCCGGTGGCGCTGCGACGGCGCACGGCGAAATCGGTGGGAGCCAGGCGCGCGGTTTGGTCCTCGTCCATGAAGGCGTGGCCGGCGAAAAACACCACCAACTGATGGGCGGGCGGTTGGGCCATCGCCACGCGAGCCAGAAAACTTTCGACTTCTTGCTCCATGCGAATCCGGCTGGTGTTCTCCAGCAGCATTGCCTGGTTGGCAGGCACGCGATACCGGTCCACCAAGGCCTCGTGAACCTTTTCGGCATCCAGCGCGGCTCCCCCCGCGCCTTGGCCAGACAACTCCTGGTCGTCGTAACGGCCAATGCCCAGCACCAGCGCCCAGCGTCCAGAGTCGGCTTCGCGGGTAGCTTTGATCCCCAGCGAAGTCAAACCGGAACGGTCGGGCGAATCGTGCGTCACCGCAACGGTGTCGCCAATTTGAAGCTCCCGCAGCGCTACTTTTTCGGAACCCAAGGCGATCGAAGATGCCTGAGGCACGCGGATGGTGAGCGTGTCGCCCGAATCGGCCGCGGCAACGTCAATGGTGCCGTCTTCGGGGCGAATATTCAGCACTCGGCCCTGGAGCTGGAACTGCCGATAGGCTTCCAGCGATAGTAGTTTGGTATCAGCGCGAAGTTTGCGCACCTGGTCGCCCGCTTGCAGGTCGCCGGGCGAAATGCGATTACCGCCGAGCACCGCCAGGTTGTTGAGCGTGACCTGCACGTCGGATGCAAACGGCAGCGTGAGCGGAACGGAGCGACCCTGCAGCGAAATCACCAGCTGATGATTCTCGTTGTCCACATTCTCAATCTGCCCTGGCCCCATTTCGATCGCTCGCACCGCTCGAATGGAGCTCACCGTGCGCCCCAGCACGGGATGCTTGCTGTGGATGACCTCCACCTTGTCGCCCTCGCGCAAGTCGGCGAATTCGGCTCGCTGGTTGTTCAAGTAAACTTCGGCCGGGTGCCCTAGCGACATCTCGTGATTGGTGCCCCGTTCTGAGCCCTCTTCCACCTGGAACACCATTTTTTCCGCGGCCGGCTGCAACGAACGAATGATGCCGACGTCGCCCCGCGGCCGGGCTGCCGTAATGAGCAGCACCTTCACGCCGTCGCGAACCTCTTCGCGGGCCAGGAGCTGATCTCCCGGCTGAAGTTCGCCCAGCAATACCCGGCGATCGTTAAGGTGAACCTCGGCGTCGTTGCGAATGGGCAGTTCTTCAAACTTGCCCTCGGGCGTTTCGATGGTCAGCACCCGCTGGCCCAGGTTCAATTGCTTGATCTGGCCTTGGATCGGTTCCAGCGGCTTGCCGACCTGGATTTGATCGCTGGGCGAGGGAATAAAGAACACCGCCACGCAGAGGAGCAGACTAACCGCCATGGCGGCGATGGCCATTTTGCGTTTTTTCTGCTGGGCCGCCGCGGCGGCGGCCGCCGTCGCCGCTTCATCGGCCGCCGCCGCGTCGGACTTGCCGCCCTGTTGAGGCACCAGGTCGGCCAGGGCTTCCTCGGCCGTGCGGTAGCGCTTGCGGGGATCCTTCTCGATCAGCCGGGCAATCACATGCTGCAAATCGTCGGGCACGCCTTCCATGACCCGGCGCAGTTCGGGCAACCGGCGGTCGGCGGCCGAGTGCCACATGATCCAGGCCAACTGCTTGTCGCGGCCAAACGCATTCAGGCCGGGAAACAGATCGTCGAACCGGTCGCCGCACAGCAGTTCGTAGGCGGAAAACCCCAGGGAATACAAATCGCTAGCGGGTGTGACCGGGCCAAACTGGTCGGAAAACACCTCGGGCGCCATGTATTTGGTGGTGCCCTTGAGCAGGCTGCCCTCGTTGTTGCTCACCCGCCGGGCCAGGCCAAAGTCGCCGATTTTTACCCGATTGCGCTTATCGATCAGCATATTGCTGGGCTTAACATCGCCGTGGATGATGCCGGCGGCGTGCATGAACTTGAGCGCGTGCAGGCAATGGAACAGCGCCAGGCGAAGGTAATCCACGTTGATGGGCTTGCCTTCGGTCTTGTCTTTCAGGTTTCCCTGCATCAACTCCAGCACCAGCCAGCCCTGGGGACGAACCAGGTCGTAAATGGTCATAATGCTGGGGTGTTCGAGGCTGGCGAGCAGTTCGGCCTCTTTCCAGTAGCTGTCCAGTTTTTCTTTATCTGCCAAGAACTGCTGGTGGATTTGCTTCACCGCCACTTCGCGCGAGAGTTCCAGATCGCGTGCCTTGTACACCATGGCGAAATCACCGGAGCCGATGGTTCCGATGATTGAATAACGCTCGTGCAGTTCCATGCCGTTGCCTCAAGCTCGCTCAACGAATGTGGTGCAGTCAGCGGGCGGTGGATGTGCCGCCGACGGCCTTCTCTATTGTTTTGGCCCACAAGTCACGAAATGCATCCGGCTCCCCCGCTGCCGCCTTCAAGTTGTTGGCGAACCGTCGCGCCGACCCTCAATCGCCAGCGCCCGCTCGGCCGCATTGGGCATCTCGGGAACGAAGTTCACCGACGCGTTCCCTGGCCCGCGGACGACTTCGCCGCGCCTGGGCTGGCCATTTCACGGCAAATGAGCGTGGTCCGCGGCGTATTCCGCGACCCTCTGTTCTACGATATTGCCGACGATACTTCTCGGCGCCTGCGATTTTTTCTCTCTGGCATCTCAACTGTCGGGCGATATTTGGAGAATCTTGCCCAGTAGGCGGTGAAGCTGTTCGTCCCGTTCGCGCGACCCCGTCACCGTATCATAACTCTTCCCGCGCTCCGCATGAAGCAAATCCAGCACGCGGCGATACCAGCGGCGTTCTTGCACTTCGTCGCCCCGCGCGTAAGCCTGCTGGGCTTTGCGCAGATACAACTGGTAATCGGCGAGCGACTGGTTTTCGGAATGGCTCTGAAAGAAATCCCTCGCAATCTCGGCCCGCGCGTTGTCGGCGTTTTGGTGATCCTTGGCGCCACTGTCGAACTCCACGAACAGCAACAGCAGCGACATCATAAAGCTCACGGCCAACATGCCCACCAGCAAGGCAGGGTTGGATGACTTCTCGGAATCGCCTTTTTCCAGCGGTTGTTCGGGGTTGGCCAGGGCCAGATCGGGAAGGCGACCGTCTTGATTGAGCTTGAGGGCGGTTTCCGCCGGCTCTTCGGTAATGAATTGCACCTTGCGGCTGGTCAGCACCACGGCCGGCGCCTGGCTGGTGGCTTTGAGCACGCCGGCCGCGGGTTTGCCTTCGGCCAATTTGAGCGAACGCATTTCCGACGAGTGGGATCCGTTGCCGCCGCTTTCCCCCAGGTCCATCGCCTCGCGCGAATCGCTCCCCTCTTCGGCCGTGGCAGCCACCGAAAACGGATGCGAACACTTGGGGCAATCCACGCGTTGTCCACGAAATCGCGACGGAATCGCCAACACCTGGCGACACTCGGGACACTGCATGCGGATCGGCATGGCGCGGAAAAGCCTCGAAAGAAAGGAGCAGGACAACCGAGAAACTGGCGGGCCGGAGCCCACCAGCCCGACACTCTCAACATACTCTCGGCAAGGTAGCCGATTCAAGCAGAACCGGAAGAGGAGGCGAGATTCCCGACAGGCAACAAAAGTGTGCCATTGTTCCCAAGGAACTGGCAGTTCCTTGGGAGCAGTGCCGAACCGCCCACGGACTTGGCCCACGAAGTGGCACGCCCACCTCCGCCGCGCACGGCTTTCCCGGTTGCCGACTACCGGGAAGTTGCGCCCGGAAGGCCGGCCACGGGTCCAGTCCCGCGGACTTCTGTCGCGGAGAATTCGGCCCAAACGGGCATGTGGTCCGAAACCTGGAGGGCCTGTTCTTCGCCAAGTCCGAAGGTTTCCATCAGGTTCAGCACGCCGGCCTTGCCACGAAACTCGCTGGTTGCCAGCCCATCGAAAATCAAATTGTCGTAGGTTTTGTTCAGCCGGGTGTTGGTCGGCTGCCCGCCGATCACGTAGCGGATTCCCGGCAGCTTTCCTAACCGCCCCAAGTGGTACTCGTCCACGTTGAGATCGCCCAGCAAAATCAGGTCGTCTTCCTGGGGATTGCTCTGGCGGATCGCCTGGTACACGTCGGCCAGGGCATCCAACTCCTGGTTGGTTTCGTCGGGGTCGGTGTGGATATTGGCCAACGTGAACGAAAAGGCCGTTTCGGGCGGGCCCCGCACCCGAAAACTGGCCACAAACGGCGGACGGTGCAGCAAGTCGTGGGGGTCGGGAGTCACGTAGGAAGAACTGGCGACAAACTCGATCCGAGCCGTGTTGTAAACGTAAGCATATTGTTCCTGGCTAACGGTTCGCCCTTGCCGAGGTCCCAGCACGAAGTCGTACTTCGCCCCCTGCGAGTTGATTTCAGCCAGAAAGTCGGGCAACACGTTCTGTTCTTTGGAACGCACTTCTTGGATGGCCACCACGTCGTACCTTCGGACGACGTCGGCCAGCACGCTCATCACCTGCGGTTTTCCGAGCTTCGATTGACCGAATACCTGAATGTTGAACGAGGCGATGCGAATCGCGTCGGGCGAACAAAAAGCCGGCGCGGCCGATCCGGCAGCGCCCGCGCCGCCCTGGGAAACAGGCCGCCCATCCACTTGCGTTTCGCCGCTCGGTTCCAGCCCACATCCGGCCAGCGCCAGCAACAGCAGCGAAGCTGCCGCTGCCGCGATCGTCGAGCACGGCCGCGCCATCGTTGAAACCACGGTTCCCTCCTGGTTCTCTGCCGGTCGCCGCGGTGCGCGCGACGGCCGGCGGGTGGAAAGTCCTTTTTCCCGCGGCCGGAGAACATATCAGAAGGGGTGGGCCGGTTGAACCGCAGTTAGAAACGCAGCCAAAGCGTTCGTGTTCTTGCGGATGAACGGACAAGGCACGCAAGCCTCGCCTCACAAACTGTTTCAACTGGTGCTTCAAGTCGCGCGGTCCCAAGCCGACAAAACCGCGGTAGTGCGGTTTTTTCGCGACCCCGCGGTCGAATCAACCGGCGATTGCCAAAAGCTGATGGTTGGGCCTTGCCCGGCTTACGTCGCGGCCGGCGGCCAATGCAGCGGGTTGGGAAGGGTCTCTTGGTCGCCCGCCAGGTGGCGATCGATCAAGAACTTGAGCGCGTCATTCAGACCGCCGGCATACTGCATTGAGAACACGTCGGCGTTCAGGTCCGCGGCCTGCAAGCGCTTGGTAACGTCGCTTCGATAGTCGTCGTCTTCGGCCAGCCGGACAATCTTTTCCACGTACTCGTCCTCGGTGCTGGCAATCAGCTCTTGCAAGCCGATGTCGCGCAGCATCGCGGGACCAATCCGGTTGTACCAGTTCTGGCCTTCCAAACAGACGATCGGTTTCCCCAGGTGCAGGCAATCGGCCACCGAGTTGCTACCGCCGAAATGGAAGCTATCGCAGGCAAAATCCCCTTCCTCCATCGCCTGCATATAGCTTTGGTAATTGAGATTGGGAACGACCTCAATGCCCGTTTGGGTGCCTAGCTGCGTCCGCAGTCGGCTCACGAACGGCAGGTAACCGGCAAAGCTGGAAAGCACGCCCCCGGCAAACAAGCGAATGACGGCCCGGTCTTGCAAACGGTCGAGCACGCGCTTCCAGACGCCAATCAACGAGGGATTGATCTTTTGCGCGTAAGCGGGGCAATTGATCACGATCCGGTCGATCGTCTTGGTCGCGCCGCTAGGCACATATCGCGGCAATTGATGCACGGCGCCATAGCCGGGAAGCAGCAACAGCCGCTCGGAATAGTTCTCTTCCGGACGTTCCGGCTTGTCTGTCAATTTTCCGCCCACGAACCAGTCAATCTCCGAACCCCAGGTACTGACAGGATGCCCCGTGCCCATAATCTGCAGCGGCGCCAACCTCAGGTTGGAAAGCATGATGCTGGGCGAAGTCATCCCAATGTCGGGATAATAGATGGCCGCATAGTCCTTGCCGTTGAGCGGGGCGACATCCAGCACGCCATTCTGAATACTCAGCGTAATGACTTCATCGAACAGACTGCTGTCAAACTCCGCCTTGAGCTGAGTATGAATACCGGTGACATGGAAGTCGGGCCGCAGGCGGCGAACAAACTCGGCCAGGGTGCGATGCACCGAATGTCCCTCGTTCCAGCAATCGCTGACCACGGCAATTCTACGAGGGTTGGGCTCCGGCATGGCACGGAACGGCGAGAAGACGTTCTGCGCGCGTAAATTAATATTGCGCTTGATCACGGAATCGCGATCGGGCGCCACGTAGGTAACGCCAAAAAACGCCGCCTCCACGCCAGCGCTCAGCACATAGCGTTCATCGAGCGACTCCAAGTGCTCCCGCATCGCCTGGCACACTTCGTCCGAAACGAATCCGCCGCGGTAAATCTCCGAAACCTGGCTCCACCACAGCGAGGCCAGCCGCGGATCGGCGTCGAAAAATTGCTTGCTGTCCAAACGCTGATTGCAGCGGGGTGAATAAAGCGTGAGGATCTTGACAAAATTCGCCGGCTGCAGCTGCAGCATGCTCAGGAAGGCGTCGGTCGTTTGATAGGCCGACAGCAGCACCACGTTCGCTATCGTGAGATTGTGGCTAATAAAGGGCGGAATGAAAGAATCGGGTATCACATAGTCTGGCTGTACGAACAGACTCAAAAATGTGGTGGTGAACCGATTCAAGCCGGCGGCGTCAGAGACAGATAACTGAAACACCGGCGTCGTCCGCAAGGTGTCTAAAGCCTGAAGCATTTGCCGCGACAATTCATCGAAGTCCTTTTCTTGATACAATTGATAAAATCGGCGCGGTTCAAAGGCGATCATGGGCGGCAAATCTCCAAAGTGATTTCGGGCTGCGCGCCATCATATCCACGGCCCAGACGATTTTTCTATGCCCCAGGCCTGAAGATTTTCTCACGCCGGCGGAACGCCGCGGCGGCAGGGTCGGCTTGCCGAAAGCTCCGCCCCAGGGGAGCCAGAACAGGCCCGATCCGGCGGGCTTTTCCGAACGGGCAGCGTGCGGAATTCAGGGCGCCTGCGCCGTCAAAGGAGCTTTCTTCGACATGTTGGTCTCGAATTGCCTCCGCAGTTCCCGGCAAACATCGTCCAGTTCCGCCGCGCTCGAGGTCAGCGAGGCATCGTCCGCCGCCGCGGAGTCCGAGCCGAATGGCTCGCGCGCGGGCTCGTCTTCCGCCAGCGGCAACATGGGAAAACCGCCGCCGCTGGGATCGTGTTCCATGGGGCGGCAGATATGGCCATCGTGATACCAGGTGCGATTGCGCCCGGCTTGCTTGGCCGCATACAGCGCCTGGTCGGCGCGCTGCAAGAGATCGTCGAACTCCTCCTCGGGCAAGGCCGTGGCCACGCCCACGCTGACGGTTACTTGCAGCGGCTTGCCGTCAATCACCACCGTCCGCAGGGCGATCATTTGTCGCGAACGATCGGCCGGGCATAGCGCCTTGGGTAGCGCCACGTTGGAGAGCAAGAGCGCGAATTCCTCGCCACCGTAGCGGCAGGCAAAGTCTCCCGAGCGGGCCAGCCCCAGGCATTCCCCCACCTCGCGCAGCACGGCATCGCCGGCGGCGTGGCCAAACGTGTCGTTGAACTGCTTGAAGCGATCGACATCGATCAACGCCACGCTGAAATGGTGGCTGTAGCGCTGCCACAATGCCAGGCTGCGGCCGCACGCTTCCTCAAAAGCCCGACGATTGGGCAAGCTGGTCAGCATGTCGGTGCGCGCCTCCGAGGCGTGCTTCTCCACTTGATCTCGCTGCACCGCGATTTCGAATTCGGCCAACTGCAGCCGTTCTTGCAAGCGCTGATTGGCCGCCACCATTTGCTGCAGCATGTTCAGCACTTTCTGCTGAACCTCGGGGCTTTCGGCCGCCGAAGCCAATGACATTTCGCGACTGGCCGCGTCAATCTGCGATGTGTATTGGTTCAATCCGATCGCCACGTCTCCGGTCACGCTGCGCAGACGCTGGAGGATGCGGTCGGCCAGGATCGCGGCGTCTTTCTCGCGATTGCGCTGCGCCGTGCGCCGAGTTTCGCGAATCAACAGCGCGGCCAGCACCGTGAGCAAGAAGCCGTAAATCATGACGACCAGCATCTGCGTTCGAGGGCTGTCTTCAAACAGCTCCACGGCGGCAAACAGCGGCGGCCATTGAATGAGGGCGGTGATCATGGCGGTCATGGCACACAATCCCCGTGGTAGATTCCGGCCGACGGCGCCGAGCACCAGGGGGCGGGCTCTCCGGGCGTCGGCGGATCGCGGAACTCGGCTCGGATCAACCGCAGGTCATCGAGCGAAGCCAACAAGGCCGCGTGAACCGCGGGGTCGAAATGCTTGCCCACCTCGCCACGCAGGATTTCCAGCACGCGACTTTCAGGGAACGCTTGTTTGTAGGGGCGCTCCGACAGCAGGGCGTCAAACACATCGGAAACCGCCACGATTCGCCCGGCCAGCGGAATATCTTCCCCGGCCAGTTGGCGGGGGTAGCCGCCGCCATCCCACCGCTCGTGGTGGGTCAGCGAAATCGTGCAGGCCATGTCCAGCAGCGAATCGACCGGTTCGTTGCGAATCGGCGAAGGGCAGTGGCCTCGCCAGGCTCGGAATACGTCCATCACCTTGGAATCGTCGCGGAGGATCTGCTCGCCAATCGTGCAGTGCTGCTGCATCACGCTCCGCTCTTCCGGCGTGAGCGGACCCGGTTTTCGCAAAATGGCGTCGGGAATGCCAATCTTGCCGATATCGTGCAACGGAGCCGTGACGAATATCGACTCCACGAACTGGCGGTTCAGCCCCATGGTCTCCGCGAGAATTTTGCTATAGCAACCGACCCGCACCACATGGTTGCCAGTCACTTCGTCGCGGCACTCGGCGGCCTTGGCCAGCCGCCACACAATCGCCAAACGCGATTCGGCAATTTGCTGCTTGGCCTGGCAGCGTTCAATGGAAGTCAGCACGGCCCGGCTCAGCGTTCGCGCGTCGAGCTCGCTCCACAGCACGTAATCCTGGGCGCCAGCCTGAACGGCCATCAGGGGAAAGTGGTCTTCGTTTTCGGTTGCCAGCACCACAATGGGAATGTACGGGGCCATGTCGAGCAAGCCCAGCACCAATTCCGTGGGATTGGGGCCGTCGGCCCCCAAACAGAGCAACACCGCATCGAAGGTCGCGGTCGCCAGCAAGCTCCGCAACTCGGCGGGATGCCGAGATCCGCGCTGAATCTCAATGGTTCCCCACAGCACCTCCACCGCGCCACGCGCGGAGAGCAACGCGCGTTCCACCCGAGCGAGATCGCCGGGGCAGTTTTCAACCATGAGAATGCGCTGGGGTTGTGGATACATGAATCGATCGATACCGGTCAGTTGTCAGGTCCCGGACAGCTAACTCCGAGGAATGGTCGCGATTTCCACACGCGCCACGACCCAGCAGGCGACGAACCGCTCGTTCCCGGCAGGCCGAAAGACGGCCAGCGTTCGAACACTCCGCCACCCGATTGGGGGCCGCGCCCGGCGGGCTCTATAAGGTTAGTTCACAAATCACGGCTGCCCGCCCACTTTGACTCAAGTCTCGAGTGGCCGTTGGCAAGCCCGGCACAATCCGCTTGATCGTCGGTATCGATAGAATGGCTAGCATGCACCCCCCGGCTCCTGTTCCTCGCTGGCGCGCCAAGCCGTTAGCCTTGCCGTGATCTATGTTTTCGTTGTAGGTTGAGTCGGGAGACGTCATCTTTTTTTGCCGTTTCTTGCCGTACGCAAGCAAGGAACCAAGTGAGCAAGGTCAGGTAACGTGACGCAGTTGCAATTTGTTCTGCCGTGGGTGTTAGGCAGCGTCTTTATTGGCGTGGGCGTCGGCTATTACCTGGGCCGGACTTCCCACAAGAAGTCCGTCAAGCCAGCCAAGGCTCGCAAAGAGCGCGAAGCCACCCTCAAGGTGCTGGCCAATTTGCTCACCACGGCCGATCAGCTCACCAGCGACGTCGATCTGCATAATACCGAGATCAAAGAGGTTGGCCGCAGCTTGATCGATATGCCCCTCGATCCCCAATTGAGGCAAGTGCAGCACGCGCTTCTCAACCAGGTCGCAACGGTGCTGGAATCGAACCGGCGGCTGGAAGACGACCTGACCTACGCGCGGCTGCGCATGGAGCAACAAGCTCAAGAAATCGACCGCACCCGCAGAGAAGCCCGCACCGATGCCCTGTCGGGGGTTTCCAACCGCAAGGCATTTGACGAACGGCTCGACCTCATGCTCCGCATTTGGCGGCGCGAAGGGGAGCCGTTTGTGCTGATCCTCACCGATATCGACCACTTCAAGTGGATCAACGATACCCACGGCCACCTGGCGGGTGACTGCGTGGTGGCCCACGTCGGCGAGTTCTTGCGAAAGCGACTGCGCGACGACGACTTTGTCGCCCGCTACGGCGGCGATGAGTTCGCGATGCTCCTGCCAGGAGCCCAACTGGACGTCGCGGCCACGATCGCCGAACGGATCCGCGCGGAAATCGCCAAGCAGAATTTCGATACCCAGCAAGCGGAACGCGTGGCGATCACCTTCAGCATTGGTCTGGCGGCCGTCGAAGTCGGCGACGACCCCGAGTCCATTCTCAAACACGCCGACGATGCGTTGTACAAGTCCAAAGAAGCGGGCCGCAACAAGGTATACTGCTACCAGCCGGGCGAAAAACCCGCCCTGGAAGCCACCGCCGTCGCTCACTCCGCCTGAGAGCGGTCTTGGCCGTCGCGCGCTCTTCAGCGTTCGTCTCCGCAAGGCTCCGGCAAATCGGGTTTGCCCCGAGTTCGCCCGCGGGGTACGCGCCGCCCCTCCACCCGTTGACACATTCACCCGCCCCGCGCTACCATGCCAAAAGTTGCACCGGGCAATCCAGCGGCCCAGCCGGCCGACGCACGCCGGCCGCCCTGCATTTTTCAATGCCAATCGCGAAACCGCGACCGAATCCTTCTCTTTGTTCCCCGTTCGAAAGGGCCGATTGTCTTGAGCAAGATCGCCTTTCTATTTCCTGGTCAAGGCGCCCAAACCGTGGGCATGGGCAAGGCGCTGGTCGAGAAGTCTCCGGCCGGCGCGCGGCTTTACGAACGCGCCTCGCAAGTCCTCGGCTACGACCTCGCGGCCTTGTGCTTCCAGGGACCGGCCGAGCAATTGGACGCTACCGAATTCAGCCAACCGGCGCTGTTCGTGACCAGCCTGGCCGCCTTGGAAGTGCTGCGGCAAGAATCGCCCGACGTGGTGCTTTCTTGCCAGGCCGCCGCGGGACTCAGCCTGGGCGAGTACACCGCCATGACCTTTGCCGGAGTGCTCGAGTTCGAAGATGGCCTGCGGCTGGTGCAGCAGCGTGGTACGGCCATGCAGGCGGCCGCCGATGCCACCCCCAGCGGCATGGTTAGCATTATCGGCCTGGAACGCGTGCAGGTAGAAGCCCTCTGCGAAGCGGCCCGCGAAGGCGAAGTGCTGCAAATCGCCAACCTGCTTTGCCCCGGCAACATCGTGGTTTCGGGCACCATTGCCGCCTGCGAGCGGGTGGCCGAACTGGCCGAGAAAAACCAGTCGCGCGCGGTCCCGCTGGCCGTGGCCGGGGCTTTCCATACCCCCATCATGCATCCGGCCGACGAACGCCTGGCCGAGGTGCTGGCCGAAGTCCCGCTCAAGCGCCCCACCATCCCGGTGGTTTCCAACGTTGATGCCCTGCCCCACGACGATCCCGAAGAAATCCGGCAGTTGCTCATTCAACAGGTGGTGCAACCCGTGCGCTGGGAAGACTCCATTCGCTACCTCCTGGCCGAAGGCTTCGACGAATTCCACGAAGTGGGGCCAGGCCGCGTGCTGCGCGGTCTGCTCAAGCGAATCGATCGCAAATTGGCCTGCCAGTCGGTCGAATGCTGATTTCCCCCCCGCGGACTTTTCTCCGCCCCGCCGGCGCCTATCGGCGTTTGTCCCGCGGGCGCTCTATGCCGGGGTGGGTGAGAACCGGTATCTTGTGGCAGAAGTCCCTGGCCGATTTTGGGCTTGCCAGGATTTGACGCTCCGCCGGTAGAGAACCATTATGCCCCGCGACGTGATTCCCGCTCGGGCCTTCTTGCGCAATTGCCGCAAGAATCGCAAAACCATGAAACTTGCCGACTCCATGGGCGAAGAGCTCAAGGGATCGGACGTATTGCTACGGACTTTTATCCTGCGCCGCCTCTTGCTCCGCGAGGTGCTCCAGCCCGACGAAAAGTACGTGGGCATTCTCATACCTCCCAGTTGCGGCGGGGCCATCGTCAATGCCGTGATGCCGTTGATTGGCCGCATCGGCGTGAATCTGAATTACACGCTGACCAAGAAAGAGATGGAGTACTGCATCCAGGAATGCGGCATCAAGCATGTGCTCACCACGCGCCGGGTCGTCGAAAAACTAGGGCTGGAACTCGATAACCTGGTCTATCTCGACGACCTCCGCCCCAAGGTCTCCACGCTCGACAAAGTGGCCGCGGCCTTCCAGACCTTTGCCATGCCGTTAACGCTGCTCGAGCGAAAATTTAATCTGCATCGCGTGAAGCCCGACGACGTGCTGACCGTGATCTTTACCTCCGGCTCGACCAATCTGCCCAAGGGCGTGATGCTCACGCATCGCAATATCGGCAGCAACGTGGGGGCCGTCGATCAAGTCATCCACTTGCGCAAAGACGACGTCCTCTTGGGCACGCTCCCCTTCTTTCACAGCTTTGGCTACACCGTCACGCTGTGGACCGCGCTCATGTTGTCGCCCCAGGGCGTTTATCACTTCAGCCCGCTCGATGCCAAAATCGTGGGCCGCATGTGCGATCGCTACAAAGTCACGCTCTTGATCAGCACGCCCACCTTCCTGCGCGGCTACCTCAAACGGTGCAAGCCCGAAGACCTGGCCACCGTGGAAGTGGTGGTGGCGGGCGCCGAAAAGTTGCCCCGCGATTTGTGCGACGCATTCGAAGAGCGATTCAAGGTGCGGCCGGTGGAAGGCTACGGCACCACCGAGCTTTCGCCCTTGGTGTCGGTCAACATTCCGCCCGAGCGAGCGCCGGCCAAGGAAATCTCCGTGAAAGAAGGCAGCGTGGGCCGCCCGGTGCCCGAGGTTCATGCCCGCGTGGTGCACCTCGAAACCGGCCAGATACTCGGAACCGATCAAGAAGGCATGCTGCAGATCTCGGGTCCCAACGTCATGCTGGGCTACCTCAACCACCCCGAGAAAACGGCCGAAGTTATTAAAGACGGCTGGTACATCACGGGCGACGTGGCCCGCATCGATAGCGATGGCTTTGTCTTCATCACGGGGCGCGAAAGCCGCTTTTCCAAAATCGGCGGCGAAATGGTTCCGCACCTCAAAGTCGAAGAAGAACTCCACCGGCTGATCAGCCAGGACGAAGAACAGGTATCGGTCGCCGTGACCGCCATTCCCGATGAGCGCAAAGGCGAGCGGCTCGTGGTGTTTCACCTGCCATGCGGCTTGTCGCCTCACGAACTGAATCGCAAACTGTCAGAAGTTGGGCTCCCCAACATCTTCATCCCCTCGACAGACAGTTACTTTCAACTGGACGAGATCCCCGTGCTCGGCAGCGGCAAGCTCGACCTAAAGCGACTCCGCTCGCTGGCCGAAGAAAAATTCAGCCCCCAGGCTTAGCGGCAGAACATTTTTCTTCCGGGACTTTCCGGCGGCGTCGCTTCGCTCAACCGCTGGCTACTGGCTGGAAACCCCTTCGGGGTTAAATACGTACGAGTTCCGCTGCTCTCATTCAGGTCGGGAAGTTATTCTTCGGGCGGTGGTTAAAACGAACGGATATCGGCCACGTCGCCCAGGTACACGGGATACCCATCGCGAATGCCAAGCATGATCGCGCCCATGTCGTTGGCCAGGGCATATACGCCGCGCATGTCGGGAGTGTTGATCGAGATCAAACTTCGATCGATCATTCCCCGCACATCTTCCACGGTAAATCCGTGCGCGCGGAGCGTGCTCAAATTGATCACCACCAACTTGTTGGCGTGAACCACCTCGAACGTATGCTGGCCACGCGAGAACCCATGATCGACAAGTTCCAGCGGGGGTAAATTTGCTTTGTCTCCCGCGGTGGACGATTGTCCCATGGCCGCATGTTCCAGCAGCACGGTGCCCCACATCGCGCCCCCCAGCAGCGAAAGATACAGCCCCCAGCGGGCCGCGCTCGTCCCTTGATGTTCGGGGCCGCGGTTACGAAATGTTCGCAGCAGCCAAATGGCCGCCAAGAGAACCCCCACCGCCCCCAGCGGCACGCCAAACGTGGCGGCATCGCGCGCCACCTGGGCACTGCGGAAGCCATCGAACGCCACGTAATGCAGGCCCGGCCCCAAGTAAACAAACGCTGAACATGCTAACGGCGCATAGACATACGGCCCATCGATTGCTCGACTGGTTGACATGATCTGACCCCTCTGATCATCCAGTGATTACTGAAATGTCGCGAACGCGACTGGACAGGATTTGACGCTCAAGATACCCCAGTTACGGGGGGCGGTCAATTTTTCTTTGCTGTTTACGTGGAGAACGGCCGCGGAGTCGGAGCGGTCCGCCGGTCCCTTCTCTTTGGCAAATAGCCACTTGCGCCAACAAACCGAGGAGTTTACCCACCCCGGTTCGGGCGATGGATTTTTTGGATTCGCTGTGCGAGAATAACACTCACTACCAGCCGCTAGCAGCCGCGCTTTACCGGCTTTCGTCCTCCCAACCGCTGTCTGTCACCCCACGGCAGGCTCTCTCCGCTTTTCTCAGCAACCAACATGGCGATTTCCACCGTCTCCCAGCAGGTATGCGCCCGCCGTGCCATGGGAACCCGCGTTCCCACCTATATCTTCGAGTCCAACCGCGATCTGGCCCGCAGCGTGGCCCAAACCATTGCGGCCGTGATCCGTGAACGCAATTCGTTCGGACAAAATGCCGTCCTGGGGCTCCCCACCGGCAGCACGCCCGTCGGCGTTTACCGCGAACTCGTGCGCATGCACCGCGAAGAAGGGCTCGATTTTTCCGGAGTCATCACCTTCAACCTCGATGAGTACTTCGGACTGCAGCCCGACCAGCTGCAAAGCTACCACTTCACCATGCGGCAGGCATTGTTCGACCATGTGAACATTCCGCCGAACAATATTCACATTCCCGACGGCACCATTTCCGCCGAGCATGTGGACGAATACTGCCGGCAGTACGAAGACAAGATCGAGCGGGCCGGGGGCATCGACCTCATGCTGCTGGGCATTGGCCGCGATGGCCACATCGGCTTCAACGAGCCTTACAGTTCCCGCACCGGGCGCACCCAAATGGTCACGCTCGACCCGGTCACCCGCACCGACGCCTCGAGCGATTTCTTCGGCAAAGAGAACGTGCCCACCCAGGCCATCACCATGGGCATTGGCGCCATTTTCGAAGCCCGCAAAATCATTCTCATGGCCATGGGCGAACACAAGTCGGGCATCATTCGCGAAACCGTGGAAGGCCCGGTCACCGAGCGAATCCCCGCCACCCTGCTCCGCGATCATCCCGACTGCTGCTTCTTGCTCGACGACGCCGCCTCCGAAAAGTTGACCTGCGTCGCCACCGCCTGGAAATTGCGAAACGTGCATTGGACCGATCCCCTGGTCAAGCGTGCCGTGCTCTGGCTGTGCCAGGAAACCGGCAAGTCGCTGCTCAAGCTGCACGACGACGACTATCGCGACCACGGCTTGCACCAACTGCTGCGCGAGCAAGGGCCGGCCGAGCGAATCAGCCACCGCGTCTTTCGTTGGCTGATGGACACCATCGAATACCACCCCGCCGGCCGCGAAAAGAAGCGCGTGCTGTGCTTCAGCCCTCACCCCGACGACGACGTCATTAGCATGGGCGGAACGCTGATTCGCCTGGTGGAAGACGGCCACGACGTCCACGTGGCCTACATGACCAGCGGCAATATCGCCGTGTTCGACCACGACGCCCAGCGCGTGGCCGACTTTGTCACCGAGTTTAACCGCATGTTTCAGATCGATAACGAAAAATCGATCGAGGTGGAACGCCGCGTGATGAGCGCGCTCGCCAGCAAGGCCTCGGGCCAGCCCGACAGTGAAGACGTGCTGAAAATCAAAGCCCTCATTCGCTGGAGCGAAGCCAAAGCCGCCGCCAAAGCCTGCGGCTGCGAAGAAGAGCGGCTGGAATTCCTCGATCTGCCCTTCTATCGCACCGGCATGATCGCCAAGAACCCCGTCGGCCCCGAAGACGTTCGCCTGGTGCGCGAGCTGATCGAGCGGGTGGCGCCCGAGCAGATTTACCTGGCGGGCGATCTTTCCGATCCCCACGGCACGCACCGCGTGTGCGCCGAAGCCATCTTTGCCGCCCTGGCCCAGATTGAGGAATCCGCCGGCAAAATCCCCGAAACGCTGCTCTATCGCGGCGCCTGGCAAGAGTGGCCCGCCTACCAGATCGAAATCGCCGTGCCCCTCAGCCCTCGCGATCTGGAACTCAAGAAGGCCGCCATCTTCATGCACGAGTCGCAGAAGGACGCCGCCCTGTTCCCCGGCTCCGACCGCCGCGAATTCTGGCAACGGGCCGAAGATCGCAATCGCCACACGGCCGATCTCTACAACCAACTGGGCCTGCCCGAGTACTTTGCCATGGAAGCCTTCGTTCGCTGGGACGGCATTCCCTTGTAAGCGTTAACGCGCTCACGCCATCCCATCGAGCCCTTCACCGCATCCATACAGCCGCCGCGTAATCTCCTCGGCGTGAAAGCCCAGCCATTTTTGCTGAGTGTAAACCCCATGGCCCGCCAGGTGCGAAGCCAAGTTGCCGGGCTGCAGGCCATAGTCCACTAATAATGTGGCGCCTGACTGCGCCACGCGCATGATCACGCCCAACCGGCGTTTGACGCTCCAGAAACCCAGGCCGGGTTGCAGCACCTTGTGCAAGCGACGGTCGGCCCGCCAACTGCGATAGGCAAACGGGTTGAGGTTCGTATTGCTACCGGCGATTCCAATCTGATGCACGAAGTCCCCATGCTCCGCCCGGTCCAATTCGTCCAAAGTCGGCGGGAAACGTGCAAGAAACTTGGGAAACCCTCGCTGGGGCCGGTGAAACACCACGTGCAATAGGTGGCCAATTCCCGCGTCGTTCCAGGCGTAGCGAATCGGCGTTCCCATCGTCACCACATCCGCCGTCACGTTGTGCAGCGGACGCTCTTTAATCA
The DNA here is from genome assembly GCA_964445985.1 of uncultured Pirellulales bacterium. Classification (GTDB taxonomy): domain Bacteria; phylum Planctomycetota; class Planctomycetia; order Pirellulales; family S012-138; genus CAYUMU01. The sequence continues at coordinate 886 of CAYUMU010000077.1, read as the reverse complement.
ACCACCGCCTCAGTTGCTCACTCCGGCCGGCAACTTGCCCGTCCAAGAAAACCTGGGCGGCAGTCAAGAGCGGCTCCACTGCCCGTGGGTCGCCCGAAAGAAGTTGGCTCATCAGGGCGAAGGCGTTCCCCGCATGGCTGTGTCCCCACAGCAGCACGCGACTCCCCTGCCGGTAGTTTGCCGCGGCAAGCGTTTCGATCAATTCAATCGCGGCCACCAGCCGGGCCAGGTGGTGGTTCTCGCTGCTCCATACGAACCGCTTCACGGGGATCGGCTCGGAGAGATCCCGCGCCAATCCAGCTTGCAGTCGCTGGGCGTAGTCTTCCGTGAAGTTGCCCACATCACGCACGATGGCATCGGCCACGCTCTTGTTCCATTGGCGAATCCGAGTCGCCATCGCGGGCGAGAGGCCACGCAGCAGCTTGGCCAAACCAAGCGTATCGTTCCCCACGAACGTGCCGTGCGCCAGGTACACGGCAGCCACTCCCGCCTTTCGCATCCGCGCGCCGGCTACCGCCAACCGCTCAGATTCGTCGTCCTTGGCGCCTTCCTCGCCACAAGCGCGGAGGAACTCATAAGGCACGCTCGGCGGCGCCACCGAATACTGCTGATGGAATGAATAGTCGCCCAATCGACCCTCTCCCCAAGCTACGGCACGGGCGTCCCGCCCGTGAATCCGCGCCAACTTCCAATCAACCGCCACCCGGCACCCACGTCAACTCACTCTTGGCCGAGGGCGGCCAAGCCAGTGCGCCTGTGACGGCGTTTGATCAGAAGGGTGCAAGTCCCTTCCAGGTCGATGTTACCGACCTGAATCCGACAGTGGCAACGGCGTTCCCGTGAGGGAGGGTGGAGAGCAACCTGAGGAGAACGACCAGTCCGTAAC
>CAYUMU010000076.1:17008-31796 GCA_964445985.1 uncultured Pirellulales bacterium | reverse complement strand
CGGCCACCCCGCAAAACGCCCGCTCAAAGCCATTTCCCGACGCTCACTAGCTACCGCATGCCGCCAGTGCCCCTATCATCGCATGCCGCCAGTGGCCGGTGCGTGATGATTGGCATAGGTCGCGGTGTGACAATTAGGGCCGCTCTTTCGGCGGGCTCGCTTTCGCTAGGTTTTAAGCCTCTATTCCGTTTGTTTGAGTGTGACATATTGAGTCTACTCTATCTGTCACTGAGTTCTCACACATTGTGAACGGAGCCATCGCCATGAAGTATTTTGCGTGCTATATCAGAGTTTCCACCGTGGGGCAGAATGAAGCCGGGCAGCGCCGGGAGGTAGAGCGGTGGCTGGCCGGCAATGGCATTGATGCCGCCAGTGTCCGTTGGTACGTGGACAAGGAGAGCGGCGACAAGCTAAACCGCCCAGCTTTTGAGCGTCTACAGGGGGACGTGTTCCGGGGTGAGATCGGAACCGTGGTGGTCTATAAGCTTGACCGGTTATCCCGCAAGCTGCGCGACGGCATCAACGTGCTGTGCGATTGGTGTGAGCGTGGGCTACGCGTGGTGGCTGTGACCCAGCTTATCGACTTCAACGGGACCGTGGGCAAGATGCTGGCCGCGGTGCTGCTGGGCGTGGCGGAGATGGAACAAGAGACTCGCCGGGAGCGGCAGCGGGTCGGGATCGAGGTTGCCAGGGAGCGGGGCGTCTACCGGGGGCGACAAGCCGGAACCACGAAGGGCGAGCCAGAGCGGGCAAGGAAGTTGGTTGAGCAGGGGCTGAGCCACGACGAGGTGGCAACGGCGCTGGGCGTCAGCCGGCGAACGGTGATCCGTTACTTGAAGACAGTGTGAGGTTGTCTGGGCGGCGAGCTGCTGGGGCAGAGAGTGGTTTCAACGCGTGGAAACGCACGGGGGAGCCGCGCCCATGCCGATGATCTTCCGGCATGCCGCCAGTTGCTGCCGGAAGCTGGGGCCAGCATGACAACATCCTTCCAGCGGATCGCTGAACGCGTTTCTACGCGCAGAAATGGCCCAACTGCTTCGGGTACCAGCGGTGGGTGCATGATACGGCATGCCGCCAGTTGTCGGGAGCTATGACCTTCCGGCATGCCGCCAGTGGGCACCAGAACGCGAGGCAGCCTCGCTCACGCATTGCGACGGGCCGGGACGACTCGTTTTGCCCCTGGGGATCGGGCATGCCGCCAGCGAGCCTGTCCGGTGGTTAGAGGCGGGCGGGTGGTTCGGGTAAGGCACGAGTCGCGGCCCCTGTGATGACCTTCCACTGGGGGGACGCCCTTTTGGAACTGCATAACGGCCGAAACTGACACTGCGATTACTGATAGAGCGCCCTGATGCCATCTTTCAGATCACAAGTCAATATCACTATTGCGCTTGCTGCGTTCAGATCCCTCTCATGTGAATTTGGGCTGTTTTGGCGGTGCTGTTCGGCATGCATCTTTCAAAGTTAAACGCCTGGATAGCCCAGGGGGGGGTAAAGAAGTAGATTCGCTCAGTCGCGCTGGTTCTTCTTCACAACCCCGCGCACTCGTTACACCAAGTTCACAGTTCACACACACTGCCCCTATAGGGGGCGTGTGAACATGTGAACGTGAACGATGCTGTGATTCACGTTCACAATTCGCGCTTTAAGTGTGAACATGTGAACGTGAACAACATACCCCCCCTGGGCTATAAACCACTGAAAACGCTCTGGGTGGCTAATAACTTGGCTTCGGCCACGGCAAGCCTCTTGAGGAGATGGGGGGAAGGTTCGGATCGAGCCGGATGGCAAGCCGTGACACCCCCTTGGATGGCATGCCGCACTCCCGGAACTGCTCCCCCTTATGAGGGTCAGCAGCGCCAGCACAGAGTAGCTCCAGCGATCTGTCGTTCTCGCTCGGAATCCAGAGAGCATCTGCTCCCCTTTAGATGTGCGACCGCCCGCGCAGCGTGAGCAGTCACGCCCACCGAACCTAAACAGGTAGGCGATGGTCGCAGCCCCAGCCGTTCCTTGACCAGGGCAATGCAGGCCGGAGACGCGAATCATCTAGGCGGATGTGGCCAACTCGTCAATCGCGAGCGCCCGACACTCCTTGCCTTTCCTGACAATCTCACTGCCTTTGATTTTGCCAGCATCATCCATCCTCTTGAAGACTCGCATGAAACGCCTATCGTTTGGTTTCACGCCGAGCGCCACGGCAAGGTCGGCTTTGATGTATTTGCCGGCCGCCTCTGGTTTGAGCAAGATGCTTGTGATTGCCTGCTCCATCTTGTCATCCCCAGTCGTCGCTACAGAGTCACCAGGCTTGTCTTTTCCGCTCTGTTTTGGATGCCACTCCACGTAGCCGCCATCGACGAGTTCTATTACATCATCGCGGGAGATTAACTTTGATAGTATCGATACTTTTCTGCGGGGATCGGAAGCACTATTGGTCTTGTACCGCCCAAGCTCCACGCAAATTTCAGAAGCCCCTATAAAGGAGTTGTGGCCGCGGCTCGCTTGCCCCACATGACTATCCTTGGTGACTTTAGATGCGTGGTGAACGACGATGACGGCGATCCCCTTGGAGGAGATACGCTTCAGCACTCTCATCGCATCGCCCATGCTTGAGTCGTTCTCGTTTACTGCCGGCCCAAAGCTTTGAAAGGTATCGATGATAACCAGATCGTACCCCCCCCCCACCGCCTCTGCTGCAATCATGTCAACATTCTCAATCCACTCTTCCATGGTGGGACGGCATAGGCTCCCATTCAGGGTTTTCGGGTCGATAACGCACACATTGTCACCGAGGCTAACCTTCCCCCTGCGGTCTTCCCAGATGTTCTTTGGTTCCTCGGAAGCCATTAGCACCCGACAGGGCATGACCTCGTAGTTCGCCACAAAACCTCCATCCTTGGTTTTTTCCAATATGTGCGATATAAGCGTCGTTTTTCCGACCCTTGGCCCCGCAACGAGAAGCGTGATGAGGTGCTTTCCCGCAATTCCGTCCACCACCCACGAGGTCTCCGCCTCCTCTCCGGCACACCACTCCGACAATGGGTAACATTTGAGTCTACGGGCAGGACGCTCGCCGACTGCTGGATCGCTGGTTGCGGCATGGCTAATCGGTTTGCTACGCTCGTCAGAGTGGCTATGGGTGGCTGGTTGTGAATCTGTGGGGCTGCGGTCGGCGTCTTCCCTTCGGGGCTCAAGCAGCAGTTTGGTGCCTCGTGGGCCATCGAATTTGTCGGCGTCCCTGAGCTTCTTTTCCAAGTCCCTCTGCTCCCAAGGCGGCTGGCAGCGATCGTTGTATTCCAGCATCACCGGCATCGCTTGCTCGGGAGTCAAATTGAGATCACGAACCAAGAAGCAGGCGACGGAGAACGTGGAGCCGCTCCCGTTGGAGCCCTGTATCGCCTCCGGCATCTTGGCAACATAGGCACGAGCGCACTTTATCTTCCGTTCACCGTCAACAGGTTCAGGGAGTGCTGATGGCTGGGGATTCTTTGGACGCTCTGGCCTGCGGAGATACCGCTCACACAAAGCTTCTATCTTCAGTTGCCGTGGCTCCACCTCAGTCGAAACGGAGTCGAGGGCTTTTCCCGTGAAGGTAAAGAACTGGCGTTCGCTATAGACTTCGATACCCGGAGCCTTGCCGCCCTTCTTTTTGGGCTCCCCAATACTGACCTTTAGCAGGAATTCGTCTCCACTGAGCCTCACACCTATGCAATAAATCTTGACGCCAGTACCGCTTGGCGAGACTTCGGTGTACGAGTTGAAATCGATAACGATTTCCTCAGCCCAATCGTCGAGTTCCCCTGTCTCGGGATTCCGGCAGCCATCCAGATCGATGCCGGTCAGGCCATCGCCCTTGGCAAAGACGAACCCTATGCCACTGTGCTTGTTGGGGTTGAAAGCCTTGCAAACGCTGGCATGGTCGAGCCAGTTTTCGGAATCGTGACAATTAATTCGCGATCCGTTGATATTAACCGGAACCTTCCTCGTCCCATTTAGCTTCCAGTGAACCCATCGCTTGCGGTCGGCGAGAATTGAAATGCAAGCCGGTGGGGCTTGAGTTGTACAGATCATTTCGTAGCCGATCCTTTCCGCTTGGCGATCCCGGCCGGCTTAGTACGCGAAGTGAAATCCCGTCGCCATGCTTTCAGCGTCTTGCGGCGCTTCTGCTCGTGAGGCATTCGGCCCCGAAGGGGATTGTCTTCGGCCGCCAGGCGCATCTTTGACCAGGAATCCCAGGCTCGCTGGATCATCTTCCTGGCAAGCTGGCACTGCTCCTTGGCGCCACGGCCAGTTGCTCCGGCAAACAGCTTGTCCAGTTCGTCCATGATCGCGATGATGTCGGCCTTATGCTTTGCCGCAGCCACTTCGAGAACGCGAACCTGAGGAACCACCTTGACCAGGAGACGTTCCTTGGCGGTGGCGCTGTGGCGGTTCGGCGAGGGCAACACCGACTTACCGCGGAGATGGAGATCGGCAGGCAAGACAGAGATGGTGCCCGTCTTCCAGGCTTGCTCGATTGCCGCCTTAGCCGCAGAAAGCCCACCGAGCCCTCTGGATTGCTTGTCGGCGCTTCCGGGGCCGATGATGCCTTTCAAGCCCTTGATGATTGCTGGCAGGGGCTGAGAGCGATTAGCAGCAGCGATCTCGCATTCGCGGATACTCCTGCCGTAGCGGCTCAGGGCCAGAGCCGTCTGATACGCCATGCTGGCCGGTTCGCCTTCCGCTGGGGGGCTCTCCTCGCTGGTTGTCGGCTCAGCCTCGGGTGTAAAACTGCTAGCTTCGGTGGAAAACTGTGAGTCCGTTTGCATAGTATGGGGATAGACCAAATCAGTGTGAGCAAGGGCCGGCGGCGTCACCCGCACGGCCTTTCTCGTTTAGTGAAGGCCGCCTCCCATCGGCCAGACGGGGGTTAGGTTGTGGTGGTTTGTTGTTTGCGACGACTGTGGCGCCTCGGATAGCGTTTAAGGCCATCGATTACCTGAGGCAAGTATTGGGCCGGCACCAGGCGATAAAGTCCCGCCCGGTGAACGTCGATGGGCAGCGAATCGACGACAATGCGAACTCGCCACAACGGCTCGCCTGTCTTCTTAGCGATCTGCCCGATAGTAAGATGCGATTCCATGGTTTTCTCCAGGGTCTATGCATGTAGGTCAACACTTGACTATATCCGTGACCTGTTTGCGTAACTGGAAAAATCTTCGGCCGTCGCTTCACCTCAGCAGACTTTCACCCGTGGCGATCAATGTGAGAACTGGCAGGCCCTCGGTTTTGCACGCTCTAAAGCGTGTCAGCGGCAGACGTGGACGAGAAAAATCTGGAATTGCATCGGCCCAGATTCATAGCATGACATGTGTCAAATGTATGTCTTGCAACGAGCCATTCCATCCATGCCCAAAGCCGCCCCGCTTAACCTTGAGATTGAAGATGCCGAAGCGAATGTTCGGCTAAGCGATGCAGCAATCTCAGCGATCGCCAGGATGCTACTCTCCCTCGCTGACGCCGGTTCCGACAACGCCGGAACCCCAGCCGCGGCTTAAGTGGATGAGCCTCGCTATGCCATCTGCCCACACCACAAGCGCAATGGAAGGCGATGCTTGGAATGGATGGTGGCTCCCAACTTTTCACCAGTAAGAGCGCCAACTTGGCGGTGCTGATTTTTAATGCAAGCCTACGCAATGACTTACGGCGGCCGTTCTTACAAGATAACGGCTGGCCTGTTTGAAAAAGCATCCCGCGAAGGGTGGGCGATCAAGGATAGCGACGGCATCTTTTGGGTTGGCCGCAAGGGGGATTCGCTTGAGTGTGATTGCGGCAATGCCGCTTGCCGGCATCTTGATGCGATCGAGGAGTTACGGCGGAGAATCAACGAGCAGCGGAATCCAGATGCAACCGCAAACCCGTCCACCGCCCTCCGTCCGACCCAGGAGCTGCGGGAAGAGGTGATCGAAGCACACGGCGCGGAAGTCTAATCGCCGAAAAGTCTTAAGCACCGCCAACTTGGCGGAATAGATAATGACAGTCAATCTATACACCTATCGCGATGCTCTTGAGCATGCCCGCAGCTTCGTCGGTGGTGGTCGCGATATCCTCAACAGCAATGACATCGGAGCTTAGGAAATGGGCCTGGGAGTTGGAATGGGTTGCTGCCCGCCTTGCAACAGAACCTGCACGGAGCTGACGCTGTGCGGCACGGCTGAGACGATCGTCACCGACAGCGACCTGTCGATGTACAACCTTGGAGATGTGCTGCGGCGTGATTCGGGTGAGGATGGGGGCTGTTGGGAAATCACCAACCGCAACGTCACCTGCACCACGCCCGAGATATTCACTGTGGCGGAATCCTACCCCAAAACGTGTGCGACTTGTGGCGAGAGTTCATGGTCCCGCGAATCGGGAACCATGACTATTGTTCCTGATCTGGGCGAGGCTTGCACCTGCATCGATGGCGAATACAGCCTGCCCTATATCGGCAATGACACATGGCAGTACTCGGGATCGTGCGACATCGAATGGCAGGTTACCCTCTATTGCGCCGAAGGTGCTTGGAAGGCCAACCTAACACTCGACTCAGTGACCTTCACCGCCACGCTGGATGGGTTTGGTGTCGCGTCCTTCAGTGGCCTTGAGGGTATTTGCGGAGGCTCGGGGCTCGCAGAGATTGCATTCACAATGGCTAGCTGTGAAGACCCCGGCCCCTGCGAAGCGTGCTTGGCAGATTGCATTCCGTGTGGCGAAAGCCTGGACGAGTTCGCACAAGAGAGCGGCAGGATTGGCTGGGACGCCACTGAGGGCTGTCCAGCGGTTGCCCTCCATAACACAGACCCGGTCGAGTTCCCGCTCGTTGACGAGAACCACTGGCTAATAGATGTCTCGGGTACGGAGACGTCGAGCTTTGAGTTTCTTTGCGTCGATGGTCAATGGGTAGCCAACCTTACTATCGGCGGCGTGGTATTCACGACTTTTGAGACGGCCTACGGGACACTATCCATTCCAGGGGGAACGACAACGGCAAGCGCTCTTTTTCAGAACATCACCCCGCCAGGTTGCGAAGAATATGAAGCTGGTGAAACCTGGCAGTTTGACTTCAATCTCACGCTATGCGGAGGTGCATAAATGCCCTGTCCCTGCCAAGCGAAGTACGCCGCCGCGGCTGCAATCGCAACTGCCGGCATGAAGTCGCGGCCAGCTGAAGTGGTCCTCGCCATCGACGAAGTGAGGTCGCACCTGCGTACCGCAAGGAGCATGGCCTGCACGGGCGGGCACGTCTGCGAGCACCTTCTCGCCCAACACTTCGGCCGAGCCATTGAGGCATCGAAGCCCTGGCCGCCAATCAACCGCACGCTACGCGGGGCCTGGCGACGACATAATCGCCGCGGTGAGCCGATCGACTTTCAATCCATCGTCAGAGTAGTCCTGGCCAATCGCCGAACGCTGGAGAAGGCTCAGAACGGCTTGACGACAGATACCGCCGTGCCGACAGAGACGACCTCGCCCAGTCCCCAACCTGGGCTCCCTGAAGCCTGATTTCGTTCACTATCCACCTTTGGCCCGAGAGAGAGCATGACCTGCAATCACGACCTCAAGACCGCCTCGACCAGACCGTTTACTCGGCCCCACCGTAAGTGCGACCTGCTCCATGTCGAGAAGCACCTGGGCTCGGCTTGGGTGTTAATTGGCGAGGTTGGCGAGGGAGCTTGCCACCACCGCCCGCTCGCGATTGGCCACCTCCACCAAGCCGAGCAACTGGCCTGGGAGTGGCCCGGCCTGTGCAAGTCCATTCGAGCCGCCCGCTATCGCTACCAGAAGCGGGGCATGATCCCCGACTTTGTGGCGCTCGTCCAGATTGTCCACTTCCACATGAGCCGGCAGCAAGAGGCGGAGGCAACGGAATCGTAGGCAGCCAAGTGCGAACTGCAATTTCCACAGACTGACCCGGTGATAGACAATTCATCGCAACCGAGCCCATTTCCAATGCCACAAACCGCAGAACTACCATCTCGAATTCGCCACACTTAAGAGGCTAAGTTGGAAGTGCCCAAGCAAGAAACCGGGTTCAACAGCAAAGTTGTTGACAAATTGACGATGGACTTACGGAGCGTAGCGGCAAAGTTTGACGGCGCTGATGTCCCAGCCCAGGGCTTCCACCCTGGCGAGGGGTGTGCTAGCATAAGCCCCCTCAATTCACGCTCTGGAGACCGGTGCTATGCGACTCGAAAAGATTCGAATCGAAAACTTCCGATCATTTAAAGATGAGACCGTTGAGTTTGACTCCTACACCTGCCTCGTCGGCCCAAACGGCGCAGGCAAGTCAACTGTCCTCACCGCGCTCAACGTCTTCTTCCGCAACAATGCCTCCACGGCCACCAACGTACTCGACCTATCCAGCGAAGATTTTCACTACGGCGATGTCTCAAAGCCGGTAAAGATCACGCTGACGTTCAAAGACCTAAGCAAGGAAGCACAGGACGAGCTTCAACTTTATTATCGCCAGGGGCGACTCGTTGTATCCGCACAGGCCACGTGGAGCGAGGTCACGAAAACGGCGGAAGTTAAGCAGTTTGGGGCTCGCAATGTGATGCCCGACTTCGCTCCGTACTTCAAGGCCGTGGAGGATGGCGCGAAGGCCGCAGAATTGCAGAAGATTTATGATGGCATCCGTAAGAAGCATTCGAAACTTCCGACAGCTAGCACGGGGCCGAAGCGAGAAGAGGCATTACGCGAATTTGAAGAGGCACATCCAGAACTGTGTAAACTGCTCGAATCCCCTATGCAGTTTTTCGGTTTCACCAAAGGGGCAAATCTCCTCAGAAAATACGTTCAGTGGGTCTACGTTCCTGCTGTAAAAGACGCATCGACTGAACAGCAGGAGGGTACGAAGTGTGCGATGACAGATCTGCTCGACCGTACAGTTCGAAGCAAAGTGAATTTCAAGGAGCCAATCGCCGCGCTGAAGAAGCAAGTGCAAGTGGACTACCAGAAGATTGTTGAAGCGGAGAAGGGAGCGCTCGTCGATCTGGAGAACTCAATGCAAGAGAGGCTCAAAGAGTGGGCAAGCCCTAGTGCGATGCTACGCCTTGGCTGGCACTACGACGAAAGCAAGTCGGTTGAGGTTCGCGAGCCATTGGCACGCGCTACGATTGGCGAGGATAACTTTGTCGGCGAAGTATCGCGTCTCGGGCATGGTATGCAACGATCTTTCCTGGTCGCCGTACTGCACGAACTTGCGTCCGTGAATTCAGAGTCCAGCCCGACACTTCTCCTCGGATTCGAAGAGCCGGAACTCTACCAGCACCCGCCACAAGCACAGCATATGTCGTCGGTGCTAGAGTCGTTGGCAGACTGCCAGAAGGCCAACACGCAAGTCATTATCAGTACGCACAGTCCGTACTTCGTGTCTTCCAAAGGCTTTGAGAGCGTTCGCGTCGTCCGCAAACGACACGAAGATAAGTGCTCGCTCGTAGCATCGACAACCTACCAGAGAGTTCACGACATCATTGCGAACGCACTCGGAGAGAAACCTCAACTGCCATCAAAGACCATTGCATCGATCGAGCAGATTATGCAGCCATCGCAACGGGAACTATATTTCTCACGCGTGGCCGTATTGGTCGAAGGTCTTGAAGACGTCGGTTTCCTATCGGCGCATTTGGTTATCACAGATCGATGGAGGGATTTCCGCAGACTTGGGTGCCACTTCATCACCACAGGCGGCAAGAATGCCATGAGTCGGCCGCTAGCCATCGCGAAGGAACTTTGCATTCACACCTACGCCATTATCGACGGTGACACCAAAACGCCAGGAAACCAGAAACGAGACAATAACTGCATCCTGACGCTCTGCGATCTGTCGTCCGCCGATCCAATGCCCAAGACTCCCGCGTACCACCAAAACTGTACAGTATGGCACACCAGCCTCGCTAATGTCGTCGAATCAGAGGTGGGACAAAAGAAGTGGGAACAAACTGCGAACCATGTTCGGCAGACAATGGGATTCATCGGAAGCTCATCAAAGAACAAAATGTTCATCGCATGCATCCTCGATCAGCTTTTTCAAGAAGATAAGTTCGTATCAAACGCAATGACAGAAGTGGCTAATCGAATCCTCGCATTCGCGGAGCAGGTTCCCGGATTAGGTAAAAAAACTGCTGAGACTGCTGTCGCTCCTGCTTTGTTTGCCGCAGAAGCTCAGCCGTCAACTTCAGGTTAATTGCAGTTTCACGCCGAATATGAGCCGTTGCCACCGATCTGTCGGACTGTCCTCAAAAGGGCAGGATAAGAATGCTACCGAATCGACTCAACGGTCGCGATGGATTCGCGGGCGATGGAGGGGCGTTCTCTCATACGACAGGCGCCTGGGACGCACTACCGCTCGCTTAAACAATTCTAGCGCGATTAACCCGTGAACTCGAAACTCCCACTATTTCTGCTTGAAAGGTCCACATCCTTTCGTGTACAGTTGTCCTCATCAAAACCGGGCCTCGGCCCAGATAACGAAGGACAACACGATGCTTACTCAACATCAGGGCGTGAGCCCGTGCGCTTCTGCGCCGTATCCAAGCGTTGACCCACGTAGGTGGAGAGCAAGGGCGGCCGGGTGGTTTCTATACCGCCTTGATAGGGAGTGTGCGGGCTCACGCCTGTTGTTTGCGCTCGGGTTGTCCAACGGCCCCCGTCTGCTTGCTGGGGCCTCGCCCTCGCTTGCAGCGCGGGGGTTCCTTTCTTTCGCGGACGCCCATTCTCCCCTTGGCACGGCGCTGGAAGCCAGAACGGCGAAGCCGGCCGAGCATGGAATGCCCTTCCCACGGAACGGTGGCGGCCCGCGCGCACAAGAAAGGACTCTCTTTACAATGGGCGCCATTTTCTCCCCGTTCCGCCCCAAAGCCTCGACGCTTCAAGCCTCGAACCCGCGTACCGAAACCAGCCGAGAGCGACAGAAGCGAAAGCAAGATCGCTACCGCAACTTGGCGGCGACAGCTGCTCAGGCCAACGGGTTGCCTCCGATTACGCTGTGGGACAAACCTCACAGCGAGGATCGACTGCCTGAAGAGGTCCGCGGCGGCCTTAACCGACTCCGCGACTTGCTTCGGCAACGATTGGAACTTTGGTTCGACTGGTCGATCGGTAAGCGGTTCCGGCCGGCGCAGTTGCCGCGCGAATTGCATCGGTGCTGCATGCTCTCGGATACCGAGGTCGGCCGCGTTCTTGCGATTGAGTTTCATGTCGATCAGGGTCTGCCAGTTATTCCAGCGTTCGTCGAACTGCTCTCACTCGTAATCGGTGAGGCTGAGAAGAAGCTGACCGAAGACCAGGGCGCAAAGGCACACCAGGATGCCGGCCTGCTCCAATCTGACGATCCCCGATGGGATGAGCGGTGGACGCTGGCGGAAACGCTGGATGCTGCTACGCCGCCGTTGGCGCACCGGCTCAACCAATCTGCACCTCAGCCAGCTGGAAAGAATGAGACGGAACATGGTCGCCAGCTTCGGCTCACGCAAGAGGCAGCAGTTGCGGCCGGTTTGCCGCCAATCGACCATTTCACTTGGCGCCGAAACCGTTGCGAAACGCTTCCCGACCCGGTGCGTGAGCAGCTGAAACGGCTGCGGCGCCTACAACTCGAACTGCTTCAACTCCGGCTCGGGCTGCGGAACGATCGGGTTATCGCTCGCATGAATTTGCCGTGGAAGCTGTGCTGCTCTGCCCAACTCAGCGAAAGCGAGGCTGGGACCATCATGGCGCTAGAACACTACGCCGGAATTGGCGGTCCTGCACCGGCGGCGTTTACGGTGGCCCTGGCGGCAATGGTCGGCACGCTTCAATCCAAGGTCGCCGACGCCATCGCCAACAAGAATGGAGGTGTCGCATGAAGGAGGCACTACTCGAATCCCATGACCCCGTTCTAGCCCAAGCGTTGACACTCCTCTCGTCAACCTGGCCTGCCCCAGGTGAGGCTTGTTCTGACGTTCGATTCCGCAGTCAAGCAGTGCATGCCGTTCGTCGCGCCCCCTCTCAGCATCAATGGGGTGTCGCCGGCCTGCTGGCAAGCGTGTCGGCGGGGAGTGCATCATCGACTGCCGACAGGGCTGAACTGGCCCAGGGGCTGCGAGCGCTCATTGGGGTTGCTCGGATGCTTCGGCGCCAATCATTGGACCGGCCAGCAACTTGGCTCCTAATGCAAGCGCTCGACCTGGCCGTGCGATCGCTCTTCCCCTCGGAGGAATACGGGCTGGTGCCGCTTACGGACCTCCTGCCTCACCTCAGCGGTATCGACGCGTCGGCGGCAAAGGTTGTCCGGGGTGCGTGGGAAGAGCCCTGGGGCGACCTGGGGGCGGCCAAATTGAAGATTGCCTGCCGACTCGCGATCGACCTGCTTACGAGCGGAGGGGGTGCGACATGAGCGTTGATGTGGAAACGAAACGAACTGGTGTCCCACCGCAAACTCCTCACCGACTCGTCCGAGAAGCGAAGGCGCTGCTCCGGGCCAGGTTCCTCCGGCCGGCGGCGATGTTGGCAAGGGCTGCCGTGGAGACGCAGCTTCGGCGCATGCTGGCGTCGGCGACCGGTGAGTCCACCTCCAAGATGGCGATTAACGAGATGGCCCTGACCCTGCGACAATTGGGCATCCTCGGCACCGTGGAGGTCCAGACGCTTCGCAAGGTCGCGGAAGCCGGCAACAAGGCTAGTCACAACCTCGGGACGACAGCCGAGGCACTGCGGCTCGCCGTGGAGATCGCGGCCGATTTCGTGGCCGAGCAGGAGGAAAAGGCCAAAGCTGTGGCGTAGGCTGCTGCCCACTTGAGCGGTTGTCTCCGGTGAGGCGGGGGCGACCGCTTTTTTGATTTGCCATTATCCGTACAATGTGCCCCCGACAAATTCACGTCACACGAGAACTCGCCCACAGCCCTGGTGATATTTATGGCAGCCAAGACCAAGCTCATCCCCGCCGTCGCCTACATTCGCATGAGCAGCGACGCCCAGGAAAAATCCCCTGCCCAGCAGCGTGCCGAGATCATCAAGCTGGCCAGCCGGTATGGTTATCACATCCTTCGCTGGTACACTGATGAGGGCATCAGCGGCGACGCCACCGACAAGCGCCTGCAATTCCAGAAGATGATTGCGGACGCACGCGAGCGGCAGGATCACGAGGTAATCCTGTGTTGGGATCAAAGCCGCTTCGGCCGATTCGACAGTCTGGAAGCCGGCTACTGGATTTACCCGCTTATCCAAGCTGGAGTTACCAAGCTGGTGACCGTGGCCGATGGCGTTATCGATTGGCAAGACGACGGCGCCCGCGCCATGTTCGGCTTGCGGCAGGACTTCAGCAATAAGAAGTTCCTAATCGATCTGAGCAGGAACGCTACCCGCGGGGCTATCGATGCCGCCAAGCGTGGCCACTATCGCACCGTTCCGCCCTATGGGTACGACCGCTGCCTCTACAACGAATCGGGCGAACTTATGAAGCGGGTGCCCTACGGTGAGATGTTCGCTGCTCCGCGGGGCTGGCACTGCCAACTGTCGCCGTCTGACGGAGGAGGCGCCGAGACAGTGCGTTGGATTTTCGACCAGTTCGCCAATACCCCCGCAACCTTAAACGGGATCGCCAGCGACTTGAACCTGCGAGGGATTCCATCCCCCAAGGGATCGACTTGGCACCGCGGGGTGATCCGCCAGATTATCACCAATCCAGTCTACGTTGGCACCATCGTCTACGGTCAGCGAAAGCAGGGCCGTTATCACCAGATTGGTGACGGTGGGAACATCGTGAAGGCCGGCACCCAAGAGGCTGGGTTGATCGTCACACACGACGCCCACGAGCCGCTTGTAAGCCAAGAGCTATTCGATGCCGCCCAAGGAAAGACAAAACGTCGGAAGGGAACCGGGACACCAAAACCCGCCAGCCCTTTCCCTCTGACCGGGGTTCTGGTTTGCGGACATTGTGGCTGCCGGCTCGTGGGTCGCAAAGAAGCGAGCCGGCGATACGTGTGCAGCGGAGGCAAGCGAGGGCCGGGTGTTTGCCGCAGCCGAAGCGTGCTGGCTGACTCCATCGAGTCGGTGGTGATTGATAGGCTACAGACTGTTGCATTGGCAGACGCCAACCTGGAGCGGATTCGGCAAAAGCTTGCTTGCGAAATCGAGGCCCAGGCCAAATCGACAAAGGAACCAGCGACCGCCGCCAGCCTCAAGCGAAAGCTGAAAGAGCTGGACGCCAAGGTGAAACGTGGAGCAGAGTCGCTGCTGCTAATCGACCCCTCGCACCTGGCAGACGCCTCTGCGGCGCTTGACGACTGGAAGCGGCAGCGTGCGGATGTTCAAGGGCAAATCGACCTGCTGGCGCTCATTGCGAATAAGCCACAGCTGGACGCGACCGCAGCTGTCGAGAAGGCCATCGACAAGTTGCGGCAAATACGAAAACAAATCACCTCTGCGGCAGCCCCGGCCCTGCGAGAAATATACCTGTCGATGTTCGAGGGAATCCGCATTTGGTGGGACGACTACACGACGACTACCGGGGCACATCGCGCACGATTCCGCGAAGGAGTGCTGACGCTGCGAACGGGAGGGACTGATTCGTTTCTGCTGTCATCAGACCCGACCATCCGCTGTGGTCGTTCCCTAACGTCATCATCACGCCCCACATCTCCGGTTCCGACCGGGGGCCTCATTTTCTCGAAAGAATCTGGGATATCACGCTGCACAACATCGAGGCCTACTTGCAGGGCAAGCCGCTTTGGAACGAGCTAACGATGGCAGAACTGGCAGGGGAGCGGTAAGGATCGTGGATTAATTAATGTCCCCA
>CAYUMU010000076.1:0-16998 GCA_964445985.1 uncultured Pirellulales bacterium | reverse complement strand
CGTCATTCCCTCGCACACAACATTCCGCCATTTGGGCATCGGCCTCGACAATCCCTGGGTGAACCGCGGCGGCCGGCCGATTCCCATCGTCGCCGAAAACGGCCTGCCAATCCCGGAGTGGTTCTAGCTTCCCACGGCCGCACCGCTCGCCATTTGCACCGGCGTTACTGCTTCTTACCGCCCCACGGCCAGGGCTTGGCATGGGCGCGTTCGGCCCAGGCATTCCACAAGGCGGCGAGCTCGTCGGTCTTTTCGACCTGTTTATTTGAAAGATCGTGCATCTCGGTGCGGTCGGCTTCGATGTCGTAAAGTTCCCACGGGCCTTGAGCGCCTTTGGCGACCAGCTTCCACTTTCCTTGCCGCACCGCCCGATTCCCTTCGTGTTCCCAGAAGATGGGGTTGGGCCGCCGCGGCGGCTTGCCTGCGAGGGCCGGGCGCAGCGAAACACCTTCCAGCGGCACGGTGGCTTCGCCGGCGAACTTCTCCGGATGTTGGGCGCCTGCCAGATCGAGGCACGTGGCCATGACGTCGATCAGGTGCGCCGGATCGTGCGCGAATTGATTCCGCCGCGAAGCTCCAATGCCTGTGGGCCAATGGGCAATCAGCGGCGTGGAAATGCCACCTTCGTGCACCCAGTGCTTGTACTCCCGGAACGGCGTGTTGCTTACGTTCGCCCAGTTGCGTCCGTAAGCGATGTACGAACTTGCCGGGCCGGGCATCACCTCGGGTCCGGTCAGCACCGCCCGCCCGTCGCGCGTTTGGTTCGGTAGCATCTGGACCTGCAAACTGTCGGCAGCCAGCGGCTGCAGTTTGAGTTCCGACGTCATCTGCTTCTTGGGTGTCCGGCCCAGTGTTTCGGCACAACCGCCATTGTCTTGCAGGAAGAGAATCAGCGTATTGTCGAGTCGCTGCTCCTGTTTGAGTTCGGCGACGATTCGACCGATGCCTTGATCCATGCGGTCGATCATGGCCGCATACACTTCCATGCAGCGGGCTTCCCAAAGCTTGTTCTCTTGAGCTTGCCAGTCACCCACGATCGGCGGAACGTCCCATTCCAGTGGGAGCAGTCCGAGTTTCTTCAAACGCTCGATGCGGGCTGTGCGAATCGGTCCATAGCCGGCGTCGAACTTCCCCTGGTACTTGGCAATATCCTCCGGCCGAGCGTGCATGGGCCAGTGCGCGGCGGTGTAGGCAACGTAAAGAAAGAACGGTTTCTCAGGAGATTGCTGGTGCTGTTTCTGCAAGAACTTCACCGCGTTGTCGGAGATGGCGTCGGTGTAGTAATAGTCGTTGGTTTGATATTCTTTGTCGTTGGCTGGCGTAATGAAGGCGTTGTCGCGGCACAATGTGGAAGGATCGAAAAACGAGCCAGCGCCGGTAATGGTTCCATAGAACTGGTCGAACCCGCGCTGCCGCGGCCAGTTGAATTTCGGCCCGTCCGGATTGGTCTGCGGCGTGACATGCCACTTGCCGGACATGGCAGTGCTGTAGCCGGCGAGTTGCAGGTTTTCGGCGATCGTCGGCGTGTGACGATGCAGGTTGCCGCGGTAGCCTGGCAGGTTGTTGTCCTGCATCATGTGGCCGACACCCGCCTGATGCGGATATAGCCCGGTCAGCAGCGAGGCCCTCGTGGGACAGCAGCGTGCCGTGTTGTAGAACTGCGTGAATCGCACGCCGCCGGCGGCCAACGCGTCGAGATGGGGCGTGCTGGCCTCGCCGCCGTAACAGCCCAGGTCAGACCAGCCCATGTCGTCGCTCATGATGAGCACAATGTTGGGCCGCCCCGACGCAGCGGGCGATGGGGTGTCGGCCGCCTCGGCAAGCGTGTTATCGCCCCGTGGCAAGGAAAAAAGGATGGCCAAGGCGGCAAAGATTCTTAGACAACTGCGCATCGCGGAAATCCCTCGGTTTGTGCCCTCGTTGAATTTCCGTTCACTTTAGTTGCAGCGGATGGCCATTCCTACCCTGACCCCAAAATCGCGAGGCCAAAGCGTGGCAGGAGCGGAAAGGGTGCGGGATGCGCGGCGCCGGTTTAGCCGGCGCGCCTGCTTGGTTCTGCTGGCTTGCTCTTGATTGTTGACCCCGCATGTCGCGTGCCGCATGCTGTGCGGGTGGGGGGATTGCGGAAGATCCCCGAAAACGGTGAGGCCACCATGCATCAACAGGTCAGCGGTTCGGCGGTGTCTGATTCGCGGGAGCGCAAGGGGAACGGCGGCGCCTTTTATCAATACTGCCGGCAGCATCTGCAGGGCTGATCGCCGCGCCGCGGTGACCTGCACATTGACTTACGCTGGGCGTGAAAGCCGCGGGCGTTCCACGGCCGATGGAGCCATTCCGGCCAGGCAGCGCGCCGGCACGGCTTACTATGCAACCTTCTTTACCAGTCTTTAACGATAAAAGTATAAACAATGCACAGGGAACATCGCATGATTCGAACCTTGAGTCTGATGGCAGCGAGCCTGATCCTCGCTGGAAACATCCACGCCGAAGACAACACAAAAAACCAAGAACAGCAGGAAGCAGAGCAGAAGGCAGTCAAGTCGGCCGAAAGCTGGCTGGGACTGGTAGATCAAGGGGAATATGCCGAGGGCTGGAAGAAAGCCGCCACCTTTCTGCAAAATGCGGTGAGCCAAGAGGACTTCGCCAAATCCTTGACGGCTGCCCGAAAGCCGCTGGGCAATCTGATAACCAGGAAACTCAAATCGAAGGAATACCGGACCAGCCTGCCTGGGGCGCCGGATGGTGCATACGTCGTCATCCAATTCGACACTGCCTTTGAGAACAAGAAGGAAGCGGTCGAAACGATCACGCCCATGCTCGACAAGGATGGGACTTGGAAAGTGTCGGGCTACTTCATCCGGTGATGTCGCTATTAGCCATGCTGACGAAAGGAGACGTGGACCATGTATCGAATTCTTTCCATTCTGTTGGCGATTGCCGTTTCACACGGCACGCGTGTTGTCGCTGATGATGAGGCGTTAGCTGCCGATATGCCGGGCGTCCCAATCCCGCTCGATCCTCAGATGCTTCGCTTGCTGTCGTCCCCCGGTGTGAACCTGATCCAAGCTCTCCACGATCAGTCCGCAAAAGAATTGCTGACGAATCTTGGAATTCCGACAGATCGGAAAGAGGAGGTGAACAAGCCATTCCAGAAGAAGATACCTGCGTTTCACCAACAGTTTAAACTGGGGAACCAAATTCGGCATGTCTTTGTTTTCGATCCCGTCTTCCATAGCTGGCCCGGAATACAACCCGAGACCATCGTTATCACGGATGCTTCGTATGGTGTTCTGGATTGGAAAGAGGTCGGCGGAAGCCCTGTGTTTGCGGGCGCTGGATTCGAATACACCGATGATGCTGAACCGGTCCTGCTCATCACGCGGGAACACCGTCACACAATTTCAAACCCCCGTCGCGGGATCTATCGCTTCTCGCTCAACAACGACACAATAACGCCGAGTCCCGAAATTGAGTGGTTATACAAGGACGAGGCGGAACGGGCGCGGTATGCTGTCTGGCGGAAAGCACTCGGCGAACATGAACGAGCGAACGGGAAAACCGCGGACAAACCAACAGATGAACGCGAGCCGGAATAGGCCGGATGGCTTGTTTCGCTCGGCAACTTCAACTCCCAACTGCGCCATGATAAGGCGCCACGAGTGATCTATGTCTGAGAGCCCCGTTACATTTCACATGGGCGATGATCCCGAGATCGTCGCTGCGGCAGAAAACGCTCGGCGTACGTTTCGCCATTTCTGGAATCAAGTCTCACTCGATTTCAACCGGATAGTGCCAGCCCTCGAACTGGCATGTTTGAAGGTTCCATTCTCTGACGACGACTCGGACGATGAATCGCAGGTTGAACACATGTGGGTCGACCAGGTCAACTTTGATGGTGTTGACGTCACTGGCGTACTGATCAACGAACCGAATTGGCTGAAGTCGGTCGCGCAGGGAGATGAGGTATCGTTCCCCGTCTCCCGTATTTCCGATTGGCTCTGTGTGCTCGACGAACAGGTCTACGGAGGGTACTCGATTCAAGTGCTGCGCTCTCGGATGTCGGATGACGAACGCAATAACCACGATGAAGCGTGGGGGCTGAGGTTTCCTCCGCCAGATACGGTCCGAGTTCCAGAGCACAACGACAAATTCGAGGCGGTCATTGCATCCATGCTGACGGAACAGATCGCCAAGGATGCATCGACCGTCGCGGAAACATTTGATCATGGACGCACAATCCTGCATCTGGAAGCCCTGTGCGGGCGGACCCCATCCGTCAAGGTTCTACTCCAACACGGAGCCGACACCAATGCCCGTTGCAACCGAGGATGGACGCCTCGTGACTATGCGCAATCGTTGAAATGGGATGGCATCGTTTCGTTACTCGATGAAGGAGCATAACCGTGGGATCAACGGGGATGACTAAAGGGGTCTTCACTTTGATCGCACGGTTTGATTGTCGCCTTGGCCTGGTCGGCATGGTCGGCATGGTGGCAGCCCTGGTATTGGGTGTGGCGGTGAGCCCTGCGAATGGCGATTCTACTTTAGTAACGGCGCAGAATCGCGTTGAGCCGTTGCTGCGTTCTGTCGCCGAGGGAAAAGAGCTGGGCCTCGAGGCCTTGGATAGAATCTCGGATTTGATCGTCGTCGTGGAACAGGGCGGTGCGGGCGAAGCCGAACTGGCCGTGCGGGCCTTGGCTATGCTGGGTTCCCAGGCGAGCCTGGCGATTGACGCGATTTGCGAGAAGCTACAGGCCCCCAGTCAGGCAACGCGAAGCGTGGCGACCGACGCGCTGGTGGCGATCGGCGAAAAATGTGTCGATCCGTTGCGAGCCCTGCTCCATTCGCCGAACGGAAGAGTTCGGGCGGCGGCAACCGACGCGCTGGCGCGATTGCAGGGCCTGGATCTGGACGATCTTGACCAACTGGCAACGGATGCCGATCCGCGCGTGCGTGCCACAACGGCCAGGTCGCTATCGCAGTTGGGAAAAGCGGCCGTGCCCCTGTTGCTTAAGCTGCTCGAGGACTCGGAGCTTGCCGTCGCAGCTCAAGCAGCTCGCAGCCTGGCGATCAAACGCCACGATGCGACGATCGTGGTCCCGGCCTTGATGAAAGCGCTCTCGCGCGAACATTTTGGCGAAGTTGCCGCGGAGGCGCTTTCGGCCTATGGCATGCACGCCAAGCAAGCCATTCCCGCGATTTTCAAGGCTCATTCCTTGGCTTCCGACGATTGGCCCTTTCTCGAAGCGTGCGAAGCCGCGTTGGAACACATTGGCCCGCCGGACGTCGCGGACATTCCCGAATTGTGCGCAAGTCTTGGTCGAGACGAAGAAACTCGGATGTTGGTGGCCAGGTGCCTGGCACGGCTGGGCTTGGAGGGTGGCCCGGCAGCCGATGCCTTGGAAGCAGCCGCGGAAAAATCCATCCAGGAATACCTGGCGTTGGAACGGGCGCCCGAGGCAGAACAAGACAACTCGGGCCGTATATGGGTGGCGGGGGAGGAGTGTGTGGAAGCTGTTTGGGAAGTGACTCACGACTCTGCCCGCTTTCTTCGACTGGTAGAGCGACTTTCGATTACGGGCGATGCTCCCATATTTGGCTATTACGCTCATTCGAGGCTGTTGACGGAGTTTTCTGACGAGGATTGTCTCTATTTGGAACGGATGCTGCGACATGAGAATGTTAATGTGCAGCAAGCAGCGCTGGCCGTGGTGTTTGATGGCCGGGAGGAAGCTGAACCGGTGATGGGGGCCGTGCTTGAGCTGGCCCGGGGGCAAAACGCAGAATTGTCTCGGCGAGCGATCCGCACGCTGGCCGCGATGGGTCCGGTCGCGGGAAACAATGCCGCGCCCATTTTGATGGCGAAACTACAGGACGGCGCCATTTCATTGCAACTGTTTGCGGATGCTGCAGGGCGAATGAAGATTCGCGCCCCGGCGGTTCTTGAAGTGATAGAACGCGGCCTGCGCGACAACGACCAATGGGCAGCAGCCTGCGCCACGGCGCTGTGCATCACTTCGAACGAACCGGTCGCTGTTGCTAATTTGGTGATTGGCGCGGGCCGCTCGGGCTCATTCACCGAGCGTGAGGCCATCGCATCCTTCGCGAAGCTGAAGGGAGGTGATGATGTCGTGATTCCCTTTTTGATCCGGCAATTGAACAACGCGGACTATTGGACCCGGCATGACGCCATTGACGCGCTGGGCGCACTCGGCGGGAGGGCCGCTGCCGCGATTGCGCCCATTGAGGCGCAGCTGCGCGACGCGTCGACGCTGATTCGGTTGAAGGCGGCAGCGGCCATGTTTTCGATTGCCGACGATGGTCGGCAATTGCAAAAGCAACTTGACGCCGTCTATGTGAAGGATGAGCTTCCCGACCGTTATCAGGCCATGAGAACCCTGGCCCAATTGCGGCCGTCGGACGACCAATTCGTTCGCTATCCACTGAACGAGCTTCGTCGGGCGCCGCCTGAATTGGTGGAAGAGTCGATCGACGCCTTGCGAGCGATCGGAACGAGCGGCGCCGTGGCTGCCCTTCAAACCATCGCTTTATCCACGGATTGGGTGCTGCGTTCCCAGGCGAACAAGGCGCTGCGCGACCTAAATCATATAGATGAAATGAAGGGAAATTGAGATGGGTTGCCTCTGCCGAAATTGCTGGGGGTTGCTGATCCTGGCCCTATGCTTAGTGCCCTCGATTGCCGCTGTGGCCGATGACGGAAATTATACCAGGCAGGGATCGTCCTGGTCTTCAACGGGGCAGGAATGGACTGTGACTGGGCAGTATGCGGACATCCGCAATTATGCCCAGAGGCCCGATGTGCCTGGTTTGAATCGCCTTTCGGTGGAGTGGCAAGAGCCGACTCTCGACGCGTTTGGCAATCAGTTCACCATTCGCGGCCAGGTGCTGGTGACCGAGGGAGACGACAATCAGAAACAGCCCCGGCCCATCGACTGGTTTCAAGGCGTTACGGTCTATCTGGGAATGAGCCCTGGCGCCAAGGTCGATTGGTCCCTGGGCATGGACGCAAGCAACACCCGAGAGGCGACGGCGGTCACCAGCCCTGGCGGGACTTTCGAGGCGAGAATTGACATGCGCGAGTCAAAGTATGACCGAAACCAGGAACAGTCGTTCCAGTTCGGACTCGCGTTGGCGAAGCATCGGGGCAAGGGGGAGGGAAACCAAACGGTGTATTGGACCTCGACGGCGCCCGCGATTCCCGCATCGGTTCAGATGCGGACGGTTCCGGCCGCGGCCAAACTGTCGCGCGAGTTGGCTCTCATCAACCGTGCCTGCGGTTGGCCTTATGCCAACCCCAACGGCGTTGAATTGATCCGCGCGGTGAATGTGCTCCAGCCACTCGGCAAGGAACAAGCGCTCAGAGTCCTGGAGCAATATGTCAAGCTAACGGAGGATTCTGAAGATCCGTCTGATCAGGAGATTGTATTCTGGATCATCCGTGTGCTTTTCGAGCCGGCACTTGTTGGGGACCGCATCCCATCCCCGCGAATAGCGGTGTGGCTTGACGGCCAAGAACTCTCTGATGCCATGAAATGGCCCTTGAATCCAATTGCGGTCGAGGGAGACATTCCTTTCATGGTTGGCCAACAGATTGGCGGGCGCGGTCAACCAGAGCACCCTTCGTCGCACATTCGTTGGGCACGGCTCCATGGAGTCATCCGCGAAGAGCCGCTCGTTCCTCAAGTCAATCCACTGGCAGGGGCCGAGGCCATCTTGCAAAGCCGGCGATTCAAGGCTTTAAGCGAGCACTCGCGTATGGAAAGTACCCCTGCCATTCGATCGCAAGCCTGCGCTATGGTCCAGGATTTGGGCCTGCTCCCAGCAGATGACCAAGAATGGATTGATGACGCTCAATGGCGCTTGAGACTGAAAGCCGCCGCGGAAGCGGGCATCTGGTGGGACGCGAAAAGCGAAAAGTTCGTCAGGGGTGGGAAGCGGTAAGAAATGAAGTTTTTCTGCCGAGAGCGGAATGATCCGCCGGCTGACTTCAGGCTCTTAACTCGCGCAACCTTGAGGGGCATGCCGCCGATGGTTGGCCGGCTTGTCAGGCGAGGATGTCTTGGACCACCGTGCCATGGACGTCGGTCAGGCGATAATCGCGGCCGCCGTAGCGATAGGTGAATTGCTCGTGGTCGATGCCCAGGAGGTGCAAGATGGTGGCGTGCAGGTCATGAACGTGCATGCGGCCTTCGCGGATATAGGCGCCAAATTCATCGGTGACGCCGTGGATATGGCCGGCCTTGACGCCGCCGCCGGCCAGCCACATGGAGAAGGCGGCGGTGTTGTGATCTCGGCCGTTCTTGCCTTCGGTGTTGGGTGTGCGACCGAACTCGCCTCCCCAAATGACCAGGGTGTCGTCGAGGAGTCCGCGTTGTTTGAGGTCGTGCAAGAGGCCGGCGATGGGCTGATCGACCGCGCGCGCGTTCTTTTCGTGCCCGGCGACCAAATTGCTGTGCTGATCCCAATTGGTATGGTTCACCACCACGCAGCGAACGCCGCGCTCGACCAAGCGCCGGGCAAGGAGACATTGTTGACCGTAATCGGCAGTGGTTTTCTCGTCGGCGCCATACAACTGCCGGGTGGCTGCCGTTTCGCGCGTGAGATCGAAGGCCTCGGACGCCACCGTTTGCATGCGGAATGCCAACTCGAAAGCTTCGATGCGGGCGTTCAACGCGGACGAATCGGCGCGGCTTTGCAGATGCCGCTGGTTGAGCCGTTGCATGGCGTCGAGCTGCGCCCGCTGTTCCGATTCGCTTAGGCCCGAGCGAAGATTGGGAATGGGTTCTTTGAGATTGGGGAGTTGCGTCCCTTGGAATTCGGCGGGCAAGAATGCCGAGCTAAAGACCTTATTGGCGTCGACGTTGCCCATCACGTTCCCCAGCACCACAAAGCCGGGCAGGTTGCGGTTTTCGGTGCCGAGTCCGTAGGTGAGCCAGGAGCCGAAGT
This sequence comes from uncultured Pirellulales bacterium, assembly GCA_964445985.1. Classification (GTDB taxonomy): domain Bacteria; phylum Planctomycetota; class Planctomycetia; order Pirellulales; family S012-138; genus CAYUMU01. The sequence continues at coordinate 8,031 of CAYUMU010000076.1, read as the reverse complement.
TGGGGCGGAGGAAGAGGCCGCTGCCGGTCATCATTTCCAGCGTGCCTTGGGCATGGAAGAAACTATCGCAGCACATCGAGCGGAGCAGGCAGAGGTTGTCGGCCTGCTGGGCCACGTGCGGAAACAGCTCGCTGACATCCATACCGCACTGGCCGTGCCGGGTGAATTTCCAGGGCGAGGGGAAGGCGTTGCCGAGCGGCCGCGGCTTGCCGAGCAGCTTGTTGGTGTTTTGATCGAGCACCGGCAGACGTTTGCCGTCCCAGCGGGTCAGTTCAGGCTTGGGGTCGAAAGTATCGACCTGGGAAGGACCGCCGTTCATGAACAAGAAGATGACGCGTTTGGCCTTGGCCGGGTGATGCGGCAATTCAATTCCACCGGGAGCGGCTGACTTGGCGAGCGAATTTGCTCCGGACGGCGCGGCGGCGCCAGACTCGGTGGCCAAACCGGAGTCGGCCAACAACGAGGCGAGCGCGACTGAGCCAAAACCGCCCGCCAGGCTGCCGAGCATGCGGCGGCGATCGAGCTGCAGAGGCGGCGAAGGATTGCCGGCGCGGCGAATACCCCCGTGGCGTTGAACTGCCATGATGTTGCTTCCCCATGTTATTGGTTGTCGCCAGCCAGTCTTGCCCATGTCGCCGATCGCGCGGGCAAGGGATCAGTCGAGGTAGGCGAATTCATTCGTGCCGAGCAGGGCTTGAATGAAACGCTCCCAAGAATAGCTGGCAATGAAGTCGGTTGCTATTTCAAGTTCTTCTGCCGCCGGAGGCCGCGAGAGGACGGTCAGCCAAAGCTGATGCAAACGCTGTTGATCGGTGGTTAGCGAGGGATCTTTCCGCAATTGGTCGGCAAGCCGCTGGGCCGTTTGAGCCACGAACGGATTGTTCATGAGGAACAAGGCTTGCGGCGCCGTGGTGGTTTCTGCCCGGCTGGAAACCATGGACTTTGGGTCGGGTCCATCGAAAATGGCCGCGGTGGCGTTGGGCTTGCGACGACTGAGGGGATCGTAAATGGCGCGCTGCTGCTTTGCGGCTTCGGGCTGGCCGGTGGGGGCGAGTTGACCGCCAATCAGCAGCAGCGAATCGCGCAGTTCCTCGTACGTGAGGCGGCGGCGGTTCATGCGGCTCAGGCGTTGATTGTCGGGATCGGCCTGGGCGAGTTCGGCCGAGGCCAGGCTGGCCTGTTGGAATGTTGCCGAAAGCACGATCTCGCGGGCCAACCGTTTGACGGACCAGCCCGACTCGATGAAGCGAAAGGCCAGGTAGTCGAGCAACTCGGGATGGGTGGGGCGATCGCCGAGGCGACCGAAATTATCGAGCGTGGACACCAGGCCGCGGCCGACGAGTTGCTGCCAGATGCGGTTGGCCATGACGCGGGCCGTTAAGGGATTGTCGGCCGAGGCGATCCACTGGGCCAGTTCGCGTCGCCCGCTCTGCTTGGTTTGCTGGCCGATGGGAACCTGCGATTCGCCGGCCAGAATGGTGGGGAACCGCCGCGGAACGATGGCCCCTTCGCGTTGGTACTCCCCGCGCAAATACACGGGAGCGTCGCCAATTTTTTCGCGATTGCTGCCGGGAACGCCCCCCTCGGCCACGGCCACGGCCAGCGGCGCCGTGATTTTGGACTTGGCCAACTCGGCAGTTTGCTGGTGAAGCTGGGCGATTTCTTGCAGTTCGGCCGGTGCTTTGTCCCAGCCGGCGATCCGCTGATCGGCCAATAGCTTGGCCTGTTCGGCTTGGAGCTTTTGCTGCTGCTCCTCCAGGCTCTTCTTGGAAGTCGCTGGGGCGCTCTTCAGTTGCTCGGCGAGACTTTCCAACTGGGTTCGGGCGTTCTCCAGTTGCGCGGCCTGGGGAATCTTCTTTTCGATGGCGGCGATTTGTGACTTCAGTTTTGCGATGGCTTCGTCGATCCGGCGGTTCTGTGCGTGGTCCGCGGCGCTCAGGAGTGGAATCTCGACCAGGTCGTTGCCCAACCGCCCATCGGCGATGAGCTTGCCCGTCGCGATGCGGCTGCTGAAGAAGATGCCGGCCAGGGCGTAGTAGTCTTGGGTGGAAATGGGATCGAACTTGTGGTCGTGGCAGCGGGCGCAGGCTAGCGTGAGACCGAGGAATTGCCGGCCGACCACGTCAATCTGGCTATCCACAATTTCGGCCACGGCCAGATCTCGCCCGACCTGTTCCCACACGGCCAGGCTGAGCATGCCGGTGGCGGCAATGCCGTCGAGCGAGGCCCCGCTGGCATGCACGCGGCTCGGATTCGTATCCACCGTGGGAATCAAATCGCCAGCGATCTGCAATTGGATGAACTGATCGTAGGGCAGGTCGTCAGTAAAAGCCTGAATGACCCAGCGGCGGTACTCGCCCGATTTGTCCACATCGTCGGCGTAGCGCACGCCATCGAGCCAGCGACGTCCGAAGTGAACTCCAAATTCGGGCGACGCCAACAGCCGATCGACGACTTTCTCAAACGCATTGGGTTGGTTATCGGCAATAAAGGCCGCGATGTCGTCGGGCGTGGGAGGCAAGCCGGTGAGCGCGTAGGTGGTGCGGCGCAGCAAGGTGTATTTGTCGGCCGCTGGGCTGGGGTCGAAATTGGCCTGTTCGAGCCGCGCGAGAACATAGCGATCGAGGTCTGACCACACCCAGGTGGAGTTGGCGACCTGAGGCGGCGGAGTGGGAAGCACGCCTTGGTAGGCCCAATAGTTGCGATCCTGATCGGTGATTGCAAACGCGGTTCGGCGGGGGGTGGGCGCCGCCAGATCGTCGCGAGGGTCGGGGGCTCCCAAGTCGATCCACTTCACAAAATTGTCGACGACGTCGGCCGGCAATTTTCCGGAGGGAGGCATTTCGTAAGAGTCGTATCGCAGGGCGCCGATCAGCAGGCTGTCTGCCGACTTGCCTGGCACGATGGCCGGGCCGCTTTCTCCGCCCACCAGCAGGGCCTGGCGGGTGTCGAGCGCCAAGCCTGCCTGGAGCTTACCCTTGGCGGCGGCCTCGGCGGAGTGACACTCGTAGCAGTGCTTGATCAGCACCGGGCGAATCGATTTCTCAAAGAGCGCCAAGCCGGCCTCGTTGGGATTGGCTTGAACGTTGGTGGCAAAGCCGATGATCACGGCGACCGCGACCGCAATTTCGAGGGACCGCGAGTGACTCTTCCCTAAGGTCCGCACCGAGCGCTGCCCTCGCGAGGGGGGCGAAGGAGACCCAGACCTGAAGATGAATCTTCGCGCAACTAAGAGCATATGGCGGTGTTGGTGGGGTTACGGGGATTGAACCCACGGTGGGAGCACGACCTATCGGCAATGCGTAAGCGCGGGCTATTCAAACAGCGATGCGCGTGGGCTGTTAAGGTAACAGGAGTTTCATCCCAAGTCAAATCCGAGGAACGCTTTGGCGTTGCAACTCGTAAACAGCGCCCCCCGATTGCTGGAGGGGCAAACCGGGTCCGCGGGGGAGGGGCAGGGGCCAAGCCAGTTTCGAGCGAGCCGAAGAGGATAACTTCTGGTCATGCCGTTCGCGTTCTCGCCCCGGGTGCTTGCAGAGTCGTACCGCTGCTGGGTTGGGGGGAGATCGCAGGTTTTTCGAATGGCCCCGCGTGCCACTGGGCAACTGCTAGCGTTTGGTTTCGACGACGGCCTTGGGACGGCGCAGAAGCCATGTTAGCAGGGCGCCCAGCACCAGACCGACCACCCCGGCGATGATGCCCGTCCAAACCAGCCACTGTTTTGTCATGTTGAGGATCGGGTTGTCGAAGATGTTGCAGGAGACGTGGAGGTTTGCGATTTTCCAGCCGTCGGCTTGCCTCACCAGGGTGGCCGACCAGCGGGAGTTCACCGTGAAATCCATCCCATCCACCAACGTATAGTGATCTTTCGAACTGCCTTGCGCGACTGCCGTATTTCCATCGTAGAGCTGCGCGAGAGCGTCGACCGTTGGATCGGTCGAAAATGACTCCACCCGTCGATCGGGTCCCTTCATCATTTTATCGAAGTAGGCGCGAATTCCCTCGCGGCCAAGACTGACTTCCGCATTCTGTGCGGTCATGACAACTTCTTCGGTGCAATATGTCAGGGTTTTGTCGATGTCGCCTGCATTGATGGCTTCTACCAGTTCTCGCTTGACTTGTCGCAACTCATCATGAGCGGGATCCTCCAGAGGAGCGCCGGCGGGCGCGGCTTCTTGACCTTGCGTGACAGAGAGCAGCGAGAGGCCGATTATTGTCAGAGCGAAGGCCCGAGTGCAGAGAAGCATGGTTAATCCCTTTCGGAGTGAGAATGCGCCGCCAACCAATGGTAGTAATCAATAAGAGTTCGATCTGCTTCGACCAGCATCGCCGGCCGGTAAACACCGCGTCGCACGTCTTGCATGTCGCCGCGCAGGAACGCGAGCGTCATCGCTCGCCGGAGTCTTAGATTCAGCGGTTGCAGCGGACGTTGCCAGATGGGGCGCCGGTTCGTGAGCACGAACAGGTTGGCACGCGTGCGATCGGGTCCTTCGGGCGAAATGAGAAACAGCACGCGGCTGATGGCCCGGCGGAATTTCGCGGTGACCGAAATCATGGTGCCTGCCCAAGAGGTAATCGTGACTTCCACGCGGCTCCCAATGGCGATCCGCAGCAGCCGATTGAGAGGGGACGAGCCCACCACGCGCCAGAGGAACCGGATGCGCCGCGCATGGTGCGCGGGGCAATCGATTACCGGGGGCTGTTCGAGTTCCCGATCGTGCACCAATTCAAAATGCTGCAGGTCAAATCCGTTCCCGCCAAACATATACCAGGGGCATTCCATCGTGTATTGGTAGGGAGAACTGCAAACCAGGGGAACGGCAGGTTCGAACAACGCTGGCAGTTCGTACAGCGGTTTCCCCCACAAGAAACCGAACAACAAGCCATGTTGCTCGCGGACCTGGTAGGAAGACTGACGGGCTTGCGGTGGAATTTCCTGTTGGGCGGGAATGTGAACGCATTCGCCCAAGCTATTGTACTGCCAGCCATGAAAGGGGCAGGCAAGGCAACCACGAGCGACGCGTCCCCGTCCAAGATCAGCACCCATATGGGAACAATCGGCGTCCAGCGCGACAGGTTGGCCAGCTTGATCGCGGAAGACGACCAGTCCGCGGCCCGCGATCTCAATGCCCAGGGGCTGCCGACGGACCTGGTGGGCGGAGCACAGGTAATACCAACCGGAGGGCCAGGCCGGAAATGCGGCGGCTGAGGGCGGACTCTTCGCGGCAGCTAATGCAACCGGCTCGGGCAGAGTGGGGGGAGTTGCTTCCACGGGGGTGCGGCGAGTGTCTGAGGAGGCGACGGAGTCGGCAGGTGAATCGCGATGGGAATTCACATTGGCACACTCGCATTCTTGGTTGGGTCACGGCCGAATGTCAGGCCTTGCGCTGGAGACTGGTCCGGCGCGAATTATCGATGTACAGGAGCAAGGCCGCCGTCAAGCGGCGCAGATCTCGATGAGCGGGCCGCAGATAATGATCGGCTCCCCAAACGGGACAGAGCAATCCGGGCAACTGGCAGAAGTCATGGAGCAACACGCCCCCATCGTTGGGTCCTCGCGGATTGAGCAGCTTGCGCCAGCGCGTGGCTCGACGATTTTTGACATGGCTCGTCAAGGGGAACCCAATCACGCTGATCAGTTGAAGATGCTCGGGCACAACCAGGCTTTGCCCAACCAGGCCGGGTAGTCCCACGCGCAGGTCGCGAATCATCTGAAAGCTAAAGCCGCGCATCCAGAACAGCAGCCTGACGACGAACTTTCGCCAGGGACTTTCCAGCAAGCAATCAGCCAGAGGCGTCCCATCCGTCATTCCACAAATATTGATCCATGCCACCACATGGCTGAAAGCAGCGGGATCCTGCTCCAACGCGATGCGCACATCGGCTCCGCCCTTGCTCAACGAAGCTAAAACAATGCGCGGCGCGGTCTGTCGCCGGAGCCAGGTCAGGAGCCGTTGAGCGTTATCCCGCAGGCCACCCGTGGTGGGAATGGGAATCGTTTCGGTGCGGCAGCCCAATTCCGCCGCCACGCCGCGCAGTAAACTGCCGTCGGCCTGAATGTGGGGAAGTTCCTTCCAGAACGCTCCGGGCGAAACCGCGAAGAGCACCCCCGACATTCGCTGTTGGGAAAAATTCAACTGCTCAAGGCGATCGAGCTCCGCGATGAATGACTCAACGCGCGGTGACCTGCAGAGACGATCGTACAGCACCGCCGTGGCCAGATCGATACCTTCCGTCGCGACCAGTTCTTCCAGTTGCTGGGAAGTCAGCCGCTCAAGCAGGGGGTAAGCCCGCATATCCCGCGCTCTCGCGAGCAACTCGCGTTCCGCGGAACTGAAATGCGGTGAATCGCCGATCATGAAGTTGCCGCCCGAATGGCCGGTCAAAGTGAAAACGGCATAACCCGTCGCACGCCCCCCCCTCGCCGCCTCGGTTGGGGGCGGCATTTGCGTCGAACCTTAGTCAAGCGAAGGCTGCTGCTTGCTTTTGGTTCGGCCCGGTGAGTCTACATTCAGGATGAGGGCTTCACAATAAAGCAGCGTGAGAATGGACCGATGGCGGGGCAGAAAACTTTCTGACGAAGGCCGTTCATGCCGCGCGGTTGCCTCGGCTCGATCGCAGCCCGCTGACAAATTTGGCGCGGACGATGTCGCTTGCCGGCGCATCGGTGGTAGAATCCCTTGGGCATGGCACGGCTGCGCGTTAAGTTTTCGTTCTCGTTCTTTCCGAGCGCGGCTATTTACGATGAAGTTGCGGTGGATGGCGCGCGGCCATGCTTCCGTGCGATGCCAAAGAGAACAGTAGCGACTGAAGCGTGCCGCAGTTCCCCTCGGTAGCTTGCCCTCACTTCTCCATGTCCATACTCGATCCATGCTCGCTGGAAACGATTTGCCGCCGCCGGTCGAAAGCGGCGGCGGAGAAACGGCCTTGCATCTCGGGTTCTATCGATCGGACGCGGTGGTTTGTGTGCCCCACGCTGTCGCCCTTGTATTACACCCCAAGTTACGAAACTCTGGATGAGGCCCAGAAGAAGCGATACAACCAGCTGACCGCGCTGTGCTTCAATGAATTGATTGCATTCTTCGAGCAAAATTTTGCGTCGAGCGTGCTAGCGGCGATTGGTAATTCCAAAACTCGGGCCGTGGCTCCGGGGCTGGTAGATTGCTTGCAAGGGTTCTGGCACGACGAACAAGAGCATATTGGCTACTGGCGTTCGCTGAACCGATTGACGGCGCCCCACGAGTACGCGACCAGCGACCAATGGATTGTGCGTTTTTCGCCCGTTGTTCTCCGCGGCCTCAAGTGGTTGACGGCGCGACCTTTTCGGTTTCCGGCGGTATTTTGGATCATGCTGGCCCTGGAAGAGCGGTCGCTGGAAATTTCTCGACGCTGCCTGGCACTGCCAGCAGACGACTTGGAGCCAACCTACCGGAAGTTGTACCAACATCATCTGCGCGATGAGGTGCGGCATGTGGAGTTGGACCGGCACTTGATTGAGTTTTTCTATGCGCCGCTGCCGTTATATTGGCGGCGCTGCAACGCTCGTTTGATTGCCGAGATGATTGGCCGCTTCTTTCTGCCTCCCACGCGGTCGGCAATACGCGTGGCGCGGCAACTGGCGGCGGAATTTCCCAGTTTGGCCCATCGGTTGCCCACCTGGGAACGGGAATTGCGGGCCGTATCCAAAAATCCCCGTTATGTCGAAATGATGTACTCTCGGACCACCACCCCGATCACGTTTGGAATGTTTGATCGGTTCCGCGAATTGCACCGCATGCGGCATGTTGTGACATCGTATCGTCCACCGCCGGGCGAACCCGTTATGAGCTGAAAGCGAAGGGGCCGTTTCAAATTGCCTGACTCTAACGAATTTTAGGTGCGTTCCTTTCGCGTGGAAAGCAGCGGGCGCGAAACCCTTTTCTCCCCTCTCCCCGGAATTTCCGGGGAGAGGGGTCGGGGGGAGGGGGCTTGGGAGCGGAGTTGGGTATGCTATGTCAAACGCGCGTAAAGCCCCCAGCCCTTCTCCCCCGG
>CAYUMU010000075.1:0-31814 GCA_964445985.1 uncultured Pirellulales bacterium | reverse complement strand
GTACGGATCCGCGGGAGCCCCGGCCGGGCAACCAGCCGGGGCGACCCAGCCCCGACCCGGACCAGGGAGGTAAACTCCCTGGCTCGCTAAGTAAGCAAGTCCCGTATCACCTTCCCCTGCGAAACTCCAAACGGCCGGCCCTGAATGTCATGAATATGCGTGGCCGGCGGTATGCCCAGCAAGTGATAGATGGTGGCCGCCAGGTCCCAGGGGGCCACGCGGTCGCTGGCGGGGAACGCCGCTTCGCGGTTGGATGAGCCGTAGACTTTTCCTCGGGCCAGGCCGCCGCCGGCGACCAGCACCGAGTAGCAGTCGGGCCAGTGGTCGCGGCCGCCGTCTTTGTTGATGGTGGGCGTGCGGCCAAACTCGCCCAGGCAAACCACCAGCGTGCTATCGAGCCGGCCTCGGTCGTCGAGATCGGCCAACAGCGCCGCCAGGCCCTGGTCGAAGGGGGGTAGCAACTTGCGCAGCGTGGGGTAGTTGTTCTTGTGGGTGTCCCACTGGTCGGCGTTTTGCTTGGCCCAATTGATGGTGATCATCGGCACGCCCGCCTCGGCCAATCGCCGCGATAGCAGCAGCGTTTGGCCAAACCGGCCGCGGCCGTATTCTTCGCGCGTGGCCGGTTTTTCGGTGGCCAGGTTGAAGGCCGCGCGGGTTTGGGCCGAGCCGAGCAGGCCGAAAGCCCTGCCGTACAAGTCGCCCATGCCTTGCACGTCGCGGCTGGCGTGGGCGCCGAGCCCTTGCTGTTCGATGAGCTTTAGCAGTTCGCGGCGGCGGTCGAACCGCAGCGGCGTGAGCCCCGCTTGCAGCGACACGCCCTCCACGCGGAAATCAGGACTAGCCGGATCGTCTTCGATGCGAAAGGCATCGAAGCCCGGCCCGAGGAAGCCGGCGTTCTGGCCGGCAACCGGGGGACGATTGCCCTGGTGAATGACCGGCCCCAGCACCACGGCGTCGGGCACTGGCAACGATGTCGGCGCCAGCCTGGTGACCACCGACCCGTAGGTGGGAAAGTCGTTGGGGCTGGCCGGCGTATTGGTGCCGGGCAGCGGATGCGGTTGGCCCGTCAAAGCCGTATAGGCGGCCGTGCCGTGCTCGAAATCGCGATGCGTCATCGAGCGAATGATGGTGTAGCGATCGGAAACCGTGGCCAGCTTGGGGAGCTGATCGCTGATCTCGATGCCGGGCACGCGGGTGGCAATCGGCGAAAATTCGCTGCGAATGGCGCTGGGGGCCGTGGGCTTGAGATCCCACAAATCCTGCTGGCCGGGGCCTCCCCAGAGGAAAATCAAGATGCAGCTCTTGGCCTGCCCAAAGTGCAGGTTGCCGGGCGTTTGCAGCGAGGCAGACTTTATGGCCCGCCCCGGTTCGGCCGCTTGCAGCAACTGCCCTAGCCCCAGGCCCAGCGGCGCTAGCGAGCCGATTTCGATCATTCGCCGCCGGGTGAATCGCGGATAGCGCGCAGGGCAGGGCGGGTGAGCAAACGGCAAAGCCATGGAGCCTCAACCTGGTAATCGATCACGCTTTCGGTGGGGATAACGCGATTGTTTCACAAGCCGAGGGCCACATCAAGCATTTCCGATTTGGGAGCCGGGGGGGAGGGAACCGGTCTTCCCCACCCGGGCCGTTTTTGCTAATGAAGGCCGCCGAGCAGGAGTGCGGGGATTCCGCGCTTCTTGCCGAGCAGGCAGGTCTACCCCCTCTCTTTGTCCGCCCATTATGCAAATGGCGGGAGTTCGCCATGAAGCGGTTTCTTGTCAGGCTTTCAGCTCTCGGTGTCCTGGTCGCGGCCGGAACGATCGCGATCGCGCAAGCGCAACGCGGTCCGCAAGCAGCGCCGGCCGACGTGACCAACGCTCCGTTCGATCCCTTTGAAGGCGCCGACGCGCGGCCGGGTGGGCCACCGGTCGATCCGTTTGCCGGCGGGCGCACTCTGTCGGAACGTCCCACGCCGCCAGCGGCCGAGCCCCAAGACATTCGAGATTTTGAGCGGGATCTGCCACCTGGCGAATATCAGGACGAACCCGGCCGGTTCGCCCCCGATAACGCCGCGCCCCTGCCGCCCCGAGGTTACCCCGAAGCCGAGCCGCGCGCGCCGTTGGCTCGCCCCCCGGTCATGGAATATCCCGCTGGCCGCAACGCGAACGATCCCTTCTCGGCGGCAGACCGAGGCAGGCCCCAAGCTCCTGGATCGCCCCGCGACCAGTTTCCACCCGCCGACGAAACCACGCCGGGCCGGGTCAACCTGGTTGCCGACGGGTATGCCCCGCGATACGGCGCCACGGACCCGCGTGCCCCGGCCCCCGAGCCGAACTACGCGCCCGGCGACACCGATCCGCGGCAGGGAGCCAATCCTGCCCGGAACATGGAACAGGGGATGCACAATCCCGATCCCGATGACTTTGTCGCGGACCCGAACATGCCATTGGTCGGGAATGCTGGACCGCTTGCGGCGCCGGCCGGGCCAGGTTTTGGCCACAACGATCCGAGAATCGCGAGCCGGCAAGTCGAGCGGCCCGAAGAGCCGGCGCCGTTCCCTGCCCTGGGCAATCCGGGCAACGTGATCGGCCGGCCTGGCCCCGGTCGTGAAGCGATCGCCGGCACGAGCACGGCAGTGCAGGGTACCGGCCGACCGGGCGAACGAGGGCTGGAAGGCGCTCAGGTTCCCAGCATCCAGGTGCAAAAACTGGCTCCCGCCGAAGTTCAGGTGGGCAAGCCGGCCACGTTTGAAATTTTGGTGCGGAACCTGGGAAAAACCAGCGTTCGCCAGGTGCAGGTTCACGACAGCGTGCCGCGGGGAGCCGAGTTCATTACGGCTTCGCCGCCGCCCGAGGTTTCGCCGCAAGGCGATCTGACTTGGACGCTCGACGTGCTCAACCCGGGCGACGAACGGGTGCTGAAAGTGGAGCTGATGCCCATTGCCGAGGGGGAGTTGGGCTCGGTGGCCACGGTCACCTTTGCCGCCGAGGTGTCGGTGCGCAGCATGGCCACTCGGCCTGAATTGCGGGTGGATGTTGTGGCGCCTGCTCAGGTGATGATCGGCGAAGAACTGACCCTGAAGATCAAGATTTGGAACCCCGGCACCGGCCCTGCCACGGGCGTGGTGCTCAGCGAGCATGTTCCGCCCGGCCTGATTCATGCGGGCGGCGGCGTGCTGGAATACGAAGTGGGCGACCTCAAGCCGGGTGAGTCGCGCGAGCTGGAGCTCATGCTCCAGGCCACCAAGGCGGGGCAAATTGCCAACCTGATCAACGCGCGGGCCGATGGCACGCTGCGCGCCGAAGGCCGCACGCAAATTCATGTGATCTCACCAGCGCTTCAAGTGGCCGTGACCGGACCGAAGAAGCGGTTCTTGGAACGTCAGGCCACCTACACCATTGAAGTGGCCAACCCCGGCACGGCGCCCGCTGAAAATGTCAACCTGGTGTCGTACGTGCCCAAGGGCTTTAAATTCGTCAACGCTGATAACTACGGCGCCTACGATCCCAAGACCGGGACCGTGCATTGGTCGCTCGAATCGCTACCCCCCAACCAGCGAGGCGTGGTCACGCTGCAACTGGTACCCGTGGAGGAAGGCCAGCACACATTGGCGGTGGAAGGCTCCGCGCAGCACGACCTGAAAGCCCGCAGCGAACAATCCGTGGAAGTCGAAGGCATCTCGGCCATCCTGTTCCAGGTGAAAGACCTGGCCGACCCGGTGGAAGTCGGGGCGGAAATGACTTATGAAATCCAAGTGGTTAACCAGGGAACTAAAACGGCCACCGATATCGAACTGATTGTGCAATTGCCGCCGGAGCTCCAGCCGCTCTCCGCCGACGGCGCCACGCGGGGCGTGATTCGGGGCCAGCAAATCTTCTTCGAACGCTTGGACCGCTTGGCGCCCCGCGCCGATACCACCTACCGCGTTCGCGTGCGGGGAGAACGCGCGGGCGACCTGCGCACGCAGGTGCAACTCAAGACGGCCGAAATGGAAACGCCCGTCACCAAGGAAGAGAGCACCCAGGTGTATACCGACCAGTAAGGATCTGCCATGACACGTTCGCTGTTCATCGCGCTGGTGCTCGCCGCGGCCAGCTTCAGTCCTACCACGCCCTGCCTGGCTCAAACTCCGCCGCAGCCGGGCGAGATTATTACTCTCAATGAAAAGCTACAGAAACTATTAAAGGTAACCCGCGCCGAGGAACAAGAATTTCTGGATCGAGTGCTGGAGGCGGTGCAAAAGCTGGAATTGACCGAACAACTTGTGCTTTCGGTCACCTTTAAGGCGATTCGCTATAACGAGGCTTACCCTTATCCCTACTTTCGCGTGATGATGACCAAGATCGCCAACGCGCGGGGGATTCCACTGCTGTAAATTGCGGTGGAAGGTGAGATGCGATCCCTCACGGGCAAGATGCGTCGCAAGCAAGATGCGTCGCACATGGCGACATTGAGGCAAACGAGGGACGTCGTCGTTGCCCACCATGGTTATCGAGAAAATCGGGAAGTTATTTTCGGAATACTAATGAACCAACCCTTGCAGGAGGCGGATTGCTTCCTGCAAGGGTTGTTGAGTTTCGCGGTTGCGGTTGGCTTACGGCAGATCGTAAGGCGTGCCGTCGCCTCGGCCGGCCATGGCGTGCAAGGCAACGGGAGTGGCGTAGGTCTTCACGGCGGCCACGCGGGCATCGCCGTAGGCGAACTGGCTGATGCCGGGGTGCCAGCTACCAAAGTAGTACATGGCTTCATCCGAGAAAGTGGCATCCGTCATAAGCGGGGTATCTGGGCGCGGAGCCAAGCCCAGCCCCGCGACACGAGTTCCGCCCGGTTGACCCGAGGCGATATGCCCTGGGTTATAGGGATTATCGAACAGCGTCGTACCCAATCGCGCCGGATTGAGGTGCTTTTCGCCGAACATGGCGGTGTACGACATGCCGTCGGTCACGCCGCCGATCGTCACGCGCGAGCGAATGACCTGCGTGACAGGCGGGCCAGGATTCTGAATGCGAGCATACGAGGGAATAATCGCGCCGGTGAAAAAGGCCGCCAAGTCTGTTCTATAATAACTAAGGCCACCACAGATGTTAGCCGCGGCATAAGTGGTGTCGAAGGTTAACGAGGACAGGCCAACACACACGTAATCCGGGTTTTGGCCGTTGTAAATCTGAGCCGTGCCCATGGTGCGGAAACCTCGGGTGGGGCAAGCATACATGTCCGAGCGATTCGAAGCCAAAATGGCGGCATTCGGAGCTTCAGACGAACCTGCTGTCAAACCGAGACCTGAGAATTCCGGTGCTTTCTCCATGACGGGCCAGAGGAGCACCATCCAGCTCACGCCATTGTTGGTCGTGCCCGTGGCGGCGGTGCTACGATGCACCGCCGAGGGGACCACTTCTTCGGCGTTGCGGTCGGCATACAAAAGCATGCCCGTGGCGTACTGCTTGAGGTTGTTCGAGCAGTTGGCCCGTCGGGCTGCTTCGCGGGCAGCCTGAATGGCTGGCAGCAGCATGGCGATGAGAATGCCGATGATCGCAATGACCACCAACAACTCAACAAGGGTAAACCCTGATCGTTGAAATGATTTCGCGCGCGACCTCATTGGCTTTGCCTCTTAAGAGAAAGAAAAACAAGAAACGAAAGGAATGATTAAACACGTCCAGAGGTAGGATTGGTGAGTTCCAGCACCAACCCACGGAAGGATCATGGGGGGCTCGCCCGCGAGCATTATGATGATTCGCTGCGTTACGGATTTAATGGATCATTTTTCTTGATTTACCGAGAATTTTTTCCGCGAGGGTTTCGTTCTCGGCAAAATTGCAAGAATGCCACAGCTTACCATTCACGCACTGCAGGGGGTATGGTACGCTCCCCGTGGGGTGTCGTCAAGAATTTAGTACGGAGTGCCCTGAAGGCAGGGCGACAAGATGTGAACGGCCGAATTTTTGTTGGATGAGGCAGCTAAAACAACAAGCCCTTGCAGGAGGTACGGCTACTTCCTGCAAGGGCATTATTATCATGATGCGCTAGGTCATGGATTTAATGAGTATATTTTCTAATTTGCCGTAAATTTTTTGGCAAGGGGCGCCGCTCGCCAAAATTGCGAACAGCACCGCGGCTTACCATGTGCTTACTATGGCGGGTATGGCATGCCACCTGTGAGGCATAGTCAAAAATATTGTCGCGCGAATGTCGCATGCGCCTTTGGCTTACGGCAGATCGTACGGCTGGCCGTCGGATCGTCCCGACATAGACAACAGCGCTTGCGGCGCGGCGTATGATTTGACGGCCGCCACCCGCGTATCGCCAAAGGCAAACTGGCTGATGCCCGGATGCCAGCTACCGTACATGTAGTAGCCCGCGTCGCTGGTGCCGTCGCTGACGGTGGCCACAACCGGGTTGTTTGGAGCCAAGGCGAGGCCCAGGCCGGCCACCTTGGCGCCACCCACGTGCCCCGAGGACATGTGGCCCGGGTGAAAAGGATTGTCGAAGCCGGCGTTGCCGATCCGCGAGGGGTTCAGGTGCTTTTCGCCGACGAGCGCGGTGTACGACATGCCGTCGGTCACGCCGCCGATGGTTACCCGCGAACGAACTTCGACCGCATTCTGCGAAGCCGCTGGAATGATGGCGCCGCCCATGTAGCCGGCGTTCCCCAGGGTGGAGTTCCATTGGCTCAATCCACCGTTCACGCCCGCGGCGTGCAGGTTCGAAGGCAGGCTGCTGGCCGTCACGCCCACGCACACATAGTCCACCGACTGGCCGCCGTACGTGCCCGTGGCGTTCATGCGGAAGCCGCGGGTGGGGCAGTAATACATGTCGGATCGCGTGCCGGTGAAGAGAGCCAGGTTGGTGCCTTGCGTGGAGGTTACCGTTAAATCGAGGTTGGAGAACTCGGGGCCGCGCTCCATGACGGGCCACAACAAGGCAATCCAGCTAATGCCATTGTTGCCGGTCGAGAGGCTTGTGGCCGAGGGCACCAACTGCTCGGCATTGCGATCGGCGTGCAAGAGCATGGCCGTGGCGTATTGCTTGAGATTGCTCGAACAATTCGAGCGGCGGGCCGCCTCGCGGGCAGCTTGAATGGCCGGCAACAGCATGGCGATCAGAATGCCAATAATGGCAATGACCACCAGCAACTCCACTAACGTGAAACCTTGTTGTTTGTGCAGGGGGGCGCGCACATTCATTGGCTTTGCCTTTTGAAAAGGTCAGGAAAACGGAATGATTCAAGCGGGGTAGTTTGAAGTTGGCGAGTTCCAGCACCAACTTGCGGAGGGACTCGCAGGCGGCATGCCCGCGAGCAGTACTATGATGCGCTTGCCCATGGATTTAAGCATCAACAATTTCTGATTTTTCATTGATTTTTGCAGGTGAATTCCACTCCCTTACCACGAAACCAGCATGGAAGGGGGTGGCGGGCGGCCACTTTGGGTGGGTGCGTTGTCGGGGTGAACCCGCGACTCCGAGGCGCGCCGCTTCGCGAGTTCCCAGGATTGGCTCGCCAATTTATGCGGAAGCAGGCAGATAGTTCCGCAAGTAGGCATGGCTTTGACGCAGCGAAGCCAGTCGCGATTCCAGGCTGCCTTCGTAGGCGCGATCTTCCACTTCCACGCATACGGGGCCGGCGTAGCCAACGTCGCCGAGCACCGAGAAGAACTGTCCCCAATTCACGTCGCCCAGGCCGGGCAACTTGGGTGTGTGATACTCATTGGGATGGGCGAGGATGCCGACCTGGTTGAGCCGGTGGCGATCGATCCGCACGTCTTTGGCATGCACGTGAAAGATGCGGTCGGCAAACTGGCGCAGCGGCGCCAGATAATCCATCTGCTGCCAGACCAGGTGCGAAGGGTCGTAGTTCAGCCCGAAGTGATCGCTGGGAATGTCGGCGAACATGCGCTCCCAAATGGCAGGGCTGATGGCCAGGTTCTTGCCGCCCGGCCACTCGTCGGCGGTGAATAGCATGGGGCAGTTTTCAATCCCCACCCGAACCTGGCAGGCCTCGGCATGGGCAATGAGGGGTCGCCAGGTTTCCAGGAACCGCGGCCAGTTGTCGTGGATGCCGCGGGTGAAATCGCGGCCCACAAAACTGTTCACGCGCGTCACGCCCAATTGCCGCGCGGCCTCCATGACCCGGTACAAGTGACTCACGGCCGCCTGAGCCTCGTCGGCATCGGCCGCCAGCGGATTGGGATAATAGCCCAGGGCGGAGATGGCCACCCCAAACTCCACCACCAGGGCTTGAATTTCTTCGATCGCCGAGGGCGTGAGCTCGTCCACGGCCACGTGCGTTACGCCGGCATAACGGCGGAGGGCCTTGCCGCGCGGCCAGCACATCAGTTCCACGCAGTCGTACCCTAGCTGCTCGGCGGTTTCGAACACTTCGCGGAGCTCGAGATCGGGCAGAATCGCGCTCACAAATCCAAGTTGCATGGCGGCAGTCCAATGGAAATCCAATGACATTTGGGAAGCGGCCAACATGTTTTACACGCTGGCCGCCCAGTGGCAAACTCCCTACCCTTCGGCGCAATCGCAAGCCGCGGCGCAAGATGGCGTGCGTCGTCAGCGCGTAAGTGCCAGTTGCCAATTTAGCCAATTGACGACGAGGGTCGCGGTGGGGATATTGCCTACCCTTGCTTCCATTTACAGGTGGAGAAGTCGCGTCGGCCGCATTTTGGGCCGCGGGCAGACTTCCCCAACTTCTCTAAAACCAGGAGCTTCTCACCGCCATTCAGAATTGATTCCTGTGGGTGAACACTGGTGAAATTCCAGGACACGTCCGGTGCGGTAAAGTCCGATCCCCACCTGCTTCCGCGTTCCACGAGACTGGGATCGCGCGGGTCCTGAGGATCTGCCTGCGCGTATTCTTCTAACAGATCCTCCCCGCAAAGGACCCGTTCCATGAAGAAGGCACGCGCTGCTTTCACGCTTGTCGAAATGTTGGTGGTGATCGCCATTATTGGCCTGCTGGCCGCGATCTTGATTCCCGCCGTCAACAGTGCCAGGGCTTCGGCTCGCAGTTCCATTGCCGCCAGTAATTTGCGGCAACTCACGTTCGCCTGGATTCAATACGGCGAAACGCAAACCGAAATGATGCCCTGGTTGATCTGGAACCCCAACAAACAGCCCGAGCTCCAGCGGTATTGGTTCGCCGCGGTGGTCGATGATGGGGTGAATCCGCCGCAACTGGACTTTGACCGGGGCTTGCTGGCGCCCTATATGGAGGTGGAGAAGGAGGCTTTCCAAGACCCCGACTTCACGCTCAGCAACATCACCGAGTCGCGGTTCGAAACGCTGACCACGGCCTTTGGTTACAACGCCTCGTACCTGGGTCCTGGGCCGAGCATTGAGTACGATGCTTCGTGGAATTGGATTGGTGTTTACGCGCCGGGCACCACCCACCCCACCACGGGCAACATGGTGCGGCCTGCCGCATATGCGTTTTCCAGCGTGAAGCAAACCGGACGCACGATCGTGTTCGCCGATTCGGCCCGCGGTTATAACTCCGACTTCACGGCAGGGCTGACCGAAAACTGGTCGCTCGACCCGCCCAGCTCGGGCAACCCCACCGTGCACTTCCGGCATATTGGCCAGATTGCGAATGTGTCGTTCGCGGACGGCCACGTGGAAAAGTACCGCTGGGCGGACCACGAGCTCGATGTCTCCACGCTGCCCAGCTATTGGTCGGCTTCCGACAAGGCCAACTTTGTGACCAATCGGCTGGGCTACATCGGCTACGACGACAGCCTTTACAACCGCGACGCCGAGGAAGTGGACTAACCCAGCATGAAACGGTTTTGGCGGCCTTCGAAGGAACACCTGGGCGAATTCAAGAGCTTGCAATCCGCCATGGTAGAAGCCGAAACGAGCAGTTGGCAGCCAGGCAGACAACGGGGGAGCGAGCGCTTTCCCCGTCGTCTGTTTTTGGTCGGCGGCGCCGTGGCGGCAGCGCTTATGTTTGGCCTCGGCTTTTGGTGCGGCCAGGTGTTCACGGCATCCGGTCGCCCCCCCATTGCCCAGCGGCCCACGCAAATTCCCAATGAAATGGCCTTGCGACAGGCGTCGAAACAACAGGGGATGGAGGGAAAGCCGCTGAGCGCGCGGCCGACCTCAGCGGGCAGGCCTGCGATGCAACCTGCGCGATCCGCTGCCCCCGCGCGACGACCGCTGATGGTGCAGCCTGATTGATGCCGCCAAACAAGCACTGAAAGCGGCTCACAAGTCTTTGCAAAGTTCTTCCAGGCGGGCAAAGATTTCTTCGGGCGCGGACATCCGTCCTAGCCCTTGCTCGCGGCAGCTGAGCCAGCCAGGATCGGGGCCGACGAAGTGGCAACCGTCTTCTTTGAGCTGCGCCACGTTGCGTTGCACGGAACATTTTTCCCACATTTCGACATTCATGGCGGGCGCGAGCAGCACCGGACCACGAAACGAAAGATACAGCGTGGAGAGCAGATCGTCGGCGTGACCAGTGGCTAACTTGGCCAGGGCGTCGGCCGTGGCCGGGGCAACGCACAGCACCTGGGCTTGCCGCGCCAACGTGATGTGAGCGCCCAGCGGTTCGCCTTCATCGAACAGGGAGCGGATGACGCGGCGCCCCGTCAGGGCGGCAAAGGTGGCAACCCCGATGAACTTTTCGGCGGCGGGCGTGAGCACCACGGTTACCCCCGCGCCGGCCTGCGCCAGGCTACTGGCGAGCGCCGCCGCTTTGTAGGCAGCGACACCTCCGGAAACGCCCAGCAAGATTTCGCGGTTGCGCATGGAGGGGCTGGGGAATAGGGGCTGGTAGCTGGATTTTGCTGGGGGCTGGTTGCCGGCGACGGTGGGATGGTATTCCACCGCCGAAGCGCGGCAACCAGACCTCAGCCACCCAGCAGGGGCGAATTTTACAGCTTGTTCAGGTCGAACTCGGGCGGGCCGCCGGAATCGCTGGGCGAGCTGGCGGTTTTCACGTTGTTCGTGGCGTCGAGGTAGATCTTGTCTTGAAGGATCTCCTGGACCACGATCTCCATCTTGTCGTTGCTGTGCATATCGACGAGCGGACGCGCTCCCGAGTTAAGCTGGACCAGCCGCTTTTGGATCAGCGTGGAAAGTTTGAAACGACCGCCAACTTTGTTGACGATTCCTTCTTCCTTCAGAGCGTCGATCATCTTTGGATTGCGCGATTATGGGAGAGATGGCGGGCCGCGACGTTCAGCCAGAAACTATCCGGGTGAGACGAGGCCCCGTGGGGGGTGACAATGTTAAGCGTTGGGCTACCGTGGCTGGCACATGGAATGCGACCGCAAGCGAACAGCCCCTACTTCGCTTCCCAGCAATTACGCACGATGTCGAGGGTTTCTTGCACGGTGGACTCCAACTCGTGATTCACCACTCGGTAGCGATAACTGCTGGCCATGGACATTTCGAATCGGGCGGTTGCCAGGCGACGGGCGATGGCTTCCTCGGTTTCGGTGCAGCGGGCTCGGAGTCTGGCTTCCAAAACTTCGAGCGAGGGGGGGGCGATGAAAATGGTCACGGCATCGGGATAATGCCGGAGGACCGACATCGCCCCTTGAACGTCGATCTCTAAAATAACCGATCTGCCCCGCGCCAATCTAGGGGCGACCTCGTTTTGCAGGGTTCCGTACCACTGATCGGGGTAAACTTCGGCACATTCGAGGAAATCGCCGGCCTCGCGGCGGGCGGTGAAATCTTCGGCCGTAAGAAAGTGGTAGCTCTTGCCGGGCACTTCGTTCGGTCGCTGGGCGCGCGTGGTGGCGGAGACGGCCAGCGCCAATCGATCCGGCTCGGATGCGAGAATCCGCTGGACGACGGTGGTTTTACCACTGCCCGATGGACCGGAGATGACGAACACCATAACGACCTTTGCCCCAGACGTGGCGAGACTTTCCCGCCCGGCGAATTTCGCCGGGTGCTGATGTTGGATAAGCGGCGAAAGCGGGAAGGCCCACGAAGCCTGGCATGACCCGATTCCACGGTTACTACTCTACGTTCTGGACCATTTCTCGCATCCGTTCGATGGCCGCCTTGATTTCGATCACCTTCTGCGCGATTTCCACGTCGTTGGCTTTGGCGCCGATGGTGTTGGTTTCGCGGAACATTTCTTGCGTGAGAAAGTCGAGCTTACGGCCTGAGCTATCGGCCAGGTCCATGGTGCGCAGGAATTGCACCAGGTGGCTGCGGAGCCGCACGGTTTCTTCGCTGATATCGGTGCGTTCGGCGAACAGGCTGACTTCTCTTAAAATGTCGGGCTGGCCCGCGGCAATCCCCTGATCGGCCAGGATCTTTCGCAGCCGCTCTTCCAAACGCGAGCGGTAGCCTTCGGCCACGAGGGGGGCTCGCCCTTCAATGCCCGTGAGCTGCTCGGCGATCACCTCGCAGTTTTCACGCAGGTTGGCGGCCATGGCGTCCCCTTCTTGTTTTCGCATGCGCTGCAGCTTTTCGATGGCTTGCAGCAGCACCGGTTCGAGAATGGGCCAGACCTCGGCCGGGTCGATCGCCTCGGCGCGATCTTCGGCGACCACGCCCGGCAGTTCCAGCAAGTCTTGCGGGGCAATGGGAGTGGTGAGCCCCCACTTCTTGTTGAGCTGAATCAACTGTTCGCGATAGCTGCCGAGGGCAACTTCGTTGATGCGGTAATCTTCGGCCTTGGGTTGGCGGACCACATGCAAATTGACTTGCATGGTGCCGCGTTTGACGTGCTGCCGAACCAGGTTTTCGACATCGGTCTCCAGGGCGTTGAAACCCTCGTTGGCGCGCAGCACGAGTTTGAGGTAGCGGTTGTTGACCGTTCGCACCTCGACGCCAATGGCAGTTTCCTGCTCCTGGTGGTGGGCGTCGCCGTAGCCCGTCATGCTGAGCAGCAAGTCAAATCTCCAAGTAATGAATCGTACAAACAGGCCAACATGCTGGCGACGGCCAAACCTTGGTCGCGGCCCCCCTACCAAGTCGGGCGGAGGCCCAACGCAACGGATGAAAAGTGCCCCTCCCTCCCCCCCACAAAGCCCATCTCAGAGAAACCGCGGAAGAGAAAATGGGGGGGCGGACGGGCAAGTTGGGGAATGCCGGGCGCGCGGGCCGAGTTGCGAACAACCTGGGGACGGCGACCTACCGGACCAAACCCGCCTGGCCTGCCTGACCTTCCCCAGCTTACATGGGAGGCGGAGTTGCGGGCGGCGCTTCGCGTCGCTCCAACGGGGTGCCCAGGTTGGCTGGCGTCGTGGGTTCGCTCGCGGGCGGAGTCGTTTGCGTGGATGGCGTGCCCGGTTCAACGGCGGGCATTTGCCCCGCGGGGGGCGTGGTTCCCTCGGCCGGAGGCACCGTTCCCTCGGCGGGAGGCGCCGTTCCCTTAGCGGGTGAAGCCCCATCGGGCACGAGCACGTTGTCGCCTCGGCGGCTGCAGTAACTGAAGGTGACGATGGAAAGTAGAATCCAAACCGTTGCCACCACAATGGTTACGCGAGTGAACACGTCGCCGGCCTTGGCCCCGAAGGCACTTTGGCCGCCCATGCCGCCGAGGGCTCCGGCCAAGCCGCCGCCTCGTCCTTTTTGCACCAGGATGAGCACGATGAGAATGGTGGCCGTGAGCAGGAGCAGCGTCATTAACAGAGGGAGCATAGTTTTTCCTCATGCACGCCGCGGGTTGGGCGGCGGTGGAATCAATCGGTATTTTGGGCAGGCGGACGAGCCTCGCACGGTTAGCGTGCTGCCGCCACAATGGCCAGGAAATCGTTGGCCGCCAGGGCGGCCCCGCCTACCAGGGCGCCATCGACGTTGGGTTGCGACAGCAGCTCGGCAGCATTGCCAGGCTTAACGCTGCCGCCGTACTGAATACGAACCTGATCGGCCACCGCGGCATTGTAGCGTGATGCCAGCAGCTTGCGAAGATCGAGATGGACCTCTTCCGCCTGTTCTTTGCTGGCCACCTTGCCGGTGCCGATGGCCCAAACCGGTTCGTAGGCGATGACAATGCCGGCGGCTTGCTCGGCCGTAAGCCCCGCCAGCGATCCTTCGAACTGCGTGCGGACCACTTCTTGCGTGCGGCCGGCTTCGCGATCTTCGAGCACTTCGCCCACGCACACAATGGGAATCAGGCCCACGGCCAGGGCGGCGTGCACCTTTTGGCTGATCAGTTCGTCGGTATCGCCAAAGAACTGGCGGCGCTCGCTATGCCCTAGGATGACGTATTTGCAGCCCAGATCTTTGAGCATGCCGGGGCTGACTTCGCCGGTGTAGGCGCCGGATTCCTTGAAGTACATGTTTTGGCCACCCACGCCCACGGCCGAGCCAGCCACGGCGGCGGCCACGGCTTCCAGATAGGGGAAGGGGGGGCAGACCGCCACTTCGACGGCGGCGGAGGTTTGGCCGACGCCCGCGGCCACCGCCTGGGCCAAGGCGACGGCCTCGGCGCGGGTGGTGTTCATCTTCCAGTTTCCGGCAATGAACGGCGTTCTCATGCGGCCCCGCGGGGGTTGGAGGAAATTTCTCGGCCGAACAGCTCAACCAGCTTGCGCATTTGGCCGGCCAGTTCGGCGTATTGTTCGGGCAGCAACGCCTGGGCGCCATCGGACAGCGCTTTTTCAGGGCAATGATGGACTTCGATATGCACGCCATCGGCCCCGGCGGCGAGGCCGGCCAGGGCACAGGGGGGAATCAGGTGGGGGCGGCCCGTGGCGTGGCTGGGATCGACAATGATCGGCAGGTGGCTGAGTGCCCGCACGGCGGGAACGGCCGCCACGTCGTACAGGTTGCGGGTAATATCGTCGAAACCTTTGACACCCCGCTCGCAGAGCACCACTTGCGAATTGCCCTGCGAGAGAATGTATTCGGCGCTCATCAGCAAATCTTGAATGGTGGCGCTCATTCCCCGCTTGAGCAGCACCGGCTTGCGGGCCTGGCCGACCTCGGTCAGCAGCGAGAAATTCTGCATGTTGCGGGCGCCGATCTGGAGCATATCGGCATATTCGACCACGAGTTCCACGCGGCGGGGGTCCATCACCTCGGTGACGACCGGCATGCCGTGCTTGTCGCCCATTTCGCGGAGCAGCTTCAGGCCGTCTTCGGCCATGCCCTGGAAGGCGTAGGGGCTGGTGCGCGGTTTGAACGCTCCTCCCCGCAGAATGTTGGCCCCGGCCTGGCGAATGTGGCCGGCGATCACATCCATTTGTTCGCGGCTTTCGATCGCGCACGGGCCGGCGATCAGGGCGACATGGCCGCCGCCGATTTTCACCCCGCACACATCGACCACGCTGGGCTCGGGGTGAGCCTCGACGCTGGAAAGTTTGTAGGGGGGCAGAATGGGCACGACTTCGGCCACGCCAGGAATGGCGGCCAGAGGCGTGGATTGCAGTTTGGACTCGTCGCCGATGACGCCAATGATGGTGCGATAGGTGCCGCGGCTCAGGTGAGCCTGAAAACCTAGAGACGTGAGGCGGTCCACCACGTGCTCGATCTGCGATTCCGTCGCACCGGACTTGAGAACTATGATCACGGCAGGCACCGAAGCTGGGCGGCAATTTACTGGAATATGGGATAGACCAGTCTGGCAAAACACGCCGCGCTGGCAGAACCCGGTAGTGTACCACGGGCATTTGCCGCGAAAAGGGGGGTGCTTTTCCCAATCTGCGCATAGCCTGCGGCCCGAGCCCAAGCGTTGCCGTCGGATAGCAGACGCAAAAAGTCGAAGCGAATTTGGCCGAAGAACGCAGCAGCGCCAGGTGGTTCTTCCACCCAGCTATGATCCCTTCAGGATCAATACGAAGTTTGCCAGCCGCGAACCAGGGCTGTCGCTACGCTCAAGCCCTGGCTACTGGCTGCAATCCCTGTCGGGATAACAAACTGTGCGACACACGCCCCGGCCTACGGCTTAATGCTGTAGTCCAGCTTGCCTTCGGCCGCTCCCGCCTCGCTCACTTCGATGGGGACCGACCAGATGACCGTGCCGACTTTGCACAGGCCTTCGAGTCCTTCCTGGCAATAGTAGTAGGTTATGGCCAGCTTCACCGTTTCTTTGCCGGTATTCGCGGTCACTGGCAGCGACACGTTGAACTGCGTGGCCGGGGCTGCCAGTTTCTGGCGCGTGCCAGCGACTTTGCGATCGATCGGGCCGGAGTCGCCTGTCAGTTGCACGTAGTAGCCCATCGGGGCCTGGTCGTTGAGCTTCCAGCCGGTGGGCAGATTGAGCGAAATGGCCAATTGCACCTGGCCATTGGCTGGCTTGAGCTTGGCGAGCGGCGCCTGCTCATTGCTGGCGTTGGGGAAGCTGGGGACGCCGGTTTCGGGCCGCGGCGGGGCGGGCGGTTTCAGGCCGGGGATGGCCAGCGTGCTGACTTGCCTGGTCTGCAAATCGACGACGCGAATGGCGTGATTGTTGGTATCGGCCACGTACAGCTTGCCGTTGGCCACGGACACGCCTGCCGGTTCGTCGAACTCGGCAGGGCTGTCGCCCTTGCCGCGTTTGCCGGTGCCGGCAAAGGTGGTGATCAGCTTGGTCTTGTCGTCGATCAGCTTGATCTTGTTGTTGTAGGTGTCGGCGACATACAGCTTGTTGTTGTCGTAAGCCACGCCGATGCAGTGTTGCAGCATGGCCTTGCTGGCGTCGCCGTCCACGTCGCCGAAGGTGAACAGCCGCGCCTGGGGGAGGCCCGCGGTGCCGAGGACCGTTGTCACGCGTCCTTTGCCGTCGAGGGGCACGGCGCGGATGGAGCTTCCTTCGCTATCGGCGACGAACAGCCACTTGCCGTCGGTGGCCAGGCCAGAGGGCTGGGCAAACGATGAATAACTGACGAGCTCGCCATCGACCTGCGTTTCGGCCTCGTACGGCTGGCTGGGAAGGAGCAGGCCATCGACAATGTCTTCGCGGCCGTTGCCGGCGTAGATGCCAAGCTCGGACTCGTCGAGCGGCATCTTCCAAATTTGGTGAGGGCCGGCCATGGCGATATAGAGATTGTTGCCGTGGATCAGCAAGGCCCAGGGGCTGGCCAGGCCGGTTTTCTTGGGCGAGTCGACAAACCGCTTGGGCATGGTGGCCCCGGCGATGCCCTGCTTGATGCCTGGCCACGGCCCGCGACCTTGCTTGCCGGTGCCGGCGACCGTGGTCACCTGCTTGGCGGAGAGGTCCACCTTGCGGATCAAATGGTTTTCGGTGTCGGCCACGTAGAGCGTATTGCCTTTGACCGCCACGCCCTGCGGGTGGTTGAAGCTGGCCTGATCGTACGCCCCGTTTTTGGCGCCAATGTCGCCGCTGCCAATCACATCGAGCAGCGAGCCATCGAGCCGAGTCACCACGATCCGGTTGTGGTTGCTATCGGAAATGAACAGCCGATCTCCCTCGCCATCGGCCAGCACTTTGCCGGGGAACCGGAGCGGCGTGGGCTTGAGCTTTTCGGTTTCGAGAGCGAACCTGAGCGGCGTGCGGTCGAGCGTGCCCTGCCGTTCGTAGTAGCGGATGAATTTTTTGAAGAACTCATCGAGCGCTTCGAAGGGGATTTCGCCGCTGTGGCCAGCGATCAGGCGGCCTTCGGGGTCGATGATTCGCAGGCTGGGCCAGCTTTGGATGTTGTAGCGATTCCAAATGGCATGGTTGGCGTCGTTGACCACCGGGTGTTCAATTTCGTAACGCTGGATGGCCTCGCGGATGTTCTCGGTGTCTTTCTCGTTGTCGAACTTGGCCGAGTGAACGCCGATCACCACGATCTCGTTCGGATAAGCTTTCTCCAGCTTTTTCAACTCGGGCAGAATGTGCATGCAGTTGATGCAGCAATACGTCCAGAAATCGAGCAGCACGAATTTGCCTTTGAGATCCTTGATATCGAGCGGGCCAGCCGTGTTCAGCCACTCAACGCCACCCTGCAAGGCTGGGGCAGGGCCTGCTTGCGGGAACGGATCTTTGTTTTGAACGGCCACGGGGAATTCTGGCTGGGGGCTGGGGGCTGGGGACTGGGGACTGGTTGCTTGGGCCTGATCGCTGGCGACGGGGGGCGCTGCATGGGAAGCATCTTGACAACCCAGGCAGGCGACGAACGCCAGGGCCGACAGCAGGCTGGCGGGGCCGCGGAAGCGAGTCGCACACGCCGAGGTAAGCTGGGGGCGACAGCGGAACAATGGCATGATGGGGTTCCCTGTTCAGTCGAATCGGGTGGATGGCAGGGCGGGTGAGCCCTGAGTGTGGATGTTTAATGCAGGCCGGGCGAGCGGCGAAGGTTAAAGGCAATATCCCCTAAGGATTGCGGGGACTCGCTTAAACTTAGGATTCGGGATAAAACAACATCCCAAGGTTTGCGAGCATCGTTTGCCAATATGATCATTTCTCCGCTGCGCCTGGATTCCCGCCTTCGCGGGAATGACGAATAGGTAGGGATGTTATGTAGGGACGTTATTTAATCCTCGATCCTTAGCAATGTTGCACCCAACGAGGTTCGCGGGTGAAAGCCGAGCCGCAACGGGCTTCGCTTAGTTCTACGCACATGGTAACCGATCGGCCCCCCCGAGAACAGCGAAACCGAGCGGCGGGCTGATCCCAGTGGGCCGTCTGGCTGCGAGTGAGCGACGGGCCTGCTGTCTGGCGGGAGAGGCAAGATTATCGGCCAGAATCTGTTGGCCTGCGCAGCGCGGCTTTAGAATGACGAATCGACTGCATCCTTTCGCCCTCGCGGTTTGGTCAATTATAGAAAACCCCGGAACGTGCCATGGCTGAACATGCCAGCGATCCCGTCGCTCGTCTCATTCAGTGGCATGCGGCCGATGGGCTTCGATCGTACCGAGGGAATCTGGCGGCTGCCGTCCACGCCATCGGCAACAACTGGGTGCCTGCCGAAGACGCCCCGGGCGTGCCGGAATTCGTCAACATCTTACGAAAACATCTGGCGGACACGGGAGACGCTGAGGATGACAGCTTCCTGCTCCGCTGGGGGTTGACCGCCCCGGGACTGCAGCGCGGAATCATTCCACCGCTCATGGTCCTGGAAGAGAATCGAGGAGGATTCTCTGCCCGCCGGCAGCGCGAGGCCGAGGGACAGGTTCGCCGACTGGCCGAAGCTTTGGCGATCGGTCGCTTCTTCTGCTCAAATTTGGCCGCCGACACCCAGCAGGCAGTCGTCGAATTGGCGGACAGGTGCGAACGACTTTCCACGGGCAGCGATGGGGAAAAGTTGTCTCAGTTCCGCGAACTGAGCCCCATCCAGGCAGAACAACTGGAGGCCGAAGCCATGCGGTGCATCGATGCGACCGTAGAGCCGTGTGTCGATGTAGGAACTCGCCTGCTTCAACACTTGGCTTGTTACCGCGATAACGGATTGAGCGAGGCCACCTGTGATGCCCTGATAACGAGAGGCATTTTCTGGCCCTCCAGCCTGTACCGCGAGGCCAGTGAAGCTGCCGCGAGTCGATTGGTAGAACGGATTGACAACAGCCCGGAACAGGGGGCGCTCAACCTCCTGCTGCTGGCACTGGCTTGGACGCGAACAGACGCTGCGCTCCGGGCATTCCGACGTTGGTCTCAGGAAAGCCCCCCTTGGGCCGCATTGCTTCACGCGCCTCCCGAGGATTCCTTGCTGTTGGCTGGGTGGTGTCTTGACGAAGCCGGCGACCGTCATGATCTCGTCTACGCGGATTGCTTCCGGTTGGTGGGGCC
This sequence comes from uncultured Pirellulales bacterium, assembly GCA_964445985.1. GTDB lineage: Bacteria > Planctomycetota > Planctomycetia > Pirellulales > S012-138 > CAYUMU01. Next base: position 12,211 of record CAYUMU010000075.1, on the reverse strand, counting down.
ACGTGATTCAGCGACGGCCACGGATGTGGTCTGCCGAAAATCGCTGAGTGACCCATGTCCTTCGTGCGGTGGTCCCCAAGCCTGGCTATTTGATTTCACCCGCGTCGACAAGATTGGCTCTTTCGCCGCCTTTGCCGATGCTCCGCGACGTATCCTCTGTTGCCTCCACTGCGCTTGCTACGGAACGGTCTTCACGCGATACACTCCCGACGGCGAGGCGGAATGGCTATCACCGATGGAGCCGAATGCGTTTGCCTACGACGGCAGCCCGGAACCCTGCCGCCGGACGATGGAAGCGACTCGTTTTCCTGCCTTTGCCTGCACAGAGCCGTTCGAGCTGAACGACGCATCGACCATCGGCGGAATCCCCATGTGGCTTCAGGACGATGAATTTCCACGGTGTATCGAGTGCGGGCGATGGATGACGTTCCTGGCCCAACATGACAACGGGCCACTGGGGGAGGAAGGCATTTACTACGCGTTCCACTGCGGGGATTGTCGCGTGGCCGCTGTCACCTATCAGCAGACTTGAGGGAGTTTCCGATCCAAGCCGGTGCTGATTGCAGCGCACATTCCGCCGCAACTGGATTCCCGCCCCCGTCTTCACGAGGGCAGGCCCCCCGTCTGCACGGGGGCAGGTTCTTCGCGGGAACGACGCGCTTGCACCGACTTACTTTTCCCAGCGGGCCGACAGTGGTTGCGGCGCGCCCTGTTCGGAGTTGAGGTTGCCATCGAAACGAAACAGCAAAGCGGTATCTTTGTCGGCCGGCAATGGCTCGTGAGGTGGCGTGAAGCGGAAGGGGTTCACGGTCTGCCGGTTGCCGAACTTCACCGTTCGATCGGTATAGCGAGCGGTGGTCGAAAGCCGCACGTCGTCGAGCGCGAAGGCCCCGCCCCCCGTGGCCTGGCTGACCAACCCCTTGAGCCAGGTTCCCTTGGAGGGCATGCGGTGAGGGCGATTGCTGTAACCTTCCCACCAGGTGCTGCGATAACTGCCGCGGTCAAGCCCATCGATGTAGACATGCATGCAGGTTTGCTCGGGATCGCGGTTGTAAGGCCGCCACACCACGGCCACGTGCGCCCATTCTCCCAGCGGCAACATGGTGGGCGTGGTGCTGCTGATCAGCCCATTGTTGAGGAAGGGGGCAGGGCGGACGAGATCAAGGCGGTCGTCCCAGAGTTTCTTGACAAAGAATTCCAGCGTGCCTTCGCGGAGGTCGAAGAGTTGCGTCTCCTCGGCAGGCTCCTCTTGGGGTGACGCCGTGCCTGGCAGATGATCGGGCAGAACCAGTTTGCGGCCCGGCACAACCAACGCCGCCTGACCAAAGCGGCCGGCCACCAGTGTTTGCTCGGCATCGAAGGCAATGGGGGGCGTTAAACGCTGGAGCGCTGTGGCGACGGCCGGGCCGCTGGGGAAGGTGCTTTCTTTGGCAGGCTGTGAGAGGGCACCGGGCGTGAATGCCACCCAGCGTTCTTGATCCGAGACGTCTTCCACTTGGAACCAGGCACTTCTGTTGCCGGCGTTGGTGATGCAAATGATTTGGCTCGAACGAGTGTCCAACGAAGCTGGCGCGCTGGAGTCGACCGCCGTGCTGTTCAAAATCAGTTCGCTGCGCGGAGCTTTCAAGTTCAATTCGAAGGGCAGGGGAGTGCCCTCCAGCGAGGTCACTCTCAATTCGCGGGCTGCCGCCGAACGCAAACTTAGCGGCATGTCGTGGGAGGGTGAGGTTGCCGCCAGCCAGCAAGAAGCCCCGCCCGCCAACTGAATGGGCCTGCCTGCATGGCACAGCGGTGGCCGATCGCTATTCGTGGCCAATACGCCCATCTCCAACCGCGGAACGAGCAAATACCAGCCAGCCGGCGCAGCGGCCGGAATCACGGCGTGATGGGCATAGACTTCAAACCGCGGCAACACGCGATCGAACGGTTGCACGGGCGAGTAATGCTGCGACGTGGTCACGCTGACGTTGGTGACGGGCTGGCCCGCTGGGTTGAGCCACGTGAGCTCTTGGTCAAACCCCCACAGGTCGCACTCGAGTGGTTGGCCGGCCTGTTTGTGAAGTGCCAGCACGGTGCGCTGCGGTGGCAGGGGAGGCGAGGGGGGAATGGCTTCCCCCTTTCGTTGCGCTGCCTGCACGGCCCATAGCAAACGAGGCACGCCGGCCAGCGATTCGATGGTGGCGTAGGGGTTATAAATCCGCCGATTCAGATCCTCAGGCTTAGCCAGCGGGGCGGCGTGCTTCGATAGGTTTTGCAATTCATCGAGCGACCACCGCACGTAGCGGGGATCGCCGGTGAAGTAGTAGCCATAGCCGCCATGCAGGTTGGAATAGACGCCGACGTCGCCACTCAGTCGGAAGGGGTCGGCCAGGTAGCAGGCGGAAAAGTACTTCGGCAAAATTTCCTTCAGGCGAGGATCGCCCGTGGCGCGGTCATACTTCCACAGCGCCGGGCTCCAGAAGTGAGCCATGGTGGGCGTGGGCGCGTTGGCCGGCAGGTTGTTCTCCTGGCAATGCCAGACGCCGCTGGGGCCTGCTGGCGTTAAAAACGCATCCGCGTATTCGCGGGCAACTTGCCCCACTTGTTCGTCCCAGGTGTGTTCATACAGCGTGGATAGATTGAACCACAGCGTCATTTGATGGCGCAGCCCGGAAGAGAAGGGCGCGTAGTCGCGAACCATTTCGGCCCAAGTTTTGGGGCGCGTTTGGCCGTTGATGGTGACCGTTGCCCCGGGATCGAACCAGGCCTGTTCTTGATGCCAGGGTGTGAAGTCGGGCGACTGAGAGTTTTTGCCGGCCAACGGGGTGAAGTAGTCTTTCCAGTAGTCAATCACTTCGGCGAAGCGCTCGTCGCCGGTTAAGTAATAGGCGAGGGTGGTGGTTTCGAGCGTGCGATGGTACGAGGCCCAAAACTGGGCTCCCCCGCGCAGCCAGGCTTCCGCCGTGTTGTGGTGCCGGAGGTAATGCACGGGGCTGTCGATGGCCCAATCGCCCGGCCGGAAGTGCAGCGTGCGGCGCGAATCGGCCCGATCGCCCCCTTTCCAATCGCAGCCATATTGCAGCGGAATGTGATTCACGGCGATATCGGTCCAGTGATTCTCCGACGGCAGGCACCAATCCCAAAACTTGCGTTCGCCGCCGCGCAAGTAGCACCACCAGAGCTGGGTTTCTTTCTGGTAGGTGTGGAAGTCGAATCGCCGCGGATCGGCGTAGTGACGCCCGGCGGCGGCGTCCCACTGATAGCTGTAATGCGGACCTGCCCCGAACAGCCACCAGCCATAGTCCCCAAAGGTGTCTTGGCCGTAGCGGCCAAGCTGAAAGATACGATCGACCACGGCTTCGCCCTGGGCCAGCTCGGCGGTTGCCTCATCTGATGAAAGCCGCGAGGGCGCCTGCGATGGAGAACCACTCGGGGTAGGCGTCGTTTTCCAAGATTTCGGATCCTGTTGGTTGGGATCGTCGGCTTCTTTCCCTGGCGATTGCGAGTTATTGGCGGGTTCGCGAGCCACCAGTGGGCCGAACACGCCGGTGCTGCAATTCCAATCGCCGCTTGCCAAGGCCAGCGGAGGGCACTCGGCCAGCCGTGCCAGCTGGGCGCCCTCGGCCGCGTTGCCGGGGGGCGCGAAGTGCAGATAGAACTCGTGATGTTTGCGAATGCCGGCGGCGTCGGCCGTGTTGTTTTCGATGAACTCGCGGCAGGCGTAATAGAAGAAGTCGGATAGCGCGGTGGGCGTGCCTGAGATTCCAAACCAATTGAGCACGTAGCGATCGCCGGCTGGGCCGAAGAAATCTTGAATACCCGGGGCCCCGAAATCGAGTTCACCCGCGCGAGGGCTCCAGAGATGCAGCACCATCTGGTCCGGTGTGGCCTCCCATTCTTTGGGGAACTGCTGCCAGAACCAGCGCAGCGAGCCGGTGACGGCGGCGCGCTCGTCGACCGTTTGCAGCCAGGCGGCGGCCCGATCGGTTTGCACAACTTGCCGAGATCCAAAGTCGCCTTCCGCCACGACGCCGGCCTCGTAGGCTCGATTGCCCAGATGCCGGTATTCCGACTGATAAGACGAAACGCCCTGCATGCCAGGGCTCCAGGGAATGCGAACCGGCTGGGGCGCCGGCACCAGCGAGTTGGCGCCTGACGGGTTGGCTGCGAACGGCGCGTCCAGCATTTCTTCGCTGCTGCTGGGGACCGGAGCGGCAGACGACGTGGTAGAGTCGGTGGCCAGATAGCGGTCGCCTTGCCGCGGAGCTAACCGCAGGGCAAAGCCGATATCGCGAAACCGCACATCACGCGTCGAGCCCACCACGCGAAATTCATCGATTACTTTGACCAGCGCCGATCCGGCGAAGAAATGATAGCGCGTGCGGTAACGAACCAAGGTTGCCTGGCCGGGCGACCAGTAGCTGCCGTCGACGCGGATGACCGTTCGCACCGGTCCTTGCGATTCCACCATGATTTGCCGCGACGGCGGCTCGGTGGCGGCGTTTGCCGGGGGCGGGCCTTTCTTCGGCGGCAAGGGTGCAGCCAGGCTGCTGGAAAATCGCCGACCTGCTTGATCGATGTAATAATGTTCGCCATCGGCCGGGCCTTGGGCCACAACCTCGTTTGCGGCAAACTGGCCATCGCCATCGATGTCCAAGGCAATCGTTTCCAGTCCGCTGGCCCCCGAGGCGGAGAACACGACCTCGAGCGGCCCTGTAGCGACCTTCAGCTTTTCAGGCTGCTCGGCGTTGCCGGTCTTTACGATCTTGAGCTGCTCCCGATCATTGGGCTGGGGGAGCGATGCGCGGCGCACGGCGGGGCCAAATTCCAAGAAATACTGCCGGCCCGGCGAGGCGATGAAGTCGACCGTCAGCCACCGCACGCTGGTCTGGGCGGCGTCCCAAGTCGCGGCCACGCGGCTTTGCAAGGGGCATTCACGGCCCCGGTCGTCGACCAGGCGGCAGTTGGTTTCGCTCGCCAGGCTGCCACGAGGGAAGGGAACGCCCGTCGTCACAGGCCACGCCACGGTTCGCGAAAGCTCCTCGTTGAGCATAAGCTCCACCCGAGTGGGCGGCGGCGATGGCTCAGCGGCTTGCCCTGCCGTTCCGCCCCAGCAGCACATCAGGCAGGCCATAGCGTGAAAACAGCCAAATCGAACAGCTCCGCGACGCTGGGTGGGCATAAAATACCGTCGCATTTCTCAAGGTGGGGGGGCCTCGGGGGCAGGCTCTCAGGGGGGGTGGCGATGTTTCCCCATCTAACCGGCTGGCCAGGCTATTGGCAACGATTTTCTCGATAACATCACCAACGGTCGGCACCTACGTATAATTCGACCCCGACCTCCCCCTTGCCAAGGTCGCAGGCCTGATTTATCTTTCACGGTTTGGGAACAACGGCGGCCACCACCGCCCCGATAACCCCAAGCGGGCGGCTAGCTCAGTTGGTTAGAGCGCTATCCTCACACGGTAGAAGTCACAGGTTCGAGTCCTGTGCCGCCCAGTAGAGCAATTCTTGGCCACGCATCGACTTGCGTACCTGCCACATCGGTAGAGAGGCCTGAAGGCAAAAACCTCGAAACGGATCCATCTGGATACGAGCCGGATCCGTTTCGCCCAGCCAACAGGATCCACTTGCCGTGAAATACCCAAGCTGGGTATTACCACACGTTCGTTTGAGGCGTTCAACGGCCCGCGTCCTCGAAACGCGAAAGGCAAGGGAATGACCGCTTCAAAGCCCTGGTCTCCCTCCCGTTGCGGCGATAAGTCACGAGCAAACGGTTGAGGTGCGCGGGCCGGTGAGGGATACTGCGTGTTCCTGCCCTGATTCGCTGTTTATTCCTCCGGAGTTTCCTCCATGCCGGTTCAATCCAGTCGTCGTCGGTTCTTGCAATCCGTGGCTGCCACGGGGGCCGTTTGTGCGTTGCCTTGGCCTCGCGGCGCTTGGGCCGCGCCCAGTGAGCGGTTGAATGTGGCCAGCGTGGGCACCGGCGGCAAAGGCTGGAGCGACTTGATGGGCGTGGCCGCCAGCCCCAACGTAAACGTGGTGGCGCTCTGCAATATCGATGACTCGGCCGACCACCTGGGCAGGGCCGCGGAGAAATTCCCCCAGGCCAAACGTCATGCCGACTGGCGAAAACTGCTGGATAACGCGGGCGCGATCGACGCGGTGATCGTTTCCACGCCCGACCATATGCATGCCCCCGTGGCCCTGGCCGCCATGCAGCTTGGCAAACACGTTTTCTGCCAGAAGCCACTCTCGCACACGCTGTTTGAAGCCCGGCAAATGACGTTGGCCGCCAGGAAGCACAACGTGGTTACCCAGATGGGCAACCAGATTCAATCGCACGCCGCCTATCGCACCGCGGTCCAAATCGTTCACCAGGGGCTGATCGGCAAGGTGAAAGAGGTTCACTCCTGGCAAGGCGGCACGCCGCGCTGGCCCAGGGCTCTGGATCGTCCCAAGGGGTCCGACGCCGTGCCCGAGCATGTGCGGTGGGACCTGTGGCTGGGAGCAGCGCCCAAGCGACCCTATATCAAAGAAATGTATCACCCGTTCAATTGGCGCGGTTGGCAAGATTTTGGCACAGGGCAACTGGGTGACTTCGGTTGCCATATTCTCGATCCGGTGTTCAAGGCTCTGGAGTTAACCACCGCCACGCTGGCGATTGGGGAAGCCCCGCCCATCAACAACGAGTCGTGGACCAAATCGGCAACCGTGGAATTTGGGTTCAACGGCACGAGCCGCACGGCGGGCGACCGCTTGATGCTCACCTGGTACGACGGAGAAGGCATCACGCCGCCGCGCGACGCGTTGGGCGATGTGCCGAAAGACGCTCAACTGCCTAATGCCGGTTCGGTGCTGATCGGAGAAAAGGGAACCCTGGTCATCCCCCACGTGGCCATGCCCCGGCTCTTTCCCGAAGAGAAGTTCCCTGCCGCCGAACTGCCCATGGTGGCAGGCGTGGACCATTACGTGCAATGGGCCGACGCCTGCCGGGGCGAAGGCCAAACGACCTCGCACTTTGATTACGCCGGCCCGCTGACCGAAACCGTGATGCTCGGCACGATCGCCGTAAGAGTACCGGGCGTGCCATTGGAGTGGGACGCCGGGGCACTCAAGATTACCAACTCGGAAGCGGCCCAGCAGTTGGTTTCCAAGCCGTATCGAAAAGGCTGGGAGCCGGCCTGGGTTGGCTAAGGATCAAGTATTTAATAAACTCCCAAATTCCCGTCATTCCCGCGGATGCGGGAATCCAGGCGCGCGAGTGTAAACGACGTGTCCGCCTCAGACTCTTTACGGAAATTGTGTTGTGCTCGGTCTTAAGAACCTGGGCACGGGATAGAGACGGGGCTTCGATCGAATCCAACAACCAAAACAGCCGCAACTTCCCAGCGAAGTTGCGGCTGTTGTTGTCGGGAGTGGAAATCTGCCCGAGGAGCAGAGTATTGCCTGGTGATTATTTTTCTTTCTTCTCGGCGCCGGGACGTACCCTGCCGCGTTCCTTGCCCCGCTCGGCCATGGCCGCTTTGCGTTCTTCGGCGTCGAGCTTGCCGTCGCCGTTCTTATCAAACTTTTTGATGAGCTCGGCCCTGCCTCCGCCTTCGGCGCCACCGGCCCGATTCCGGCCCCGCTCGGCCATGGCGGCCTGGCGCTCTTCGGGGTCGAGCTGACCGTTGCCGTTTTTATCAAACTTCTTCAGGATTTCAGCCTTGCGGGCCGGGTCCATGCCGGCCTCGCGGGCTTTGGCAAACTCGGCCATCGCGGCCTGGCGTTCTTCGGGGTCGAGCTGGCCATTGCCGTTTTTGTCGAACTTTTTGAGCATGGCTTCGCGATCGAGGCCGGGCCGGCCGCCACGGGCGCGACCTTCCGGGCGTTTGCCGGCAGGGCGTTCGCCGTCTTCGGCCGCCTGCACCGAAACCGCCACGGTAAAAGCAAAAACCGAGAAACATGTTGCCAGAGTCAGGGTTCGAATCGACACGGGAAACCTCTTCTGTTTTGGTTGGGAGGGGTTGGGGGGAACTCCGCGACAGCCCGGCCGGCGCGCCGCGTTGTGTACCTACTGAATAAACCCGGCCGGGAGGGCGAGGTTTCGGTCAAAAGTTCGAATGGACTCTCGGACGGTTTAGGCCGGGTTGAATTGCCAACCATCGACGCAGCCTCGGCAGTTGTAACGTCGTTGGCCAGGGTCTAGGATGTTAGTAGGAAAAGCAGGCGTAAGCCCAACCGTTTTTAGTGATTTTGTGGGAGGTAGCAAAGATGCAGGTTCGAGCAATTGCCGCCGCGATGTTGGTCACGTTCACCGTGGCGAGCGTGGCCGTGGCGTGTCCCTTCTGCTCGGCGGTGGCGCTCACCTTCACCGAAGAAATCGATCAGAACGACGTGGCGGTGTTGGCGAACCTGGTTGGCCCGCTCAGCGATAAAGAGGATGAGCAGTACTCCATCTTTGAAGTCGCCACGGTGCTCAAGGGCGAAAAGTTTTTGGAGGGCAAGCAAAAAATCACGGCCCTGTTCTTTGGCAAACAGCCCCCCGGCACGCAGTTTCTGCTCATGGGCGCCGTGGAAGGCAAAATCAGTTGGGGCATGCCGATCGCCATGACCGAGCGGAGCGCCAAGTACGTGCGGCAGTTGCCCAAACTGCCGGCCAAGGGCGCCGAGCGGTTGGTGTTCTTTCAGGATTACCTGGAAGACGCCGATGAATTGCTGGCGCGCGATGCCTTTGATGAATTTGCCCGGGCCGATTACGAAGACGTGAAGAACCTCAAGCCGAACATGAAACGCGATAAGTACCTAGCCTGGGTGAACGATCCCAACGTGCCTGCCAGCCGCCGCCGGGGTTACTTCACGCTGCTGGGTGTGTGCGGCAAGCCCGACGATGCCGAGATGATTCGCGGCATGCTGACCGCCAAGACCGACGAACCGCAAACGGGCGTCGATGCGGCCCTGGCCTGTTTTCTCACGCTCAAAGGCGAAGCCGGCCTGCCCTTCGTGGAAAGCATGTATCTGGCCAATAAAGACGCGGAATATACCGACACCTACGCGGCCATCATGGCCCTGCGGTTTCATGGGCAGTCGGAGAATATCATTTCGCACGACCGGCTGGTCGAGTCGCTCAGGTTGCTGCTGAATCGGCCCGACGTGGCCGACCTGGTGATTCCCGACCTGGCTCGCTGGAAAGACTGGGAGTCCATGGATCGCCTGGTCGAGCTGTTCAAGAATTCGGACCAGAAGAAGAGTTGGGTGCGGATTCCCGTGGTGCAGTACCTGCTGGCCTGCCCTCTTCCCAAGGCCAAGACCAAGCTCGAAGAACTGCGCAAGGTGGACGAGGAAGCCGTGCGCAGGGCCAGCTTGTTTCTGCCCTTGGGCGGCCAGGGCAGTCAGCCTAGCGAGGAAAGTTCCAGCAAAGATGCCGCGGCGGCTGAGACTTCAAAAGAAGCCAGCTAAGGAGCCGTCGATCATTTACATCCTGGATTGGCCCTGACTGTTTGATCGTCATTGAAACCCCGTCATTCCCGTGAAGAACCTGCCCTCGTGCAGACGGGAGCGGGAATCCAGTGAACCCGTCATTCCCGCGAAGGCGGGAATCCAGTTGCGACGGATACCACTCTGCAATCAACATCGGCTTGGACCCGAACTGCACAGCGGGAAGTTATTCTTCGACGGCCCATAATCAGGTTGACTCGATGGATGGTGTGATCGCCCGGAGAAATGGGCGCGGAGGTAGTTGCTGAAATGCCGAACCGAACGAACACCAGGTTGTTGCGTCTGACCGCTTTGGTCGTACCGGTTGGCTTGGCCGTTCTTCCCTGCCTGGCAACGGCCTGCCCCTTTTGTGGGCCGGCCGAATCGGCCACCAGCCGCATGGCCATGATCGAGGCCGCGGTGATTGCCCAGGCCACGGGCGAGGCCACCAACCCCGAAACCCGGCTGCGGCCCTATCGCGTCAAGCATATTCTCAAGGGCGAAAAGCGACTGGCGACGGCGAACGGGCAACCTGCCCTGCTGAAGGCGTTTTCGCCCGAACAAGAACCCCAGGCGGAAGACCGCTACTTTATCTTGGGGGCCGACGACGCCGACGAGTTGTACTGGTCGGCTCCGCTCCCGTTAACGCCGGGCGCGGCCGACTATTTGCTCAACGTGTTGCCGCAAGCCCCCGCCGAGGGCGTGGAGCGGTTGCGGTTCTTTCTGCCTCGGCTGCGCAGCGCGGAGCCGTTCGTGGCCGACGATGCCTACGCCGAGTTCGCGCTGACCGAGTACGACGTGGTCAAGCAGTTGGCCCCGCACCTTTCTCGCGGTGAACTGCGCAAGTGGATCGAAGACCCGCAAACCACCACGCCGCGGCGGCGGTTGTATCTCACGCTGTTGGGCTTGTGCGGCAAACCGGAAGATGCCAGCTGGCTGGCCCCGCTGCTTCCCGTCGAGCAGCAAAAGGAAACCACGGATCGCTCGCTCGACGCGCTCGTGGCCTGCTACATCACCCTGCTGGGTGAGAAGGCCCTGGAAGATATTGAGCAGCGGTTTCTCGCCAATCCCGAGGCGGTGTTTTCGGATGTGAACGCGGTGGTTCTGGCGCTGCGGTTTCACGGCGAGCAAGAATCGGTTGTTCCCCGCGAACGCGTGGCGCGGAGCATGCGTTTGGTGCTGCGCAACGGCGATTGGGCTGATATCGTGGTGACCGATTTGACCCGCTGGAAGGATTGGTCGGCGCTCGACCGGCTGGTGGAAATCTACAAGAACGCCGATATGGCCCACCGTTATGTGCGCGTGCCGATCGTGCAATACGTCAAGGCTTGCCCTGCCCCGGAGGCCAAAGCCGCGCTCCAGGTGCTGAAGGAAATCGACCCCCAGGCGGTGCAGCGAGCCGACTCGGTGTTCTTACCGCTAGGCATTGGCGGTTCGCGGTAACGGGCGGCCAACAGTTGTTCGGCCATGCTCCAACTGTTACCTTTGGCCGCAGTTGCTCGCGGCGCGTCGATTCGTCGCGTTGATTCATCCCCACCTTGATTCGCACAAGTATCCAATCATGCAGTATCGCAACCTGGGCCGCACCGGTGTGCAAGTTTCCCGCCTGTGCTTGGGGACCATGATGTTCGGCGGCGCCGCCAACGAGGCCGACTCCCTGGCCATCATCAAGCAAGCCATGGATGACGGGATCAACTTCATCGATACGGCGAACATTTACAACGCCGGCGAGTCGGAAGTGGTCGTCGGCAAGGCGATCGCGAACTGCCGGCACAACGTGGTGCTGGCCACCAAGGGCCGGCAGCCGATGGGCGAAGGCCCCAACAGCCGCGGCGCCAGCCGGCTCCACTTGATGCGCGAGTTGGACAACAGCCTGCGGCGGCTGAAGACCGATTTTGTGGATGTGTACTACGTTCACACGCCCGACTACGAAACGCCGATTGAAGAAACCCTGCGAGCGCTCGACGACATGGTGCATGGCGGCAAGGTGCATTACATCGCCTGTTCCAACTTTCGCGCCTGGCGGCTGTGCGAGGCCCTCTGGACCAGCGACAAGCTCAACCTGCACGCCTTCCAATGCGTGCAACCGCTCTACAACATTGTGAACCGCGATATCGAGGTGGAGCTATTGCCGCTCTGCCACGAGCTGGGGCTGGGCGTGGTGAGTTACAGCCCGCTGGCCCGAGGGATCCTCACCGGCAAATACAAGCCGGGGGCGCAAGTCCCCGAGGGGAGCCGAGCAGCCCGCAAAGATGCTCGAATGCAGCAAGCGGAATGGCGCGAAGAAAGCTTGCAGGTGGCTGCCGAGATTGCCAACTATTGCGAGGAAAAGGGCGTTTCGCCCGGTCGGTTCGCGCTCGCCTGGTGCTTGGCCAATCCGATCCTCACCTCCATCATTCTTGGCCCGCGCACCATGGAGCAGTACCAAGACAACAAGGCTTGCCTGGAAATCACGGTCACCGAGGAAGACGAGGCATTCGTCAACCGCCTGGTGCCGCCGGGCGAACACAGCGGCAAGGGATTTCAAGACACGGCCTACCCGGTAACGGGCCGGGGACGCTAAACAGGTCATCCGCACGCCAGCCGGATTGGCTCCCGATCATGGGGGCGGCTTTCATTTACATCCCGGATTCGCATTGACACTTTACTGATTCGAACGGATTCGAGGTGCGTCCGTTTTTTGAGTGAAAGCAGCGGGCACAAAATCCTTTTGCTCCCCTCTCCCCGGTATTTCCGGAGGGGCCTTTGGGAGCGGAGTTGGGTCTGCCATCTC
>CAYUMU010000074.1:0-32227 GCA_964445985.1 uncultured Pirellulales bacterium | reverse complement strand
TCCCACGGCCACACGTCATCCACCATCCGCTGGGCCGTTTCCACGTTCAGCGTGTAGTTGCGCCGGGCGTAGAGCACCGCCTTGCCAGCCCAACCTCGCGGGGGCGGCACGGTCGAGGGCGGATCCACCCCCTGGCAAGCCGCGGCATGCCAGGCAATGGTGGGAATGCCCATCGCCGCCTCGAGTACTTCCACGCTGGCCGTATAACGTGGATTGATTTCCACCGGCCAGACCTGCAAATCGTCGGTCACCATCGCATCCACGCCGAACAATCCCCGCAGGCCGAGTTCGCTCCGCAAACATTCCCCCAGTCGGGCAAACCGCTGCCGCAGTCGCGGCTCCAGCGGCAGCGGACCCAGCGAGCCCGCATACTGAAAGCCCTGCGCTCCGCACCACCGGGCTCCAACCGATTGCCGCGAAACGCCCAGCAACAAGTTCTTGTTCGGCCCCGCCACGTAGACGGCGCCGCACGGCCGGCCGGGAATTTCCAACTGCCGGAAGCCAGCCTTGGGCGGCGAGCCTGTCGGCAGCTCGTCCGCATACCACACGCCCAACCCTCCGCCCGAGGCGTACGGCTTATGCAACCATCGCCAGGGACTGCTGCCTTCGGTAAACGCCGCCAGGGCGCCGATCGTGTCCGCCCACCGCGCCGCGGCAGCCGTGGATACGCCCTGCACGCCGCTGGTATCGCTGGCCGTTGGGTCGTGTCGCTCCCAGGGAATCACCGGCAGACCGTGCCGCTCCAAGGCCGCGCACCAGCGGGCCGGATCGCGGGCTGCCTGCAAAGCTTCGCCCCCGTTCCCCCACAACGGCCGAACGCGCGACATCTGCTCGACCAGGGCCGGATGGTTCTCCAGCGCGCCCGTGTACAGCCAAGTCGCCCGCGGTTGCTCGGCCAACCAGGACTTCAACCCGCTGGGGTAGTGCGCTGTCCGCTGGGCAGGGCCGCAGAGGGCCAGGTCGCGATCGGCAAACAGATCGCAGGCAGCCACCCGAAAGCCGGCCCTGCGCGCCGATCCGGCAGCCGCCCGCGCGCTCGCCCCTACGATCAAAAGCTGTTGGTCGGGCAGCGAAGCAGAAGCCATGAGAGACAGCAGTCAGCGAACCGGAGGTAAGCGAAAAGCAGGCGAAAATTCTTAGAAACGAACTCCGGATACCCATAGACTAACCTCGGCCGCACGCTCCCATCAAGGAGCCACGCTGTGGGCCAGACGTTTGCGGATCGTGCCTTGCCCGTAGACAGCCGTTGCTCATTCTGCCCGCGGCCTTCGTTCGCTAAACTGCAAGAGAGCTGGCGCGTGCCGCCTCCCTCTCCCCAATCCGTTCCGCCCAAGCGCTGGTTGCTAGCCGCCGAGAGAATTCATGGTAGAAGCGATTCGCCCCACGCTGGTTCAGTATGGCCAGGAGCATGTGCTGCAATTTTGGGACGAGCTTTCGCCCAGCGGTCGCGAGCAGCTGGCAAAGCAGCTGGAGCAGGTGAACTTCCCCCTCTTGCATCGGCTGAAAACCTCGGGGAAAGCCGCCGAAAATTGGGCCGAAATCGCCGGGCAGGCCGACAGCCCTCCCGCCATTCGCCTCGGCGAAGCCCACGCTGAATACTCCGCCGAGCAAGCGCTGCAAGCCGGACGCGAAGCTCTCTCCGCCGGCCAAATTGGCGTGGTCCTCGTCGCCGGAGGGCAAGGCACGCGGTTGGGCTTCGATCACCCCAAAGGCATGTTCCCCGTGGGGCCCGTCAGTGGCAGCACCCTGTTTCGCATCTTGTTCGAAAAGGTGCTGGCCTGCCAGCGGCGCTACGGCGCGACCATTCCGCTGTACCTGATGACCAGCCCCGCCACGCATGACGAAACCGCCGCCTACCTGGCCGAGCAAAATTACTTTGGCCTCGCGGAGCAAAACGTGCGGCTGTTTTGCCAGGGAACCATGCCGGCGGTCGACGCGGCCAGCGGCAAGCTGCTGCTCGCCGAGAAAGACAGCCTGGCCCTCAGCCCCGACGGCCACGGCGGCATGCTCGAAGCCAAGGTTCGTAGCGGCTGCCTGCAAGACCTGGGCCGTCGCGGCATCGAGCACCTGTTTTACATGCAGGTCGATAACCCGCTGGTCCGCGTCTGCGACCCCACCTTCTTGGGCTATCACTTGCTCTCGCGGTCGGAACTCTCCACCCAGGTTGCCAACAAGGAAACGCCTCGCGACAAGGTCGGCAACGTGGTCTCCATCGGCGGGCGGCTACAGATCATCGAATACAGCGATCTCAACCCGCTCCCTGATAGCATCGTGCTCAAGACCGATGCCGCCGGCCAACCGATCTTTTGGGCGGGCAATACGGCCGTGCATGCCATTAGCGTGGACTTCCTCCGCCGGATGGCCGAAAGCGAGACGGCGCTCCCCTTCCATGTGGCTCACAAGAAGGTTCCTTATGTGAACGAGGTGGGCCAGCGCGTCGAGCCCGAGGAACCCAACGCCACCAAGTTCGAACGGTTTATCTTCGACCTGCTGCCCGCGGCCCAGCGGGCCATGGTGGTGGAGATCGACGCCAAGGCCGAATTTCAGCCGGTGAAGAACGCCCCCGGCGAAGCCAAAGACACGCCCGAGTCGGTGCAGGCCGCCATGCTTCAACTTCACCAAGGCTGGCTGGCAGCGGCTGGCGCTCGGCTGGCCGACGGCATAACCGTGGAGATCGATCCGCTGTTTGCCCTTGACGCCGAGCAAACGGCCGAGCGAATCCCACCCGGCACGCGCATCGACCAGACCACCTTCTGGGAAGGGTAAGTCGTCTTTCGCTCCGCGAAAGACGACTTGCACTTCCCTCTACTTGCCCCCACCGCTGATCGAAACATACCCACCTTGTCTGCTGAATCTCCTTTATTGATCGACGCCCGCGGCATGTGGTCCCGTGTGCTGTGGCTGGCGATGCCGGTGCTGGTGGAGCAGTTTCTGTCGATGCTGGTGATGCTCTCGGACACGGCTCTGGCCGGCCGGTATCTGGAGCCTGCCCACATGGCTTCGATGAGCTTGCTGGCCTACATCATGTGGTTGATCCCGGCCCTGTTTTCGGTGGTTTCCATCGGGGCCACGGCGATGACCGCCCGCTTTACCGGGGCGCGCGATTTCGAAACGGCCCGGCAGGTGACGAATCAGGCCATGGTGCTCGGGGTGGGCATCACCATGCTGATCGCCGCCGTCGTTGGTTTGTTCGGGGCTCAATTGCTGGCGCTGATGAACCTCAGCCCCGAGTCGGCCGGCTACGCGCTGGAGTATCTCAACCTGTTGATGTGGGTGCTGCCGGGCGTGATGCTCACGCAGATTGGCTCGGCCTGCTTGCGCGGGGCCGGCGACACCGTGACCGGCATGCGGGTGATGGCCCTGGTCAACGTGATCAACGTCGCCGTCAGTTGGGCGCTGGTGCAAGGGTGGTGGAACCTGCCGAAGTTAGGCTGGATTGGCCTCGCCTGGGGAACCGCCGCCGGTTACGCCGTGGGGGGCGGGCTGATGCTAGCCGTGCTGATTCGCGGCAGGGCGGGACTGGCCATTCGTCCGGCGCTGTTGGTCTGGAACCCGCGCGTCGCGCGGCGGATTTTGCGAATCGGCATTCCCGGCGGCAGCGATATGTTGGCCGTGGTGCTGTGCCACATGTGGTTTGTTTCGATCATTTTTCAGTTGGGCGACGTGGCCGCGGCGGCCCATGGCGTGGCCGTGCGGATTGAAGCCCTGGCCTATTTGCCCGGCACGGCGTTTCAGGTGGCCGCGACCACGCTCACCGGCCAATACCTGGGGGCGGGCGACGAAGCCAAAGCCACCCGCAGCACGGCCGCCGCCGGTTTGCTCGGCGCCCTGCTCATGAGCGCCGCCGGCCTGTTGCTCTTTACCGCGGCCGATCCGCTGGTGAGGGTATTCGTGCGCGGCGACGAGCAAGCGGTGATCGTCCAAGCGGTGCCGCTGCTGCGAATCGTGTCGGTGGCGATGCCGGCCCTGGCGGTGCTCTTGGTGTTGAGCGGCGCCTTGCGCGGGGCGGGCGATACCCGCTGGCCGTTTCTCTTTACGCTAATCAGCATGCTCGGCGTGCGCATCCCCGGGGCCTACCTGCTCACGCAAGTTTGGCCGTTGGGCGTGGCCGGGGCCTGGTACGCCATGATCGCCGAAATCTTCACCCGCTGCGGCCTGATGAGCCTGCGGTTTTGGCAAGGGGGCTGGAAGCGGATTGAGGTGTAGAAAATGGGTGGTTGGGGTCCGGTTGCGGCCCTGAGAGCCAGCGATCCCAAGGGGCGGGCTGCGGCTTAGGCTTCTTTCGTGCTGACATCTCTGCAAGCTGCAGAGAACTTTAATGCCTCAGCGTGCGTTTGCGGTTTACCCGCGTTAGGCTTCTAATTTTGGCATTACTCGATGGGGCTGTGCTGCGGAGTGCTCAATGAACATCCTGTGAAAGCTCCGGGTGTTCTTTTGGAAAATGCCGTTGATCATTGTAAAACCGCAGCGTTCGTACAGCTTTTTCGCAGCCACGTTCTCGATGTCAACCTGGAGAACAAGCACGCCATGCCCTTGTTGTTTGGACTCCTTTATCAAATCCTTTAAAATGCGGGCCGCAAATGTTTCCCCGGTTTGTGGTTGCCCATGCAGGTCCTTGTGAACAGCCATCATTGGGATGCAGCCAACTTCCGTTCGCGGTCCATCTGGCGGCGGCCATTTCCAGCGGGTTGGTCCTAGTGATCCAAAGCCAGCCACGGCATCACCGTGAAGATAAAGCCAAACAGAATTGCCAAACTCTTCCATTGAGTGCAACGCGCCATAAGCGGGTGGCAATGCCTTAATCCAATCGGCAGCAGGTTGGCACCATGGGTGGTCGCCACAGTCGAAGAATTCAACCTTCGCGAGTTCTGAGAGACAAATCGTTCATTCGTTACTAACCCAATGCAAAAACGGGCGACCATCACCAAAAGAATCAAAGACGTAACGGTTCCGTGTCAATACTTCTATCGGCCCGAAAGCACGCCCCAGCCAATTGTCATCTAGTAGTATCGCGTGCACTTCGCGCAAGTCAATGCAATACAAATAGTAGGGTTGCTCGCCTGAAGGGAGTCGCGCGGCGGCACGCGGTTCCACCCGCTAGGGATGGCCGCGCCGCTTTTTCCCGGAGAATTCAGGCGGGCGGTGGGGAACTAGCCAACCGCTTCGGTCAGCACGGCGTCGAGCTGTTGCTGCAGGTGGTCGGCGCCGGCGGCCGAGCGGTACTGCTTGAGCAGCATCCGGCGACCAGCGTCGGTCCAAACCTTGATCTTGCGAGACGGTTGGGCCGTGTGAGCGTCGACAAAAATAACCGCGGCGGGAGTGACGGTTTCCACATCCAGCTGGCCAGCGTCGAGGCGATACTCAACGGCCAACTCCACGATGCGGTTGTTGTCCTCATCCTCCCAATTCACCGAGCAAATCGGCATGATCGTCACTCCTGAAAAAAAGTGGAAAAATAACGCGAATCATCTACTCTAATCCGCTGCCCAAAATCAGACCAGGGCGAACCTGTGAAAATTTGATGTAGAAGCCGCTCGGACTGCCCCCCGCTAGCAAGAAGCGAGGGCTCTGCCTGGCGGCGTCGAAGGGAACGCGGCTCCCTGTTGCCTCGGCTGTGGCAGCCGCTGGTCATGAGCTTTGTTTGGCAGATGCCGATCGCAATCGCGCCGGGCGGGCTTGCTGGCAGCTAGCGCGGGCGGAGCCTACGCCGCGAACGGGATCACGTCGGGGCCATCGGATGAATCGTCTGGCAGGTCATTGGGAACCGCCGGCCGGGCTGGATTGCGGAGGCTATCGTGCGACCCGGTTTGGGCTTTGGCCACGAGGGTTTCGAACACGCCCTCTTGCATGGTCTGCCCGCTCTGGTTGCAGAGTCGCCGCTGCCAGGTCACCAAACCATTGCGGCGTCCGTGGTTGCGCAGCCCGTCGACCGAGGTGACCGCGTAGACGGTGTCGCCAGCATGGATGGGCGCTACGAACCTCCAGTTGCGAATGGCCACGAAGGCCGAGGTGCTGACGCGGGGGTGGTAAATGGCCAGCCCGGCGGCCAGGGCCATGCCGAGCAGGCCATGGGCCAGGGGTTTGCGGTAGAGTGTTTGTTCCGCGAAATGGTGGTCCATGTGCAGCGGGTCGAAGTCGCCGGTCAAGCCGGCGAACAGCACCACATCGGTTTCGGTGAGGGTGCGACGCGGACTGATCCAGGAGTTACCCACCTGCAATTCTTCGAAGTACAAAGGGCCCGTCATGGTTATTCTCCGGCAAGCTCTCGGACTGCCTATTCCGGTGATGCTGCTTGGTTGCTGGCGGTTTTGCCGGTGGATTCCGCCAATTTCCATCGCATGCTGGCGGGTGGTCGCGACAACTTCCCGCCGGGAGCGACTCCCATCCGGTCGTGCGAGGGGGTAAAATAGCGATCTGCCGCGGCTGCGTCCGCGCCGCTTTTGAATAATTTTTGCTGGCAATACCCAAGAGAGGAGCGCGGTTGGCATGCGAATCAGCCTGATCGTAGGGGGAATGGCCGTGGGGCTGGCGTTGGCGGCCGCAGGCAAGGTGGTGCTGACCTCCGGCTCTGCTTTGGCCGAACCTCAGGCCGTGGCCGCCGCCAAGGCAGGCTCCGAAGCAGGCTCCAAGGCAGACTCCGCGAAGCAAACCGACGCCCAGCAGAATGAAGACAAGCAAGCATTGCAGGCCGCCCAGGCTTATGTGGGGAGTTGGCGGGGCGTGGGCCAAACCAAGCGCGGCTCGGCCGACGGGAGTTGGCAGGAAGAAGCCGATTGGGCCTGGAAGTTTGACAAGGGAGGCGCCGCCCTGACCTTCTCGGCTCCCAAGGCCAAGTTTTTTACCGCTGGCCGGTTATTGCCGGGCGAGAAGGCGGGGCAATTGCGGTTGGAATGCCTGAACGACGAGGGCAAGGTGGTCGCCCGCTATGCTGGCACGATGGAAGAAAACGGCGATCTGGCGGTGCTGGCCCAAGAGGCCGCGGAGGACGCGCCAGCCCGAATTACCTTCCGCACGGTGGCCGGTGGCGATCGGTTGCTGGTGCTGCTGGAACGGCGGCTGGGGGACACCGACCGCTTCTTGCGGATGGCCGAGATTGGCTATACCCGCAAAGGGAGCAACTTTGGCCAGGCAAGTGTGGAACGGGAATGCGTGGTGACGGGCGGGGCGGGCACAATCGCCGTAACCTATGACGGGAAAATATATTACGTGTGCTGCACCGGTTGCCGCGACTTCTTCAATGACGACCCAGCGGGGGTGCTGTCCGACTACAAGGCCAAGCAGGAAGAGGCCAAGAAGGAGCGGAAACCCTGAGTTGCAATCTCCGAGGCATTAATGCTTTCAGGTGCCAAGCCGCTGCACGCTCGATAGCGTTTGTGCCCGATAACTAACTTACGTCATGCGGATTGCCAATAGAAACGCCCCGCATTTGGCGGGGCGTCGATCCAGGGATACTATCCCTGGAGGGGTTTCCAAAACAATGTTATACCACGGTCGTCTATTCGTCAAGCAGCCGAGGGAGACTTTGCTGAAATCAGTCCAAAGTTGGGACAAAGACAAAAATGCCTGAAAAATCATCGCAGCGAGTGGTCTGCTACATTGACGGATTTAACCTATATTATGGTATGCGCGAGACTTACGATCGAAGGTTCCTTTGGCTTGATTTGTGTGGTCTCGCCCGTTCACTGCTGCTTCCCCACCAGGAATTAGCGCGAACCAAGTACTTCACTGCTAGAATCTCTGGAGGTCGGCCATCCGACCGGCCTGAATATCGAGAAAGGATGGATGCCCGCCGGAAACGCCAAGCCCTTTACCTGGATGTACTTCAAACGCTGGGCGGGTTGACGATCCATGAGGGCCAATTCTTGCCGAGAGAAATTAAATGCAATCGGTGTGGTTCGTATTGGGCGAGCGCCAGCGAAAAAATGACCGATGTGAACATCGCTACGGAAATGATCGTTGATGCGTTTGCAAATCATTTCGATACTGCGCTGCTGATTTCCGGCGATAGCGATCTGGTTCCACCAATCCGTGCCATTCGCACACATCTACGACACAAAAGGGTCGTCGTCGCATTTCCGCCCGGCAGAAACTCTGTGGAGTTAAAGCAGGCCGCAACCTGCCAATTCGTGATTTCAAGAGGCAAATTCAAGAAAAATCAACTACCGGATGAAGTGATACTCAGAAATGGGTTCAAGGCAAATCGCCCCCCTACTTGGGTTTAACCAAACTGCCCGATCCAGTCCCAGCAGAGATCTATCGGCAGGGTGGCATGTCAAAAGGTTGTTATCGTGTGCCCCCGCCCGCCGACTTCTTCAATGACGACCCCGCGGGGGTGCTGGCCGACTACAAAGCCAAGCAGGAAGAGGCCAAAAAGGAGCGGGAAAAAGAGGGCAGCAAGTAGGGGCCTGTTGCACTTCTGCCTAGGCCACAAAAGTGTGCCACTGCTCCCAAGGAACTGCCAGTTCCTTGGGAGCAGTGCGGAACCGCCGCCGACTTGGCCAACGGAGTCGACTGCCCTCTGCCGCTGCCGCACTGCTTCCGGTCGTGGCAAGCTGGTTCTGTAGGTAAGACGCATTCGACCGCAAGCAGTGGCACACGTGCTTATTTGCGGCGTTCTTTCAGGCGGGTGGCACTGGCTTTGCCCAGTGTGAGTGGACGTCGGAACCAGGAACGAATGTTGATCTGCCCTGCAGGTCGGGCTCGGCGGTGCTTCACAACGGGATCAAATTTGCTCTTATTTAGAGAACCGGCGTGCGAACGTGTAAGCGGTAGGCTACGTGGGGCGGCGGGGCAACCACCCACGCGCACTGGCACCCGCGCGTCGTTGACGAGTTCGTCTGAAAGCTTGACGGACTGGCCTATGAAATCTACCTCCAAGAGCATGGTAGCGTCATGCTGCCCGCCTGTCCAATTTGGTAACTTGCGCGAGTATCGGCCACCTCGCGATGGCCTGTTTGAGGTCATCTTAACGAGCGTGCTTTTCACGCCTGCCAACCTACAGCATTGGCGACAGCAATCGCGCCAACCCATCTCGAAGCCTTCCCCCAAAACTCATCCCGTCAAGAATTTCCAGCGTCACCTCCCGGCAGTCTTCCAGGTCGGTCAGGAACCGCGATTCGAGCAGGGCCCCGAATTTGGCGTCGACCACCACGGCCCCCAGCTCAAAATTCAGGCGGAAACTCCGCACGTCCACGTTCGCCGAGCCCACGATGCCCCACGAGGCGTCGATGACCATGGTTTTGGCGTGCAGCATGGCGGGCAGATACTCATAGATGCGCACGCCGCATTCGAGCAGCGGGCGAAAGTAACTTCGCATCGCGGCGCCAATCAGCGGCACGTCGTTCTTGGCCGGCACAATTAACCGCACGTCGGCCCCCCGCAGCGCGGCCGCCCCCAAGGCGTGCCAGGTGGGCTCGTCGGGCACAAAGTAGGGCGTTTGCAAATACACCCGGTGCATGGCCTGCGCAATCCCGGCAAAGTACACCCAGGCGTTAGCGTTCTGCTTTTGATCGGGTCCGCTCGGCACAATCGCCACGTGCGACGTCGCCTCCTCGATCGGTGGCCAGGCTGGCGGAAAATCCAACTGTTCCTCCGTGGCAAAATACCAGTCTTCCAGAAAAGTCTGCGCCAGGTCGGCCGCGGCCGGCCCGCGAATCGCCAGCTGACTATCCAAGAAGTGCCATTCTCCCCGCCGCCGCGCCCGGCCCGAGTACTCATCGCCCACGTTCATGCCACCGGTCACGCCATGCTCGCCGTCCACAATCACCATCTTGCGATGGTTGCGAAGATGGATCGACCACTTCCGCCGCAACGGATTCACCGGCAAGAACGACGCCGTGAATCCGCCATTCTTTTCAATCTGCTTCAATCGCCCCGCATCGAGCCACAACGAACCAAAGGCGTCGTAAATCAGCCGCACCTCCAGGCCGCGCGCCGCCTGCTCCGCCAGCAAATCCAAAAAGCGGTAGCCCGTCTCATCGTTCTTGATAATGTAATACTCAACCCAAATAAACTTCTTCGCCCCCCGCACAATCGCTTCCACGCGGGCAAAGGCGTCTTCATCGTTGCACAGCAGTTCCACCTCGTTGCCGTACGAAGGCGTCAGGCCCGTCAACTTTTCCGAGAGATGCATCATGCCCCGTTCCGCCGTCGAAAGCGGCTTCCACTCTGGCACATGCGAAGCCAGGCTATACGAGGTGATGGCGTGCGTTCGCGTGGGCTGCTGCAACCGCAGCCGCACGGTCGCCGTGCTTCGTCGCTTGCGCAACCGCGACCGCTGAATGCTCGGCGTGGCAAAAATGAAATACAACACCGCGCCGAAGCCAGGAAAGGCGATAATCGCCAGCAGCCACACCAGTGTCCGCTCCACGCCCAACCCCCGCGTCAACGCCCGCAAAATGGCGATCGCCGACAGCGTCAGCGACACCGTCCAATAGATCCGGTACAGAGTGAGCCATTCCGTCAACGTCGATAACATACCAGGCACACTTGGCCGAAGTCGGGGGGCGGAAGCAACGCAAAACAGAACGCGGGCTGGTCGCCGCGGCCTGCAACACCCACGCAAACTTTCCACGGCTACCGTGGGGTCTCTTTCTACCCGAAACATCCTCTGCGAAGCGAGCGGGCAGCCTTGTTTCGACCAGCCCCTCCGGCCAGCGGCCGCTTTGGCAGAGCAAGTCGCCCCCCCCTGCGAGCATCGTCGCGTTAGAATAAACTGGGAGTTGGCCGAACCGCCGCTTCCCACCCGAACTTGCCGCCGAGATCGCAACCCTCCGACCCCCCAATTGCATTCGACCGCGAATTCTGCCTGTGAACAATCGCCCCGCATCTCCGCCTGCCTCGCCAGCCAGTTCGGCTCGAGAACCTCGCCCCCGGGTGGTCATCGTCGGCGGCGGCATCACTGGTCTGGCGGCCGCCCATCGCTGGCGAGAACTCGACCCCACGGCCGAAATCATCGTGCTCGAAGCCCACAATCGCTTCGGCGGCGTGCTGGAGTCGATCTCCGAGGCTGGCTTCTTGGTGGAACGCAGCGCCGACAACTTCATCTCCAACGTGCCCCACGCGGTGAATCTTTGCCGACGGCTAGGCTTGGAAAGCGAGCTGATTTCCACCAACGACACCTTCCGCAGGGCGTTTGTCACCCGGGGAAATCGGCTCTACCCCGTGCCCGACGGCTTCATGCTCATGGCGGCCCAAAAGGTCTGGCCCATTCTCACCACCTCGCTGCTCAGCCCGGTGGGCAAACTGCGGCTGCTGGGCGAATATTTCTTGCCGCGGCGGCCCGTGGCCGATGAAAGCCTGGCCTCGTTTGTCCGCCGCCGCTTGGGCCGCGAAGCCTTCGAGCGGTTGGTCCAACCGCTGGTCGGCGGTATCTACACGGCCGACGCCGAAAAACTCAGCCTCGCGGCCACCCTCCCTCGCTTCTTGGAAATGGAGCGCGCCCACGGCGGCCTGATCCGCGCCGCCCTCCAACAGCGCAAAGCCGATCGCCGCGGCGCAAAGCGACCAGCCCACAACGGCGAACCCTCGCCCACGGCGTCGGCCCGGCCAGAAAGTGGCGCCCGTTACAGCCTGTTCCTCACCCTTCGCCAGGGCATGTCGCAGTTGGTGCAAGCCCTGACGGAGCGGCTTGGCCAGGTCTCGCTCCCCGGCGGCATTTCGGCGCTTCACTCCGGCGTGTCCGTGCAGCAACTGCGGCCCTTGCCCGACGGTCGGTGGAGCGTGGAAATCGCGCCTTCCACCGCCGCGGCCGCCACCTCAACGCCCCCAGCCATTCCCGGTCTCGGCCCCACGGGTTCGTTCACGGCCCAGGCTGTTGTCTTGGCCGTGCCCGCCTACCACGCGGCCGCGCTCATCCAACCATTCCACGCCGAGCTGGCCCGCGAATTGAACCAAATCGAGTACGCCGGCAGCGCCGTGGTTTCCCTCGGCTACCGCCGCGACCAGGTCCGCCATCCCCTCAACGGCTTTGGCTTTGTGGTGCCTGCCATCGAACGTCGCCCCATTCTGGCCGGCAGCTTCAGCAGCATTAAATTCGCCGGCCGAGCCCCCGATGGCTCGGTCTTGATCCGCGTTTTTATGGGCGGGGCCATGCGACCCGACCTCGTGCAAGCGCCCGAAGCCGAGCTCAGAAGCATCGCCGAAAGCGAACTGGCATCGTTGCTCGGCATCTCAGGCCCGCCCACCCAAGCCTGGGTCACGCGCTGGCCGCGGCGGATGCCGCAGTACCACCTGGGCCATCTCGATCGGGTCGCCCGCATCGAAGCCGCCGTGGCCGCGCACCCCGGCCTGGCCCTCGCCGGCAGCGCTTACCGCGGAGTTGGCATCCCCGATTGCATTCGCAGCGGCGAAAAAGCCGCCGAACTGCTGGCCGCCCAGCCCCCGGCCACCGTCAGCGGCAACCCATAGCCAGCCGTCCCGGCAATAATATGCGCTCGGCGCGGCCACCGGCCATAGCAAACTACCCCCCGCTCCCCGTCATCCCACCTTCGCCCCGGCCCTGCATTTCTTTGATCATGTCGCGAAGCTCCTGAGCCCGCTCGTAACGTTCCTCGGTCACCGCCTGCCGCATTTCCTTGCGCAGCCCAATCACTTCGCTCAGCGCGTCGGTGTCGTCCACATGGCCCCGAGGGCGTTTGCCCACGTGCTCCGTCTCGCCGTGAAAATTGATCAGCAGCGGTTCGAGCTCTTCGGTAAAGAACTCATAATCGTGAGGGCAGCCCAGACGTCCTAAATTGCGAAATTCCGACATTGTTAGCCCGCAGATAGGGCAAACCCGGCTCTCGCTCGGCTTCACATTCGCCGCCGCCAGCGCGCCGGCCAACCCGGCCGCCGACACCGCCTCGGCGTTGCCGTGCGCCAAATACTGCCGCGCATGTTCCTCGCAATAATGCAACTCCAACACCTTACCGCTGAGAATCTCGGTAATGTGGAACGTGGCCGGATTGGCGCATTCTTGGCACTTCATCGTTGTTTGATACCGCGTTAGTTGCCCAACAGATCGATCGCCCGCGACACTCACCCACGCTTCACCCGCGGCCCCCCGCCGCCCCGGCCCGCTAGCAATGCCAGTAAACGGGTTTCGCCAGAAGCGGGCGGTTTCTCCCCCCTATCATCGTCCAATCCAAGAGGGGCCACCCCAACCAAGGCTCCCGGTTATTTTTTCGCAACTTGGCTAAAAGGCAAGATGCCCCGAATCCGTAATGCCTCCCTCGCGGCCCCCCCTTATTGCAGCTTCTCCCCCCGTTTGCACCCGCCTTGGTCCCCCTGTCCCGTTTCCCTCTGGGGTAGCAAACCCTCTATCGAATACCCCCCACCTCATTTCCAAGAAAAACCACTTCCGACCAATTGACATGCGTTCACTGTTTAAGTATTATACATGCGTACACTTCAAGCGGCCGCACTCTTTGGGTTGGGAGGCGCGGCAGCCAGGTGGGATTGGGTGGGGTTGATTCACGAGTCATTCATAACATCAAGGAAGAATGCCATGTGAGCGCTGTCGCAGAAACCAGCCGAGTCCCCAGCTACCAGCTACCAGCCACCAGCCACCAATTCCCAATTGGTTCCCGCTCCCCCTTCGGTTAAGATTCTCTCCTGAGTCCTCCGGCAAGTGGATCGCCGAATGTGCGGTGCGATCGCTTGGCCCACCACCCTCCGCTAGCAAGGATGCACGGATGGAATTCCCTCGTGACGAGACACTGCCGCCGTACGGACAGCGCCAACTCCGGTTCCATGGTCCGGCCAACGAAGCGGGCGATGGCGGCGGCCCGCTCCGCGTTCGTGTGCCCCGGCCCCATTTTTTGGATCGCCGGCCGGCTGCCGACGACGAGGGAAATGGCGGCGATTGACCTGCTTGATCCCCCCAACGGGGTTGGGCCGAGGCAGCACGGTTGCCGGAGGGTTCCAGAAAGCACGCGCGGCGAATGCCGCCGCGGCCAAACTTGCCTTTCCCCCCCAACCCTAGCGCCGCCGGTGAGTACCACAACCGACCTGCTTCCGCTCACGGCGACGCTGTCACCCGACTCGCCAGCGGCGGTCGCCGAAATCGTTCGCAGCGCCAACATCGAACAAACCCCGCTGTATCCCCTCGGCGGCGGCACTTCGCTCCATTTTGGCTTGCCAGCCAAACAGCCCGGCTGGGGAGTTTCGCTGCTGGGATTGAACCGCGTGATCGATTACCCGGCCCGCGATCTTACGATTACCGTCGAGGCAGGCATCACGCTGAGCGAGCTGCGCGCCACGCTGGCTCAAGAGCGGCAATGGCTGCCGATCGACGCTCCCCAGGCAGAATCTGCCACGCTGGGGGGCCTGATCGCCACCGGCTTCAGCGGCCCACGCCGTTTTAGCCACGGCACGCTGCGCGACTACGTGATTGGCATCAGCGCCGTCGATGGCCGCGGCGTACCCTTCAAAGGGGGCGGACGCGTGGTCAAGAATGTCGCCGGCTACGACTTCTGCAAACTGCTGATCGGTTCGCTGGGCACCCTAGGCATCGTCACCGGCGTCACGCTGAAGGTAAAACCCATGCCCCAAGCGATGGCCTTCGTAGGCTGCGACGTGGCCAACTTGCCAGCGGCCGAACATTTGCTCGCGGCGCTCATCCATTCCCGCGCCACGCCCACGGCCGTGGAACTGCTCGCCGGACCCGCTTGGGCCAAGGATCCCGCGCTCGGTCCTCTTCAAGGCGCCGCACGTTTGGTGATCGGGCTCGAAGGCACGCAGGTCGAAGTCGACTTCATGACTGCCCAACTGCTGCGGGAGTGGCAAGCCGCCGGAGCGAAAGGCGCCACGGTGCATTCCGATGAAACCGCCGGCCTGTGGTCGCGGCTGACCGAGTTTCCGGCCGATTCCGACAGCCTCACAATCAAGGCCAGTGTGCTGCCGAGCGCCGTGACCAGCGTGGCGGCCGAATTGCTGGCGATCGACCCTCAGGCCAGTCTCGCCGCGCATGCCGGCAATGGCGTGATCGTGGCCCGCTTTCCCACGCTGGAACCTCAAGAAGTCGCCAAACAATTGATCCGGGTCATTCAGCCCGCCGCCGGGCAGACAAACGGATCGGTGGTGGTGCTCTCGGCGCCCTCCGGAGCCGAACTGACACGGCAAACGGTGTGGGGCGGAGCCACCGCGGCCCACCGGCTGATGCGCAGCATCAAAGCCCAATTCGATCCCCAGGGGCTGCTCAACCCCGGCCGTTTCTTATACTAATAGTGGATTGCACGACAAACAAAATCGGCTTTCGCTCCGCGAAAGCAAGTCCTTTCGCGGAGCGAAGGGCGACGACGATGGCTCCTTTCGCCCACTCGCTACTCCTCGCGCGCCGCCATGAACCATCCCACGCCGATTGCCAGCAACGAGTCGGAGCAGCCTCCCTTCCCCACGCCCAGCGACACCCACGTGCGGCCGATCGATACCAGCAACCCCGGCGCGAATATCAACTACGAGCTGTTCTTGGACTGCGTGCATTGCGGACTTTGCACGGCGTCATGCCCTACTTACGTGGAATTGGGCGACGAGAACGACAGCCCTCGTGGCCGCATCTACTTGATGCGGGCGGTGACCGATGGCCGCCTGGGATTGAATCGCGAAGTGCGTCGCCACCTGGAATTGTGTCTCGACTGCCGGGCTTGCGAAACGGCTTGCCCCTCCGGCGTTCAATACGGCAAATTGATCGAGCCCTTCCGCGTGGCGATGGAGCACAACGCGGCAGGCACGCCCGACGCCAAGACCAACGACTGGTTCCACCGCTGGATTCTGTTTGGCATTTTCCCGTACCCCGGCCGCATGCGCGCGGCCCTGTGGCCGGCCCGACTGGCCCAACGCTTGGGCCTGATGAAAGCGGCCGAAACATTGCGACTCACGCGCCTGCTTCCCCGCCGGTTGCAGCAATTGGTCACCATGCTGCCGCCACCCGCCAGGTCGCAACCGCAATTGCCCGAGGTGCTGCCGGCCATCGGGCCGCGTCGCGCCAGGGTGGCCCTGTTCACAGGCTGTGTGGGCGACGTGATGTTCCGCCACGCCCATTGGGCCACGGCCCGCGTGCTGCAGGAAAACGGTTGCGAAGTGGTGGTCCCGCGGAATCAGCAGTGTTGCGGGGCCATTCATTTTCACGCCGGCAGCAGCGAACCGGCTCAAGCCATGGCCGACGCCAACGTGGCGGCGTTCGAAGCGGCCGATTGCGACGCCGTGATTGTGAACGTGGCCGGCTGCGGCTCCATGCTCAAAGACTATGGCCATCATTGGGACGACTCGCAAACCGCGGCCCGCGAAGGCTTCGCCCACAAGGTCCGCGACATCAACGAATTCTTGGACGAACTGGGCTTCCTTCCCCCGCGGGGGGAGTTGCCGCTGAAGGTCACCTATCACGACGCCTGCCACCTGGTGCACGCCCAAAAGGTGCGCGAGGCGCCGCGGAACCTGCTCAAGCAGATCCCCGGCTTGCAGTTGGTCGAACTGCCCGAGAGCGAGTTGTGCTGCGGCGCGGCTGGCACCTACAACCTGACGGAGCCCGAAATGTCGGCCCGGCTCAGCCAACGCAAGTTGGGCAACATTCTCAAGACCGGGGCCAACGTGGTCGCCACCGCCAACGCCGGCTGCCTGCTGCAGATCATGCGCGAGGCTCGGCTCCAGCATCAACCGTTGGAAATTGTGCATCCCGTGGAACTGCTCGACCGCAGCTATCAGGCAGGAAAATAGGCGCGCCAGCAGCCAAGGGCTTCCACCGAAACTTCACCTCGCAGCGTTGAGTATCGATCTTCCATGAACGAATGTTACACCCGCCTGCCGCTACCCTCCGGCGCCGAGCCGGCGCAACCCGCCACCTGCCTGGTGTTCACCGAAGGCCCTGCCGTCGACGCGGCCGGCAACCTGTATTTTGCCGACATCGAAGGCAACCGGATTTTCAAGCTTTCGCCTGACGGCGCGCGGAGCGTGTTTCGCGAGCCGAGCTTCCGCTGCAACGGCCAAACCTTCGACGCCGAGGGCCGGCTCTATCATTGCGAAGGGGCCGAAGCAGGCGGAGCGCGGCGGATTGCCCGCACGGATTTGACCACGGGCGAATACACCGTGATCACCGACCGCTTTGACGGCGTGCGTTACAACTCGCCGAACGATATCTGCGTGGATGGCCAGGGGCGCGTCTACTTCACCGACCCTCGCTACGGCGATCGGGCCGATGTGGAGATGGCGATCGAAGGCGTCTACCGGATCGATCTCGACGGCAGCGTGCGGCGCATTCTCAAGCAGCCGGCCATCCAGCGCCCCAACGGCATTGCCGTGACCCAAGACGGCCGCACCTTGTACCTGGTCGATAGTTGCCCCGTGGTGGGCGGGAACCGCAAGATCTGGGTCTTCGACCTCGACCAACACGGCAACCCCAGCCAGCAGCGACCGCTGTTCGATTTTGCCCCCGGTCGCGGCGCCGACGGCATCCGGCTCGATACGGCCGGCAATATTTACGCGGCGGCCGGAATCGCCACCCCGCGAGGTCCGCACGAAACGGCCGACGTTCCGCCCGGCATCTACGTGATCAGCCCCGCGGGCGAGCTCAGCGGGCGAATCCCGATTCCCGAAGATGTGCTCACGAACCTGGCGTTTGGAGGCCCCGACGGCCGCACCTTGTATATCACGGCCGGCAAAACCATTTTCCAAACGCGCACCGAGTTCGCTGGGCAAGTTGCCTATCCGAAGTTTTCGTAGGGCAGGTCTACCCAAGGCGGCCCTCGGATCGGAAAACGAAGCGAATCGCCAGATGGATTGGCTCTCGACGGCGAAGCGGGGAGGCTTGACAACCGGCCATGCTTGTTCAGCAGCCGCGCGTTCCACTGCCGCGTCCGTTGATGAATGACGGCGCGGGTTCGCTGCTATGTGCCGGTTATCAGACCGCGGTCGGCGACCGCTGGTCTACTTGTCAAACAAGGCCAGCGTGGCTTTTTCCGCGGCGTTTTCGACCAGCAGCAAAACCGTGTCGCCCTCGCGCAGCCGGTCATCGGCGCCCGGCACGCGGGCGTAGTTCTCCCGCATCATGGCCGCCACCAGGCAGCCGGGGGGCAGCTTGAGCCCGGCCAGCGTGGTTTCGGTGACCGGCGCCCCTGCCACGACTTCGACCTCAAGAATATGCACATTGCCGCCGCCGACCGACCAGCGGGAGATGATGGCCCCCGTGTTGAGGAAACCAAGCACTTCTTTGGCCATCACCACGCGAGGGCTCACCACGTGGTCGATGCCCAGCTTGCCGACCACGTTTCCATAGTCGGGCCGGTTGACGACCGCGAGAATGTTCTCGGCGCCCAGTTCGCGGGCTTCCACGCCCGCCATGATGTTGTCTTCGTCGTCGCCGGTGCAGGCGGCGAAGAAGTCGGCCTTGCCCACGCGTTCTTCTTCCAGATCGACCCGCCGCGTGGCGTTGCGGTGCACCACGGTAACGTGCCGCAGTTGGTTGGCCAGAAACTCGCAGCGGTTGCGGTCGGCTTCCAAAATCATCACGGAATATCGCCGCCCCATCAGCGCGCGCGCCAGGTGGAACCCGGTTTCGCCGCCGCCGGCAATGACCACGCTTTGACGAGGTGGCGATTCCTTCTGGAACCAATCGCGCAGATCCTCAACTTCGTCTTGAGGTCCGAGCAAGGTGATGCGATCTTCGCCCTGCAGGTGGTCGTCGGCCTTGGCGATGCGGATGAGGCCGTCGCGAAGGATCGAGCCGATTCGCACGCCGCGCGGAACCTTGAGTTCTTTGAGCGGGGCGCGGGTGCCCCGGGTGCCTGCTTGCACCAAAACTTCTTGCACTTCGAGCTCGCCGCGGGCAAAGTGCTCGATGGCGATGGAGCCGACCTTGCGAATGGCGCGGGCCAGATCCATGCCCGAGAGATGCTCCAGGCTCAGGATGCGATCGACGCGGAAGTGGCGTTGGTAGTCGAAGGTGCTGGCGTCGCGAAGCACCGAAGAATAGACTCGGGCCAGCGTGCGGCGGGCTCCCATGGCTTTGGCAATGCTGGCCGACACCAGGTTGGTTTCGTCGCTGCCGGTCACGGCCAGGCAAATATCGCAGTCGAGCACGCCTGCTTGAAACAGCACGCTGGATTGCGAAGCCGAGCCTACAATCACTTTGGCGTCGAGCGTTTCGTTCAGCTGCCGCGCGTGCTCGGCGTTGGCATCGACCACGGTGACACTGTGACGATGTTGACAGAGCAGCCGGGTAATGGAGTAACCGACCGTGCCGGCCCCCAAGACGACAATCCTCATGGCGGTGCTTTATTTGAGCGGGGTAGCGGAGGAATCACCGGCCACGGAATCACCGGATACTGGGCCACCGGATACTGGGCCACCGGATGCCGGGCCAGAGGTCCAGGCCACGCGCCCCTTGGTGTTGAGACATTCGTCGGGAATCCGCAGGTCTTCGAGCACCTGCCGGCCGAGGATGGTTTGTTCCACGATCCGCGGCACGTCGGCCAGGGTCACGCGACCATACCAAATACCCCGAGGGTAGATCACCAGCGTGGGCCCAAATTCGCACTGATCCAAACAGCCGGCCTGATTCACGCGGGCCAGCAGCTCGCTCCGCCCATGCCGGTTCAGTTCGGCCTTGAGCGCGTCGCGCAGGGCCGAACCCTCGGGGTGGCAGCACCCTCGCGGATGCCCACCGGGCCGCTCGTTGCAGCACACAAATACATGACAATCGAAAGCAGGCATAACTACCTGGCTGCCAGTTTAGGAATCAGCCAATCGTAGCTCTCGCCGTGGGCCGTGATGGTGAACCGCCGCGAGTTCTCGCCGGTGACCTCGATCTGGATTTCGAGATGTTCTTCGGGCAGGTAGGCCTGCACGCGATCAGCCCACTCAATCAAGCACAGGCCGTCGCCCTCGAAGTATTCTTCGGCCCCCAATTGCAGGAATTCTTCCTGGTCTTTGAGCCGGTACACATCGAAATGGAAGATGGATGGGTTGCCGATATACTCTTGCAACAGCACATAGGTGGGACTGGTGACGTCGGCTGGGTCGATGCCGCAGCCGTCGGCCACCGCTTGTACCAATTGCGTTTTGCCAGCGCCCAGCGGGCCATTGAGGGCCACCACCGAACCTCGGGGCAAAAGGGCAGCCAGCTTCCGGCCCAGTCGCTGGGTGTCGGAGAGTTTATCGACGTCGATCGCGTGTTGCATCGTCGCCATGGTCGTCAAGCGTGGCGTCTCAAAAAAACCCCTGCCGGCGACTACCGCTCCGTGCGGCCACTTCGCCCAGCAAACGATGTAAAGTAAACCTACCAACTGGATTGTGCTTGGGGCAACTGCCAAGTGACAGGCTTTCTTTTTCTTAGCTTACCAAATGCTCCCGGTCTAGTCCGAATCTTGGATTGCCAGGCCGGAGGGCCGGATGTATTGTCGCGCTTTCCTGGCGACCCTTCACGCCCGCCGGTTGATCAAAAAACTGGCCATGTGGGCGAAGAACTCCTGCAACTCGGCCGCCGCCGGCGACGGCAGTTGGGCGTCTTGCAGGGCCTGGCTCATTAACTCCACCCAGCGATCGCGAGCCGCCTGGTCAATCACAAAGGGGGCGTGCCGCATCCGCAGGGCCGGGTGCCCTCGCCAGTGCAGGTAATCGGGCGGCCCTCCAAAGCGGTAGACGAGGAACCCCAGCAGGCGGCGCTGGGCCTCTGCCATTTCGTCGGCAGGGTACATGGGGCCGAGGACGGCGTCTTGAGGCACGCGGGCATAGAACCCGGCCACCAATCGCTCGAAGCCGTCTTGGCCAATCTGTTCAAAGACGCTTGGCATGAATCCAATGGGTACGGGGTTATGAATAAAGTCGTCTTTCGCTCCGCGAAAGACGACTATGCCCGAATGCTATTCTTCGTCAACCGGTTCCGGCCAATTCAAATGCCGATGCAAAAACCGAAAGGTTCCCTGCCCGTTGATGGCGTGAGGACCGTCGAAGAATTCAATTTCGCAGCGGTTCGGCAGCTTGAGGCGATGCGCGTACAGGTTGCGAACCTTGGCGAATTCGAAGGCCACCCATTCGTCGGTCGAGACGCCGTCGGTATGCCCTCGCTCGACCATGAACGGCCGGGGCGCGATCAGCGCGGCCATTTCGGCATAATTGAAGGTATTGCCGAGGTCGAATTCGAAAATCTCATATTCCTTGGTCCAGATATAGCTGAAGGGCAGCCGCGTCGACGCATTCTTGGCCACCCACTCATTGAAGTCGGCCGAACAAATCGAGAGACAATATTCAGGCACGAGCGGCGGGATCCGCATGGCGCTCTTGCCGCCATAGGAAAGACCATAAAAGGCAATCCGCTGGCCATCGACCATGGGCAATGTTTTCAACCAGTTCACCAGTTGCTGATGCTGCGGCACAATGATCGAAAACAGCGTCTTGCCCAGCGGATTGGCCTTGCGCTGCAGGGTGCGAAAACGATCGCCAAAGATATAGGGGTTTTGTGGCGCGAAGGTGATGAAACCTCGCTCGCACAGTTTGGCGGCATAGTCGTGATAGGCGCGATGGTCATTTAGAAAAGTATCCTCGGGGCGGCCCTCCAGGCCATGCTGACATACCACCACCGGCCGCCGTTCGCCCTCTTTGATATCTTTGGGCACGAGCAATACGCCATACGCGAACACGCCGGGGAACACGTCGAGGGCCACTTCGTAGCCGGCCCATTTCTCATGGTCGTAGGTTTTCCGCGAACGCGGATTGGCCGCCGACCGTGGCATATCGAAAGCGCCGATGACTTCGCGGCGAAAGATTTCCCGGTAGGGTTCAACTGTCTTGGCATATTGTTCAGGGCTGCTGGTATCAAGCCCTTTGAGAAAATCGCGTCGAACATCGGCCGAATCGGCGAGCAATTCTTGATTGAAACCGTCAAGGTCGCGAATCTGACGCTGTTGCCTTGCCTGATCGTCAGGCAAATTACGAACAGCGATGACTGGCGGCTTGCTCGAACTCTGACCTTGGATAGCCGCGGCTGCGCCTTTCGACCCGGCGGCAAGCTGGGCGGAAAATACTGTCAGCGTGTCCGTGCCTAAGAATGGCTCCATGGTTTTGTCTTTGGTATTTGTGAGGGTGGCCGAGGGCCTAGCTATTTTGCCTGCGGCTGGCGGCACTAGCTTAGCGATGCGGTCGAACTCCGCCTGCACGGCCTGGCTGCCCGGATGAACCAGCACGGCCGGCGCGCCCCCTTCGCCCGCATACTCTGCTTCGAGATAGCTGGCATTCTCAATGATCAACGCGCGCGGCCAGACCAGCGTGGCCAGTTCGGCGTCGCCAAACCGCTCCAGAAGTCCAAACACATTCCGGTCGAGCGGCTGTTGCCACAGGATTTCGCGAGGGCCGAAGTAGCCGCTGCTGCAAACCGCGTCGATCCGCGTGTCGAGCGCCGCCGCGTACAGGGCCAGCATGCCCCCTTCGCCCCAGCCGATGATGCCAATGCTTGGGTCGGCTTCGCCGGCTGCTTTAGCAAACCAATCCACGGCGGCCAGCACTTTCTGTATTTCATAGCCAATCAAGTGCCGGCCCAACACAAAGGCGCTGCGATAGATATATTCGCGATGGGTGAGATTCGCGCCGCCGCTGCGACCGGCGGGGCTGCGCTGCTGACGGTCGCGGCTGATCAACGTGGGAATCAATACCCGATAGCCGCTTTCCGCCAATCGGCGCGCGTACTGCGATGCCGGGGGAATGCCGGTGACCAGTCCGGCAATTTGTTCAGGCGTGTGATCCGCATGCGGGATCGCAACCACGTTGGCCAACGGCGGGCCAGCTTTGGGCGTCAGCAGCAGCCCCTCGCCGTGGATGGTCGCTCCGTGTGAGCCAAGTAGCACCGGCCAACGCACGGCGAACACGTCATACGTTTCTCCGCTCGCCACCAAAGCCGGTCGGCTCGTGGTGGCAACCAATTCCGGCGCCTCGAACGGCGTGCGGGCATCGCGTACACCGAGGATCTTCGCCAGCCGCTGGCGATTGGATTCCACCGAGGCTGCATAGGCTTCGGGCGAGCGCGTGTCTCGCTGCCAATGTGCGCTCCGACCCTGCTCGCTTTCCGCCAGTTGCTTGAGCAGGAAAGCGTCGATGCCATCGACCATGGCCGAGGCGATATCGCCTTCCATTGTCAGCGGCAGTGTGCCGGGGAGCGGCTGGCCGTGGGCTGCGGCTCCATAACACGTAGGCAAGCTGGCTGCCAACATTGCAGCCGTCAAAACCAAGCCGATGCGGCAATTTCGCATGCTCATGAATAACCTTTGCCGCCGCTCGGGCGTGCGCGTTGCGTGACGAATCCCTACGGGCCGCGAAGGAAGGACAGCGCCGCAAGCCTGCGGCCATCTTAAGCTGCTGAGGTGGTGGTTCGCAAAGAATCTGCGCTTAGCCAGAAGCTAGTACGTCACGCGCAATCCGGTAAACCTTCCACGGATGCCTGCGACCGCAAGGGGCGACATCTTTGTATTTCGAACCGAAAGATACGTCAGGGCGGGAAGCGACGCCACCAAGCCCTCGATTTCGTCATCGATAGGGCACTCGTCCAGAACCAATTCCTCCAGCGCGGGATGACCGCTGAGAGCCTGCAAGTGCGATGAATTGAGATCAGCGTGCAATTCGATCCACAAGCTGCGTAGGACAGGCAGATTCATGGTTGCAAGAGCGTTGGGCGGGAACTCGCCTCCCCAAATCACGAGGCCGTTAAGACTCACCTTGTGGCATATGCTTGTCATTGCCGGCGCCTCGATTTCTCCAAAATTAAGCCACAGCAATTCCAAAGGCGCATTCAAGATCGCAG
The DNA here is from genome assembly GCA_964445985.1 of uncultured Pirellulales bacterium. GTDB lineage: Bacteria > Planctomycetota > Planctomycetia > Pirellulales > S012-138 > CAYUMU01. The sequence continues at coordinate 8,469 of CAYUMU010000074.1, read as the reverse complement.
CGGCCCTGCTTTGGTTAAGAGAAATGAAGTCAAACAATCTCAGGCTTCGTATCGGCAATGAGCCAATCTCCTGGCATTGTGCTAGCGAAAGCTCGCCGTTCAACTCCAAATAGTCGATTCGATCGAAGAGTTGGCCGAGTGCGCCCAACTCCGCTGGTGAGACTTCGCCTTTGAACGTGATATAGTCGATCTCGCGGTGATTTACTTGGCTGAGTTGCTCCCAAAACGATCGGGGGCAAGTCTCCCGGATTCTAGCGGACGAAATGGAACGGATTGTGTCGCCATAGACGAGCACCTCCATGGACGACGCATATTCTTCGCAATGGACTTCAATCCCTTGAAGCCGGCAGGACTCGACAAATTTTCGACGTTCTTCATGTTCTCGCCGAATGGCGGCCCACTTCGCCATCAGCACCGCGAAGACCGCGACGCCCAGCAGCATCATTCTCAGGGAAACGGAAAACCGCCACTTGGAAAGAGGATTTCGCATCGCGGATGTCTCCCCCTGTTGCCTACTCGCGCCGTCGTCGGTTCATCCACAGCAGCAGCAGCCAGAAGGCCAGGAAGCCATTCACGCAGACGATCACCACCACGGCCCGCCAGATGTTCCAGTTGAACATATAGGCGCCGACCGCGTGCAAGGTGCCCCAGAGAAAGACGCCCAGCACGATCCAGAACACCATCTGGTTGGATTCGTGCGAGGTTTGAGGATCGGGGGGCATGTGGAGGGGCTGGGGGCTGGTAGCTAGTGGCTGGTTGCTGGTGGCTAGTTGCTGGTTGCTGGTTGTGGTTAGTGCCAGTTGGGTTCGCGTTTTTCTAGGAAGGCGGTGAGGCCTTCTTGGGCTGCTTCGGTGGTGCGGGCCGTGGCGCTGACTGCCGCGCCGGCCGTGAGCAGCACGCCCAAGTGCTCGCCGACGGTTTCATTGAGCATTTTCTTGGTGAGCAGCAGCGCTTCGGGCGCCCCTCGGGCACACTCGCCGGCAATTTCCACCGCCCGAGCCCAGAGCTTGTCGTTCTCGATCCGCTCGTGAAACAGGCCCAACCGTTCGGCCGCTTCGCTGGTTATGGTGGCCGAAGTCAGCAGCAGTCGCGCGGCCTGGCCGGCCCCCACGCGGAAGACTAAGAGCGGAGTGACCAGGCCGGCCACGATTCCCCGCAGGGGTTCGGGCAGGCCAAAGGTGGCTTCGTGGCTGGCGATCACAATATCGCAGCCCAGCACCAGCCCTGCCCCGCCCGCCACGGCCGGGCCATTCACGGCGGCAATCAGCGGTTTGGGAAAGCGGAGCATCTTTTCGAGTAGTTCTTGATACTGCTCGGCGTCTCGATGCCAGGCTTGATGGGGATGGTCAAGCTGCGCGGTTTCGCGCATTTCTTGCAGATCCATACCGGCGCAGAAGGCCGAACCGGCGCCGGTGAGAATCACGGCCCTCACGCGGCGTTCCAGGTGCAGGTCGTCCAGGGCCTGGTCGATTTCGGCCAGCAGGGCCCGATTGAGGGCGTTGCGCTTTTCCGGCCGATTGAGAATGATGGTGCCGGCGTGTTGATGGACATTCACGCGCACGAGGGGAGCGCTCACGGTTGCCGCCTTTCCATCTGGGCCAGCGCCTCGGGCCGAGGCAGGGGAAGTTCCAACGCCGCGGTCCCCAGCAGCTTGCCCTGGGTGTCGATGCGAAGCGAGCGGCTAGCGCCGCCGCCCAAACAATCGTAAAGCATAAAGTTCAGCGCGCCGATGCCTGGCAACTCGAACCGCTCCACGCGACTGGCGGCGAGCCCCGCAAAGAATTCCGCCACCCGCTCGGCGGTTAATTCCGCACGGAGAAATTGATAGCCGGTGGGCGTGTAAGCGATCACCCCCAGATTGGCGTGGTTGCCCTTGTCGCCGCTACGGGTATGCGCAACGGCGCCCAGCCGAATGGTATTCGGCTGGGCAGGATCCAATCGCGGCGGGCCGGCTGGCTGTTCAGCAGGCGGCGCGGCTTGCTGGGAGGTTTGTGCGTGGGGGGCTGAGTGGCGCATAGGCTGGGGGTAGTGTTCCGAGTTTCCGTTGCCCAGCCGGCGAAGCAGAACGCCGCTCAGTAATTGCTGGGGGGCGTGACGGCGGGGGCTTCCTTGTCGATCAGGCCCTTCACTTTCTCCACGGCCACGTCTTTATCGTGCTTGATTTTTTCTTTGTTGAGAATGACCTCGGGGTTGCCTTCCGAGGTTTTGTCGAAGGAGATCCAGCCCATCCCCCAGGCAATCCCGGCCACCACCAACAACAGCACCAAGGCGCCAAAAATATTTCGCATCGATCGGCTCCAGTCCGAAAAAGGTTGACGATCCGTCGTAGGTTGCCAACCTGGTTGTAAGGAAGCGGCGGTTGGCGTTGCCGCTGTGGTTTCAATGTTTCTCACCCTACTGTTTTCTAGGTGCGGTGCAATTTTGCAGGCTTTTCGCATCTGGCCCCTGGTGTTGTGAATGCTTTATTCTTTGCAACCCGACGCGTTAGCGAGGGACGTTCGGGGACTCCCTCGCTAACGCGTCGGGTTATGAATCAGCGGCGAAGCTCGTATTTTACGCGAAGAGGCGCACTTAGAATCCGCTAGAGTCAGCAATGTTTCAGGCGAGGCAGCATTCGACGTCGCCCTAGTTGTCGTTCGCGGGTTTCTCGGTCTCTGGCTTTTCGCCGGGCGAGATGGTTCCGAATAGGTGGCCGCCATGGTCGCCTGCATCCCAGGTGCCGGCGTATTGATCCTTGTAAACCAGCACGCGAGCCGAGAACGTGCCCAGCGGGGGCACCGGCATGTTATCCACCGTGATCACCGCGGTATTGCCCGCCCAAATCACGGGAATGGAAAGCGGCAGGGTGATGTCGTTCTTGCCGTATTGAATGCGGGTTTCGAACACCCAGTAATTGCCCTTGGCCTTGTAGACCTTGCCGAGCGAGTAGCTTTCGGGGGCGGGGTCTTTGGCGTCTTTGCCGGTCACGGTGAACCGGCCGGTCATCTTGGCGTACGACATCGTTTCGGCAAACTGCTTCTCCAGGGCGGCTTGATCTTTCGATTCGGCCGTGCCCGCGCTGGTGGCGCCCGGGGCGGGGTCTTCGCCGTAAGCGACCGAAGCAGCAAACGCCATCGTCACAAAACCGAGCGAGCGGCACAGGATGTTCATCGTGGAACTCCTCTCTCAAGATGAAGCAAGAACAATCCAAGCACTGGGGGGCGAAACGCGACCAATCAACGGCAGTCGCCCCGCCTTTTACAACCGTCATTCTAGCGGGTGAGGGCACTTGCACCCAAGAGGAAGCGGGCGACTTCCCCGCGATCGCCTTTAAACCGGCCTGCGAGAAACTTGGGGAAGTGGATTCGGACACCCCGCCAAGGGGGAAAAAATCCGGCCTAGGTCGAATTCTCCCCAGATGCTAGATTGGTCGCCGCTACCATCCACGGCGCGGAAAGCACTGCCATCGACTCCTGCCCAACGCCCCCCGCAAACCGCGGCGTTGGGCGGTTCGGCGGTTGCTTCTGCCCCCGCCGCTTCGCATGCCGTTCGTTGGCCCCGCGGCCTGCGAGTGTTGTGAGAGCGGGTGGAAATGGATTGGCCGCGGCGAATGACTCACGCCGCAATCGGCATCGATTGTCGGCATCCGCAAAATACGCGTTTTCAGTGCAAGGAGGCCCTGATGACCCACGGTCGTGCGTTTCGCTTTCTGCACGCCAGCGACTTGCTGCTCGACGTGCCCTTGGCAGGGCCGGTCGATCTTTCGCCCCCCCTTCGCAAGCGGCTGGCCGAAGCCCCCTATCGATCGGCGGCGGCCGTCTTTACCACGGCGATTGAAGAACGGGTTGATTTCGTGCTGCTCGCCGGCGGTACGGTCAACCTCGACCAGGCTTCGCCCAGCGAGGTGCACTTTCTGGTGCAGCAATTCCAGCGACTGGCGCAGCACTCCATCCCCGTGTATTGGGCCGGAAGTGCCACCGACGGACCCAGTTCGTGGCCCCCGCAGCATCGTCTGCCGGCCAATGTTCACCACGTTCCTGTCGGCGATCCCTACGACACCCACCCCGACGGCACGCCCCGCTCCGTGGCAACCGGGGTGGCAGCCAAAGGTCGCTGGGGCTGCAAGGCCCACACGCTGGTGATCGAGCGCGGCGGCGTGGCGATTGCCCGGCTGGTGAGCGTGAGTCGGCAACCGCAACAACGGCTGGCCGAAATTCACCTCAGCCCTGCCCGGCATCCGGCCCCCATTACCACGATTGGCCTGCTGCATTTGCGGCGCGATGAAGAATCGACGGCCTTGGCCGAAATCGCTGGCTTTGACTATTGGGCCTTGGGCGGCCGCATAACGGCCGAAGAAAACACCCGCGAGCTGGGGCTACCGCCGATTCGCTTTTGCGGGTCGCCTGTCGGTCGCACTCTGGAACACGTGGAGGCCCGCGGCTGCACGCTGGTCACGGTGGACGACGCCGGCCTGCACACCCGCACTCTTTCCACGGCCAGTGCGTCCTGGCACCTGGAAAAGGTGGAAGTCAACTTCGGCGATACGCTGGAAGCGATCGAACTGCGGGTGCGGAACCGCTGCCAACAACTGCTGTCTGGCTCGACCGACGGCGTGGATCGCATTGTTTCGTGGCGGCTGTTCGGTCCCCACGCGGTGCTGCATCGCGCCCGGGTGCAAAACTGGGATACCCAGCTCACCCAGCGGCTGCAGCAGTCTTACGGCACACAAACGCCTGCCATTTGGAGCAGGGCCGTCGAATTTCAACCGGCGATCAGCGTCACGGCTGAAAGCTACCCCACCGACTCGGTCACGGCCGCTTACCTGAGAAGCGTGACCGACCATCGCCGCGGCGACCGCCTGAACCTCGAACCGTATCGCAACGAAACCCCGCACGTTTTGCCAGCGGAAGTGGCCTATCTCGACGGCCCCCGCCATGTGGAACATTTGCTGAACGAGGCCGCGGTGCTCGGCGCCGAGTTCCTGCAAAACAAGGAGGCCTGCTGATGAGAGTCACCGACCTGCGTATCGATCGCTTCGGCGAATGGACTGGCGTGGACCTGCGCGACCTGGCGCTGGGCTTGAACGTGATGTTCTTCCCGGATGCCGCCACCAAAACGGCCCTGGTGCAATTTGTGCCCTCGGTGCTGTACGGCTTTTCCGACGGCGTGCGGCAGCAATTCCTCAACCCGGCCCTCGATCAATTCAACGCGGCGGCGCACGAGTTTGCCGCGGGCGGGGCCGTGGCGGTGGAAAGCCCACTGGGCCGCTACCGCGTGACCCGCCACGACCATGGGCCGCAAGGCGGCCACCTGGCCGTGCATACCAGCGACGGCCACCTCTGCCCGGCCGAAACCCTGGCCAATTTGCTCAGCCGCGTCGATCGCGGCACCTATCGCGACACCTTTGTGTTCCCGGTGCGCGATTTCGAAGGGCTGGGCCAACTGAGTAGCGCGGAACTGCAGGCTCGCTTTGCCCGCTACGGCGCCCTGGCCGAGCCGGCGGCGATTGCGCACGCCCGCGCTGGTTTGGCCAAACTTCGCGCCGACGCCTGGCGGGCGCTTCCCCAAGGGGTGGAAGCGCACCGTGCCACGTGCCGGCGGCTGCGCCAAGAAATTCAAACGCTGCTCGCGGACCAACGCCGCCAGGAAAGCGAACTGTTGCGCCGGCAGCCGGAGTTCGAAACTTCGCTGGTTCGGCTCAATACCACGGCCACGCAGCTTCGCGAGGAAATCGAAGCCATTGCCGCCAAGATTTCCGCCCTGGAAGGCAAGCCGCTGCCCGTGGTCGAACAGCGGGTGGTCGAGACCCCCGTGGACGATTGGCAACGCAAGCTGGCCCGGCTCGAGGCCCGTCTGCAAAAGCTCAGTCAACTGCTGCGCCGGGTGGACGTCAAGCGCTCCAAGCTCCGCGTCCGCATCACCAAATGCACCGTGGACGACGCCCTGTGGCGAGATTCGCAGCACGCGATTTGGTTTGCCCGCCGCAGCGAAAACTTCCGCAGCCTGGAACAGCGGGCGCAGGAGCTGCACCGCTGCGCTTTGGATATTGCCCGGCAGACCGAAGCCCAGGGCCGGGTTCGCACGCAAGAGCTGTTGGCCCTGGAGCCGCTCACGGCCTCGCTGTGCGGCGATATTGAAGCCATGTCGAACGAGCTGCGGGCCTTTGAGTCTCGGGCTTACCAACGCGACTTGCTCCTGGCCGGCGAACGACGCCTTCGCCAATTGCAAAGCAAGCTGGCCAGTAAGATTCGCCGGCTCACCGATCGCAAACAACGGTTGCTGTGCCGCTGCGAAGCAGGTGGCGGCCTGACGAAGAAGGCGACGAAGCAGACCGTCGTGATCGAAACAAATCGCGAGCAGCACGCCGCCGCGCTGGCTCAGCGCGAGGCCGAGCTGAACCGCCTGCGGGCTGAACTCGAAAGCCTTCGCGTTCGTCTCCGCGACATCGAAGGGCAGATTCCGACAGTGAAGTCGCAGTTGGCCGCCCTGGCTTCGCAATTGGAAACACTTCGCGCCGATCGCAGCCTGGCCGAGAAACGCTGCGACCTGGCCGCCGCCGAGGCCGCTTTGGAACAGGCCACCGAGCAGTGGCGCGCCGCGGCTGCCGCCAGCAGCGTGCTCGAAGCCACGGCCAGCGGGTACAACCAATCGCAGCGCGGCCAAGTGGGACTAACCGAGTTGCTCTCCGCGGCCTCGGGTTACCTGCGGCAGCTTTCCGCCGGACGGATGACCCAAGTGCGAGCCCGCGTGGGCGAAGGCGGCCTGGAAGTGCAACTGGCCGACCTCCGCGCGGTTTCGCTGGCCTCGCTCGACGCCCTGGGCCGCAAAACGCTGCTGTTCTGCCTGCGTCTGGCGGCAGCCCAAGGCCTGGCTCAGCAAGGCGTGCAGTTGCCGATCCTGGTGGACGACGTCCTCGGTCAATTCGATTCATCCACCTGCATTGCCGCCGCTCGGCTGCTGGTCAACCTGTCGCAAAGCGGCTACCAGGTGCTGTACTTTACCTGCCGGCAAGAAATCGCCGTGCTGTTCGAAGAGTTGCAAGTTCCCTCGCGGCGCGTCAGTTGGCGGGGTGAACGCCTGGCGGTTTCGCAACCGATCGATACCCGCGCCGACCTGTGGACCGAAACGGCCTCGGGGCCGCCCCAGGCCAGCAGCGTGGTTCAGCAGCGCGTGGAACCCCAGTATGGGCAAGCTCCCCGGCCGAGCACCATTCCGGTGGTTGCCGCGTTGACTGTGCCTGCTCCGCCGGCCGAGGAAGTTGCTGGGCCGCGTGGCGATCAACGCTTCTTGCTGGGGCTTTCCTGCCCGGCGGCCGACATCCCTTCGATGGATGGTGAATCGGCGCGGCGGTTGCGCGACTTGGGCATTCGCACCGCTGGCGACCTGATGGCGGCTGATGCCGACAAGCTGGCCGAACGCTTGTCGCACCCCGCCTTGCGAGCCCCGCGGCTGATGGAATGGCAGGCCGAAGCCATGCTGGCCTCGCGGGTGCCGCTGCTCAGCCGCCATGACCTGAAACTGCTGTTGGCGATCGGCATTTGCCAGCCGGAAGAGTTGGCCGCCATTTCCGCCGAACAACTGCTCCATTTGTTGGATAGTCGCGCCAGCGAGCACTCCATTTTGAGCAAGTCGCGAGACTACGTGGCCTCGAAGGCCAACGGGTGGATTCGCGACGCCGGTCAGGCTCGCTCGCTTCCGCACACGTTGATTTGGAAGACGGCGCCGGCCATGGCCGCGCCGCACTTCACCGCCACGCGTGCCCGGGTGGAAGAGCCTGTTGCCCGCGCGGCGGCAACCATGGCAACCATGACGGCTGCCACGCCGCTGTCGCTGGCCGCTGGCACCACCGGCGTTGATCGATCATCCGCCACGGCGCAGACCAAACCGGCAGCCAGCGAACCTCAGGCTCCGCGGTTCTACCTGAGCAAGAGCAGCCCGATCGGCGAGTCACCCTCGGTCGGCCCCAAAACGGCCAAGCGGCTGATGGTGCTGGGCATTTACTCGGTGGCCGACCTGCTCGACGCCGACGCCGAAGAAACGGCCAGCCGCCTCGGTTTGAAGTGGATCACGGCGACCACCATTCGCGATTGGCAAGCCCAAGCCACGCTGGTGTGCCGGGTGCCCATGCTGCGAGGTCACGACGCCCAACTGCTGGTGGCGGCCGGGTATCGCGAGCCGGAACAGTTTATGCACCTGAGCCCGCGCCAACTGCTCAATTTGCTGCAACCGCTGGTGGATAGCTCGCAAGGCGAACGGATTTTGCGGGGAGCCAACGCCCCCGACCTGGACGAGGTTACGGACTGGATCCGCTGGGCGGGCCAAGCCCGAGCGCTGCGCGTGGCGTAACTGGCCATTTGCGGCAGAGTCGATCATTACAGATCGTTCGGCCCGTGTTCGCGGGCCGTTGGATCTCCGCCCCGCTTAGAATACCACAGAAGCCGACCCTGGGCTAGCGCCCTCTTTATCCCCCACATCTCTGTTCGAATCATG
>CAYUMU010000073.1:0-33343 GCA_964445985.1 uncultured Pirellulales bacterium | reverse complement strand
TTGTTGGCCATTCAAGCCGCATTGTGGCAGGCAGCAGCCTGCCCTACATTTGCTGGGCCGGACGTAGAAGACCTTTTGGAGTTGTCCCTCGTAGTGGCCTTTGTAGGCTTCTTTGAGTTCCACGTCCTCGACGCCGAACCCGACCACGGAACCGCCCTTGAGCAGCCAGACCTCTGTGACGAGGCTATGGCTGAGCAGGCAGAAGACCGCAAGAGGGGTGACGAACTCGAAAGGGAGCAGGAAGGAACCAACGTGAGGATCGCCGGAGCGCCCCCGGTTCCAGTTCTCTGCAGGCGTGATTTCGATGCCGAGCGTCCGCTCGATGATCCGCTTCCCCTGCGCGGTTACGTCGCAAAGGATGCGGTACATGTGGGCGTCGGATTCGCCCGTCAGAGGAACAATCCCGAAGTCTTCCAGGTCCTTGATGCCGTCGATTCGCTTCATGGCAATTCTCCCGTGTGATGAAAAGATCAGACCACAGGGAGAGTGCTCGCAAATTCTTTCCGGCGCAATGGTTGGCGATAGCGTTTGAAATCAACAATGGATGGATCGTTCGTTCCTAATGTAAGGTTTCAGGGTTCCGCGCCGACAATAACCCTAAGGCGTTCGATGAAGAGTCCTTCTTCCGCCAGAATGTCCTCGGCCCCAAGATCAATACTAATCTCGTGAAGCGCGATTCCACCCGGAGTCCGGCCCATGAACGCCGATTTAGGTTTCCCAGGTTCACCAGGCGAGACAAAAATAGCCAGCTTTGATTGCAGAGCCTCACAAAACGCTAGAACTTCATACCGATCGGCTGCGCTCAACTGAGGCTTATATTTGGCGTCCAATACTATAGGAGACCGACCTGCCTTAAGGAGATAGATGTCGGGCTTCGCCTTATGGTCCCGTCCCTGAACATACAAAGGCACCGCATCCTTGTTTCCATCGCGTACCATGCCGCCCGGAAAAAACGCTGCAATCCTATCACGGATTACTTCGCGGACGTAACCTTCAAAAATGTCCGACAAATTGACGACCATTGTTTCAATTTTCGCTGGCCCAAACGCTTCGAGTGAAACTCCCTGCCGGGTTGCGATGAGGTAGCAAAGCCAAAGAATACGTTCGTATCCTCGGAAGTCACCGGGAATGCGCTTCATCGAAAGCAGGCATTGACGCGCCATCTCTTCGCGACCTCCCACAATATTCGATACGCTGTCGAACATTTGGTATAGCGTTGCAGCGCGAGACGCGTTTTCCCTTGCGATCTTCGATGGAAGTTGTGAGAAGTAGCGGATCACATGCGTCAGCATTTCTTTGATGACGCGATTCTCAGGAATGTCGGTCGAAAGCTCGGTGACCCGTCGAGTTTGGTGGAAGCGAACGCCCTTCGCGATAAATCGATTGACGGTCGGTGCCATCAGGACGCGCCCGCGAAGGCCACGATCTACATCGAAGGAAACATATCGGCGCATCAAGCCGCTTCGTTCAATGGACACCAGGCAAGCGATCAGCGTTGCCGCGAAAAGCTCCTCGGAACGGCCCGACGGGAGCCTCTCCACCCTGTACGTCCGCTCATACCCTGGAAGGTACTCTACCGCCTTGTGGGCGCGCTGGACTAAGTAAAGGACGTTATCGACCGGCACGCGTGGGGTAACGTGGATGCTGACCCTATCATTCAGCGGAATGAGCCCGATATAACCCTTAGCGATCAGAACGAGCCTACCGGCTCGGAAATCGATATCGAAGAACCCGCGTCCGCTGACCTCCGGGAACAGCTCTACCTTCCCATCGAGGATCACTTCTGTGATCGGAACGGATACTTCGCCGTGCTCCTGGCATGGGTACACTTTGGGAGGCAGCACCGCTACTCACCTGCGTTCTGGCCTAAGAGCCGCTTGCGCAGCGCTTCAAAGCTCGCTTTGACATTGTTGAACTTGGCTTCCTCAAACTCCAGAACGCTCTCGCAGAACGGATGAATTCGATACCGCCAAATCGTTGAGAGCCGAGCGATGTCGCCCACGTTCAGGAAATATGTGTGCCCGATCCCGAAAGGCATAAGCTTCTGCATGGAATCAAACCAGTCAACGACGAGCGTAGCTTGCTCCGCGGGCATCCCAGCTTTTTGAAGGAACTCGCCTACCCGATCTTTCGATGGAAGGATGTCAATATGATCGAACCGCCGAAGCATAGCCATGTCGAGCTGTGTGACGCTACGATCATGCTGGTTCATAGTGGCAAGCACGGTTAGATTCTTGGGGATTTTCAGAATCTTGCCACTGTAGGGAAGCGTGAACTCTACATCACGCCATCCATCTTCTACGAATGTCAAAAGCTCGCCAAAAATGCGGGACGGGTCTCCTCGATTGATCTCGTCAATGATGAAGACGATCGTGTCATCGGTCCCATTAGCTCTTCGAACAGCGTCCAGAAATGTGCGATCTACGATCTCAAAGCCGGATTTCTTCTCTTCGGAAGGGCGGTAGCCCTCGACAAAATCTTCATACCCATATGAAGGATGGAACTGCACCCTGGTGATGTTATCCGGCTTATTATCCGTCAGGTCGAGCGCGATGTTCCAGGCATACCAGCTCTTTCCAGTGCCAGGACAACCACGGAGAATGATCCCCGAAGATCCCATTCCCAAGACAGCGCGGACTTCTGTGAGGACAGGATCGTCGTCCTCGATTTCGGAATGGACTGCTTCCGCTGGCCCAACATCTTTGGTTTTTTTCGTTTTCTCTTTCGTGATTTCGAGCTCTTCGACGAGTTGTTCAATTTGCTGCTGCGTCGGCGGCACGTCCGTGAAGATATTGTCGGAAGGTTCCTCATTGAATTCGAAGAGCTTATTGTATTGCTCTTCAGTAAGCGGAAACCGCTCCTTGAACCTATCTTCGAGTGACTTCGCGTCAGCGTTGTCAGGGAATTCTTCGCTTCGAAAGAGCCACGCGGCGATATCGAGGACATTCGCCCGAGTGGTTTCACCGCCGCGAGTCATAACCTTTGTGCGCACAATGTCATCAAAGTTCTCAGCCAGCATCCATGAGGTTTCGCCGTTCTCGGACTTGCTCGCACCAGCTTTCCAAGAGTTCTCAAAGGTGCCTTTCCGGGCAGTCGCAACATTACTGTGCGGATGCGTCTCAATGCGTCGCTGACGGCCCAGTGGATCGAAGTATGGTTTCGCGTCGTTGCCCCCGACGCGGAAGTACTTGTCGAAGAATGTGAAGTCGTCCTGTTCTTCATAGCGGGTCCAGTCGTCGCTTGAGACGCCGGATTCCAAAAGGCTCAAGAACGGAAAGAGATGAGCGCTTAGTTGCGATTGCGTCTTTGCGCGCCATTCCGAGAGCGAAGTGATCGCTGATCGCAGACGTGAAATCCCAATGTAGTGCGCCATCCAACGATCCCCTACGCCATGACCGCCAACTCCTCATCAACTTCGGAGTATTCAGCAAGCAAACCAAGGATATGCTGCCCCACCGCCTTCGCGAGCAAAGGGGGAACGGCATTGCCGATTTGCATTGGGAGCTTCGGTCCAATGAACCTGTATCGGTCCTGGAATGACATGAGGCGAGCAGCTTCGCGGTAAGATAGACTGCGATCCTCAATCGGGTGTGTGAACGCACCGGAAGCCACATTGCGGAAGAAGCAAGTGATCGTGTAGGCGGGCGCTTGTCTGCTGAGGCGAAAATACAAAGTCGTGCAATCTCTGCGGAGTTCGCCGTTGCTGATTTTCCTCATCCGTTTGAAGCGGTCCGGGAGATGTTCTGGAGGAACAGAACGCAGTCCTTGCCCTTCACCGATAAACCTTAATACATCCCCCGCTTGCTTGGAAACACCGTTGGCCTGGTGCAATGTGAGCGTTGGATTGTACTGCCGGGCGTACCGTTGAAAATCAACTTTCGCAGCATGCGCGTAGTCCCATTCTTCGACTTTGAGATTGCCACGCATCAACGGCAGATCGCTGATCGCGTCACCCACAGTGACGTACGGCTTCAGGCCGCGGAAAGCTGCTGTTTCTCTCTCGCAATGCGTGGGATCAGGGAAGGAAACTTCAGCATCAGTCCTCGTCGCGAGGAAGAAGATCCGATGGCGCAGCTGCGGTACCCCGTAGTCAGCCGCGCATAGAACCTTGGCTCCGACACGGTAGCCGACGGACTCAAGCTCCTCAGTAATGATCGTCCTGAATTCGCCGCTCTTGTACGTCAATAGCCCCTTGACGTTTTCGATGAGAACCCATTTGGGGCGTACGTCCCTCGCCAAGCGGATGAAATGCTTGAACAGGAAGTTCCGAGGGTCGTCTGCATTTCGCTTGCCGTGAGTGCTGTAGCCCTGACAGCTCGGTCCTCCCGCGAGAAGGTCGAGCTCGCGACCATCGCACGCGTCAATGATCTCTTCCGCCGTCAGCTTCGCGATGTCCACTTGAAGCGCTGTCGTATCCGGATGGTTATGTCGATATGTTCGGATGACGTTCGGATCAATGTCCGCCGCCAGAACGGACCGGAAACCCGCCATACGCAGCCCCGCTGACAGACCGCCTGCCCCGCAGAATAAGTCAACGCAAATCGGCTTTTCTGACGAAGCTGAGCCCATCCCTGCTCTCCTTATGATCGTGACGACGAACGCCCAAGCGCATTCAGCGCCTTCCGCACGCACCGTGTGACGTCCGCGAGGACATCGCTTTCCCAAAAACGAATGACCGTCCATCCGTCTGCCCGAAGCAGTCGATTGACTCTTCGATCTCGTTTCATGTTTCGCTCGATTTTTGTGACCCAGTAATGGGTTCGGTTCGGAAACTGTGCTTCAAGGTTCGGAAGGCCGCGTTTTTTCCAACTATTGCCGTGCCAGAAGTCCCCGTCGATGAAAATGGCCAGTCGCGCCCAGACAACAACCAAGTCGGGAGTGCCTGGAATTGAGTAGTGCTTTCTGTATCGGGCTCCCTTGGCGTGAAACTCTCGACGAAAGAGTCTTTCAGCCTTTGAGTCTTTTCCCTTGATGGATCGCATGATCCGGGATGTCACTTCGGGTGGACGAATCATGTATCTACGTCCGGAAAAAGCGGAGAACGAGACGCAAGATACTGGCGAATGGCCTCGCGAACCACCCATGATACGGAGACGTTTTTCTTCTTCGCTATTCGTTCCAGTTCGTCGTGGTCGCCGGCGGGAACGCTGAAAGTCGTCCGAACGGTCTTCTGTTTTTTTTGCGATTTCGTCGAGGACTTCAGCATTTTTCACCCTCCCGGATCGCATCATGTTGCATCAGGTTGATGAAAATGTCAATGCCGAGCGGCCAGCTTACTGGACACATGTTCAATTGTATCGGCCTGGAACTGTCGTGAGAAGCCCCAGGCGTCACCTCGCCATGAATTTTCGCAGGCTGGCGAGAATAACCACTTCGCGATTGGCTAAAATCTTCAAGCGGCTCGATCTGGCCCGTCAGGCACCGGAAACCGCACCGGATACACCGACACCCGGTTCTCCGCCCTCGGCTCGTCCAGAATCTTCAGTCCCCGTAGGGCAGGCGACCTTGCCTGCCACAATGCGGGTCCGAACGCCAGTCACCGGAATTCCCTGCCGCTGGGGGCTTCCACGGCCAGACTCCTTTCCCAAGATCTGGGCGGAAGATTTTTCGTGGACGCGTACAATATACCTCACGCGGCTCGAACTTGCGTGTCATTGAAGTTTTGGAAGTTGGGCGTCATGAGTGAGGCGACTTCCTGTTTATAGGTGGTTTCAAGTTCTCCGACGGTGTTTTGGATGGCCGACGAGAATGCGGCAAAGTCCCTGTAGGGCAGGCGTGTCGCCTGCCACAATGCGGCTCGATGTTGGATGATGGTCACTCTCGGTGAAGTCTTTTTCATACTCTTGGCTCTTGGCCGGTATCGCCCCTTCGCGTGCAGTCAGGCTGGGAGCGGCGATTCTACCCGCATTGTGGCAGGCAGCATCCTGCCCTACGATTTCACTCCAGCAGGCAAGCTTCAATCCACAAGGCCCGCTCGAGCGGCGCCTTTAGATCGAGCTTTCCCACCTGGGCCGAAATGCCGATCCCCTGCCGCAGCAGTCGGTGCAGTAACCGCGAAGCCGAGGCAGGCGCATAGCCCACCTGGAAAATGCCGAACTCCACGCGCACGGCCAATCCTGGGGCGATGTCTTCCGGGGCCAATTCCAAGCGATCGCCCACTTGCAGCGAGCGCAGCAGGGTGCCGGGGCAACACTGGCGCACTCCTTCTACAAAAAAGCCCGGCTCCAGTCGCCAACGCGTGGTGTCGCCGGTGGTCGAAAGATGGGGGGGCTGCCGGCGGCTCTGGGGGCTGCCCGGCGTTCGCAACTGCCGGCGCGAATCGGGGCGGAACCAACGCAAGCGGTCGGCGGGCATTCCCATGGCGGCAGATAACCTTTTGGCAGGCAACAAATAAAGAAGGCAATAGAGCGACCCGTGCCAGGAACGCATTGCGGCAGCACCTAAGAAGTACGCCGGAGGAGCGGCCGGTTTGGCGGTCATTTTTTGAGTTTTTTGCCCGCTCTTGTACCGATGGTCTCGGCCGGCCCTTAAGATACGTGGGTGCTGCCAGCACCGGTTGGCTACCGGCGTCTGGCAAAACGGGGGGAGACAGCCGAGACAGCAACCGCTGGGGAATGCGAGGAGGCTGGCTCGCGGTGCTCTAACTTGGTGCTACTCGCGGATGAAAGGTGGGAATGGTGATGCAGCGATCGTGGTTGTGGAGCCTGGCGCTGGCGGCGCTGGCGGCGCTGGCGGCGCTGGTTGGCTGTGGCGGGGGCGATAACACCAAGCGGGTGATCTTTGTGACCAATGGCGATTCGCCCTATTGGGCCGCCGCCAAGGCAGGGCTGGATGAGGCCAACCAAGAACTGAAGCTGGCCGAGGCCGGATTGCGGGCCGTGATGGTCACCAACGACGGCACCTCGGCGGGGCAGAGCGAGAAGCTTCGCCAGTTTGGCAGCCAATCCGATGTGGCCGCCGTGGCCATCTCGGTGAACGACGCCAACAACAAAGCGATTGTCGACGAGCTCAACGCGCTGCGGGCCAAGGGCATTGTGGTGATTACGGTCGATTCTGATGTCAACCGCGAGAAATTCCGCGACGCCCGCCTGGCCTTCATCGGCACCGACAACTTCGCCGGCGGCAAAGCGATCGGCACGTGCCTGGCCAACTTGCTGCCCGAGGGGGGCGAATATGTCACCTTCGTGGGCATCACCGGTGCCCAGAACGCCATCGACCGCGTGGGGGGAATTGAAGCGGGCGCCGGCCCCAGTTTCAAGCGGCTCGACAACATGGGGGACCAGAACGACCTGACCGCGGCCCGCGAGAATGTCCGCCGGGCTTTGCAAAACCATCCCCGGCTCAACGCCCTGGTGGGCATTTGGGCCTACAACGCCCCGGCCATAGTCGACGTGGTCATCGAAAAGAAAAATCGCAACCAGGTGAAGGTCGTGGTCTTCGACGCCCAGGCCGACACCGTCAAGCACATGCGCGACGGCCAGGTGGATGCCATGGTGGTTCAAGACCCCTATCAAATGGGCTACAAGGCCGTGCAGCTGATGAAAGCCGCCGTGCAAAAGGACGACGCGGCCATCAAGGAGCTATTCCCCGACCTCAAGGCCGAAGGGGGCGACATTCTCGATACCGGTCTGAAGGTAGTCGTGCCAGACGCGAGCAGCCCTCTCAAGCCGGAGATGTTCCCCAGCAACACGCAGTTTTACACGCTGGAAGAATTCCAAGCCTGGCTCGACAAGTACAAGCTGACGAGTTCCTGAGACTCGCCCCCCCTCGCGCTCCGGCTTATTCCTCCTGGTTCTGCCGTGGTTTTTGCATGCTTTCTGCTCGGCCGAAGTTAGCTTTCCTGTCGCCGCACGAATGGGCATTGGTGGCCGCGTTGCTGGCCGTGGTGGTGGCGACCGGAGCGATCGATCCGCAGCACAACTACTTTCAAAACCCGAAAGAAAGCATCATCGATATTGGCCGCCAGGCCAGTTTGCTGGGTGTGTTTGCCTTGGGCGCGGCCGTGGTGATTATTTCCGGCGGTATCGATCTTTCGGCCGGGTCGATGATTGCGTTTTCGGGCGTCGTGTGTGCTTCGGTGATGCAGTTGCTTGCGCCCGATGCCATGCGGAGCGGTGAGTTTGTTGGTTTTGGCGTGGCCACGGCCGCCGTGGGGGCTTCGCTGCTCAGCGGGTTTTTGGTGGGCAGTTTGCACGCCTGGCTGATCACGGTAGTCCGGCTGCCGGCCTTTGTGGCCACGCTCGCCACGCTGGTGGGCTTGCGGAGCCTGGCCCGGGCCGTGTGCGCGCATGTGACCGACGGATCGACGCAGATTTACGTGCTCGATAGCAAGTTTCGCTACCTGAGCACCAGCGTGTGGATTCCGGTGCTGCTGTTTGCCGTGCTGGCCTTGGTCATGTGGGTGATGCTGGCCCGAACGGTGGTGGGGCGGCACCTTTACGCCCTGGGCGGGAATGAAGAAGCCGCCCGGCTCTGCGGGCTGCGAACCGACCGCCTCAAATGGCTGGCGTATTGCCTTAGCGCGGTGTTGTCTTCGCTGGCGGGCGTGCTCTACGTGTGCGATCAAGCCGCAGCCATGCCGCAAACCATGGGGCAAGGCTACGAGCTGAACGCCATCGCCGCCGCGGTGGTGGGCGGATGCAGTTTGCAAGGCGGCATCGGCACCGTGCCAGGCACCGTGCTGGGCGTGCTGTTCCTTCGCACCGTGATCGATAGCGTGTCCAAGGTCATCAAGGTCGAGGCCGACGTTTTCCAAGGGCTGATCGTCGGCGGCGCGGTGGTGATTACGGTGGCCTTTACCCAGTGGGGAAGCCGGGCTGGCCGCGCGCGATTCTTCCAGGGAGCACTCGGACTGGTCGCCGCCGTGAACCTGGCCCTGCTGGCGTTTGTACTAACGGCCCTATTCGTGCCACGCATGGCGCCGCACTTGGAAGAAAACTCCACGGCCATTGCGGCCGGTGTGGGCGTGGCGGTGCTGTTGCCGCTGCTGGTGCTGCATGTGGCTGCGCGGAGAGGACGACGGTAGAAGATGGCTCCCCCAGTTTGTGTGCCATGCTTACGCCCTCTGGCGTAAGCATGCTCAGAACGCGCGGGTGGGAACCGCGGGCGAGTCCCGCGATTCACTCGGGCCGAGGGACATGCAACGGCCGGATGCTCAACTGCCGAGGTTGAGAACATTTCCAGCCCTAAAGCATTCCTGCTGTCGCCGGCGCGGCTATGATGGATTGAAGGAGGACTTGCAATGACCTATTCTCACCGAATCGCTGGCGCCCTTCTCATCAGCACCATGCCATTGCTGCTCGCCGGTTGTTCTGCCAGCGCGACTCCCGAACAGGCGGAGGCCGCGGCGCGGAGTGGCGACTACGAAACGGCGATCAAACACTATTCCGAGCTCGCGATAACTTCCAAGGACCCAGGCATTTTTGGCAATCGCGGGAATTGCTACTCCCACCTGGGCAATCTCGACGCGGCACTGGCGGACTATCAGACGGCGCTGGACCTGATCCAAGCGCGCTCGCCGAGCGGCGATGACCCCATTTTGCCCTATGTGTATTACAATCGTGCTACTGCGTACCAGCGAGCAAAGAAGTATGCCCTGGCCGTCGCCGACTGTGAGAAAACCCTTGAGATTGATGGGGACTATCCCGACGTAAAGAACCATCTGGCCTGGCTGCTGGCAACCTGTCCCGATGCCAACGTACGGAACGTCAAGCGGGCCGTGGAACTGGCCGAGCAAGAATTGAGACGCGCCCCCGACCATCCCGCCGTGTTGGATACCGTCGCCGCGTGTTACGCCGCGGCTGGCAATTTTGACCAGGCGGTTGCTATCCAGAAAGAGGCCATGGCGTTGCTCCCGGCTGAAGTAGCCCAACATGCGTTTGGCGAGCGGTTGGAACTGTATCGGAACCAGCAGCCGTTCATTGACTCGGAGTAACCCGACTACGACAGCACCGTGCGACGCAGCCCGTACCCTGGGACGAGAATTCCGTGAGCAAGTTTGTATTGCTACTACCCGTGGTGCTGGCAGCCTGCATCTTCGCGGGCTTGTACGGCGCCCTGCACGATCAGATTTCTTACACCATCTCGCCGGAGTACTTCACCCAGTTCAAGTTTCACCAATTCGAAATCCCGCCAGCATGGCAGAATCGCTGGGGCGTGGCCTGGGTGGGGGGCAGGCTTCGTGGTGGATGGGGGCCTTGATTGGCACTCCCTTGGGCTTGCTCGCTCTGATTATGCCCGACCGTCGGCGCTATTTGCGGCATGCCGCCATGGCATTTGTGGTGGTGTTGGCAACCACGCTGTTGATTGGGATGGGCGGATTACTTCTGGCCTGGAATGACATCACGGCCGAGAACCAGGCTCAGTACTACGTGCCGCCGAGCGTGACCGACCCCGTGGCCTTTCACCGCGTTGGCACGCTGCACGAGCTCAGCTATTTGGGGGGCTTTGTGGGCATTGCGGCGGGCGCTCTGTATTTGATCGGGGCGAGGCTCTGGTTGGGCAGAAAGCAAAGCTCGGCCGGGATTGCGTCTAGCGATCAACACGGTCGTTCCGGTAGGGCTTAGAGTTTGCCAAGCTTCGCCCAACAGGGCAGGGGCTCTACCTTAGGCGGCCGGAATTCTCAACCGGTATTACGCGAGCGGGAGCAGCAACAACGGCTCACCTTCAAACGGTAGGCTTGGGTTGCAGTTGGCCATTCGTCTGAGTCGATACCCCGTGTTAGTTGTCCTCGAAACCGTGCTTGATGGGCAGAAAACACGGGCCTTGGGCAAGCTACCCCAGCCGCCGACGATGGTGCCCGTGGCCCAGGCTGCGGAACCCGGGTCGTCGGTAGCAGTCAACACAGTCAGGCAGAAAGGGCGAAATGCGCATGACGGCAACGGATGCAGCACACGTGGCGGAACTGGAACAGCAATTGGCCATCCTCAAAGAGCGCTTGGCCGAGGCGCAAAAGCTCACCAGCCTGGGAGAACTGCTGGGGACCACCACCCATGAATTCAACAACGTGCTGACCACGATCATCAATTACGCCAAGCTGGGCATCCGTCATAAGGATGCTCCCACCCGCGACAAATCGTTCGAAAAAATCCTCTCCGCCGGACAGCGCGCCGCCAAGATTACCAGCAGCGTGCTCGGGCTGGCCCGCCGCCGATCGGGCCGCTTTGAACCGACCGATCTGGCCGAGATCATCGAGCAATCGCTGGTGCTGCTCGAACGCGAGCTGGCCAAGTACCACATTGCGGTGGAGAAGTATTTTCAGCCGGCCCCCAAGGCCATGGTCAATCCCAATCAAATCCAGCAGGTGCTGCTCAACTTGTTGATCAACGCCCGCCAGGCCATGCCCAACGGCGGCCGCGTGGTGCTCAAGATCAATCACGACCCCGTGGAAAATACGGTCGACCTCACCGTGCGCGACAACGGCTCCGGCATCAGCCCCGAGCATTTGCGAAATATTTTCGATCCCTTCTTCACCACGAAAACGGGCCCTGATGCCAGCGGCAAAGGGGGCACCGGACTGGGGCTCAGCATGTGCCGCGACATTATCGAATCGCACCGGGGCCGGATTCGCGTGGAAAGCACGGTAGGCAAGGGAACGGCCTTCACGCTGAGGCTGCCAGCCGAAACCGCGGTCCCCGAACCCACCCATAGCCCCGATGCTTGCATCCGGTGATTGGGATTACTTGGCGGCCTGCTTCCGTTTGGCGCGCAACATATCGTGCAGCCCGGAGAAGTAGTAAAAGAAATTGTCGGTTGCAACCTCGCCCAGCGCAAAAGTGAAGGTGATTCGCGAACCGCCGCGAGGCCAGGGTGCATCGTCAAGTAGCAGGGTATCGACGACGGTGGCAATGCTTTCGCCCGGTCCCAATTCAACGGAACTCGGGTTCTTGAGTGGTTTGTGGCTGGGCAACACATACGCTTGTTCGCTGCAAACGATGACCAGCGAATCCTCCCAGCGAATTTCGTCCCCGTCTTTCAGCAAGGCCGGCACGGTTCGCGCTGTCTTGTTGGTATTGGTGATGGTCACTTTGAATTGCCCATCGCCGTAGGGATTTTGAAATTCGTTGATGTTGGCCGGCAGCACCTGTTCGACCTCAATCGTGATTCCTTCGCCTGCCAACAACGTCGGCCGGCCAGTGAAACATTTGAAATCACCTTTCAAAATGTTGTCCTTCGGCCAGGGGCGTTCGGGCTTCGCAAGCAGCCAGGGCGAAATGAATGTTTGGTGTCGCCAACTTTTCACCAACCATCCAATCGGCAGTTTGAGTTCGTTGCGGGTTGCTTCGAGAACTACTTCTTTAGCTTGTAGAAGCTCCAATACTTGCTGGCCTTGGCTTAGCCGCGCTGCCACCAGGTAGCGCTCGCCAATGGTGAACGGCTGTGAATAAGCCGTGCGAATGGAGTAAGAAAATTCCAATGACTTGGGCAAAGTTCCCCGCAAAGGTTGGTCGGCCTTTTCAAAACCCAATTCAAACGTGCGCAGCGGCGGAAAACTCAACCCTACCGGACCCGCTTGGGCCTTCGAGAGCGTGGCCACAAACACCAGAGGCGCCTGCCGCACCACGGGCGACGGTTCGTTTTGGGCCATGACGCTCGATGTAAGACAGCCCATTGTGCTGAAGGTCAAAAGAAACACAAAGTTTCGACGCAACGACGGCAATGCGTTCATGGCTGGGGAGTCCTGAAAGAGGCGCGTGAAAAGCTAGGAAGTGAAGACAACAAAATCAAACCGCGGCGGTAGCGGTTACACCGTGCCGGCTCCGCGGTCGTAGGCGTCTTGCTCGCGTTTATACAGTGCCAACTGCGACTCGAACATTTGGCTGCTGATTTTCCACTGCGGGTTGTCGGTGGTGTAGGCGTTGTTGTGGGCCGCGATCAGGCGATACAAGAACTTGAACATGTGCCGAGGGACGCGGAGATCGCGAAGGGCGTCGAGCAGCCGCACCTGGCTTACGCTGGCATCGAACAGATCGCCGAGCATCGGCGGCTTGCTGTTGGATGAACAGGCACGGAGTCGGGCGTTGGCCACGTCGTAGAGCGCTTCGCCGGTCCATTCCAGCGAGCGGACCAGGTTTTGCTTGTCGAGCCGGGCCCGCTGGTTGAAGTCGCGGTCTTCTTTGTCGATGTAGTACGACAGCTCGATCGGCAGCAACAGCTTGAAGCCCACCCCGGGGTGCTTGAGCAGCTTGTTATCGAGCAGCGGCCAGAGCAAAGCCCGCATTTTTTCGGCCGAGCCGTTGATGAGGTGCGGCTCATCGACGCGATCGACCAGCACGATAATTCCGCTATAGCCCAGGGTGCGGAGAATGCCTTGCAGCTTGGTCAGGCATTCGTAACGGTCGTCGGTGCGGTCTTGGGTGGGGAGCGGCTGGCCGGAAACTTCTTCGCGACGAAACTGCATGAGCACCCGCCGCAGCCCCGGCCGGTCGTGATGAATCACCCGCACCTGTTTGGCCACGCCGCGGGCTTTCCAGTGCGCTTTCCAGCCTTTCCACAGCCACGGAATCCAACCGGCCGCGATGACCACATACAGCCAGTAATTGGCGAACGCCTGCCAGCCTTGCACGTTGATAAAGATGGTCAGCGCCACCAGCGTGACCAGGCCGCCCACGGCCAGTTGCCAGCGCGACAGCCAGGTGTGGAAGTGCAGCTTTTTCCGCAGGCGGTTCCAGCGCTGGGCGAACGGCTCGGCCAGCGATTGATCGTAGCAAGCGGCCAGCAGCAGCAAGTCGCGCGATTGCAGGCGGTCGAGAGCCCGCACGTCGAGCCAGGTTTCGTCGTCGCTATCGCGAGGGCGGCGCTTGGTTTCGAGGATGCGGTCGACCAGGTCGGTCACGCCGAGCGCGAGGAAGGCGTCCATGTGATCCCACAGCTTCCACTCGGCCAGCAAGCGGTCGGCCCTGTGCTTGCGGTTGGGGAGCGCGTCGCGGAAGCGATCGAGGAAGGTGTTGAAGTCGTCGTATTCAATGATGAACACGCGCTGGTCGGGATGCCGGCGGTTGTATTCCGCCAGGTGCCGCACAATTTGCAGTCGCATGGCCGTTTTGCCGGCCCCTTTTTCACCGAACACGATCGCCGTGGCCGGCTCGAGCGGGTTTCCGTAGATTTTGTCCCAGGTCGGGTGATAGGTGCTATCGATGCAGTGCTGCTTGAAGACGGGATCGGTCTGGGCGTCTTCCTCGGCGAACGGATTTTTGTCGATGCCGTAGTGCTCGAGAAACTGCTGCGATTTCATAAATGGCGCGTCCTGCTGGGCGTTGTAGTTAGGAAATAAGGCAGCGGCCCACCCCGACCCGTGGTTCATCCTACGTCGTCGCCCGAAGGAACGCATTTCGCTGCGGAAGGCCGGCTTGGGTTGCAAGGCATTATGAAACCTGCGGCTGGCGCTGTAAACCGGCTGTGGCTGTGGCTGTGGCTGGTGGCTGGTAGCTGGTAGCTGGGTGGTTGGTGGTTGGTGGTTGGGGGCTGTAGGCCGGTTGGGTTTGGCTCGACTTATTGTGCGTTTTGCCTGGCGGCAACGCTGGCAATGCCGGCATCCCGGGGAACCTACCCCCCCTCTCGCATTGACGCCCCCGGCATTGTTCGTTACCGTCCCCGCGCTTGGTGCTTTTCGTGCGCGACACTTTTCTCAGCATCCTTGGGGCCCAACGCCCATGAATTTACTTTTGCTCTGCCTGTACCTGGGCCTCAGCGGCTACGCGCTGCTGCAACTCACCCTGATGAATATCCAGGTTTGGGAGAATCGCCGGTTCGTGCCCAAGCGGCTCAAAGACCAGCGGGGCAATACCGTGGGGCCCAAGGTGGCGCTGCTCTCGCCCTGCAAGGGGCTCGATCACGATCTGGAATACAACCTTTCCTGCCTGTTCCAGCAGGACTATCAGAATTACGAGATTCTGTTTCTCGTGGAGACTCACGACGACCCGGCCTGCGCGGTCATCCGCCGGCTGATGAACCAGTACGCGCACGTGCCGGCCCGGCTGGTGATTGCCGGCCAGGCCACGGCATGTGGGCAGAAGATTCACAACCTGCTCGCCGGGGTGGACCGCGTGACCGACGACGTGGCTTACCTGGCGTTCGTAGACTCCGACGCCCAGCCCAAGCCGTGGTGGCTCAAGCTGCTCGTCCGCCGGCTCGACAACCCCAAGGTGGCGGCGACCACCGGGTATCGCTGCCTGGCGCCGGAGCGAAACACGCTGCCCAACCTGCTGCTCACCAGCATCAATACGTTCGTGCTTTCGATCTACGGCTCGGGTGGCATGCACCCGATTTGGGGTGGCTCGTGGGCGATCCGTCGCGAAGTTTTTTGTAAGCTGCTCCGCGACCGCTGGCCAGGCACCCTGAGCGACGACGTGGTGGCCGCCGCCGTGGTGCGCAAGGCAGGGCACCGCATTGAGTACGAGCCGGGCTGTAGCGTGGCCTCGTGTTGCGACTATTCCCCTCGGGCCGCTTTCGAGTTCTTGCGGCGGCAAGACAAGATGATTCGCTTCTACTCGCCGTTCTGGTGGCGGGTAGGTTTCCTGGCATCCACCGTGGCCACGCTTGGCTTTTGGGGAAACCTGGCGGGCGCCATCTACGGGGGTCTTTCATCGGCCGCCTGGGCTTGGATTCCCGCTAGCATCTGCGGCGCGCTCTACGCCGGCTATCTATTCTGCAATTGGCAGCGGCAACAAATCGTGGCCTGCACCGTGCCCGAACTGGCCGACAAACTGCGCGTCGCCAAATGGTTCGACATCACCTGCGGCCCCGTGATCGGCCTGGCCAACTGGCTGGGCCTGATCTGCGCGAGCTTTGGCCGCGGCGTGGTGTGGCGGGGCATTCGCTACCACGTGCATCGCAGCGGGCAGGTGAAGATCACGGCGCGCAATGGCCTGCCGGTGGAAAGTGGCGAAACCAGCAGTTCTTCGTCGCGACGCGCCGCCTAAGCAAACCGCGCGAGCCAGCCAGGCCAAACGAGCTTGGGAACAAGCCTGAGGAGTTTACTCCAAGGAGCGCTGGCGCAGTTCGTAGCAGCACGTTCGGGCAGCCCGGCGCACCAGGTCGGATGGATGCTTCACAAAGCCCTGGGCGAACGCTAAATCCGCTGGCACACCGGCAACGCTGAGAAACACGAGCGCGAGCGCCGCCATTTCCACGTCGGCCGATTGGGCTTCGCCAAGCGCGAACTGCCGCAATTCGCCGCGGCCGTTTGGTTCGGCATCCGCATACTCCGCGATGCTCTGGCAAGCCAAGTCCAGCAAGAAGGCGCTATGCAGGGCGTGGCCGGCATGGCTGCGTTTGATCAAGATCTGAATCCAGGTGGGGCGATGAACCATGACTTGAGGCCATTGCAGGGGCATTCAGTAAGCCTTGACAAACGCCGTGGCACGTTCCAGGAGCAGCGTGGAGGTGTTGCTCAATCCAAAACTGGGAAGTTTTAAATTGGCCGCCACTTACTTAACGCGGGTAAACCGCAATCGACCGCAGAGGCATTAAAGTTCTCCGCGCCTTGCGGAGATGTTAACGAGCAAGAAACTACTAGCGAACCATGGGAACGCCCGATCACGCGATCGAGAAACTTCGGTAGCCGCGACGAACAATCTCGTAGAAATCGTCGCATGGATCGCGCAGCACCGCAAATGCGAACTTCGTCAAATCGTTGCTGAAGGCAGCGAGAGGATCGGCTCCATCGCGGGCAGAAACCGCATTGGGGATGCTGTCCGTTTCGATCAAATGGCAATCGTGGGCATGCCCCAAGGCATCCATCAACATGCGGTGCCCGATCGTAAAAGACTCAAATTCCGTGCTGCACGCATAGCGGGTGACAAACGTGTGCTTGTAATAAATAACGAATTCGAGCGATGCCGGGATCAGCGTGTGCGTGTACTCGGGCATGGCAGTTCCATCGAAAAAGAAGCTGGGACGAACTTCCACCGCCAGGCGAGCACTTCTCGTTTGCCCCAGCCGGATCGCGGTCAATCGCCTAATGGCTCGCTCGACGGAAGTTCCGGCGTAAGAAGCTTACTTGCCGGCGTCCATTTAGGACGTCGAACGATATAGTACATCTTCTGTTCTCGATCAGTTCTGGATGCCCGCTCCAAGATTCCGGTTATTTCAATAGGCCGCCAATGATTGGCTGCGGACCAATTTGGCAGTTGGTCCATGTTTTCGACGTAAAGGTCCGTGCCGCGATAATTGAACCACCAGTGATTGTTGCCGCTTCGCGCCGTGCCTCGCAGAGCGACCGATTGCCCCAGTTGATCCTCGAGATTCGTCAACCGAGCTCGGCCCCTCTCCACGCGGAACGTGTCCTGGGCCGATGTCGCCCGGATGATTCCAAAGACCTCGGCCTGTTTGCCGAGTTGCTGGTTGGTCCATTGATTCGTGCCTACCAAAATGATTCTCCAGCCCGACCCTTGGATCGTGGGGATGTGGTTTTCGTTCCTGGCGATGCCAGATAGCAGTGCGTTCCGGTCGACAAATTGCGCCGGGTGCCAAACGATGGCGTCAATCTTCTTTCCCGATATCACGCGTAGCGCGTTGCGGAAGTAGAAGCCCGTTGTTTGAACGATGAGGCCTGCCTCTTTGTAGGCTGCGGATGGCACGCCGATAAAAGCTCCAGTTTCGTAAGCCCTGAGGCTGTAGGTGGAGTCCGATTCCATCTTGGGAAGCGCCTTGCCCGTGTAATCCGCCTCGCCGAATGCGCCGAAATAGGGCTCCAGGGGAATTTGGATGGGGTGTTGCGTTGCTTTGCCGTTGATGATTTTGACGAGCAAATTTGGTCCGCCTTCGTAGCCTTTGAAGGGGCCTTCGACCACCGTGCCCTCAACCGTCATTGTTTCGCCTAGCTTTGCTCCTAGTTCACCAATTAAGTCGTATCGGTCGCCTGGGTTGGTGATGGGCACTTGAATCTTTGGGTCTTGCGCGACGCACTGGCTTACCGACACGGCGAAACAAAACAGGGCTACTGCGCACTTCATCGGCAACCTCCTTGGGACAACGGACGAATTGCTCAACGGAACCGCCTGCCGCAAGCCTCTCGGGCGCGGACGGGGCCTGTGATGATAGTTTACCGCATAACCTGTTTGAAGGCTGCCGAGATCCTGTAGCAACGCGCCCCTTCGGGGCAATTGCCCCGAAGGGGCGGTCTGATCGCTGCCATACTCCGAGGAACCCAGCGGAGCGATGGGCGTATTTCGCTCGGCTAGACCGCCTTCACCTGGGTGCGACTGCAACTCTCCGGCAGCATCTGAAAGAACAGCACAACCGGGGAAAACATCAGCCACAAAATATAGGTGTGAATTTCGAAAAACCTGGACATGAAAGGGGATCGAATCGTCCGTCTCGCAATCTGCTGGGGATAGCGGCTCTTGCGAAATCCAGCTGCGTGATAGGCAGCGGACAGATCGGCAAAGGAGGCGAACGGAAAAATGATGGATTTGAACGGGTTGGCCCGCGAGCGTTCCGGTTGACGCCAGAACGATAGCGCAATCGACACCACCCCAAACGGCATCGCCAGAATATACAGCTGACTCCCCCACCCCCACGCAATGGCATCGTAGCCAAACAGGCATAGCGAGACCGCAGCGACCAACTGCTTCACCGACCAGCGACGTTCGTGTTCGCTTTCCAGGCGGCAATTGCCCGCCAGCGCGAGCAAGAGACGCTGGAAGTAGTCCCATTCTGGCTTCGACATGCGAACATAGTGGTCCGTGCAGTCGTCGTAGTGAAACCAAACGGCCAGCGTGATGTGCTTGATGAGAGGGTCGTGCGAACTTCGGAACGGATTAAGACGCTCATCGAACTCGAACGCCGTGATCTGGCTATCGAGAAAGGCGCGGATCGTCGCTGCGAGCGCTGCGCGCGATAGCGAAGGTTCCATTCCGTCGCCCTGGGTATCCATATCGGGCGACTCGTACGGATTTGGCTGCATAACAAACGCTCCGATTTGCGCACGAATCTAGTGGTGCAATCCGTCGCGGTTGCGAACGATTGCACCCTGGTTTACGGGACCGCGCGTGTTCCAGACCGCCGGGGTGAACCCGGCGGCTCGCTGGCTGGACGGTCGATGCCCGTTTACGCTTCCACTTCTCTCCCCGTGCGGGCGTTGTGCTTTTCCACCGCCGCCGCCACGAAGCCGCGGAATAGCGGGTGGGCGGCCGTGGGTTTGCTCTTGAACTCGGGGTGGAATTGCACCGCCACGAACCAGGGGTGGTCGGGCTGTTCGATGATTTCGACCAGCGGACCCTTAGGGTTGGAGCCTGAGACCTTGAGCCCGTGGGCTTCCAGTTGAGGGCGGTAGGCGTTGTTGAACTCGTAGCGATGCCGATGCCGCTCCTCAATGCGTTCTTCCTGGTAGCACTCCAGGGCGCGCGTGCCGGCCGCCAGGTCGCAGGCTTGCCGGCCGAGCCGCATGGTGCCGCCCTTGTCGGTCACGTTCTTTTGCTCGTCGAGCAGGCAGATCACCGGATGCGGCGTGTCTTTGAAGAACTCGGTGCTATGCGCGCCGGCCAGGCCGGCCACGTTGCGGGCAAACTCGATCACCGCGCATTGCATGCCCAGGCAAATGCCGAAGAACGGAATACCCCGTTCGCGGGCAAAGCGAATCGCTTCCACCTTGCCTTCAATGCCGCGCTCGCCAAAGCCGCCGGGGACCAGCAGACCGTCGAAGCCGGAGAGGAGCCGCTCGGGGCCTTCCTGCTCGATGCGTTCGCTTTGAATGCGCTGCACGCGAATCTGCGCCAGGTTGGCAATGCCGGCGTGATCCAGGGCTTCATAGATCGATTTATAAGCGTCGCGATGCTCAGCATATTTACCCACCACGGCAATACTGATTTCGTGCTCCGGGTTGCGGAGCTTGTGCAGCAGGTTGTGCCAGTCGTCGAGATTGGCCTGGGCGGCGGGCAGGCTGAGGCGTTTGACGATGAGATCGTCCAGGCCGTGCTCGACCAGGCTCAGCGGCACTTCATAAATGGAAAAATCTTTGTCGCGCTCTTCAATCACGGCATCGATCGGCACGTTGCAGAACAGGGCAATTTTCTGACGGTCTTCATGATCGAGCGAGCGTTCGGTGCGGCAAATGAGAATGTCGGGCTGAATACCGATCTGACGCAACAGCCCTACCGAGTGCTGAGTGGGCTTGGTCTTGAGCTCGCCGGCCGCTTTGAGATAGGGAACAAGTGTCAGATGAATATAGAGACAATTTTCTTTGCCCACATCGAGCGAAAACTGACGGATGGCTTCGAGGAAGGGCTGGCTTTCAATATCGCCGACGGTGCCGCCGATTTCGGTGATGACCACATCGACATCGTCGCTGGCCAGCTCACGGATCACGCTCTTGATTTCGTTGGTAATATGCGGAATGACCTGGACGGTTTTGCCCAGAAACTCGCCGCGGCGTTCTTTATTGATAACGGTGAGATAGATCTGGCCGGTGGTATAGTTGCTGTGGCGGGTGAGGGGGCTGTTGGTGAAGCGTTCGTAGTGCCCCAGGTCGAGATCGGTTTCGCTACCGTCGTCGAGCACGTAGACTTCGCCGTGCTGGTAGGGGCTCATGGTGCCGGGATCGACATTGATGTACGGATCGAGCTTTTGCATCCGCACCTGGAGACCGCGGCGTTCGAGCACCAGGCCAATGGAAGCGCTGGTCAGTCCTTTGCCGAGCGAGCTGACCACGCCGCCGGTCACGAAGATATGCTTGGTCATGGTGGAATCTTTACCGCCGCATCACCCCCACCCCACCCTCCCCCGTCGAGGGGGAGGGAGAAGTAGGTCGCTTCGCGACCATTGTTGAACTACGTGTATGTAAAACTTGGCCGTTGAATGATCGAGGCCCTGCTTACCAGGCGGCTAAATAGAGTTCGTGCAGTTCTGCTTCGCCCACGGCGCGGGGGTTGAATCCGCCGGTCCATTGTCGGGCGGCGTCGGCGGCCAATTGCGTCAGCCGGTCGGTCGCCACGCCCAGCTCGCGCAGTTGGAGCGTCAAGCCAGCGGCGGCCACGAGTCGGCTCACGCGGTCGGCCAATTCGCCCGATGCCGAAGCGGGGGAGCGGACGGCGCCGTTGGGGCTGGGCAGCAGTTCACCGTACAGCCGGCCGACTTCTTTGCCATTGAAGCGGATGACGTGCGGGAGCATGGCGGCCACGGCCTGGCCATGTACCACGTTGTAATGCTGCGTGAGCGGATTGGCCAGGGCGTGGGCGGCGCCGAGCATGCTGTTTTCGATCGCCAGGCCGGCAAAGAATGCTCCAAGTTGCATGGCGCCGCGGGCTTCCAGATCGAGCGGGTCGGCCAGCACGCGGGGAAAATTGGGTTCGAGCAACCGCCAGGCCTCGCGGCTGCACATCAGGCTCACCGGGTTTCGCGGCCGGGTCACATACGTTTCCAGCGCGTGGGCCACGGCGTCGATGCCGGTCAGGGCGGTGACCCGCGGCGGCTGCGTGACGGTGAGCTGGGGGTCGAGCAGGGCGATGCGGCAGGCGGCTTTTTTGTCGCCGCAGGCCATTTTTACATGCGTTTGCGAGTCAGAAATCAGGGCAAAACTTTGGGCCTCGCTCCCCGTGCCCGAGGTGGTGGGGATGGCGATCATGGGGAGCATGGGCCGGCGGGCTTTGCCAACCCCCCAGTAGTCGCTAATTTGCCCCCCATTGGTGTAGAGAAAATTGATGCCTTTGGCGCAGTCCATCGAACTGCCGCCGCCGAGGCCGATCAGCAGGTTGGGCTCAAAGTCGCGGGCGGCGGCGAGGCCCATCTCCACGTTGTCGGTGCTGGGATTTTCTTCCACGCCGTCGAAGAGAAAAGTTTCGAGGCCGGCCGCGTGCAGCGATTCGAGGCCGCGGCGGTGGTGGCCAGCCTTCACAATGCCGGGGTCGCTCACGATCATGGCCCTGCTGCCTGCCAGGCCGGCGGCCAGTTCGCCAAGCTCGTCGATCCGACCCGGACCAAACACCAACCGGGTGAGGGGCTGAAAATCGAAGGGCATCATGTTTGGCGGGTCCCGCACCATTCAGGGTTCGGATTGATCGCTGCGTGTTTCGTTTCGCGGGGGCAGTTTGGCCGGTCGTGGGGAACGACACTCGGGTGGTTGCCCGGGAAAATGACAGCGCAGACCTTAACTGCCGGCAGGGTGGGCTCGGAAGGCGACCGCACTGCACGTTGCCGCCCAGGGCGGGGCGGCGGCTCAGCGTGTCGAAGTTTGCTGGCAGCGTTCCGGCCGGGGCCGCCCGAAATCGGGGGGCGACCGGGCAAGTTCGCCACGGCCCTCCACAGTGTAACAGATTTTCACCGTGCGCCGTAAGAGACGAGCGGCCGTGTCGCGGCGTGGCCCTGAATTCGCCGCAAGGTAGCTCGAAATCGTTGCCCAGGGGCCTGTCCGTCGAAGGCCTCTCCTCCCCCCACTGATCTTGACCCCGACTTTGCCCACATCGTAGGCTTTTCGTCGCCGCCTCGGCCTTGGCAGGGAGAATACCCCCCGGCTTAGGGTGAACAGCTGCCTGGTGACGGCTGGCAGGCTTGTCGAAATCGCAACCGCTGGTGATGGCGGATCGCTTGGGTAAGGAGACCCAAACATGAGTTTCTGGGATCGCGGAGTTTGGCTGCTGGCCTGCTGGCCACTGTTTGTGGGCTGCGGCGGCGAGCCGGTTTACCAGGGACGAACGGCAACCGAGTGGCTCAGCCGGCTCGACCTGCGTTATCCGGAGCGCGATGAAGAAACCATTGCCGCGCTCACGGCGATGGGAGACGACGCCCGCTACGTGCTGCGGGCAGCCCTCACCGATAACCAGCGCGACAAGCGCTGCGGCGCCGCGGCGGCCTTGCTGCGGATTGCACCTGAAGAAATTTCGGCCGTGCTCGAGCAACTGAACGATGGCGAGCCCGAGGTGCAGGTGAACATGGCCCTGGTGCTGGTGCGGATGAACCGCGAGTTGCCGCAAGCCATGGCCGCGCTGTTGCGGAACTTGAATCATAACGAGTGGCGCGTGAGCTACGGCGTGGTGCTGGCCCTGGGCGATCTTTCGGAAGAATCGGCTGCGGCCGTCGAGCCGCTGCGGGGTTGGTTGCGTTCGGCTGACGCCACGGCGCGGTGGCGAGCCAGTTATGCGCTGGTGCGAATTGGGGCCGGAGCCCAGCCCGCCACGGAAGATTTAATTCGATTGCTAGACGACGGCGATGTGCGAGTGCGCGAAGGCGCGGCCTATGCCCTGGGCGCCATCGGACCGGCCGCCGCCGAAGCGGCGCCGGCACTGCGCGTGGCGACAAAAGACTCCGACGCCAAGGTTCGCTTTCGGGCTCAACAGGCGCTGGAGCGGTTTTAGTGTTTTTCACCCCGAAGGATCGACCCCGCGAGGGGTCGCACGAAAAACAAAGTCGGCTTTCGCTCCGCGAAAGCAAACCCTTTCGCGGAGCGAAAGGCGACCGTGCCTTCGCGGATCAACCTTTGGATGCTGATTCGATATGGAATGTTCTTCAGCCCTGAACCGTGATGCCGTTCGGCAGATCAAGCCCTTGGCGGCCATTCGCAGTGAGATCCTGACGCTGGCCCTCGGGCTGGGCTGCATCCTCTTGGGGGTAAAAGCGGCCCTGCTGCCCTTTGAACATGTTTCCACGCTTTCCGAATTCGTCCGCTGGTTGCTCCGCTGGGCCGTGGTTTCGGCCGCCGATGTGTTCTACCTGGCCATGCTCACCGGCGGGTGCTGGTTGGCAGCCCGCGCGACGGCGGCGCGGGTGTGGCCGCGGCGGTTGTGCCGGGTGGGCATCTACAGTGTATTCTATATGAGTGGTCTGTTTGGCATCTTCAGCCTGGGCTTTTTCTATGTGACCATGCAGCCGTTCAGCGTGCGGATGCTGTCGCTGGTGGGGGGCGCGGGGCCGATGGTTTCTTCGGTCACGCCCTATCTCACGCCGGCCATGGTCACCTCGCTCTGCCTGGCCCCACTGGCCATGTTGCTGCTGCCGTGGCTGGTAGGCCGCTGGGGCTGGCTGCACAACCGGGCCGGCTGGGGTTGGAAGACCGCGCTGGCTTCGCTGGCCTTGGTGATCGGCTATCAGGCCGTGGCCCAAGCCTACATTCGCTCGGCCTGGAACCAGCCTTATCGCTGGGAACGACGCATCGCCTGCAATCCCCAATGGGAGTTCCTGGCCAGTTGCGTGGAAGAGGGTCTTAAAGATGAGCCCTTCACCGCCTATTTTGGCGTGGGCGAGTCCGACATGCGCGATTTCACCCGCCGCGAACAACCGGCCGCCGATCCCAAACCGCTGCCGTTGGCGGGTCCTCGGCCGAAGAACGTGCTGGTGATCTTTCTGGAATCGACCGCGGCCGAGTATCTGAGCCTGTACGGCGCCAAGCACGATACCACGCCCCATCTCAAGCAACAGGTGGCCGAAGGCGGGGCCGTGGTGTTCGACAACTTTTACGTGAGTGCTCCCTATAGCTGCAAGAGCGTGGTTTCGCTGTCGGCCAGCGTGTATCCGCGGATCGATTGGAAGTTGATCGTGAACGATCCGCAGAACTTCGACGTGCCAACGCTCACCGAGGTGCTGCAGCAACAGGGTTACCGCACCTGTTACGCCCATTCTGGCTTTTGGAGTTGGATGCATCGCCAGTTGTTCTTGCAGCCTCGGGTAGAAACGCTCATCGATGCCGAAACCATTCCCGTGCAGCGGCTCAACTCGTGGGGTGTGACCGACCAGCACATGTTCGAAGCCACGCTCGACTGGATCGATACCGATCGCGAGCGGCCGTTCTGCCTGTTGGCATACACGATCGAAACGCATCACCCCTACGCCACGCCGCGCGAGCCGGTGAAGTTTGACGTGCCCGACAAAGGGTTCGGCGATTACCTCAACGCGCTGCGAGCCGCCGATGAAAACATTGCCTGGTATCTGCAAGAGCTCAAGGAACGCAACCTGCTCGACGACACGCTGGTGGTGATAACCTCGGACCACGGCGAGGCATTCGGCCAACACAACCAGCGGAGCCACAACTTTGGCATCTACGAATGCAACGTGCATGTGCCGCTGGTGCTGATTCACCCCAGCTTGAAGGATCTACCAAGAAATGTCGCCGCCCCGCGCGAACAGGTCGATATCGCCCCCACGGTGCTCGAACTGCTCGGCATGAATGCCCCCGCCGACTGGCAGGGTCGAAGCTTGTTTCGCCAGGACGACGACCGGCCGGCATACTTTTTTTGCGTGGGCAACAACGTGGTGCTCGGGCTGCGCGACGGCGATTACAAGTACCTGTTCTACGTGGATAGTGGCGAAGAGGAATTGTTCCAAGTGGCGGCCGACCCCGCCGAGGAGCACAGCCTGGCGGCCGACATGCCCGACCGTTGCCAGGATTACCGCCGCCGCGTGCGGGGTTGGACACAGTACCAAAGGGCCTTTTTGCGGCAGCACGGCGTGGAATGAGGAGCAGGGTATGCACCCCGTGCATACCACCCGTGCCCGGGTGCCCTGGCTCTTGTTGCCTATGAACGTAGGCAATGGAAGTGTGCCACTGCTTGCGAGCGAATCGGCCCTCCACCGCCCAGTCTCTTGCCACGCTCGCAAGCAGTGCCGAACCGCCCACGGCTTGGCCAACGGAGTAGAGTGCCAGTCTCCGCCGCGCACTGCTTGCGGTCGTGGTGAGCGTGCTCTGTAGGCAGAACGTATTCGACCGCAAGCAGTGGCACACGTCACTCGTATCCGCCCGTGTGAACGGACGTCGAACCCTCGCTAGGCGATATCTTGCATTGTATTCGCAAAATCTCGGCCGGACGTCGGGGGAGGCAGCGGCTTGCCGTCCTGTTGATACAGCTCGATCGTCTCCTCAACGATCTGGCAGAGCTCTTCAAACACCTGTTGTTCGTCGTTTCCGTGACAGCCGCCGTAGAACAAGCCCGGACAACTTCCCACGTAACAAGCATCGTCTTCCGACCATTCGATGATCTTCACGTAACGAGCGCTCTGTTTCATGACCGGGATTCCTCAATGGCACGCTTGACCGCATTCTCTTGATATTGTTTCGCGTCGCTGCTCAATTTTCCAGCGACCGTTACCGGCTTCGTAACGCGAGGATGCACAAAATTGCGATGACTGCCCTTACCTCCTCGATTCGGCTCGGGTGGCACGCTCTGAGCCTGAGCGAAGGGCGTGGCGCAGCGGCGATATTTCAGCTATACTGGCAGGCGAGTTCGGCGCCTACTTACCGTACAGGGAATGCGAGGGCAACCATGCGCGTCACCGATCCCGCCACCGGCGACACCTTCTTCAGCAAGCGCCGCCGCCGCCGCATCGACGCCGAGCAGTCTCCGCGCGAGCTGACCTTCACCTGTTACCATCGGTATCCATTCTTGGCCAAGGATCGGACCCGAACTTGGTTCATCGAAGCGCTGCAAGAGGCTCGTGGCCGTTGGCCCGTGGATCTGTGGGCTTATGGTCCAGCGCGCGTTGGTACGCCGGCTTTCAGCCTGTGCTGTTGGAAATGGATCGCACGCTGCCTGCGTTGTAAGCTGGATGGAAATAGCTGGCCGTGCCGGCGAGTCAACCACGCCCTTCGCTGGGGCTCATGGCGTGCACCCGACCCGGGAGGCTATTCGTCGGCTCGCTCTTAAGTCATTCGTGGGCTGTCTATGCGTCACTCGTAATTTGACGCTCTGATCTTTGGGAGTGCATCATTAATGAAGCGTCGTCGACTTGCGCCAATACTTGCAAGCCTATCAATCCTTGTGATCGGGATTGCATGGGTTGCAGCTATGCATCGTCAGGCGCAGCTACAGCAACAAGCTGTCGAATTCTTGTGCCGCCTGGACGCAAGCGTGGAGTATGACTACCAATTTGATTCATTGCATTTCGGTGGCGACGACTCGCCTACGCAGTCGCTAGGTGTCGAACAAGTCCCCGATCGGTTGTCGGATTGGATTGGGATCGACATGTGCCATGATGTAGTTTATGTATCTTTGCCGGAGTATACTTTTCCGGAAGGTACACCAGTCGTGCTCGACCGGCGAACGATGGATTTCGTTGGTAGGCTTCGGAATCTTCGTCAGTTCGACTTCTGGAGTACCGACGATGGGGATCTCGCGAAGTTCGCAGTCCTATCTCCACTCAAAAACCTCAATATGATAACGATTCCGCAAGATGCGATCCAATATTTGACGAATCACCCCAATCTCGAAGTCCTTTGGAGCAGCGACTCTGATCTGTCACAACACTCGTGCTATTTGTCACCGCAATCAAAGGTATCGTTGCGCGGATTGACGGCTCTGACTCAATTGGAAATATGTCTGACCGATGGGGACTTGGCTTGCTTGAGCGGTCTTTACAAGCTCAGATCGCTTACACTCAAAGGCGGAAAGATCACGGGACGAGGCTTGCGTTATTTAACGTCACTTCAGCGATTGTGCGACCTTGATCTTGGCGGAAGTCCCCTAGATCAAAAATGGATATCGGAATTGACGCACCTTGGAGCTTTGGAGGAACTTAACCTCTACGACACCCAGCTGAATTGTCAAGGGCTGCTCGCATTGACCAGGTTGCCCCGATTGAAGACGCTGAACATTGCTGACAACCACGATATAGATGATCAGTGCGTGATGACACTGAAAGGCTTTCGCACGCTTAAGGTTCTAGTGCTTAGCGGAACTAGCATTTCGGCCAATGGCGTTCATCGGCTTAAGGAATTACTGCCGGGCGTTGAGATTTGTATTGATTAGCAAAGGTAGGGCAGCAATGGATACGCGTAGGGAAGACCGATTGAGTTCGGTAGGGTGGCACGCTACGCCGTTAACCTTATTGGTTCGGAAATTACGCAGTTTTCCGAGATTTCTCGGCAGCCAAGCTTCCCTAAATTACAGGCCGATGTAAACTATTGCGTAATTTGCGGTTAGAAAAAGGGTTAACGGCGTAGCGTGCCACCCTACCCAAAATAGGAGCAAACGCATGTCGCACATTGCATTCAAATCCTCGGCGATCGCAACCTTTTTGAATGTGCTGTTTGTCTTCAGCAGCGCCCATGCAGAGGAAAATCCATTGCTTGAGCAATTGAAAGGCATGGAGTGCGGCGTCTTGTCACCACGAGATCTCTGGAAACAAATCGGCAACGATAGCTTGCACGAGATGTCCTTGTCTTCAAGTCTAGGGATTGCCCTGCCTGCACGGTGGGAGATGATCCGCCGAACATTTCTAGACCATGACCGAAAGCAATCCAAGCCCATTGATCGACGAAAACTAGAGCGTTTCGCTGGCTATATCGAAGGACGCTTGGAAATCGAGTTGCCAAGTTGGTGGGAGAATCGCCTTGTCCGCTTGCGCTACTTCGATGATCTTGTCCTTTCCGTACCTATCAAAATCGATCCGCGTTTTGAATATAGAATTACAGATGCAGGGATTAGCATACCCAGCCATATCACTAGCATCAATCGCGTCAATGATGAATTAAAGGCGGTTATTGGCGGCCGAGATTACATCATTCCCAAAGATGCTGTTTCTCATGCGGAAGATGCAATTACGTTTCTTGACGCTGTCAATATCATAGTAATCGACGACCGGCGCTTCGCAGCTGCGGTTCACTTAGATACCGGCGCTTCGTTTCCGTTGTTTTTTATCGATAGTGCATCAAAGAAAACCCTTTGGTCCACGGATGTGTGTGCATTGCAACCTATCCTGGGCAACTCTGGCACTCACCATGTGGAAATAACGGTCACGGGTGATACGCTATATGTCTTTGGTTCTACTTATTTCGCAATGTATATCGAAGCATTCGCAATTAAAGATGGCAAGAGCGTGTTTAGATTCAGCACTGCATTTTAGCTCGACTTTTGCCAATTTAGAGCGTAGGGTGGGTCACAAATACATTTGTAGGGTGGTGTGTTTACACCCACCAAATGCGGGGCGGGTGGCACGCCCCCTGAGCCCCAGCGAAGGGCGTGGCGGCAGCGGAGTTTGGCCAAATCCACCAGAAAAATCCCGCCAGGCGCACGGGTGCCCTGGCTCTTGTTGCCTATGAACGTAGGCAATGGAAGTGTGCCACTGCTTGGCCAACGAAGTGCTATGCCAGTCTCCGCCGCGCACTGCTTGCGGTCGTGGTGAGCGTGCTCTGTAGGCAGAACGTATTCGACCGCAAGCAGTGGCACACGTAGGCTGGCCTACAGCTTTTTGCAGATCGCTTCGGCCATTTCCCGTGTGCCTACGGCCGTGGGGTCGTCGCGGTTGGGTTTGAGGTCGTAGGTGACGTTCTGGCCTTCGGCGATTACGTCGGCCACGGCTTTTTCCAACCGGTTGGCGGCATCCTTCTCGCCCAGGTGTTGCAGCATGAGCATGCCCGAGAGGATGAGGGCGGTGGGGTTCACCTTGTTTTGGCCCTTGTACTTGGGGGCGCTGCCGTGGGTGGCTTCGAACACCGCGCCGCCGTCGCCGATGTTGGCGCCGGGGGCCACGCCGAGGCCGCCGACGAGACCGGCGCCCAGGTCGCTCAAGATGTCGCCGTACAGGTTTTGCAGCACCAGCACGTCGTAGAGTTCCGGCTTTTGCACGAGCTGCATGCACATGTTGTCGACAATGCGTTCCTCGAACTCAATGTCTTGGTACTCCTCGGCAATCTTGGTGGCCGTGGCCAGCCACAGGCCGTCGGTGTACTTCATGATGTTGGCTTTGTGGACGCAGGTGACCTTCTTGCGGCCGTTGGCGCGGGCGTAGTCGAAGGCGCAGCGGACGATCCGCTCGGTGCCGGGCACGCTGATCGGCTTGATCGAAACGCCCGTCACGTCGCCCGGCGTTTTGATCTTGCGGTCGGAAATGCCGTTGATGAAGTCGATGAGCTTGCTGGTCTCGGGCTTGCCGGCCTCGAATTCCACGCCGGCGTACAGGTCTTCGGTGTTCTCGCGGACGATGACAATATCGACCGGCACGTCGTGGAAGAAGCTCCGCACGCCCACATATTGTTTGCAGGGGCGGATGCAGGAGAACAGGCCCAATTCCTGGCGGAGATGGACGTTGATGCTGCGGAAGCCCGTGCCCACCGGGGTGGTGATAGGGGCCTTGAGCGCGCAGCGGGTGCGGCGAACGCTATCGAGCGTGGCGGCCGGGAGCGGCGTGCCGGCCTTCTCCATCACATCCACGCCGGCTTCTTGGACGTCCCAATTGATCTTGACGCCCGTGGCGTCCACGCAGCGGCGGGCCGCCTCGGCTAGCTCGGGACCGGTTCCGTCACCCGTGATCAATGTTACGTCGTAAGCCATGGTTTCACCTGATGTTCTACGTGCGGCCCAACGAGCCGCGGGACTGTGTTTTTGGCAGGTTTTGCGAAGCCGCAAGGCTAGCAGATGCAGGCCGGAGGGTCAACGAGCCGAGCGGTTGTCGTGCCGTTTCTCCTCTCCCCAAACGGTGCTCCGGCGTCTAACATCGGGAAAGGCATTTGAAGGAAGCGGGGAAGCCGGCCTGGCTGGCCCGCCGAGTATTTATTCACCGCGCTCCCCCGAGTTGCCTTTGGAAAAGTCGCGACGAGGCCGAACATGAGTGCCTGCCCCGCCCCCAATCGCTGCCCGATTCTTGCCGTCTGCCGCCCCCCTTGCCGCTTCGCTCCATGCTCAATCCCGCACAACTTGAAGCCGTGAATAGCCTGGCGGGGCCGCTGTTGGTGCTGGCGGGGGCCGGAACGGGCAAAACGCGGGTGGTGACCCACCGCATTGCCAACCTGGTGCGGCATCGCATTCCGCCCGACCAAATTCTGGCCGTGACGTTCACGCGCAAGGCGGCCAACGAAATGGGCCAAAGGGCCGGCGAGTTGCTCGGCAAGCGGCTCGA
This sequence comes from uncultured Pirellulales bacterium, assembly GCA_964445985.1. GTDB lineage: Bacteria > Planctomycetota > Planctomycetia > Pirellulales > S012-138 > CAYUMU01. Next base: position 2,587 of record CAYUMU010000073.1, on the reverse strand, counting down.
AAAGCGGCCGGTGATCTCCACCATTCACTCGCTCTGCATGAACATTCTGCGGCGGCAGATTCATCACCTGGGGTATCCGCGGCACTTCGCCATTTACGATCGGGGCGACCAGGAAAGCCTGGCCCGCGCCGCGCTCAAAGAAATCAGCGCCCCCACCGCCGCCATTCGTCCGGCCGACTTGCTGGCCCAGATTAGCCGGTGGAAGACCGCCAGCCTTCGCCCCGCGCAGGCGGCTGCCGTGGCGGCCACGGACGTGGAGCACCTGGCGGCCGTGGCCTACAAGCGTTTTCAAGCCGCGCTGCGGGCCGCTGGGGCTGTCGATTTTGACGACCTGCTGCTCTGCACCGAAGAGCTGTTTGCCGAGCACCCCCGCGTGCGGGAGATCGAAGCGGCCCGGTATCAGCACCTGCTGGTCGATGAATACCAGGACACCAACGGCAGCCAGTACCGCATTCTCAAAGGGCTGGCCGAAGGGCATCGCAATTTTTGCGTGGTGGGGGATGACGACCAATCGATCTACGGCTGGCGCGGGGCCGAGGTGCAGCATATCCTTCGCTTCCAGCGAGACTGGCCCGACGCCAAGGTGGTGCGGCTGGAAGAGAACTACCGCTCGACCTCGGCCATTTTGGAACTCGCCAACCGCCTGATTGGTTTCAACAGCGAGCGGCATCCCAAGGTGCTGAGGGCATCGCTGGGCGAAGGCGAACGGCCGCGGGTGCTGGCCTGCAAAGACGAAGTGGCCGAAGCCCTGCTGCCGGCGCAAGACATCATCAACGCTGTTTCCGCCGGCGAGGCCACGTTCCGCGATTTCGCCATTCTGTTCCGCACCAACGAGCAAACGCAGCCGTTTGAAACCGAGCTGCGCAAGGCCAGCATCCCGTATGTGCTGCTCGGGGGCACGTCGTTCTTCGATCGGAAAGAGGTCCGCGACCTGCTGGCGTATTTCAAGCTGTTCAATCGTCCGCAAGATGAAACGGCGCTGCTGCGGATCATCAACACGCCAGCCCGAGGCATTGGCCAGCAAACCGTGCAAAACCTGCTGGCGCAAAGCGTGCATGAACACCGGCCGCTGTGGACGGTGCTGGAAGAAGCATCGCAAGGGGGCGGCAATCTTGCGCCGCAAACGGCTTCGGCGTTGGGCGATTTTCTGCGGCTGATCGAGGTCTTCCGGGCCAGGGCCAAGAAAGGGACCTCGCTGAGCCGGGTGATGATGGACCTGATCGAGGCGATTGGCTACGAGCAAGAGGTGCTCCGCAACAGCAAGGACGCGGGCGAGCAGCAAACGCGCTGGAACTCGGTGCAGCAGGTGGTGAACGCGCTGGCCAACTACGACGAAACGGCCAAGCGGCCGTCGCTCGCCGGTTTCCTTGATGACGTGGCGCTCGACCCCAAAGACATTCCTGGCGACAAGTCTAAAAAGCTGCAGCGCGACGCCGTGGTGCTGATGACCATTCACGGCGCCAAGGGCTTGGAGTTTCCTCGGGTTTACATGGTGGGCCTGGAAGAGGGCACGCTGCCGCATCGCCGCAGCCTGGCCGATTTTGAACGGGACGTGGACGAGGAGCGCCGGCTGTGTTACGTGGGCATCACCCGTGCCCGGCAGCAGCTCACGCTGACCTTTGCCAAGGAGCGCATGAAACGCGGCAAGAAGGTGGCGACGGAGCCCAGCCGTTTTTTGTACGAAATGCTGGGCACCGCCGAAAACGGCCGGCAAGCCGCGCTGCGAAGGCAAGCGCAAGCGAAAGCCAAGGGCAAGCCGACCAAGCGCAAACCAACGCCGGGCGCAAAAAAACCTCCGCGTTCTCCTTCCGGCGGAAATCGCTAGCCACGAGCAATGTCGGGGGCATTCTGCGACCCCTGCCGGAGTCGTTCTTATTATAGGCGTTCGGCTACCGGCGGTGTCGCTACGCTCAACCGCCGGCTAATGGCTATAACCCCTGCCGGGGTAACGAAGCTAGCGACTCGACGCCACCTAGCAATCAACAACCGACCACTACCTACCAGCCACCAACCACTAGCCCCCATTCCCCAGCCCCTCCTAGTGCTTATAGATCTTGTGCTGCGGCCGGCCGGATAGAATTTGTTCTTTACCCCAGGTGGTCACGTCTTTGAACGCCTGGCTGTGGATGAAATCGACGAAGGCTTTTTCCTCGGACCATTCGCTGGTAATCAGGTACGAGGCGTCGTCGGCCACGTCTTTCCAGAGCGTGGAGTGACTGTGACCTTCGGCCGCCTTGAGGGCGTCGATCACGGCCGCGAATTTTTGTTCAAAGTCTTGCTGCTTGCCGGGCAGCACGTGGTAGTTCATGCCAACGGTAATCATCGCGTGGGGTGCTCCTGCACGGTGGGTATTCAATCGGGATGGAAAGGCGCGGTTCTCTGGCGACGATCACGCCGGTAGGCATTGTGCGAATACGCCCAGAACCTCGCAGGATCGTAAGAAGAATCGCGGCGGCTCACAACCACCCACATTCCGCGAACGTGGCCAACCAGCACTCATTCTGCACGGTTCGCGGGGCTGGTGGCAGCACTTTGTAGCTAGTGAGCGTCGGGAAATGGCTTTGAGCGGGCGTTTTGCGGGGTGGCC
>CAYUMU010000072.1:0-33625 GCA_964445985.1 uncultured Pirellulales bacterium | reverse complement strand
AATTTCTCCAACTCGCCGCAAATGACGACGTTTTTATCAGGCCAGGCCGAGGGGGCCTTGGGAAGCGGAGTTGAGCATGCTATTTCAGGTCCGCGTAAAACCCCCTTCCTCAGCCCTTCTCCCCCGGAGTACCGGGGGAGAAGGGGGCAGGCGCTCCGCACGGTGGGGTATGCTTGCGACGATCGGCCCCCCCTCAGGGGGACGCTATTTGCCGCGCCCCGGCAATTCGGCCGCACGGATGTTGCGGAACAGTAGGTCGGTGGTGGGGTCGTGGCCTTGAATGATGAGCGTGCCGGCGTCTTCGCGGAGGCCATTGCGAGGGTTGGCGTGCGGCGCGCGGGTATCGGTCCAATCGCTCACCTGGTAACCATTGACCCAGGTGGCCATGTGCCGACCGGTTACCACCAGGGTTTTAGTGAACCATTCGAAATCGTTCGACACCACCTTGCGGGCTGGCTGCCGGCGATAGAAAGCGCCCGTGCCAAAATCGAGCGGTTTGGTGCGGTCTTCCCCTTCGTAACCGTTTTGAATTTGGCTTTCGTAGCCGTTCCAAAATTCGCCCGGAATGCTGCGGAAAAAGACGCCCGAGTTGAGGTGCTTGCCGAGCGTTTTCACGTCGATCTGCAGGATGAAGTCGGCGAATTGGGCATCGCTTTCCAGGCCGCCATTGCCGTCTTTCACGGAGAGTTCCCCCTCCGGGGTCACGCTGAACACGCTCTTGTGGTCGGGAATGACGCGCCAGCCGGCGAGGTCTTTGCCGTTGAACAGGTCCTTCAGTCCCAGCGGTTTGAGCCTGATGTTCCGAAATTCCACCTGGCCCTGGTTGAGCTGCAAGCTGATGTAGCCGCGGCCCAGCGGTTTGGGATCGGTGTAGCGGAGAACTTCCTGGCCGTCGAGCTTGACGGTGAACTCGCCGCCGACGGCTTTGACGTCGAAGGTTTGCCAGTCGGTGCTGGGGGGCGTTTTTGTGGCTTTTTTGCGGCCGACAAAGCTGCCGGTGTGGAAGGGGCTCACGCTGGTATCGGCAATGTTCAGCTCATAGCAGTCCTTGGCTGGGTCTTTGGGCGTGGGGCTGGTTCGCAAGAACACGCCGCTGTTGGTGCCCTGGGCCGCGCGAAAATCGACCTTGAGTTCGAAATCGCCAAACTGGCTGGTGGTGCGTAAGAAGCCCGGCTCGCCCGCCGAAACCGAGATCACGCCGTCGGCCACTTTCCAATCGGCTTGGCTGGTGGGCGTCCAGCCATAGGTGGTTTCGCCGTCGAACAGCAGGATCCAGCCATCGGCAATTTCGGCTGGCGAAAGGGTATTTGGCTCGGCCGCGGCGACGGTGCCCAGCAGGCAGCCAACTAAGGTTATCATTCTTAACGCGGGTAAACCGCAAGCAGACGCTGAGGCATTAAAGTTCTTTGCGGCTTGCAGAAGTGTTAACGAACAAGAAACAAAGATCGATTTCGTGCGTGCCACGATGGGTTTCCTTCTAAGAATTGCCAGCCCCGCGCTCCGTTGAGTTTTTCTCAGGCTAAGAGCCCAGAGGTCGCCTGGCAAGCGCCTGCTGGGTGGGCCGGCGCGGTTCCAAGGAGCATGCCGATTGGGCGAGTGGTCCGACTGCCCGGGGCGGTGCGTGGCAAGACTCGCAAATTTCCAGACATTTACGAAGCGGACTCGATGAATCAGAATGGAACGAAGCAAGCCTGGGGTACGTCTTCCGGAAGAAGAGTCCGCCACCGATCGATGGCGGAAGGCGGAGGCCACACTCCCGACTTCGCCCAACCCCAGGCCAACCGGAACAACAGAGAAGCGAGACCGCGAGGGGATCTGCATGGCGCCGTTCAAGTTTTATTGTCCTTGCCCTCAAAGCATTTTACTGGAGAGCGATACCTCGCAAGTGGGGCAGCAATGCCAATGCCCAACCTGCGGCATGCTGTTTTTGGTGCCCAATCCCCAGCCAACCCAGGCGGAGGTTCACCCAGGCTATGGGCAGGGAGCCATTCAGCCAGGCTATGGAGCCGTGCCCACGCCTCAGCCGGCCTATGGCGGACAGCAGGGCTTTCCCAACGTGGTTGCCGGTCCCGCCATGCCTGCCGGAGCGATCGGGCCTGCCGGAGCGATCGGGCCTGGTGGACCGGTCATCGGCGCCAGCCTGGATGATGGTTCCGGCGCTGCCCCCGGCAGCGGGTTCGATCTGGGCGCTCCCCAAGACGATCCTAACCGCATTGTCACCGTGATCTGCCCCAGCGGCTGCGAGTTGGAAACGCCGATGGAAATGATCGGCACCGACGCCATGTGTCCGCAGTGCAACGCCCAATTCCGCCTGCGGTACGAAGACACGCTGGAGTACAAACAAGAACGCGAGGAAGAGAAGGAACGCCGGGCCCATCAGTTCAGCGAGAGCGCCCTCAAATGGGCCATTGTGATGGCGGTGCTCATCGGCATCGGCATCGTGGGCATGTTTGTGATGATTGCGCTGAGTTAGTTTTTTGGTTGGACAGGAAGGGCGTCTCTATCGTTCGAGGACGGTGGCAATTCCAGCGGACTCTCTCGTGCCCTGGATCCCCGCCTTCGCGGGGATGACGAGAACAAACCAGATCCCCGCCTTCGCGGGGATGACGTGAGTTTAACGGTAAGGAGACGATCGCATGGCGAGCATCGACGGACAACGCATCCTCACTTTTGTGGACGACGTGTACGAAGACCTGGAGTTGTGGTATCCCAAGCTGCGGCTCACCGAAGCCGGCGCGCATGTGGTGATGGCCGGCCCCCAGGCCGAACACAAGTACCATGGCAAGCATGGCTATCCGTGTGTTGCGGATGCGGCCATTGCGGATATGGAAGCCGCCGATTTCCAAGGGTTGGTCATTCCTGGCGGCTTTTCGCCCGACAAGCTCCGCCGCGATCCCAAGGTGCTGCAACTCACGCGCGACTTTGCCGCGGCCGGCAAGTTGGTGGCCGCGATTTGCCACGGCGGCTGGATCGCCATCTCGGCCGGCGTGTACCGAGGCGTGCGGGTGACCGGCAGCCCTGGCATCAAAGACGATCTGGTGAACGCCGGCGCCATTTGGGAAGACGCCGCGGTGGTGGTCGATCGCCACTTTGTCTCCAGCCGCAAGCCGGATGACCTGCCCGACTTTTGCCGGGAATGTTTGAAGATTCTGGCGAAGTAACCCATCCGCTTGGGCGACGTCGCGGCGAGGTGAAATCCAACGCAAAAACCCAGCCTCCGCGGGGAGCGAAGGCTGGGCTGGGTGCGAAATGTCGTTGGTGATGTCAGGCCCACACTGCGTTGCGTTTACTTCTGGCGGTGGTCGCGAATGATGGGCTTCACGGTGGGCGTCACCATCACGCCGCCCGGAGCTCGCGTTGATTGCATGCTCGGTTGCTGGTTCAGAACTTGAACATTGAACGGCTGTGCAACCGTGGGCGTGCGGTGGTCGCGAACCACAGGGCCGGGGCTGCCATCGTTGGCTCGCAGGGCGATTGCCGCCACGATCAATTCCGAAGCCGATCGCCAGTTGCCATCGATCAGGCCGCCTAACTTGCGAATCGTGGCTTCGGCCGCTTCATCGACCAGTGGCAATTTCACAAAGTGCTTGACCAGTTTGCCGGCGTAGGGAGCAATGCCTCCCTCGTCGACCTTGATCTCCAGCGACGTCACCACGCCGTTGCTCTTCTTGATGGTGTAGTACATCTGATCGTCGGGTCGCAGCGACAGGTGATGCGAGATTTGCCCTTGGACGGTAATGGATCCGCCGCCACCGGTAATGCGGGCCGGCTTCACGTTGAACTCGTGACCGTTGATTTTGAGTTTCTTGACTTCGGGGCCTCGGAAGGCAGCCGTGGTTGCCTTGTGCAGGGCCGAACGGCGTTCGGCGGCCGATTCGGCCTGGGCGGTCGAAGCCAGTGGAGCCATCGCCAGCAGGGCCAGCAGCGTGCCCCCAAACAAACGAGAGATCGATCGAATCATTAACGTGCTTCCTTAAGACAGTAGGTATGAAGAATAAGGCGGGATGAGGAGGGCCAGGTCAGAAAGACTGGCCCCGTTCTCCCTCACTGCTTAAGAGAAGGCGTGCAACGACCGGCAATGTTACCGGCCGAACGAGAAATGGGGACGTGCGAGCACCGGAACCGCGCCGAATCAAAAGTCGGTCAGGTTCCGCGGCGGCCAGGCAGCCCTCAGGGCGTTGAGCACCGCCAGCACGTCGATGCCCTCTTGGAGCACGGCCCCCGCCACCGGCGGCAGATAGCCCGCTGCCGCGAAGCCCATGCCGACCACGCTGAGGGCCATGCCGCCGACGGCGCTTTGCAGCGCGATCCGCCGCATGCGCTGGCCGATGTGCAGCAGTTCATCCACCTTGCTGAGGTGATTATCCATGAGCACGGCGCCGGCCGCTTCGGCGGTAACCTCACTGCGTTGCCCCATCGCCAGGCCCACGGTGGCGGCGAGCATGGCCGGGGCGTCGTTGATGCCGTCGCCCAGGTAGACCGTGGGCTGCCGTGCCGTTTCTGCCTGCACAATTTCGAGCTTTTGCTCGGGGCTTTGACTGGCGTACAACTCGGTAATGCCAACCTGCTGGGCCAGGTATTCCACTTCTGACTCGCGATCGCCCGAGAGCAGCATGAGTTTGCGGAATTGATGCTGGGGACCTAAATGCTGGATGAACGCCGCCCCTTCGCGGCGGGGTTCATCGCGAAAGCGGTAGGTGGCCGCATAACGGCCATTGATCACAATCACACACTCCAGTCCGCCGCCAGCGGCCGGCAATGGATCGATCAAGTTGGGCTGGTGGGCGCGAATCAGTTTGCGGCTGGTTACCTGCACGGTTTGCCCATCGATTTGGCCGGTGAGGCCCTGGCCCGGCTCTTCGCTTACTTGCGCGGCCGCGAGCAGTGGCAGTTCTTTCTGCCGGGCTGCTTCGATCACCGGCTGAGCGAGCGGGTGCTTGGAATACTGTTCCAAGCTGGCGGCCACTTGGAGCACGTCGTCGGCCTGGAAGTCCACGTCCACCAACTGCTCGACCAGTTGCGGTTCGCCGTAGGTCAAAGTTCCCGTTTTGTCGAAGATCATCGTTTTGCAGCCGCCGATCCGTTCCAGCACGGCCGGGTCGCGAATCACGATGCTCCGCCGGGCGGCGAGCGAAATCGAGCCGATAATCGCCACGGGGATCGCAATCAGCAAAGGGCAGGGAGTGGCGATCACCAGCACCGCCAGAAACCGGATGGCTTCGCCGCTGGCCAGCCAGGCCGCCACGGCAATCGCCACGGCCAGCGGCGTGTAGAAGGCGCCCAACTGATCTCCCAACCGCCGCAATTGCGGCCGCTGCTGCTGCGATTGCTCCATGACGTGCATGATGCGCGCGTACCGCGAATCGACGGCCAGCCGCGTGGCTCGAATGGTCAGAGCGGCTTCGCCATTGATGGCCCCGGAAATCACGCCGGAGCCGACCGATTTGGAAACCCGAAACGGTTCGCCGGTGAGATAGGCTTCGTCCATGGCGCCGCGACCGGCGATCACTTCGCCATCGACAGGGCAAACTTCGTGCGGCAGCACAATCAGCGTATCGCCCACGGCGATTTGATTGAGGGGCACTTCGACCAGCCCGGCCTCGGTTTGGCGGTGGGCAGCCGAGGGCATTCGCTTTGCCAGGGCATTCAACACGGACGATGCCCTGCGGACGGCGAACGCCTCCAGGGCTTCTCCGCCCGAAAGCATCAGCACCACCAGGGCGCCGGCCAGGTACTCGCCCAAGAGCACCGCGGTCACGATTGAAATGCCCGCCAGCAGGTCCGAGCCAAACTCGCGGCGGAACAGCTTCACCGCCAACTCGCCCACCAGCGGCAAACCGCCCGCTGCCAGGACAACCCACAGCGGAGCTTGCGATACCGTGGGAGACGCATGCACTCCATACCGCAGCACCAAATAGCAGGCGATGCAGACGATGGTGAGGGCGGCGATGAGCAAATGACGGCGATGCCACAGTGCCATCATGCAACGATTCCCCGCACTTCCCTTAACGCGGGTAAACCGCAAACGAATGTTGAGGCATTATAGTTCTCTGCGCCTTGCAGAGATGTTATTTGAACGCTGCGCTCCCAACGTCCTCCGCTGCGAGCGAATAGCCCACGAATCCAGGCTCCCGATGGTCGCCTTTCGGACTTTGGCGGCGCAACCGTCAATAACGAGCAAGAAACCAAGATTGCACGGAAGGCAAACTGGGCTTTTGCCCCGCGAATGCACATCCTTTCGCGGAGCGAAAGGCGATGATAACTATACCAGCTCGGGCAAGGGGGAAGCCGTTTCTTCCAGCACATATTGAGGGCGACCGTTGAGATCCGCAATGGTGGTCGTGTCGGCGTCGATGCCCAGGTTGTGGTACAGCGTGGCGTACACTTCGGAGTAGGTTACCGGTCGGGCCACGGCCTCGCCACCCAAGCGATCGGTGGCGCCGATGACCTGGCCGGTTCGCATACCGCCGCCAGCCATCAGGGCGCAGTTCACGCGGGGCCAGTGGTCGCGGCCCACCTGGGCGCTGATCTTTGGCGTGCGGCCGAACTCGCCCCAAATGATGACCGTGCAGTCTTTGTCCAGTCCGCGCTGATGCAGGTCTTCGACCAGGGCGCTTACGCACTGATCGAACACGGGGAAATCCTCGGCTTCGCGATTGAAGATGGTATTGTACGAGCCGCCGTGCCAGTCCCATTTGCTGTAGTTCAGTGTGACGATCCGAGCGCCGGCTTCGATCAGCCGCCGGGCCATCAACAGGCTTTGAGGAACCCGCGGGGCTCCGTTGCCGTCCATAAACTTGGTGGGGTCGCCCGTGCCGTAGCGGGCCACCACCTCGGGATCTTCTTGCGAAAGATCGAGGGCGTTGGCCAATCGGCTCGACGTGAGCAAGTCCATCGCCTGGGCGGTAAAGGCGTCCATCCCGGTCATCATGCCCGATGTATCGACATCGCGGCGAAAACGGTCCACGCTGGAAAGCAACGATTTGCGATCGGCCAGCCGTTCGAGCGTGATGCCGTTGAGCACCAGGTCGTCGCGGGTGGGACCGGTGGGGCGGAAGGGGTTGTACGCGGGACCGAGGAACCCGGGGCCGGGCTCGTTATAAGGGCCATGCGTGCAGGTGTAGCACAAACTGACATACGGCGGCGTGCCGGTGCCCGTGGGGCCTTGCAGCCGAGCCACCGACGAACCGAATTGCGGCCAGCCGCCGGCCGGTTTGGCGGCCCGAGGGGTGTGGCCGTTGAAAACCTGGAACGCATCGTGCCCTGGCTGCGAGCCCACAATCGAGCGAATCGGTACGATCTTGTCGCCCATTTGCGCCAGGCGAGGAAATGCCTCGCAGATTTCCATGCCAGGCACGTTGGTTTGGATCGGTCGCCACGGTCCGGCAATTTCTTGGGGCGCGCCCGGCTTGAGATCAAACATATCTTGATGGGGGGGACCGCCCACCAGGTAGATCATAATCACCGACTTGGGACGTTTGCCGCTGCTGCTGGCCGCCTCGGCCCGCAGCAGTTGCGGCAGGCTCAAACCGGCCAGCCCCAGCCCGCCCACGCGAAGGAAATTGCGTCTGGAAACGCCATCACACAGCGACCGATTCTGCGATTTTCCCAGCAGCGTAAGCATCGAAGTCCCTCACGGAAGTTAGTTCGCGGCGCGGCAACCCATGCGGCTGCCAACCGCGTTAACATATCAACTTTGGTTGATAACTGCCACTGAGAAATGGCCAAAAGTGGGATCGGCAGGGTGCCCTGATTCACGCCAAGCACAGAAACCGGCAGCCTGGAATTGCGGGCGCCTCCCTGGGGGGTTGGCGTCGGCCCTCATTTCGGGGCGACGGCCGCGAGGGTATCGTGAGGCAATTCGCGGCAGTTGTCTTGACGGCGTGCCGGCCGACGCCAACAATGCTGGTTTCTTCTGACCCTGCCAGCTTTTGCCTGGCAAAGGGCAATGGAAGTTACGGGGACGATTACGAACCACTTTAGGCCACAACCCAATCCGATTGAGGAATTTGCAGAAATGGGAAGCGAACGCATGCGGGAATTGCGGCGGCGGCGCCATCGCAAGCACAAGGTCGCCAAGCTCGGCAAGAAGCTACAAGCGGGTGGAACAGTGGACAAGGGCTTGATCGCAGGCAAGCTGCGCGCCCTCACCCCGGGCGCCGAAGACATCATCCGCCGCTGGGGTTTGGAAGATCAGTAGCATTGAGCCGAGGAGTCGTTGCCCATGGGCACCAACGCACCATTGAATCGCAAGCTTCGCATGGCCCTGGTCGGAGGCGGTCAAGGCGCCTTCATTGGCCGGGTGCATGCCACGGCGGCCGTGCTCGACAATCGGGCCGCGCTGGTGGCGGGCGCTCTCTCTTCGAACCCTGAAAAGGCCAAGGCCTCGGCGCCGGATTACGATATTCCGGCCGGCCGGGCGTATGGCTCCATTCAAGACCTTATTCAGGGTGAAAAGAACCTGCCGGCCGATCAGCGGATCGATTTCATTTCGGTGGCTACGCCCAACCACACGCATTTCGAAATTGCCAAGGCTGCCGCCGAGGCCGGTTTCAACGTGATGTGCGATAAGCCGCTGACCTACGATCTGAAGCAGGCCGAAGAATTGGCCCAGACCGTGGATCGCTCGGGCGTGGTATTCGGGGTAACGCATAACTACACGGGTTATCCGCTGGTGCGGCAAGCTCGGGCGATGATCCTGGCGGGCGAACTGGGGGAGATCCAGGCCGTGCGATCCAGCTACATGCAGGGCTGGTTGCGAACCCGGCTGGAGTCTGACAACCAAAAGCAGGCCGCCTGGCGAACCGATCCCGCGAAGAGCGGCGCGGCGGGCTGTTTCGGCGATATTGGCACGCACGCCTATAACCTGGCCCGCTATATGACCGGCCTGTTGCCGGAAAAGATCAGCGCGCATCTGCGAATTTTCGCGCCAGGTCGTCAGCTCGACGATTACGGCACCGCTGTCATTCGGTTTGAGAACGGCGCGCTGGGAACCGTCACGGCCTCGCAGATCACGCACGGCCGCGAGAACGACCTGGCGATCGAAATCGACGGCACCAAGGGAGCCCTGCAATGGCGGCAGGAAGAGCCCAACCAGATGATCGTGCGGATGAACGGCAAGCCCCATCAAATTTACACCCGCGACCCCAATGCCCCGCACATGAACGATGCCGGCAAGGCCGCCTGCCGGCTGCCGGCAGGGCATCCCGAGGCGTTCTTTGAAGCCTTCGCCAACATCTATCGGGCTGCCTACGACGCCATGATCCTCCGCGCCGACGGCAAAGACTTTGAAAAGGTCGATACCGTGTATCCCAACGTGAATGACGGCGTGGAAGGCATGTATTTCATCGAGCAGTGCGTGGCCAGCAGCAAGGACAACGGCGTCTGGCTGGCCCTCAAGCATCCGCGGGCTCGCAAGTAGTCGCTGCCTTTCGCCGCTGCGTTCCGAACTCAGCGCGTCTCTAACTCCCGAATGGGGGTTTCTGCTCGTCGCCAGCGGTGGAGCGATAGCGACTCCGCCGAACGGCCACCCTCGCTTTGGATTGCATGAAAAACAAAGTCGGCTTTCGCTCCGCGAAAGCGAATCCTTTCGCGGAGCGAAAGGCGACTATGCCCGAAAGTTATTCTTCATGGGTTCCTTTGCTGGCACCGCTTGCGGGGTTTTGACTGCGAGGGTTTTCTTGGTGGCTCTGTAATTTTTCCGGGGGCCAACGCCAGAAAAGGGTGGGCGTTCGCTGGCTGGGTCGGAACGCTCAAAATGGCGGCTGCTTGTTGGGATTATACGGATCGATTTGAAGTGATCACGCCGCGTCCGGCGATAGAGAATGCTGATTGGCGGCGGTTCCTCTGACGGATTCGTATTGCCTTGCGGCCCGCAAATCTGCTGTAAATAGCCCTGCGCCGACGGGCGAGGCAAGCGATTGCCTTCCGCCCGTCTGCCAGCAAAGCTACCAAGAACGGGCGGATGCGTGGAATCGAGCCTACGGCCAGGCGACCGCCGCAGCCAATAGCATCAGGGAGAACAGGATGTCTACCCAGAAATCGCCTCGGAAAAGTCGTTTGCTTTCGTTCATGGTTCCTTTGGCGGTGGGAGCGGCGATCGCGGCTGGCATCACCTATGAAGCGATGAAGCCGGGCAGCCATCGTCATCCCATGACGCCCATCGAGTCGGGCGTGCTGTATCGCAGTGGACAGTTGGAGCCGGCGGAACTGGAGCAGGAGATTCGCGACCGCGGCATCAAGACCGTGGTGAACCTCGGTTCGCAAGAAAAATGGGACGAAGCCATCTGCCGCAAGTTGGGCGTGAAGTACATCGACATGCCGGTCGGCGACGTGTGGTCCGTTTGTGGAACCACGGCGCCCGGCCAGAAAACCGCCGGCGCGCCCTACGATATGAGCGCCTTTTGGGATCTGCTCCACCAGCCTGAGCAACAGCCGGTGCTCATCCATTGCTGGGGGGGCGTGCATCGCACGGGCGTCACCGCGGCCATCTATCGCATTCGCCACAACGGCTGGACGGCCAAAGAGGCGATTCGCGAGCTCGACCTGTACGGGTTTGAGTCGCACAAAGGCAAGTTCGACAACGTGCGAGATTACTTGCACCAACTCGAGACGCAAGTGGCGCTGGAGCGCTCGGCGGAAAAGATGGTTCCCAAGCTGGCCCGGCCGCTGGAAATTGCGCCGAGCGAATCGCCTTTCTAGGTGAATTCGCGTCGTCGCGGCATGTTGTTGGCTTCAAGACGCGCACTGCCTTCCGGCGGCGCGCTGTAAGCCACCCGCGGCTAATTTCCCCGCAAGGCCTGGATCAGCGGCGCCTTGAGCGTGGCGCGCACGGCCACCAGCCCTGCCAGGAAGCCCACCACGAAGATGGTGGTGAGCATCGCCAGCAGTTCCCAGCCAGGCACGCTTGCCCCGCCGGCCCAGACGTGCGGCAGCACGGCTAGCGCCGCCGCCGCGCCGCCAATCACCAGGCCAGTGACGAGCAGCAGGGTGTTTTCGGTCATCACCAGTCGGGCTAGCCGCGTGCGGCGGAACCCGGTGGCTCGCAGCAGGGCCAGCTCCGAGCGCCGTTCGAACACGTTCCGTAACTGCACGGTGGCCAGGCCGAAGGTTCCCAGCAACAGGCCCAGCGCGCCCAGGCTTTGGAACGTGGATAGGTAAGTGTTCTGCACCGCCAGAAAACCGGCCAGCCGCGAGCCAGAGGTCTGCACGTCGAAGCCGTAGTTGGCCAGGGCCGTTTCCAGCGACGTTTCCACCGCCCCCAGTTCGGCCGGCGGGGCTTCGATCAAAAAGAAGCGATTGCCGCTGACCTGGGGAAACAGCGGGAGAAACCGGCTTTCGGCCATCAGCACGTCACCCTGCAAAATACTGTTGCGGAGCATGCCGACCAGTTTGATGGGGATCACGCGACCGCGGTCGTCGACCATCTCAAACGTGGCCCCCACGTTGTACAGGTGCAGGCTATACATGGCCGTGTTCATGTCCATCACGGCCGGCACGTAAGGGCGGCCCTCGGCGTCTTGGCCGGCATCGGAAGTGAGCAGCAGCCAAGGGTTGGCCTGTTCTTCGGGAGTTTGGGCGGCCGACGAGGCCCAATCGAAACCACCCCGCTGGATGAAATTCTCAGGCACACCAAGAATGCGAGGTCGCACGGTTTGATACAGGTTGCGGCAACTGGCGTCTTCGCCTGGCAGCACGCGGAAGGGCCAGAATTTGGCGGCGCTCAGTTGTTGCGCCTCGTCGTCTTGCAAGCCGCCTTCCAATGCCAAGGCGGAGGTGTCGTTGAGGTTGATGGCGATCGGCGTGGCTGCTTCGGCCACCAGGCTAAAGCCACCGTTGCCGCTGTCTTTGCGAGGTTCTTGCTGACGCGGGTCGATGCGAAACACCGAGAGCGCCGCAATCAAGAACGTGGCCGCCGCCACCAAACCGATCGTCAGCGTGCTGCGGCCAGGTTGTCGGGCTCCATTGCGAGCGGCCATGCGCATAATCGGCGAGCCGCCGACCCGCACCAGGTCACCCGTCGCGCCTCGACGAAGTTGTGACCATAGCAGCGTTAGTCCACCAACCAGCGCCGCCGCGCCGGAGCCAAAGAAGGCCCCGGCCTGCGATTCACCGCCAGAAGTAGCGCCCCACGCGGCCATGCCTACCGCGGCCAGCACCAACACCCCGCCGACCACACGGCTCCAGAATGCCTGCGCTGGCAAGGCGGCCGATTCTTCCTGGCTTTGTCCCGCGAGCAACCGCCGCACCGAAAGATGCCGCATGCGGCGCAAGGTCCACCAGATGGCCAGGAACGAAATCAACACGCCCGAGGCAAAGCCGAGCACCAAACTCAGGGGCGTCATGTGCAACGTGAGGAAAGGCGTGCTGATGGCCGCCACCCACCAGGTTCTCAGGCCATAGATCATGAGCCAGGCATAACCAGCGCCCACGCCTACGCCAATCAGGCCACCGAGCATGGCAATCACCAGCCCTTCGGCGGCGAGCAACCCACGGACGCGAGAACGCGAAAACCCTTGGGCCAGGAGCACGCCAATTTCCTCGGCGCGGTTCTCGGTGCCCAAGCGGAACAGCAGCGATACCAGCATCACCGCCGAGGCAATGATGAAAAAGCTGAAACCGATAAACAGCCCCGAAAAGGGAGTGGTGCCCGTCGCCGCTTGCAAACCTTGAGCCTTGACCGGCTGAAAGCGAAAGCCCTGCGAAGCCGGATCGAGCGTGAGTTTGGCGGCCAGGCTGTCCGCGGTGACGCCCTCTGCCGGGGGAATACGAACAGAGGTCGTTTGACCGAACCGGGACGTGCCCCACAATTCTTGGGCCTGATTCAATGAAACAAAAGCCTTGGGCGTGGCTTTGTATTCCTCCCAGTATTGGTCGTCGATGGGCCGCACGCGGCTCTGATAAAACTCGAACGGCGGATCCCAGTCTTCGATCGATGCTTGATCGGTAACGCCCGGCACCTCGGGGGTGAAGGCCGCATCGTTGGCCGGCGATTCATCATCCAGGGGAACCACGCCGACCAATTTGAAGGGCGTGGTGATTTCACCCGTGCCGTCGTAGTCGTGCTCGGGAGTGAAGTAGGTCAGGCGTATTTCATCGCCCACCTTGAGGTCGCCACCGGTCTCGCGAAGCTGGTCGCGAAGATCATCAAATGCCCAGCGGTTAAGCACAATCTCGTTCGGTCCCAAAGGGGGTAGCGTTTTGCCATCGATATCGACCCAAGGGCCAAGCGGGGGGGCGTCGCTGAAATTCAAACCCGTGATGGTGGAGTATGGAATCTGGGCTTCGAGCGGGTAGGCCGTGCCACCGAGCATGCCGGCCGCCGCCAGCACAGTGGGACCAGGACCCGCCGAAATCCAATTGGCCAGGTAAGTCAGCGACGACTGCCCCGCCAGCGAATCGTAGGCCTGGTGGGCCGCTGTTTCGAGCGCATCGTCGAACAGCATGCGATCGGTGGTGACGCTATGGTCGCCACGTTTGGTTTTGGCGATGCTGATGCCATAATCGGCCAGCGTGGGGGCGAGAATTTCGTTGAGCACTCCGGACGCCGCGGGATTCGGGTCTTGGCCGGGTCCCTGTTTGCCGGTAACCAAAATCGCGTTCACGCGGCCGCGGCGATCGAGCAGCGATTGCAGCGTGGAGAGCGAAGTGAACGCATTGGCTGGCAGCTGTTGATTGGGGCGCAGTCCGAACCGCCCCAGACCGGCGGTGGGAATGATGGCGATCACGGTGAGCCGCCGCGTTTCGACCGTGGCCGTTTTGCGGCCAAACACGCTATCGGCGTTCACCTGGTTGGCCTGCTGCAACTTGAGCAGCACCTCGTCGCCCAACTTCAACTGGCTGGCCGCGATGATGTTTCCCTGCGCGTCCTTGGGCGAAAGCTCGTCGGCCACCTGTTGGTTAAGAACCACTTCGTTCAAGCCGGGCGGGTGGGCGGCCAGAAGTGGATCGAGCTGCCAAAAGCCATCGTCCGCCCCCACAATATTCACTTGCCCCGAGAACATGGTCGCACTCTTCCCAGCGCCATCCTGGGCATTGTGAATCAGCCCTGCCTGAAGCAAGATGGCCGGCAAGGCTGCCTTGAAGTGCCGGGAGAACTCCGGCCTGGCGGCGAGCTCGTTGGCCAGTTCGCCACGAAAAAACGTGGGCGCCACCAGGGCCTCGTCGATGGCTCCCAGGCGATGGAATGCCAAATCGCGCAGGCTCCCCCGCACCGAATCGCCCACAAAGAAGGCGCCGGTGAGCACGGCGGTTCCGGCCATCACGCCCAAGGCCACCGCCAAATTCACTCGCCAATGAAAGCGAAGACTCTCCCAGATCAGGTGTCGGGGCTTCATCGATTGGGTTTCTCCCCTGCGCATGCAAACAGCCACTTTTCGGGCCTACTCCGGCATGGTGGCTGACCCTGGCCTTTCTGCGGTTGGTATGGGCTCGCGGAATGGCTGGCCGGTTTGCCCCGGTTTACCCTGTGTTGAATCACTCTTGCGCGATGGCGGCCATGTTAGCTGGAGATGGCGCAGGCTCGGCCGCGGCCGCCGCAGGCGCCGCTTCACGCGGTTGCAGGGCACGATCGGCGCTTCGCAGCAGCGGTGTTGGTGCAATGCCCAGCAGTACCACCAGCACGGCGCTAAGCAGGGCCGCGGCAAAGGCGGCGGGCCCCCCTTCGGCCTTGGGCGACGTGAGCGGCGAACGGAAATACATGACCGAAATGATGCGGAGGTAATACGCGGCGGCAATCGCGGCGTTGATCACGCCCACCACCGCCAGCATCAGAAACCAGTTACGCATTGAACTGCCGACAACCGCCCGATCCGCATCAACGCCCAGGGCGGCCAGGAAGACCTCGAACTTACCCCAAAAGCCAGCCAAGGGTGGAATGCCCGCCAGACTGAACATGAACACCGCCATCATGATGCCGGCAAAGGGGTGCGTGCTGCCGACGCCCGCCAAATCGTCCATGTGCTCGACCTGCCGCTCGCGACTACCCAGCCAGGTAAGCGTGGCAAACACGCCAATGGTGGCCACCGAGTAAATCACCAGGAAGAAGATCGTAGCGCCGATGCCATTGAGGGCGCCGGGCTCGCCAGAATCTGAATTGGCAAACGCGGCCGCCACGCCGATCAGCATGTAACCGGCATTGGCAATGGACGAATAAGCGAACAGGCGGCGCAAGTTGTCTTGCCACAGGGCCAGCAGGTTGCCGATCGTCATGGTGAGCAGCGAGAGAATCAAGGCCAGCCGCCAGCCATAGCTTTCCAGGCTGGGCATGGCCAGCGTGGTAATGCGAATCAGGGCCGCGAAGCCAATCGCCTTGGGAATCACGGAAAGTAAAGCCGCGTTGCCATGGTTGGTGCCCTGGTAAACATCGGGCGCGTAAAAGTGAAAGGGAACCGCCGCGATGCGAAAGCCCAACCCGGCAAACACCAGCACCAATGCCAGGGCTCCCAGCGTTTTCCAACTAGCGCGATCGGCCGCGGCGCCGCGTAGGTTTTCGGCGATCAAACTCAATTGCGTTTCGCCCGACAGTCCATAGAGAAAGCTGAAGCCATAGAGCAGGATGGCCGACGACAAAATGCTGAGGAAGAAGTACTTGGCGGCCGCTTCCTGGCTGGCCGCATCGTGCCGGCCCAGGTACAGCAGGATGTAGGTGGGGATCGATACGAGCTCGAGCCCCAGGAACATCAGCACCAGTTCGTCACTGCCGGCCACGAGCATGCTGCCACAGACAATAAACAGCAGCATGGCGATATTTTCGCCCTGCTGGCGGCTATCGCCCGACCCCGACATCAACAGCAACAACAGGAACCCCAGCCCCAGCACCAGCCAACGCAAGAAGATCGCCAGCGCATCGGCCGCGAGTGGCCCCGAGGTTGTGGGCAGCGGAGCCTGTTGATACAGGAACCAGGCGGCGGCCACGAGCGAAATGGCGGCCAGGCCTGTCCACCGGTGGGAGCCTCGCCAGAACGCAGCCAGCATCAGAATCAACGTGGCGCCGCCGGCCACCACCATTTCTGGCAGCAGCAACTCGATCGTGGGCAATGTCAGGTACGCGTTCACGTCGGGTCGGTCTCTGGGTGTTGGCGGTGCGAATGGTTCAGGGAAGGATGAAAACGGCCGGTCTGCTGTGAATGCAATTCTTAAGGACTCAGTCGCCGATCATCGCTGAGTGAGCGGTGTTGATCGGCGGGGTCAGGTGTGCTGCGGTGGCCGGGGCAAAACTGGCCTTCACGCGCTGATCCAATTCAACCGCAATGGGGTCGAGCGTATCGCTCATGCGGTCCAAGAAGAACGCGGGATGCAACCCAATCCAGAATACGAATACGGCCAAGGGGGCCAGCGCCGAAACCTCGCGCCACGACATATCGCGAACGGGGGCCTCATGCGGCTCGTGCGGCGGTTCTTTCAACCGGCCAAAGAATGTTCGCTGCACCAGGTACAGCATGTACCACGCCCCCAATACCACGCCGCTCACGCCCAGCACGGCAAACAGCCGCAGATCGCCGCCCCCGGCTCCGGTATCGGTGAAGCCCCGCTGGAACATGCCGGTGAGCAGCAGGAACTCGCCCGAAAAGCCATTCAAGCCTGGCAGTCCAATGCTGGAAAAAGTAAACAGCACCATGAACACGGCCAGCAGCGGCGTGCGTTTGGCAAGCCCTCCCAGTTCGCGGATTTCGCGAGTGTGGTAGCGCTCGTAGATCATGCCTACGATGGCGAACAGGCCGCCGGTGGAAATACCGTGGTTGATCATCTGCAGCACGCCGCCTTGGATCCCCAGCTTGTTCAGGGCGAAGATCCCCAACATGCAGAACCCCAGGTGGCTCACGCTGGAATAGGCAATCAGCCGCTTGATATCGCTTTGCGCTAGTGCCACCAGGGCGCCATATACAATGCCGGCCGCCGCCAACCCCAGCACCCAGGGCATACAGATAACCGTGGCGTCGGGCAGCATCGGCAGACTGAACCGTACAAAGCCGTAGGTGCCAATCTTGAGCAGCACGCCAGCCAGCAACACCGACCCCGCCGTGGGCGCTTGCACGTGCGCGAGCGGCAACCAGGTGTGCAGCGGGAACAGCGGCACCTTGATGGCAAACCCGGCGAACAGGGCCAAAAAGATCCAAACTTGAATGCTGGGATCGATCGGATGCAGGGCCAATTGCTCTTTGAGTTGATAAATGGAGAACGTGAGGGGCCGTACTCCATCGCCCGTGAAATCCTGGTTGAAATACACCCACAACACGATTGAGAGCAGACCCAGGAAAGTGAGCACGCTGCCGGTGAGGGTGTACAGGAAAAACTTGATGGCGGCGTAGCGTTTGTTCTCCGACCCCCAAATGCCAATCAAGAAGAAGAGCGGGATCAGCGTGAACTCGAAGAACACGTAGAACAACAGAATGTCGCGCGAGGCGAACACGCCCAGCATGCCGGTTTCGAGCAACAGCAGCAGGGCATAGAAGCCGGGGGCGCGGTCTTTGATCGCCTCCCAACTCACCAGCACGGCCGTGACCATCAGCAGGGCCGTCAGGGCAAACATCCACAAGCTGAGGCCGTCGAGCCCAAACGAAAACCGAATATCGAGCCCTGACTCGGGGAGCGATAACCAAGGATATTCGCTTTCGGCGAATTCATCGGCGGAACTCGTGGCGGGAGCGTCGGCGCGATAGGTTCCGGAGCGGTTGTCTTCGCCCGGCGCATACTGGCTCACCAGGGCCACGGCGAGGACCAGCGTGAGCACGGTAAACAACAGCGCGACCATGCGCGACGGCTCACGGCCGGCCTCGGGCATGGCCCACAGCATGCAGGCACCCACCAGGGGCAAAAACACGATTACCAGCAGCAAAAACGACATTCGCGGCTCACCACAACAGACTACCGATCAACACCAGCACGCCCAGCACCATCGCCAGCGCGTAAAACTGCACCAGGCCAATTTGCAGCGGCCGCAACAGCGCGCCGATCGCCTTGGGAATCCATCCGAGCAAATTCACCAGCCCATCCACCAGCAAGCGATCGACGAACGCACACACGTACGCGAGCACCCAGATTGGCCCCAGAATGACAATCGCGTAAATCTGATCGAAGAAGAACTTTCCATGGGAAAGCTGATACACGTACACCGTTTTGGCCGCGCCCGTGAGCGTGCCCAGCAGTTGCCCTCCCTTGAGATACAGCAGGGCCGACAGGCCCACCCCGCACACGGCGATGATGGTGCTGGTAATCGCCACGCTCATATGGAACTCTTCGGCCGGCCCCGTGGCGCGAATTCCGGCGTACGCCAGCGAGGGCGTATGGCCGAGCAGGTCGGCAAAGGGGGTCGCAAACATCCACACGCCCGCCGCGAACACCGCCAAAATGGCCAAGGGAATGGTCATATTGCGGGGTGACTCGTGCGCGTGGTGACCGGCTTCGGGGGGAATTTCTTCCTGGCCGTAAAAGGTCATGAAGAACGCCCGGAAGGTGTAAAACGCCGTGAGGAACGCGGCAAACAGGCCCACGTAGTACAGCACGGTAAAAATCGGGGCCGGGCCGTTGGGGCCGCCATCGTGGGCTGCTCCCAAGATGGCGTCTTTGCTCCAAAAGCCGGAGAACGGGAAAATGCCCGAGAGGGCCAGGCTGCCAATCAGAAAGGTCCAGTGGGTCCAGGGCATGAGCCGCCGCAGGCCGCTGAAATGCCGCATGTCGATCACGCCGCCCATCGCATGCATCACGCTGCCGGCCCCGAGAAACAGCAGGGCCTTGAAGAACGCATGCGAGAACAGGTGGAACATGGCCGCCGTGTAGCCGGCCAGCGTGCAGGTTCCTAAAGCCAGGAACATGTAGCCCAACTGGCTCACGGTGGAATAGGCCAGCACCCGCTTGAGATCGGTCTGGGTGACCGCGATCAGGGCCGCCATCAGTGCGGTAAAGCCGCCGACGATGGCCACCACGTAATAGGCGGATTGCGATTCCAAAAACAGCGGCGCCGTGCGGGCCACCAAGTATACGCCGGCGGTGACCATCGTGGCGGCGTGAATGAGCGCGCTCACCGGCGTGGGGCCTTCCATGGCGTCGGGCAACCACACGTGCAGCGGGAACTGCGCGCTCTTGCCGCACGAGCCGACAAACAGCAGCAGGCAAATCGCCAAGAACAGCGTTTGTTTGCTGCCGCCCAGCGGATGGTTGGGAAGCTGGGCGTAGCTGGTGGACAGATAATGCTGACCCAGCACGCCATGCACCACGTTGCCTTGGGCCGGAGCTTGCTCCGCGGTCGCGACAGTCGTTCGTGCCTTGGCCGGGGAAGTTGCCGCCGCGGGCGTTACGCTGTCGTGAAAGTCGAGCGTGCCGAAGGTGGTCCAAATGAGAAACACGCCCAGCGTGAAACCGAAGTCGCCAATCCGGTTGACCAGGAATGCCTTCTTGCCGGCCGCCGCGGCTTCTGGCTTTTGGAACCAGAACCCGATCAGCAGGTAGCTGCACACGCCGACCGCTTCCCAGAACACGAACAGCAGCGCGAAGTTGCTCACGCTGACGAGCATGGTCATGGAGAACACGAACAGCGACACGTAGGTAAAGAATCGCCAGTAGCCGGGGTCATCGTGCATATAGCCGGCGGCGTAAATCGCCACCAGGGTCGCCACAAAGGTGACCATCACCAGCATGATCGAGGTCAGCGGATCGGCGCGGAGGGTGACTTCAATCCGAAAGTTGTTGTTGCCCAGCGCTTGGTTGACGTTGGCCCACGTCCAGAGCGAACGCACGACTTCGAAGCCCACGGTGCTCGTTGCCGGCGCTTGGCTGGCGTCGCCTGCCAAGGGCGAGACGCTGGGGGCGATGTCCGCCGTGCCCTGATCATCCGCGGCATGTTCCGCCACCGACGCCCCGCGGTTGACTTGGATCAGCAGCATCAGCGCCAGTAGGAACGAACCGGCAAAGGCCAGGATGGTGGGCCAATGGCTGTGCGACTTGAGCACGCGTTTGCCCAAGGCGGCCGTAAGCAGCGTGGATGCCAGCGGCAAGGCTGGAATCAGGGGTAGGAGTGTGGTGATCTCAAACATGGGAGCGGAATGCCGTCTCCTCGGGGTCGTGTTCTGGTTCCACGCCAGCGGGCACCAACTGCGGCCAGCGATCCTCTTCTTCCTTGGGTTCCTGCTCGTCGGCCTCGACGAACTCCGGCTGGTTTTCTTCACGCAGCGACTGCCACACGGCGATATCGAGGTTGCCGGTTCGCTGAAACAGCATCATCACCAGCGCCATCAATACGGCCGCCTCGCAGGCTGCCACGGTGAGAATGAAGATGACGAGAATCTGCCCGCCCCAATCGCTGTGATACCGTCCCCAGGCCACCAGGCTGATGGAGACGCCTTGCAGCATCATTTCGGCGCAGAGAAACATCACGATCATGTTGCGGCGGCTCAAGAAGCCGACCAGGCCCAGCCCAAACAGGATGGCGCCCACAATCAGGTAATTTTGCAGCAGGTTGACTTCAACCATGGTTGGCTCCCTGTTCCGCGCCCGCGGGGCCCGAGGCGGCCATGGCAGCCTCTTTTTGCTCGCTGATCCGCGAATGAATCACAATGGCCGTGGCGCCCACCAGGGCCGCCAGCAGCAGCACGCTGGCCACCTCCACCGCGATCAAATGCCTGGTGAACAGCAGCGAGCCCAACCGCGAAACGTGCGCGGCGCGAAGCACGTCTTCGGCAGGCACGTTCTCCAGGATAAAGTCGCCTTGCAACTGCGACACTTCGCTGGCCAGCAAGGTTTGCAACCGGGGTTGATCGAGCATCAGCTCCATGCCGTTGGACCATCCCAGTCGCAGCACCGGCCCGGCCGCCGAGTCGCGCAGTGAAACCGACTTGAGATGTTGGGCCCACCGATCCGCGAGCCCCGACTCGGGGCGATAGTTGCTCAAAGCCTGCACGACTTGCGTTCGCAGCAGCGGCGTGGCTGGCCGCAGCGAACCAACAATCGTTAGCGTAAGAATCCCGACCATCACCATGCCAGCGGTGGCCGAAAGCGGGGCCTCCCAACTGCGGCGGTCGTACGGGGCCTGGCCTTCGGGGTTGGCCAGCATCAGCACAAACAGCAGCGTGACCAGAATGGCCCCGGCATAAACCACCACCGTCGCCACGCCCAAAAACTGGGCGCCTTGGAAGAAAAACAACCCGGCGCTGCCCAGCAGACACAAGGCAAACCACACCGCGCAGTACACGGGGTTGCGAAAGGTCACCGTGGCGACGCCCGCCCCGACCGTTACGCCCGCCAACACGGCAAACAGGCTGTCGCTGAGCCAATCTCCCAGACTTGTTAGTTGCGAGGCAAACAGCGCCAGCCCAATCACTCCCAGCAGGCCGCCGATCCAGCGTCCGCCGCCTCGGCCGCGAGGCAACATCAGCCACATGCCAATGGCACTGGCCAGCGTCGCGCCGCCCATCCACCATCCCGTTGTGCTCACAAGGTGCCTCCCAGGCTGGCGGACTTCATCGGCTCGGCGTCAATCGTGGCGTCGTACACGCTCAGCAGCTTTTCTTTATCAAACACCATTTCTTCGCGGCTGCGGCCGGTCAGGTTGTACAGGCTGGTCAGCTCGATCGCATCCACGGGGCAGGCTTCTTCGCACATGCCGCAGAAGATGCACCGCAATTCGTCGATCACAAACGACTCCGGGTATTTCTCCCGGTCGGGCCAGGGGCTTTCGGCGCCGATGATGTCGATGCAATGGGCAGGGCAAGCCGTGGCGCACAAGAAGCAGGCCACGCACTTCACCCGACCTTGCTCGTCCTTGTTCAAACGATGCACACCCCGATAGTTGAGCCGGTTTTGAATGGTCGGCTCCACGTCGGGATAGCTCACCGTCATCTTTTTGGAGAACAGGTGCCGAGTGGTCGTGGTGAGGCCCTTGATGAGCAGCGGCAAATACATCCGGCCCGCCAGACCCAGCTTGGGCTCCTCAATCCAGGTGATGTTGGGATCGTTTTCTTTCATGAATCGTTTTCTAGGTGGCGAATGGCTGGCCGAAAAGTTGCTGGGGGGCGGATCAAACGTGCATGGGGGCCGCGAGATCGGCGTCAACATCGGTCGGATCGCCCGGCCGCGGATTCGCGCCCAGGGCATCCCCACGTTGCCAATCTCGGCGAGGGCGGTTGTTGTCCTCTCGGCGGGGATTGATGAACGCCGTCAACAACCACACGCCAATCGCAATGCCCCACATCACGGCGGCCGAAAACCAGGGTCGCTGGGTCAGGGTGTCGTTGAAGTACTCCACGGCCACGGCCACGATCACCAGGTTGACCATGCCCAAGGGGAGCATCACCTTCCACGCCAGGCTCATTAGTTGATCGAAGCGGAACCGAGGCCAACTCCAGCGAACGAGCATGAACAGGAAAATCATGATGAATGTTTTGAGCAACAATATGGCGACCCGCAGCAACCCGACTCCCCAACCCACCACGGGCTCGCTGCCAGTCACGCCCCACAGGTGCCAGCCGCCAAGGAACAAAATCACAATCAACACACTAGCCGTGATCATGTGAATGAACTCGGCACTGGCGAACATCACCAGCCGCATCGAGCCATACTCCGTGTGATACCCGCCAATCAGTTCCTGCTCGGCTTCCGGCAAATCGAAGGGGAGACGCCCCGCCTCGGCGCAGGCTGCCACCAAGAACACCA
Organism: uncultured Pirellulales bacterium; assembly: GCA_964445985.1. GTDB lineage: Bacteria > Planctomycetota > Planctomycetia > Pirellulales > S012-138 > CAYUMU01. Next base: position 10,981 of record CAYUMU010000072.1, on the reverse strand, counting down.
AAAAGCCAATCGGCTGAATGAACGCGAACCACACGCCGGTTTCCGCCTGGGCGGTCATCACATCTTCCAGCCGCAGCGAGTTGGACATGAGAATCACGCCCAGAATGCCGAGCCCCAGCGGAACTTCGTAGGCAATCAGCTGGGCACTGCTGCGCAGCGCGCCAAGAAAGCTGTATTTGCTGTTGCTGGCCCAGCCGCCGAGGATCACGCCATACACGCCCACGCTGCTCAAGGCGAACACGTAGATCAGGCCGACATCGATGCCCGGCGCCACCACCAGGTGCAGCACGCCGTAGCTCCCCATATCGATGCTGCCGAAGGGAACCACGGCCCACAGGGCCAAGGCCGACGCCATCAAACTGATCGGGGCCAAACTGTACAGGAATTTATCGACATGGCTGGGCGTGTACTCTTCTTTGAAGAGCATCTTGAGGCCGTCGGCCAGCGGTTGTCCCATTCCCCACAGGCGAATCTTGGTGAGCGGCACGCCCACCCGGTTGGGGCCAATGCGGTCTTGCACCCACGCGGCCACCCAGCGCTCGAGCAGCACGAAGTAGGCCGTGGCCGTCATCAAGACAAACAGCATCAACGCAATTTTGATCAGGGCTTCCAGCATGTAATTCTCTCGCGAGCCTCCTCCGCTCGGTGCGGCGGTGGCTCAGGCCTGGGCCAGCAGGTTGAGTTTCAGATCGACGCCCTGCTCGGGAATGGTGTCGATCGCCAAGGCAAAGTAGGGGATCTCCGCGGCCAGTTGCCGCAACACTTCTTTCGGCCGGTACATGCCCGCTTCGCCCAGCAATCGCCAGAACACGCTCCCCTCGGTCCGCGCCCCTTGCGGAGGTCGCACGGCCCAATCGAACGATTGCAGGCGGTCGGCATGGTTCACGTAAGACCCGGCCCGCTCGCCGAACGCCGCGGCCGGCAATACCCACGCCGCCTGCCGGGCCAGGGGCGAGGGAAAAATATCTTGCACCACGAGCAGCGAAGCGGCCTTTAGCTTGGCGACGACCTCATCGCTGACCCATTCGTGCGGATAGGCCCCCGTGACCCACACCGCGTCGATGCCATCGGCAGCCACCTTCGATAACAATTCCGGCCAGCTTGTCAATGCGCCGCTGAAATGCTTGGCGATTTCTTCCACCCCGCGACGGTTAGGGCACTTCTCCGCATGAATGGTAAAGCCAGAAGGATAGGCAATGTCTTCACCCACCACCGGCACATGGCCCACCGCGATTAGCGCGTTCTCATCCACGCCGCGGGCAAATTTCGCCAGCAGGTAGGCTTCCTCCACGGTGAGGAACGGTGACAGGGCCACCGCCAGTCGCGAAGCCTTGCCCAGGGCGGCGGGCAACTCCGCAAACACATGTTCCCACTCGGCGTTTTGAAAGCCTTCCATCAGGGCGCTGGCCGCCACTTGGGCATCGGCCGATTGGTTGGCCATGCCAGCGGCCGTCCGCCGGCCCGGACCTATCAGGCGGCGATCGCTGTGAATGTAATGAAAGCCATACCGGCCTTCGTCACACATCCACCATTTATTGATCTGCATGTTTTCCCGCGGACGCAACCGATAGAGATGATCCTGGTTCTCGTCGGCCCAAATGGAGCAGCCGGTGGAACAGCCGGCGCAAACCGACTTGTGATTCTTCATGAACCACACCCGCTGCTCATACAGAAAGTCGCGATCACCCAGGGCGCCCACGGGGCACAGGTCGACCACGTTGCCCGACATTTTGTTCTCGAGCGGATAGCCGGGGAACACGTCGATTTCTTCGTGGCTGCCGCGATTGATCACCATCAGCTCGCTGGTGCCCGTCACCTCGCGGCAGAATCGCACGCAGCGGGTACACATCACACAGCGATCGACGAACAGCATGACCGTATCGCCCATCGGCCGCTTGCGGCTGGTGAACGGCTTGATGTCGGCCCGGCGTTCTTTTTGCCCATGCTCAAAGTGATAGTCTTGCAGGTAGCACTCGCCCGCCTTGTCGCAAATGGGGCAATCGATCGGGTGATCGATCAGCAGCGCCTCTTCGACAAACGCCCTGGCCTGTTTGACCTTTTCGCTTTCGGTGACAAAGACCGTGTTGTCTTTGGCGGGGGTTTGGCAGGCCGGCACCAGCTTGGGCAGCATGGAAACCTGGCCGGTTTCCGGATTGCGGGTGCCGGTTTCGACCAGGCACATGCGACAACTGGCCACCACCGACAAGCCGGCATGCCAGCAGTAGTGCGGAATTGCGACACCGGCCCGACTGGCGGCCTGAATGCCATTAAGCCGCTCGTTATCGCCGATAGCGACTTCCTGATCGTTGATGATAACCGTTGCCATAATGTTCCTGGTTCAACCGATGCCGGATGACGCGAGCCCTCGGACGGTTCGCATCTCGGCGTCCAATGCTCATTGATCCTTAGTGGATGCCGACGACTTCCATGGCTTCGACCGGCCGGGTTTCGGCATAGCCATGAGGGTTGGTGCGGCGAATATATTCCTCGAACTCATCGCGAAATTTGCGGATGGCATTCTTGATGGGCCAGGCGGCGCCATCCGACAGTCCGCAAATCGTGGTGCCGGGGATAATGCCGATGGTATCGCCAATCTCCAGCAGCAAGTCCAAGTCTTTCAACCGGCCGCGTCCGGCGCGAATCCGATCGAGCATCCGCACCGACCACGACGTGCCTTCGCGGCAAGGGGTGCATTGCCCACAGCTTTCGTGCGAGAAGAACCGGCAACTGTTATGCAGGAAATCGACCATGCTCACGGTTTCATCCATTACCACCACGGCCGCCGTTCCCAACCCCAGGCAGCCAACCTTGCCCAGGGCGTTGAAGTCGAGCGGCGTATCGAACTCAGGTTCCGTCAGCAAACCCATGCTAATGCCGCCGGGAATGGCCGCCTTGCCTTTGCGGCCCTTCCACACGCCGCCGCCATACTCTTCGATCAAATGCCGGCAGGTGATGCCCAGCGGCGCCTCATAGCAGCCCGGCTTGTTGACATGGCCCGACAGGCAATACAGCTTGGGACCGTAGCTGCCCACATCGCGCGGGTTGTTGGGGTCGGCCGGCACGCCGATCGACTTGAACCAGTCCGCCCCCCGCGCCATGATGTGCGTCACGCAGGCCATGGTTTCAATGTTGTTCACCACCGTGGGCTTGCGAAACACGCCTTCCACGGCCGGGAACGGGGGCTTGATTCGCGGCCAGGCCCGCTTGCCTTCCAGGCTTTCGATCAAGCCGGTCTCTTCGCCGCAAATGTAAGCCGCCGCTCCGCGGTGCAAGTACAAGTCGAGCGAGAACTCGCTGCCGCAAATGTTCTTGCCGAGCAGCCCCGCCGCGTAGCACTCGTCAATGGCTTGCTGCAGCCGCTTGTAAGCCAGTGGGTACTCAATGCGAATATAGAGGTAAGACGTCGTGGTTCGCGTGGCGAAGCAACCGATGATGATGCCTTCGATCACCTGGTGCGGATCGAGCTCCATCAGAATTCGGTTATTGAATGTGCCCGGCTCGCTCTCGTCGGCGTTCACGCACATATAGATCGGGCCAGGATGGTCTTTCGGCAGGAACGACCATTTCATGCCGCAGGGGAAACCGGCCCCGCCTCGCCCTCGCAGGCCACTCTCCTTGACCACGTCGATCACCCCCGCGGGTGTCATTTCCTGGAGCACGCGCCGCAATGCCTGATAGCCGCCGGCAGCTTCATACACTTTGAGCGTATGGCTGTCTTCTTTATGAATGTTGGCCAGCAAGACCGGTTCAAAATCACTCACGGCAAAATTCTCGGCAAAGAGGGGTGGGCCGGCAATTCCTGAGGGCAAGGCATGCTCAATCCAATCGATCAAGGTAAGTCGCGGCCGAATCGGGCTCGAGGTTCTTCACCAGTTGTTCGCCAGCCAGCATGCAGGGCGCGTACTCACAAGCTCCCAGACATTCGGCCAACTCAATCGTCACTTTTCCGTCGGCGGAAGTCCCGCCCGGCTCCACATGGTACTTATGGCACAGATGACTCAGCACGGCTTCGCCACCTCGCAAGGCACAGCTAATCGAGCGGCAAACCCACACCCGCGTGCGACCGTGCGGGGCATCCTGCTTGAAATAGCCATAAAAACTGAGCGTGTCTTGCACCTGCGCCGGCGCCAATTCCAGAATCTCGGCCACCTCGACCACCGCCTGATAGGGCACGTGGCGAAGATAGTGATCTACGATATGCAAGGCCGGCAGCGTGACCGCCTGCTTGCTGGGATACCGCGGAATGAACGCCTGAATCTCGGCGATCATTTCGTCGGTTAAGATCCGCTGGGTTTCGGTCGGCATCGTCATGATGAAATCAAATTCGCTTGCAGCAGAAAAGTAGTGAGAATCTGGTGGGCAAATTGGGGCTATATATTGTCGGGGGCACGATCGTCCAGGTGATGCCCGTGGGCCACCCAATCGCGAAATTTTACGGCTTGCCTTACTTGACCTCGAATCGAGGCCTCCACGGTTACAAAGGATTCAAGCAACTGTTCCGAAAGTCTCCAATACTCAGTTTCTTCCCGACAGATAGTGAGAACTTGACGAGTGACCTCGCTCGCGTTTCTTTGGGCCTTGGTCACGAGCTCGCGAATGTGCTGACGCAAGATTCGCTCAAACGTCGCCACCAAGTGCAGCACGGCAAGATTGTCAATCCACTCTTCCCCCAGGCTGAGCTCGCTCTCCACAACAATCCGATCAGTATCGAAAAATCTCTTGTGTTTGGGTTCGATCAATTGTGGAAAGTCGCTTCGTTTGTTTAAGGACCGCCGGGCAACTCGAATCGCCTCCTTCGTTGAGGCATGCCAGTCGCGAATCGCATCCAACGGATTCACGCTACCGCCTCCTTAACAACCTCCAAGAAATTGTCCTTCGTAACTGGCTCCAGCCGAGGCACCAAGCCTTCGATAACCCATTGCCAATCGTGGGTGCCTTGCAGCATGAGCACGCGGCGATCATCAGGCTCGATCAGATCCACACGCCCATTGAATCCCGCGGGTATTACAAATGCAGCCACTGGCTCCAGGCGAAGTTCGTTTCCTTTGAAACCAATCCGCAGGCACGATGCGCTATATTTTCCGCTGCGACGCTCGTTCAACTCCTTCTTGTACATTTCAACGAACGGTCGTTCTGGCAAATCTTTCAACCAATCTTGAACGTCATGAATCAGATCATCCAAAGAACTTCGGAATGTTCCCACCAGAACAAGTGCGCCGGATGCCTCATAAAATCGTCCTTTAACATGTTCTCGGTAAACGTCATCTAGCTCAGTTGTTGCAAAGTCCAGATGTACTTCGCCTTGAAAGGAATCCCGCAATTCAAGAGAAATCAGCTCTCGACCTCGTTCATCTTGGCCATAATCCCACGCAGCGGTCACGTCGTTCTTCGTTATCACATCCTGCAACCAATTCGAAGCTTGCGCAACCTTTGCCTTGAGGTCTGAATCCTTTTCCAACTCCGCCGAATAAGTGACGTTCTCTGGCTTCATAGCTACGTCCTCGTCCTTCAAGATTATGCTAAACCCAAAGGCACGATCCTTACCGGTCCAACTCCGCCGCGATAATATTCAAACTCCCCAGCACCGCCACCACGTCGCTCAAGGTGTGGCCGCGAATCAGGTCGGGGAACAGGGCAAAATGTATGTACGAAGGCGGACGCGTCCGCGCCCGGTACGCCACGTCGCTGCCATCGCCCGCCAGGTAAAAACCCAACTCCCCGTTGGCTGTTTCCGTGGCGTTGTAAATCTCTTCGCTCGGCACGTCAAAGCCGCGATTGCTCATGGTGAGCTCAAAGTGCGTGATCGTGCCCTCGATCGTGCTATACACCTGCCGCTTGTCAGGCTGGATCACACGCTCGCCCACACTTACATTCACCGGCCCGCTGGGCAAATTCTCAATGGCCTGGTGAATGATCTTCAGGCTTTCCCGCATTTCGGCAATCCGCACGTAATATCGCGCGTAGCTGTCGCCGGCCGTGGCGCAGCACACCTGAAAATCGAGCTCGGGGTAAATCATGTAGGGCTCATCCTTGCGGAGATCCCGCGCCACCCCGCTGGCCCTGGCAATCGGCCCCGTGGCGCTGCGATTGGTGGCTTCCGCCTTGGAAAGCACGCCCACCCCGCGAGTGCGATCCACAAAAATGCGATTGCGGGCAAACAGCCGGTCCATGTCGTCCAGCGTGCGGGGAAATTCTTTCACGAACTGCCGCACGTTTTCCACAAACCGTGGCGAGGCATCGTGCATTACGCCCCCCACCCGCGTGTAACTGTTCGTAAAGCGGGCGCCGCACAACTCTTCAAAGATGTTGTAGATTTGCTCGCGGCGATTGAACGCATACAAAAAGAACGTAAAGGCGCCAATGTCCAGGCCCATCGCGCCGGTGCATAGCAAGTGATCGCTGATGCGGGCCAACTCGCACAGGATGGTGCGGATGTACTGGCACCGCTTGGGGCACTCAATGCCCAACAGCTTTTCCACCGCCAAATGCCAGCCCACGTTGTTGGCCATCGGCGAGATGTAGTTCATCCGGTCGGTGACGGTCACATACTGGTTGTAATCCAGATGCTCGCCTAGCTTTTCAAAGCCTGAGTGCAAATAGCCAATGTCGGGCATGGCGTCCACCACCCGCTCCCCCTCCAGCTTGAGCACCAGCCGCAACGTGGTGTGCGTGGCGGGGTGCTGCGGGCCAAAGTTGAGCGTCCACAGGTATTCCTGTGGCTCGTCATGAACGAGGTCGCGCGTTTGTGCTGGGGAGAGTGGCATGCAAAAACTTTCTCCGGCCGGCCTGGCCCAAACTTCGGCTTGGTCTTACCGCGTACAAAATCTCTGGCAGACACCCATTCGCAACGAACGCCGTCCGCAACAGGCGGGGCGCAAACTATCCTTGGTCCCGAGTGAGCACCGGAAAATTATGACGTTCGCCCCGCCCCCGCAAGGGATAATCCTTCCGCAACGGGAACGCCGTAAACTCATCGGGAAGCAAGATGCGTCGATGGTCGGGGTGGCCATCGAACGTGATGCCGAACATGTCGTAAACCTCGCGCTCCAACCAATCGGCGCCCTGCCAAATCGGCACCACGCTCGGCACGTTCAGCCGCGGTTCGTCCACATACACCCGCACCGTCAGCCGCTCGTTGGTCACCGTGTTGGCCAGCAGGTACACCAGCCCAAACCGATGCTCGGCCCCGCGATAGTGCAGGTAATCCACGCAGGTCACATCCACCAGCAGATCAAAGCCCAGCGTGCCGCGCAACATTTCGAGCGCCGCGTACGCCTGCGCTCTCGGCACCACCGCCCGAGTCTGCCCCCGGAATTCACTGAACGCCGTCTCGGGAAAACGGGCTTGCAGTTGCTCGATGGTTTCCGGCTGAATCATGGCGGGCAGTTAGTGCTGGCAGGGTGGCTAACGGGGGGAGACGGCAGGCAGAAAAACTTGCAAACCGCGGAGTTCGGATGGTCAACGCTGAATCACCGGCAGTTCCAACAGCGAACGGTTGCGGCCCTGGCGCGAGGCCACGTCGAATTCCTTGCCGGTCAGCGTGCCCTCGTGCTGGATCTTGTCTTGCAAGTCGATGATCGCTTGAATCAACTGCTCGGGGCGCGGAGGACAGCCCGGCACGTACATATCCACGGGCAGAAAACGGTCCACACCCTGCACCACGCAGTAGGTGTCGAACACGCCGCCCGTCGAGGCACAGGCGCCCATCGAAATACACCACTTCGGCTCGGGCATTTGTTGCCAAATGCGTTGCAGCACCGGCAGCATCTTCATCACCACCCGGCCGGCGACAATCATCAGATCGCACTGGCGAGGGCTGAAGCGAAACACCTCGGCGCCAAACCGGGCCAGATCGTGGCGGCTCGCCCCGGTTGCCATCAGTTCAATGCCGCAGCAGGCCGTGGCGAAGGGCATGGGCCACAAGCTGTTCTTACGGCACCAACTCGCCAGGTGATCCAGCTTGCTAACAACCACATTCTCGGGCAGTTCTACCGCCATCGGAAACCCCCCTTTTTCCAGTCGTAAGCGAAACCGAGCGCCAACAGGGCCGTAAACAGCATCACGCCGCCAAATACCAGGCCTCGCCCGCTGACCAATTCCTGCTGTACCGCCTGGTCGATCCCAGCCGTTTCGTTCCGGCTGGCCACGGCCCAGGGGTAGAGGAACAGCAATTCCACATCGAATACCAAAAACGCAATGGCGACTAAATGAAAACGAACGTCGAACCGCCGCTTGGTGCTGTGAATGGGATCCATGCCGCTCTCATACGGCATTTCCTTCACCTTGGTGTTGCGACGAGGGCCGATAATGCGACCCATCACCAACATGCCCACGGGGAGCAGGGTGGCCAGCACCACAAATAGCACGACCGGCAGCACGGCCACGGTGGTCTGCATGAACCCAATACCGGAAGCGGAAACTCGTGCCGTAAACTCAATCCCTGGAGTGCGCCCGCGGCACTTAAACAGCGACTTTGTGAATCGTTTCACAATCCAGGGCCAACAAAAAGCTCGAACAAGCGTCGAGCCATACACAAGCATCCTATCGGTTGGCCTGCCCCTGTCAAGAACGGCAAAAAACGCTCCCCAGCCCGCCGTCTTGCGGTAACTTCTGGCCATTCGGCCACGAATCCGAGCCCCGGCCAGGTCTCCCCTTACAGTCTTTTCATGTTACTTTTCGGCCACGCCACCCAGCAGAGGGCCGGGGGGGTTGGGATCGTGCGATCAATCCAAGGGGGTTTTGGCCGTCGCCCCCGGTTCCTCGCGCACATAGCGCGGTACGGCGTAGCCGGGCAGGGTGGCCCGCAGCGTGGACATGATCTCCAGTCCCCGCTGCTCCGGCACTTCAAAATGGGCCGCCCCGGCCACCCGATCCAGCTGGTGCAGGTAGTAGGGCGTTACGCCTAGTCCGATCAGTCGCCGGGAGAGGTCGGCCAAAATGTTGGCCTGGTCGTTCACGCCTTTCAGCAGCACCGCCTGATTAAACAGCAAGACGCCCGCCGATCGCAATTGGCCGACGGCCGCGGCCACCTCGCTGTCGATTTCTGCCGGATGATTGGCGTGCAGCACCAGCACCGGGGTGAGCCGACTCGCCGTAAGCCAGGCCAGCAAGGCATCGTTCACCCGCTGGGGAATCACAATCGGCAGCCGCGTATGAATCCGCAGCCGGCTCAGGTGAGGAATTTCGGCCAACCGCGCGGCCAGTTCGGCCAAGGTTCCATCGGCCAGCATTAGCGGATCGCCGCCGCTCAGTAGCACCTCTTCCAGGGAAGAATCGGCGGCAATCGCGGCCAAGGCCGGCTCCCAGCCAGCGATCCCCCGCGGCGCCTCCGAATAGGGAAAATGCCGGCGGAAACAATACCGGCAATGGATCGCGCACGCCCCCGTGGTGATCAGCAACGCCCTGCCGGCGTACTTGTGCAACAAGCCCGGCGTCGGTTGAGCCGCTGCTTCATGCAGCGGATCGCGCCCAAAGCCCGGCGGCGAGGCGTCCTCGGCTGCCAGCGGCAAAACCTGCCGCAGCAGGGGGTCGCGCGGGTTGCCAGGCTGCATTCGCCGCAGAAAAGCCTCGGGCACAAACAGCGGAAACTGCCGCGCGGCCTCGCTCGCCAGGGCCAAATTGGCCGGGTTGAGCCCCAACCGCTGGCAAAGGGTGTCCACGTCGCGAATGGCCGTGCGCACCGCTTGTTGCCAGGACATTGCCACCGGTGCCGGTGAATTGTCGCGAACGAACCCAATTCCCATCTCGACGAGCGTTCCCAAAAATGTGAATATAGTTGACCGTGGAGAAACGATCCGCAGCTGCTCGGCCCCCGAACGTGGCCGCCTGCGGACTACCGCTCGCGGCATGGAATCATACTCGACACACGGCGATAAACGAAGCAGGAACCATTCGTGGCAAATTACAGTACCAACGATTTTCGCAGGGGACTCAAGGTCCAGATCGACGGCGATCCCTACCTCATGATCGAGTGCCTCTTTGTCAAACCGGGCAAAGGCAACGCGCTGTACAAGTGCAAAATGCGCAACCTCCTCAAGGGCACCACGCTCGATCGCACCTACAAAGGCGGCGACTCGCTCGAATCGGCCGATATCAGCGAGTTCGATGCTCAGTTCCTCTACCGCCAGGGCGAAATGTTCATGTTCATGGACAACGTCACCTACGACCAGTACGAGCTCACCATGGAACAGGTGGACGAAACCTGGAAATGGCTCAAAGAAGGCACCATTTGCAGCATGATGCTGTTCAACGAAACGCCGATCGCCGTGACCGCCCCCAATCACGTGGTGCTCCAAATCGAATACTGCGAACCGGCCGTCCGCGGCAACACCGCCACCAACCTCACCAAGCCAGTCAAACTGGAAACCGGCGCGGAAATCATGTGCCCCGCCTTCGTGGAACTGGGCGAAAAAATCCGCGTGGATACCCGCACGGGCGAATACATCGAACGCGTGCGCGACTAAAGCAGGGTCAGGTGGCACGCTACGCCGTTAACCCTTTTCCAACCGTCTTTTCCTTAATTCTCTTCGGAGCGGGTGGCCCCTGAGCCCCAGCGAAGGGCGTGGAAGCAGCGGGGTTGAGCTGTGATTCGCTGCGTGCATGATGAGGAAGCGATTGGGCAACTCCTGGACTGGATCGAAGAAGCTCGCCAGACCGAGGGAAGGCGATCCGATCGGCAGTGGAATTACCGAAGCGGGCTGCAAGGTGATCTTCAATCAACGCCTGAAGCAATCCGGGATGCGTTGGCACGGCGCCACGGGGCAATTCATCGTGGACCTGCGGACAGCGAACCGAAGCGGGATCTGGCATCGTGTCTGGAATCGCTTAATGTCGTCGCGAACCGACTTGCCACCAATAACTCAAGCATCGCCGCCAAAAAATGCTTAAAACCAAACGAAAACCGCTGCTGCCAAGCCGACTGCACCCAGCGCGCCTCCCAGGTCTGACGGCCGTCGGCATGGGTTGTCAGACGCAGCGCATA
>CAYUMU010000071.1:0-35805 GCA_964445985.1 uncultured Pirellulales bacterium | reverse complement strand
ATCGCAACATCGCGCCAGCCTGTGCAAGTTACCCATCTATGCGCGCTGGCCTTGCATCATCTCCTTCCATGACAGGACGATTCTGAAAGGTTCCTGATAAAGTCGATCAGTGCCTTTTGCCCTTTCTCTGTAACAATATCGCCGACCGGAAACCTGAGCACCTGGCCATGGCGTGAGGAATAAATTCCCAGCTGAGCCACTTTAGCAAACGGCGGTGCTTGATCGATTCCACCATTTTCTGAAAGAATAAAGTAGGCAACAAGTTGCATGAAGTAGCTCTCTTGAACACGCGGGTGCTCGGTCGTCTTGATTTCAACTAACACATCGTCAATAAGAAGATCCGCGTCTGCGCCTCCCACAGCTATTGAGGCTTTGCCGAATGTTGGATTCAATAGGCAGTACCGCGAAGGGATCAGGTCTTCCATTGGGATGATGTCGTATAATCGCTGAAGCTCCTTCACGTCACGATCATATACAAGACCAAACTCCCTGACGGCTTTCCTGGATCGGACAAATGAGTCAATCTGTGCGAGGTGGAAAGTACTCAACAATAGATCAAGCGTAGCTTCTCCGCTAATAAGATAGCTGTGATACGCATCCTTGGAACGTGCAAGTAGCTTTTCAGCAGCAGTAATCCAGCTTTGCCTGATGCTCGCTGCAATGGCCGCTGAATCCTGGCAATCACGCTGCAATATCCGCAGCCCTCGCTCGGCGACCCAGTCGTGGTCAATACAGTCAGGGAACTCACGCTTAAGGCGAAATCGCAGCAGGTAATCGAACGCTGTTCCGATCAGGGCGCGGCGAGCGGACCCTGCCGGCACGAGAAGCGTGCCAAATTCCAAGTCCATCGGAAGACGCATTGCGCCCCTAAATTCACGATGAACTCGTTCATCTGCAAGTAATGTCGTGAGACTCATTGAGTAGCTGCGACCATTGTCTATGATGGTGGACCGGGTTTTGCGGCAACTGCGCTTGCCCCATACTTCTGTGCAGCTTTATTGAGAAATTTTGCGATTCGCAGGAAACTCGGAAGTCGTCGCCTTCCTAGTGCCGGGTCAAGAAGTCCATGGTGGTTAGGAATTTTATGGGGAATGGCGGTGGGAATTGTGCCAGCGTCGTTGAACAACCGTCTCCGTCGACAAAGAGTGGTATAGACCGTGTGAAGCATCCAGCCGTCCAGTTCTCTCAATTGGTGTTCGTCATCAACGAGCGGATAAAAACTCATCAGCCCGCGGTATGCTATATTTGGCGTGTGGCCGCTGAGGTACTTTGCGAGCTTGATCTCGGTAAGATCGCCATACAGATAACGCCTCAATTGGGCGACCATTATCGTGTAGTCAGTGTCGTAATCGCCAGTCACGCGGTTGGCGACTAAACGCCCAGCTTTTGGCTGTTGGAGCAAGTTCACGTAGATCAGTCGTGCAATGTGCTGTTTTATGCGTTTTACTGTATTGTCGCGAATGCTAATGCATTTTGCATTAACGCGGTAGCCGACGAATTCCACATACGTCGTACTTTCCAACTCGGCCGACGCCTCTTCCGGAATGAGAATCCGCACGCCTGGTGATTTCTTTAAATTAAATTCCGCACCCATTTCGCGAGAGGCTTCTGCAAGCATGTCCACGGCGCGACATACTTCATGGTATTCGGAAGACCATACCAATGTGTCGTCTGCGTATCGAGCGAAGTCGACGCGGAGCATCTCCAACCGGCGATCCAAAGGGTGTGCCGCTAGGTTAGCAAGAAATAGCGATATTGATGTGCCTTGTGGGATGCCTTGTTGACGCTCCTGTATGTGGTCAAGTCTATATGCCGCCGGATCGTAAATGCTGCTTGTGATGAACATTCGCACTATACGCCTTTCGACTGCCGTGAAGCAGAAGCGTTTGTCATCCAATATCTGATCCAAATAGCCATGTGATATTGTGTCAAAGTACTTGCGGAAGTCATACTCTGCCAAGAAAATTCGATTCTGGCCTGCGAGGCTGGAAGAAATATGCAGGACTGCATCGTGAACCGTGAGGTCGGCCCGGTAGGCGAATGATCGCGAACTGAAGCGTGCTCGGTTTTTCTTGAGAAGGCATTTGAAGAGCAGTTTTGAGACGGCCTGATCGGCGACTGGAAACACTGTCACCGTGCGTTCGGTTCCGTCATCTTTCGGAACGCGATACTGCACTCCAGGACGAGGACGATAAATTCCTCGTCGAATCGCTCGTTCAATTGAATAGCCGATCGAATCCGCGTGCTTCCTAACATGGTAAGGATCAAAACCGTCGTGGCAGTTCCAGTATTCCGGCACCAGCAGCTCTTTTTGCCAAATGATCCCAGAACGCTCGTTGAGCCGTCGCGTTTCTTCATGCAGGTTGAACAGGTACGTCTGGTGCCTCGATACTAGTTTGCAGGCTTCCTCGCGAATCGCCTCAGCTATCTTGCCCATTCGATGGTCCTCTGCAAAAAAAACAAGGCTGGCGATAAATCGCCAGCCCCGCCAACACTTCGGCTCGAAAAATACATTTCATGCGGCCCAGAGCCTGACGGCTCAAAGCTTCCAACTCACATTGGGAATGGCCTTCCCAACGAGAGAATGCGCCGAACTGTTTGCGCTCCCAAAGAGCGTTATCGTGAGCCTACATCTTATCATGCGTTGCCGCAATTGACGTTGGCACAGCTAGACAAAGAATGCTCCACCGAGGCAATGCAATAGTATTGCGCGTTCACCCAGCAAAACGAAGCAGGTTGTCCCCCGAACCACCGGACTCTATCGTCTAGACGAGTGTGGAAAAAGGCGTTGATCGCGTTGCACAGATTGATAGTAGTGTCCCACCTCTGCTTGATAGAGGTGGGCGACTGCTCGAACAGCCTTGTGCTGCGCAAATCCACCGGAGTCGGAATTTTGCGGTTCAGAGGTGCTGTTTGAAGGTAACACCCAGCTACCTGTACCCACTTTTCAGGGTACACTTCCAAGTGCGATTCGTCGTAAGTCTAGTACACCCCAGAGGATTCGAACCTCTAACCTTCGGTTCCGTAGACCGATGCTCTATCCAATTGAGCTAGGGGTGCGCTGGGCTCTTTAACTTCGTTTTCGAAGCCAAAGCGGCATTTTGGGGTGAGTGGGTTGTTTCTTTCGTGCGGCTTCTCTGCACGTTGCGGAGATTTCCGACGAGTCGGAGTTCGCTTGCGGAGTACCCGCGGTGGGTGCCCTCAGCGTTTTTTCCCTCGCTCACCAACCGTGAACCAGAGGGACCAATCGTACAAAAGAAGACACCTTGCCGCAAGGGTTACATAGCTGGAGGAAGTCGCTTTTTCGGTCGGGAGCCCGCTCCCATACTGGGGCGAGGCACCGTTACCTCGACGCGGATGGTGGGCTTGGGTTGCGAGCGGACGTGCCCCCCCGCAAGGCTGATAACCTCGGTCAGTGTCGCCTAACCGTGCGGCAAAACAGGCGAGTGCATCGAAGGCGGGCAGGCACCACCCATCGATGGAGCCATTCACTCCCACCAAGGTCGCAGATTCACAGTCTTCAATCAGTCTATCTTGTTCGATCGGTAAAGGCACCAGGCTCGGAATCATGCGGCGGTTCGAAGTTCGAACCGCCAGGCGGCGAACGAATCGACTAATTGATCCCCTTGAAAAACTTATTCAGGGCGTCGTCCTCCGTGACAACTTCCTTTTTCGCCGGTGCATCAAAGGGAAATTTGGGTTTTTCGGCCGGTGGATCGTCGGAGTCATCATCATCCTCGTCGTCGCCTTCGTCGTCCTCATATTCATCATCGTCATACTCATCGTCATCTTCGTATTCGTCCTCCTCATACTCATCTTCTAGCTCGTCGTCCTCGTATTCTTCCTCGTCATCATCGTCGTACTCTTCTTCTTGATATTGATCGCTGTGCGGCTTCGGGCTCGCCGCCGCGCGCGGGGGAAAAGTGTCGGCGACGGGAGCGGCTGCCAGAGGTTCCTTGGCGGGCGGCAGCGCTTGGAGCCAGTCGTCGCTAAGCAGCAACTGTTGCCAGCGCAACAGGTCTTCTTCGGATAGCCCCGCGATCCGCTGAATTTCCAATGTCGCGCTGCGATGGACCGATGGCAGGGTGGCTTCCACCAGCAACCGCCCGTTGGTGGTGTAACTAAACGAAACTTCAACTGGGGTGCCCTTGGGCAGATTTCGAGGGAGGTCGTGCACCACGCATTTGCCAATGTGCGTGGCCTGGTTTCCGCTCGCATCGCCGCCTTCGACCACCCGCACGGCCACGTTGGGTTGGTTGTCTTGAAAGGTTTTGAACTTCTTGCGATGCGTCGCCGGTAGCGGCGAGTTGCGCGCGATCAACACCCGATTTCGAGGGCGGCCCGTGGCGGGTTCCAGCCCCAGCACGCCCAGGTTGTGCGAGTTGACATTGGTCACCGAAAGCCGCGGCCGTTCGCCGGCGGCCAGCGTGCTGAGCATGCCGGCATAAATCGAGGCCCCATGCGCCACGGCTTCGTCGGGAGAAATGGAACGGTCGGGCTTCAGGCCCGACTCTTTTTCCAGCATGGCGTGCACCATCGGCATGCGGGTGCTGCCTCCCACCAGCAAAATGCGGGTGAGATCGCTCCACGCAATGTTGGCCTCGCGCAGCACCTTGGCCGTGGTGAATCGCGAACGGTCGAGCAGCGCGGCCGTGAGCTCCTCGAACTTGGACCGCGTGACTTTGAACCGGGCACGTTTGCCGCCGTATTCCAGCGGAATGGTTGCCTCGCTGCGCTGCGAGAGAGCCCGCTTGGCGTCTTCGGCATCTTGCAATAGCCGCTGGCGCGCTACTGTGTCCTCGCGCGGATCGACGCCGAATTGCCGCTGAAACTCAGCGGCCACGTGATCGGCCAGGGCGTTGTCCCAATCGATGCCCCCCAAATAAACATCGCCCGCGGTGCCAATCGCCTCGAAGTGCGTCCCCTCGATCCGCATTAGCGTGACGTCGAACGTGCCGCCCCCCAGGTCGTAGACCAGCACCACCTCGGGCTGCAGCGAAACGCCGCGTGGCGAGAGAAATCCCCGCTGCACGCCAAAGGCAATCGCGGCCGCGGTCGGTTCGTTGATAATGTCCACCACGTCGAGCCCGGCCAACCGGCCTGCATCTTGGGTGGCCTTGCGACGCGGCTCATTAAAGAACGCAGGCACGGTGATCACGGCTTGCGTGACTTCGCCCAGCACCAGCGAAGCGTCGTTCCGCAGCTTGCGAAGCACAAACGACTGCACCACCTCGGGCGGCAATCGATGGCCCCGGATGGGCTTGGAAAACTCGCGCTCGCCCATCTCGCGTTTGACAAACTGGGCCACGTTTTCAGGCTCCAGGGCTGCCGCCTTGAGGGCCTCTTTGCCCACCACAACTTCGCCCGCATCAAACAGCACCACGCTGGGTGTGAGCAGGTCTCCCTCGGCGTTATGAATGGTGACCGGCTTCTGGTCTTCGTCCAAGTGAGCGATGACCGAATTCACCGTTCCCAGGTCGATGCCAATGATGGGCACGTTCGCAAATCCTGTGTTGAAATGAGCCGTGGCCAACCGCGCCGCCAAAAGCCCCTTACCATCCCGCCGACTTCCAACAGGCCACGCGCTCACCCGGCCGCGGTTATGCCACGATAATCCTTGGACGCCAGAGGAACAACTGTTGCTCAGCTCGCCAATGGGGAGCGGAGCCCCTTCATTGCGAACCGGCATTTCTACAACCCAACGGCAGCGGAGAAATTGGTGGAATTTGCTTGCACCCCGCTGGCTTGGGGGGGTACGGTGTTCATTGCCTCGGCGCATCAGGCGGCTTTTGCGGGATACCCCGGTTTTCCGCCCCCAACCCGTCGCGACGACGCTTTCCTTGCCAAGGCGGCACCGCTTGTTTCCCGATTTTCTTCATAGCAGGACACTTTGATGGGCATTTTTCGTTTATCGGCGACGTGGGCCATCGTCGCCACGTGCTTGGTCTTGGGCGCTGCGCTGCCCGTACATGCGGGCCTGGTCGCGGTGGGCAACGCAGGAAATACACAGGATAACACTGGGTATGGCGCCGTATCGTACGACTACCAAATTAGCGCCACGCTGGTCACGAACGCCGAATACGCGACATTCCTGAACGCGGTTGCGAAAACCGATGCGAATGGGCTCTATAACACGAGTATGTCAAACCAGTTTGGCGGCATCGAGCGCACGGGATCGCCTGGGAGCTACGTTTACACTGCGACCTCAGGCCGCGAGAACAATCCGGTGGTGTACGTGTCGTTCTGGGATACGTTGCGCTATGTGAATTGGCTGCACAACGGCATGCCCAATACGGGAGTGCAAGACTCAACCACCACCGAGGATGGAGCGTACACGCTCAATACCACCAACCAAGCGAACAACTCGGTGACGCGCAATTCGGGGGCGACGTGGATTCTGCCGACGGAGAACGAGTGGTACAAGGCGGCCTACTACGATCCGACGTTGAACTCTGACCTCGGCGGCTATTGGGACTATGCCACCCAAAGTGATAGCGCCCCCACGGCCGGGAGCCCTCCCGGTAGTAGCAACTCGGCTAATTTTAATAATGTGGTGGGCAATTCAACTCCCGTGGGTGCGTATGAAGACTCCCAGAGCTACTACGGTACGTACGACCAATCAGGCAATGTTTGGGAATGGAATGAAGCGATTTACTCAACCAATTTCCGCGGCATTCGCGGCGGCGCTTGGTTCGGCAATTCCAGCGATTTGTCGTCGACTGCCTGGATCGTCAACAACCCCACGAACGAGGTCAGTAATGTAGGTTTTCGAGTCGCAAGTCTTTCCTCTTCCGCCGAGGTGGTTCCGGAACCGGGGTCACTGGCCGTGTGGAGTTTGATTGGCGTATCGGGGTTGTGCTACCGTAGGCGGAAGAGGAAATAGTCCTCTTCTCTTTGTTCCTTTTACCCTTTTCTTACGCCGCCGAAGGCGGCGCGCGATTTTGCAACTGGAATCCGCATAACCGCGGAGGGCGGTCGAAACGTGTCGCGAAAGACGGAGCCGCCGGTGCTATTGGTAAAGTGGTACGACTTCACCAAATGGCTGCTGGAACGAATCGATGGTTTTCCCAAAAATCAGCGGTTCATTTTCGGCCAGCGGCTCGCCGATCACGCGCTCTCCATTTTGGAATTGCTCGTGGAAGCTTCCTACCGCGCGGCGAAATCGGATTTGTTGGCGGCCGCGAACCGCAAGATCGAAACATTACGGTGGCTGGTGCGGCTAGGGACCGACCGCAATCTGTTTAGCGGAAGGCAGTACGAATTCTGCTGCCAAGGGCTGACGGAGTGTGGCCGGATGGTGGGCGGGTGGTGGAAGCAATCAGCGCACAAGGAGTCGGCCAGCGATGCGGCGGCACAAGCGCCTTTTTGAGCAGGTTGCGTCGTTCGCTAATTTGCACGCCGCCGCTCGTGAAGCGCTGCGCGGAAAGCGACAGCGCGAACCGGGTGCCTCGTTTTCCATGAACATGGAAGCAGAGCTCGTCGATTTGCGGATCGAACTGTTGCAAGGAACATACCAGCCTGGCAGGTATCGTTACTTTGAGATTTACAAACCCAAGCGACGTACCGTGGCGGCGGCTCCGTTTCGCGACCGCGTGCTGCACCATGCGGTGGTGCGGGTGATTCAGCCGCTGTTCGAGCCACGGTTCATCGAAGACTCGTTCGCATGCCGGCCCGGCAAGGGTACGCACGCGGCCATGCGCCGCGCCGCGGGGTTCGCGCGTCGTTACCACTTCGCGCTGAAGTGTGACGTGGAGAAGTATTTCCCGAGCATCGACCATGGCGTGCTGCAGGGCTTGGTGGCGCGGGTGATCGGCGACCACCGTTTGTTGCGCCTAATCGGGCGGATTCTGGACAGCCACCATGACGGCGCGCGCCAAGAATGGCCCGAGGGCGGAGGGCTGTTCGATTTTCACGTTCGCAAGCGCGGACTGCCGATCGGCAACCTGACCAGCCAGTTCCTGGCAAACGTCTATTTGAATCCCCTCGACCATTTCGTGAAGCACGAATTGCGAGTGAAAGGGTATGTGCGTTACATGGACGACTTCTTGTTGTTCGGAGACGACCGGCGCGAATTGACGCGGTCTGGCGCGCGCGTTCGGAGTAAACTGGCCGAGCTCCAGCTTCGAATGCACCCGGACAAGTACCGCTTGGTTCCTACCGCTTGCGGCGTGGACTTTGTGGGTTTTGTGGCGCGCGCCGATGGCCGAATCCGCGTGCGGAACGCGTCGGCGCGCCGGTTCCAAGCAAAGTTTCGCGCCATGCGCTGGGACGTGAAACGTCGCGGACGGTCTGCGGCGCAATTGACAATCACCGTGGGCGCGTGGGCCGCGCATGTCAAGCATGCCCAATCGGCCGGATTGCGGCGAGTCATCCTCAGTGGTTCGAAGGAGGAATAGGGAATCGGGACCGAGGGTTCGGTTGCCAGCGGCATTCGCGGCGGCGCTTGGAACAACAATTCCAACAATTTGTCGTCGACTGCCTGGAACAACAACAACCCCACGAACGAGAACAATAATGTAGGTTTTCGAGTCGCAAGCCCCCGTGGCCCAGTTGGCGTGGCAGCCCGCTTGAGGCCAGAATCGTGGACGGCCAGAGTCCCGCCCATGACCGCGCCTACGCGGGGACTACCCAGTTCTCTAGCGCCCAGGCGAGCGTCGCCCGGGGGCGAATAAGCGATGTTTGCCGCCGTGGCGAGTAAGCCTGATGAAAGGCGCGGCGGAAGGCGCGATCCCGTAGGCGGGCTTGGGGTGGCCCGATGAAATGACCGTAACTTGGAATGGTTGCGAGAAAAAGGGTGTTGCACAAGTATTGCGAGTTGATCGTCAGTTACGTTCAACCCTGCCACCAAATCCAATGCATGTTGGCCGACACGCCGCATTGGATTGCAATTTGCCTCGCCGGCGCCAAAAATCTTGAAACCTTCTCCGCCCCTTCGTCAATAATAAGGTGACGATGGACCACGGTTCTGCGGATCGAAGTCTATCCACGCCTTTCGCCACCTGCTCGCCTCCCCCCCACAAAGACTGCCTTGGCCATGACGAAAGCAAACCGGTTTGGTTGCCGTAACTTCTTTGAATCCCTCAAGTTCGATCGACGGGGCCTGCTCAAGGTCGGCATGCTGGGTAGCGCGGGGCTGTCGTTGGGGCAGTTGCTCAATCTGCAGGCTCAGGCGGCCGCCGTGGGCCAGGCAGAAAACTCTAAACCGAACTCGGTCATTATCTTATGGATGCGTGGCGGACCCAGCCAGTTTGAAACCTGGGATCCCAAGCCCGAGGCTCCCGTGGAAATCCGCGGCGAGTTCTCGCCCATTTCGACGGCGGTGCCGGGCATTCAAATTAACGAATTTCTGCCGCGGTCGGCCGCCCTGATGGATAAGTGGTCGATCATCCGCGGCATGCATTTCCGCCCCGAGGACGGCAAACCAAGCCATTCCACCGGCGACCAGGTCTGCTTCACCGGCTACCCCGCCGGGCCGAATGGAGACGAAAACGTCTATCCCAGCGTGGGTTCGGTCGTGAAGCGGCAACTGCAGTACCAGCACCCCGATCTGCCCAGCTACGTAATGGTGCCCCGGAATATCCCTGGCACCGAGTCCGGTTTCCTCGGCCCCGCCTGGTCGGCCTTCGAAACCCAGGCGGATCCCGCCAGCGGCGGCAAGTTCCGTATCCCCAACCTGGCCCTCTCCGCGGACCTCAGTCGCAACCGCATGATCCAGCGCCGCGAGCTCATGAGCCAGCTCGATCGCTTCGATCGCGATGCCGATCGCACTGGGCAGATGGATGCCATTGATGATTTCCATCGCCAGGCCCTCGAAATGATCACCGGCCCGGCCGCCCAGCACGCCTTCGACCTCGATGCCGAACCCGCCTCGGTTCGCGAGCGATACGGCTTCCACGGCCAATTCAGTTCTCGCGTTCGGGCCGGCGGCGATGCTCCCAACTGGCCACAGCGCATGCTGCTCGCCCGCCGGTTGGTCGAAGCGGGCGTGCGGCTCGTCACCGTGGACTGCCGGTGGTGGGACACCCACGAAGACAACTTCTGGTCGCTCCAAAACGGCTTCTTGCCCCGCTGGGATCAAGCCTACTCGGCCTTGCTCCAAGACCTGCACGACCGCGGCCTGCTGGAAAGCACCCTCGTGGTGGCCTGGGGAGAGATGGGACGCACCCCGCGCGTGAACAAGTCGGCCGGCCGCGACCACTGGTCCGAAGTGATGAACGTGGCAATCGCGGGCGGCGGCACTGTCGGTGGGCGGGTGGTTGGCAGTTCCGACAAACACGGCGCCCTCCCCAAAGACAACCCCAAGATCGTGCAAGACGTGCTGGCCACCGTGTATCGCCACCTGGGTGTCGATACCAGCACGCAGTACCTCGATCTGGCTGGCCGTCCCCATCCCGTGCTGCCCGCTGGCAAACCGATCGAAGAGCTCTTCTAGTTCGCAGTACGCGCACGCCCATACTTTCCAAGACTCCATGCACCCCCACGAGCCCGCCCTCGGCTGGGGGCGGCGCGCCAGCATCTGCCAGGGCGGATCCCCCTGCCAAATCGTAGCGCCCCCCGCGTGAGCAAGCCTGCCACCTTGTCTCGCGTTCCATAATAAAGATGGCGGGCAAAGCACTTCATAAAAGTTCCTGAAAGTTCGCAAACAACGGAGCATGCTCCGCCGCGTGCCCCGCGGTTGTCCCCCCCTTAGCGCGTGGACGTCTGCCCGCTATGTTTGAAATGAACCTACCGCCATGGCGCCTGATGCCTGATAGCAATGGACTTCCGCACCTTTCATAACGCCGATCCGCCTCAACTGGCCGCGCTTTGGCAAAAGAGTGAGCCCGAAACGGGCCTCTGCCGGGGAATGAACCCCTCGCTGATGGAAGACCTCGTGTTTTCCAAACGGTATTTCGATCACGCCGGCCTGATCGTGGCCGAGCAAGACGGCCAGATTTGCGGCTTTGCCCACGCCGGCCTGGGGCTCAATAAAGAACGAACCGCGCTCTGCCACGAGCGGGGTGTGATCAGCATGCTCGTGGTCGATCCTGCTCGCCGTCGCCAGGGAATTGGCAAGCAGTTGTTCCAACGCGCCGAACAGTTCCTGGCCGCCAAAGGAGTCACCACCATCCAACTGGGAGAGTGGGGACGCCTCTCGCCGTTCTACACCGGTTTGTATGGGCCAAGCCTTTGCCCTGGCATTCTGAATACATCGCCCGCGGTAGAATTCTGCCAGGCCATGGGCTTCAAGGCGCAGTTCGAAACCTGCGTGCTCGAACTGGATCTATCGCGGTTCCGGCAACCGGTGGATCGCAAGCTGTTGCAGGTCCGCCGCGGTGTTGAAGTCAGCTACAATTACGATCCCGTGCCCAACGATTGGTGGGAAGCCAGCCGGTTTGGCGTCATGGAACGAGTTCTTTTCGAGTTGGCCCCCAAGGGCGGCGGACCATCTCAGGTTCAGGCCTTGTTTTGGTATCACGAGCCCAATTACCGTGGCCGGAACGCCGGCGCCGGCTTGGTGCACATTACGGCCGAGCCCGAGGCGCGCCGGCTGGGTTGGGGCACGTTCCTCCTCTCCGAGGCCCTCAAGCACCTCCACGGCAGCGGCTTCCAAAGCGTATCGGCCCTCTGCCGAGCGACCAACCAACCCATCCAAGGCCTGCTCAAAAAACTCGGTTTTCGCGAAGTCAACCGCGGAACCGTCTACCGAAAACGGCTGGCCAAGCCGCTCGACGCCCTCAACAGTGCTTAAGATCCCCGGCCACCCGTCATTTTCGACATCCCATCATCCCACGTCATCCCCGCGAAGAGCCTGCCCTCGTGAAGACGAGGGCGGGGATCCAGCGCCCGAGAAGAGACGTTCGACGACAACCAAAGCCGAAACGATCGATCCGCCGTTTTTGTGTTCAGCGTCGCGTCGCCAGGCTTCCTACTCAGGCAGTTGGGGCGCCTTGACCAGCGGATACTCTTCGCTCGTAAGACCCTCTTCCAGGAACTTCACCAGGTCGTCAATCTCCTGCTTGTTGAGGTCGAGCTTGAAGATTTCTTCGTCCAAGTGTTCATTCGCCGTGCCGCCCCGGTTGTAGTAGGCGATCACGTCGTGCAGGGTCTTTTCGCTGCCATCGTGCATATAAGGCGCGGTGCGCGCGATCTCGCGGAGCGTGGGAGTCTTGAAGGCGCCGCGGTCGCCACCCAGTTTGCTATGGGCAAGCCGGCCCACATCGGGCTCATTCGCATCGATTCCCACGCCAATATTGTGGAAGGCCCCGTCGCTAAAATGCGGCCCGCTGTGGCAAGCGCTGCAGTGTGCCTTGCCAAAAAACAAATCCATGCCGCGTTTGGCCTCCGCCGACAGCGCCGTTTTATCGCCCGCCTTGTAGCGATCGTACGGAGCATTGCCCGAAATGACCGTGCGCTCAAAGGCAGCGATCGCCTTGGAAACGCCATCAGGCGTGGCGTCCGACCCAAACACGGCTTGAAACTGCTTTTTGTAGCCCGGAATCTTGTTCAGCTTCTCGGTGACTTCCTCCAGCGTGAGATCCATTTCAATGGGGTTCTGAATGGGCCCCAGAGCCTGGCCTTCCACATGGTTGGCGCGGCCATCCCAAAACTGGAAGTAGAAGTAACCGGAATTCAAAATCGTGGGAGCGCTCCGTCCACCCACCTGACCACGCACGCCGGTGGCGAAGCGCTCGCCGTTGGACCAGCCCTTCTCGGGATCGTGGCAGCTGGAGCAGCTAATGGTGTTGTCGCGGCTCAACCGCGGATCAAAGAAGAGCTGCTTGCCGAGCTCCACCTTGGCCTTCGTCAAAGGGTTGTCGGCGGGAATCCGCATCTTGGGCATGCCAGCAGGGTAGCGCAGCTCGAACGGCTCTTCGGCCGCGGCAATGCCGGCAAACCCAAAGAGAGTCAAAGTGCAACAAACAAACAGACGTAGCATGTAGTACTCCATCGATTGAGGAGGAAGGATGGCTGCGGGGGGCAAGGCAGGGAAGGAGGGGGGGCAGGTCGCGAACCGCATGCGGACCAGGGGTGCGCAAGTTTTCCCCATCGGTATTGTGGACCAGTGAGTCCATGCTGGCAAGGAATCCCCCCGATTCTTCTCCCCACGAACGGCGAATTGCGGAATTTTATGGCTTTTTCCCGTAAATCGCACCTCGCCGACCATCCCGCCGCCGCCAGGATAATTCGCCGGGCCACGAGTCATGCCCCCCAGCGTGAGGGAGCAGGCGACTTACCGCCGCGCCACTCGACCCAAAACTTCACGCCGCCTTCCCTTCACCATCCAGTCGCCACGGCAATGAAATCAACATTCGGCCCGCTTCGGTCGGCAATCCACACTAGCGCCTCGCCCCCCCCTAGGGCATCCATTGAATGCGTCTTACCGCATCGACAAGGCGATCCACCTCATCTTTGGTATTGTAGAGCGAGAGAGACGGGCGAACTGTTGATTCGACGCCAAATCGTCGTAGCGAGGGCTGGGCACAGTGGTGGCCCGCGCGAACCGCGATCCCTTCCTGGTCGAGCAAGCGGCCGACATCCTCCGTGCGGCGATTGGGAAGCACGAAGGAGAGGACCCCCACTTTCTGACGCGCGGATCCGATTAAACGCAGGCCCGAAATGCCTGCAAGCCCCTCGGTCGCGTATTCCAGAAGCTGGTGCTCGTAAGCTCCGATGTTGGCCAACCCTAGCCTTTCGACATAGTCGAGGGCCGCCTTCAAGCCCACGGCGTCGGCAACGTTTGGCGTGCCGGCCTCAAATCGGGCAGGCGCTTCGGAATAGGTCGTTTCTTCGAAGCTAACATTGCGAATCATATTGCCGCCGCCCTGCCAAGGCGGCAGGAGGTCGTGCAATTCTTCTTTGATATAGACAGCGCCGATACCCGTGGGGCCAAAAATCTTGTGCCCGGAAAAGACAAAGAAGTCCGCGCCGAGCGATTGAAGGTTGACGGGAAGATGCGCGACGGACTGGGCTCCATCGATCAGCACGCGCGCCCCATACCGCTTGGCCATCTGGGTCATTTCTTCGACCGGCAAAATGGTGCCCAGGCTGTTCGAAGCCTGGGTTAACGCGACTACTTTAGTGCGCGGCCCGAGCAGTTTCTGATATTCTTCCAGCATGACCTCGCCGCGGTCATTCACCGGAATCACGCGCAGCACGGCCTGTTTCTCTTTGGCGATCATTTGCCAGGGCACAATGTTGGCATGATGCTCCAAGGTGGAAAGCACGATTTCGTCGCCCGGTTGCAAGAACTTCCGTCCGTAGGTTTGGGCCACCAGGTTAATGCCCTCGGTGGTGCCGCGCACGAAGACGATTTCGTTGAGATTGCCGGCTCCCAAGAAAGATTGGACCTTCTTGCGAGCTTCTTCGTAGGCATCGGTCGAGCGCGCGGCCAAGGTATGAGCCCCGCGATGGATGTTGGAATTATCGTGCTCGTAAAAGCGAGAGATTGCGTCGATGACGCATTGAGGTTTTTGCGTGGTGGCGGCGTTGTCGAACCAGGCCAGCGGCTTGCCGTGAATCGATTGATGAAGAATGGGAAAGTCTTTGCGGATGGCGGCGACATCGAACGGTCGGGAGCCAAACGTGGCCGTGGACCTGCCGCGAGATAAGCGGTCACGCAAGTTTTGCTCAAAATCGCCAATGCGCTGATCTTGACCCGAAAAATGGTTCTGACGAACCTTCGCCACGAACTCGCCCAGTCCCGGCGCCGAGTTGGGGCGCATCTCTGGCCGCGTGGGCAAGGTTGAAGCACCCTGAGAACCCGCGAACGCGGAAACGGGGCCAGGCACGTTCAACCCAGGCAAGCCAGAAACGCCAGGGGGCAGCGATTCGGTTTTGACTGGGAACGATTCGGCCTGGGACTGCCAAGGAATATAGGGCTGAGTGGGCGTCGGTGGAATCTTGCCCGCGCTCAGTTCGGTAGGGCTGACGGAACTTGCGGCGGGAACCGCGGGAATTGCCTGTGCCGGCGGCAGGCTAACCGGCATGGCATCCGCCGTAAGCGGCTGGTCGTTGTAAATGCGCGAGGCCATTTGCGCAATCAAATCGGGGGTGATCTCATCCACAGTCGAAACTCCGGTTCGTGTCGCCGATGGGAACGCTATTTGACCTTCGTTGGCCGATGATCGTAGTCGTGGTAGTAACCGACTTCGACATTTTCCAGCACGCCCAGGGCGTCGTCGGTGAGCACCGCGCACGAGAAGTAGAGCGTGAGCAGGTAGGAAGCCACGCCCAAGCTGTCCAAGCCCATCAGCCGAGCGGATAAACTCGGCGCGATCTCTCCGGGGATGCCGGCCTGGTGCAGTCCCACCACGCCTTGATCGGCCTCGCCCACGCGCAGCAGCAGAATATCGGTGGTGCCCAGCCAGCGATTGGATTGGAAGCGGCTCTTCACTTCGAGCTTGTCGCAAGGCACCAGTGGCACGCCGCGCCAGGTGATCACCGGCGCGCCAAAGAGCTGCATGGTGACCGGCGGCACGCCCCGCCAGGTGCATTCCCGTTCGAAGGCCGCGATCGCTTTCGGATGCGCCAGAAAGAACGCCGGCTTTTTCCACACCAACGCCAGCAACTCATCGAGATCGTCGGGCGTGGGCGCGCCGTAACGGGTGCTGATTCGCATGGCCGGATCGACCGAGTGCAACAGGCCGAACTTCTTGCTGTTGATCAGGTCCCATTCCTGGCGTTCCTTAATGCCTTCGATCGTGAGCCGCATTTGCTCTTCGAGTTGATCGTAAGGCCCGTTGTACAGATCGGAAACGCGGGTATGCACCCGCACCACCGTCTGCACCGCCGAAAGCGAATACTCGCGCGGAAACGCGGAGTAATCCACGAATGTTTCAGGGATCTCCACGTTTTCGGCAAAGCCAGAAACCAGGTCGATATTGCGTTCGCCGTAACGATTGACGGTGGAGCGGAGTTCCAGGTGCTCATCGATCGCCTTCTGGAAGTCTTCGCCCAGATTGGGCAGTTCGCCGAGAATGGTTTCCAACTCTTTGCGTGACAAGGTGAGCAGCACGCAGGGTGTGATGGTGCGCACCGTCACGTCCGACGGCTTTTCGGAAACCAGGTCGATCTCGCCGAAGAACTCACCTTCGGTCAGCAAGGCGATTCGTAGATTGCTGCCGTGAACGCCTTTGCTGAGTACCTCAACTTGCCCTTGGGCAATGATGAAAAACTTGTTGCGATCCTCGCCTTCCACCAAGAGCTCGTTGCCCAACGAAACTTCTTCGGTCTTAAAGCGATTGGCCATGCGAGACACGATCGCTTCGGGCAAGCCTGAGAATAGCGGCACATTTCGCAACGAATCGGAGGGGAATGTCGCCGCGCCGTTGCGAATGTCAACGCCGATTCGTTTGGCTTTGCTCAGCTCCACCTTGGTGCGGTTGACCCGATAGGTCCCGCCGTCGACTTGCACCCACGGCAACAGGCTGAGCAGCCAGCGCGGAGTGATCGACATCATCTTGGGCGAGGTCTTGGTCGTGTTCGCCAGGTTCCTGGCAACCGAAGTCGTCACGCTTCGCTGTAGCAGATTGTCCGACATGTTCCATTTCTCTCTAGACTGAAGTGTTTCCGTAGTGATGCTATTCGCTTCAGATGCCCGATCCGAATTCGTGTGCTCTTACCTCGCGACTGTGATAATCGTGGTAGTAACCGACTTCGACGTTTTCCAGCACGCCCAGGGCGTCGTCGGTGAGCACCGCGCACGAGAAGTAGAGCGTGAGCAGGTAGGAAGCCACGCCCAAGCTGTCCAAGCCCATCAGCCGAGCGGATAAACTCGGCGCGATCTCTCCGGGGATGCCGGCCTGGTGCAGTCCCACCACGCCTTGATCGGCCTCGCCCACGCGCAGCAGCAGAATATCGGTGGTGCCCAGCCAGCGATTGGATTGGAAGCGGCTCTTCACTTCGAGCTTGTCGCAAGGCACCAGTGGCACGCCGCGCCAGGTGATCACCGGCGCGCCAAAGAGCTGCATGGTGACCGGCGGCACGCCCCGCCAGGTGCATTCCCGTTCGAAGGCCGCGATCGCTTTCGGATGCGCCAGAAAGAACGCCGGCTTTTTCCACACCAACGCCAGCAACTCATCGAGATCGTCGGGCGTGGGCGCGCCGTAACGGGTGCTGATTCGCATGGCCGGATCGACCGAGTGCAACAGGCCGAACTTCTTGCTGTTGATCAGGTCCCATTCCTGGCGTTCCTTAATGCCTTCGATCGTGAGCCGCATTTGCTCTTCGAGTTGATCGTAAGGCCCGTTGTACAGATCGGAAACGCGGGTATGCACCCGCACCACCGTCTGCACCGCCGAAAGCGAATACTCGCGCGGAAACGCGGAGTAATCCACGAATGTTTCAGGGATCTCCACGTTTTCGGCAAAGCCAGAAACCAGGTCGATATTGCGTTCGCCGTAACGATTGACGGTCGATTGCAGTTCCAAGTGCTCGTCGATGGCTCTGCGGAAATCGTCCGCCAAACTGGGGATCTCTTCCAAAGCGGCTTCGAGGTCTTTGCTGGAGAGTGTCAGGAACACGCAGGGCGTGATCGTGCGAACCGTCACATCCGACGGCTGCTGCGACACGAGATCGGTTTCGCCAAAGAACTCGCCTTCGGCAAGCAAGGCCATCCGCAGATTGCTGCCGTGAACACCTTTGCTGAGTACCTCAACTTGGCCTTGGGCAATGACAAAGAACTTTGGCAAGTCCTCGCCTTCCACCAACAAGTTGTTGCCCAGGGAAATCGATTCGGTTTGCATGCGATCTACCATGCGCCGCAGTGCCTCGGCAGACACCCGGGAAAAGAGCGGCACGCTACGCAGTGAGTCAGGCGAGATACTCAAACCGTCGCCCGTGGACTCCACGCCTATGCGGCGTGCCTTGCTGAGTTCGACCTTGGTGCGGTTTACCCGATAGGTGCCGCCTTCGATATGTACCCACGGCAGCAGGCTGAGCAGCCACCGCGGTGTGATCGACATCATTTTGGGCGACGTCTTGGTGGTATCCGCCAGATTTCTGGCGACCGCCGTCGTCACGCTACGTTGCAATAAGCTGTCCGTCATGGCTGTCTCGACGACCTCCAAAAGCTCAGGCAGCCAGGTGCTTAGCGGGGCGTCCGCCGTGCGATCAAACGCATACGGCGGCGGGAGACATCAAAGTCCGTCAGCGGCACGTCGTCGCCAACGGCAACGAGTGAAACGAACGAGCATGACCGGAACACCGCGCGGAAGTCACCGAGGCTGGCCCTTTGTGATTTAGGGCGAGAGGCCTCCGGTTGTCCGGTCAGCCGAAGATGGTTGGCATTGCAATACGAATCGGCCGCAAAGTTTCGCCAGATTAACGAGTTTAAGGCGGTTGGACAAGTAGGGGACCCGGCGGAGTGTTGGATTTGTTGAAAGTGCGGGCTATAGGGAAGGCACTGCGAGTCGTGATGGTTATTGAGTTGACTGCTCGGCACGCGAGGGGTTGCCGCGCAATGATGACTTCAACCTGAGTGCTGTAAGGCAGCCAGGATTTGCCCGGCAACCTGAGCGGCCTGCGTTCTTAATTCGGGAACCGCCGTGCTTTCCCACGAGTTGGGTTTGCGTAAGGTGCCAACCACAAACATGTCGTGGGAGGACTTGCCGTGAATGTCGACCACGCCTCCGTTTGCCGCGGTTTCCAGTCCGAGCGACAAGTCATCTGGCTTGACCCAGCCTCGGACCAATAGCGATCCGACCGCCGGGTTCGATTCCGCGCTGTTGCACGCCGCGGGGCCAGTGCAATTGACGACCCAAGCCGTTCGGATCTCTGACAGTCGCTCGATGCCTCGCTCTCGCACAAACAGGCGAGCTTCGGCATGGTCCGCTTGAACGGCCGCAACCTGGCCGGCCAGAACGCGGACCAGTCCCTGTTGGCCCAGCGTGTGAAATCGAGCAGCAACGGCAGGCGCCATGCGATGCCGATGCACTTCCCAGAAATGACGAAAGCGGCCCAGGAATTCACGCCGTTCGTTCAGCGAAAACTCGCTCCACAGTTCCGAGGTAAATGGGCGAAGTCCATCCACCACGCCACGCCAATCCTGGCCGCGTTGCGCCAACTCAGCCGCAAGACCACGAATCCGCCGAAACAGCAATCGAACCCGATCTGCTTCGTTCCCAGCCAAGACGTGAGCCACGAGTTCGCGCAGATCGACCGCAGGCACGGTCGCGGTCGCATGCGATTGGGGAAGAAGTCCCCTGCGCGAAATCAATGTAATTGGCGCCGAACGGGCCTGCTGGTTAAGCGACAACACGCAGTCAACCGCGGTCAATCCGCTCCCCAACACCACGACCGAATCATGCGGATTGACGGGGTTCATTGCAAAGGGGCGCCAAGGATCGGCAATGAATCGCTCGCGCGATCCGCTCCACGACCGGCCAATGGGGTCGGGCGGAGGACGATGGCCAATCGCCAGCACGACCGCGGATGCGGAAAGCGATGCCCCGCGGGCCAGATTGACCAACCAACCGCCCTCGCTTCGGCGAGCAAGGCGACGAACCTCGTCGAAAACCACCTCGAGCCGCCCCTGGGTTCCCTGTTGGTTTGCCTCCGCAAGCAATGTTTCGCGCACATATTCGCCATACCAGCGCCGGGGCAAGAAGTCCCCGGCATCCACCGGGCCATGGCGGCGCTGCACCCACCGCAAAAAGTCGTCCGGCTGGTCCGCCCAGGCACTCATGCGACCCGCCGGAACGTTCAACAAGTGGACGGTTTCCGGAGTTCCATACGCCAGGCCTTCGCCCACCGTGCCGCGACGTTCGACGAGTGTTACCTGGATCGGCGTCGCGGCTTGCGCGGCCTGTCGCAGAAGTTGAGCTGCCGTGATGGAGCCGCTAAACCCGCCGCCCACCACCACGACTCGGGGGACTTCACCCACAAGGGGAGTCCTCGGAGCTATCGCGCCAGGGCGCGGCACAAAGCGGCGAAAGTCTCGCAGCAGCGGGGAATACACATTCACCGTGACCAGCAATTCGCCGCGCGACGAAGAATTATGAACCGTATGCACGCCAGCATCTTGCCAGGCCGTCAGTTCTCCGGCGCGCAGCACGGTTTCGTCGTCGAGATCAACGTATCCATCGGGGGCAATTCGCCAATTGCCTTCGGTCGCTTCGCCCTGCAAGACGAGCATTGCGGAGATCGCTCCCGCGTGGTCGTGGGGCACGCTCCCCTGGCCAGGCAACCAGGTGATCACCAGCAATTCATAGTGCTCTCGCCTGACGACGACCGCCCGTTGATAGTGCCATGGATCTTCACGCACGAACGGGGCAACGTCGGTGGTGGTCAGGCGAGAGTGCTCTAGTGATCGCGCGAGCGATAGTAGCGTGATGTCCGCCCCCATGTCGTCCAACTGACTGACCAGCTCAATTAGCGCCGCACTGAGTATTTGCATGGGTCACAATCCTTTCCCATGAGCGATTCGAGCAAACCACGCGCGTGCCTTATGCCAAGAATCGCTTCTCAAGTATCCATCCTCGGCGTGCTGCTGACTCACTTCGACTGGGACGGCCAGCGCTGGCCGCGTAACTGCTTCAAGGCTTCGGCCGCGTGGTGATCGCCGTTGCGAGCAGCCGAAGGCGGCGCCGCCTTCGGGGAGTCGTTAGCGTGGCGTGGGGAACGATTGGGTGATTGGCTCGCGGAGTCAGGACGATACGCGGCGGTGTCGCCAGGTCTTGGGGGCGAGTCTTCCGCTTGCGTGTCGCTGGCAAGCCACTGGCAGATATCGACTTCCAGCGTTTCTTCCGACGTGGAAGGCCGCGGCGACCGGGACCCGCGGCGGGGATCTCCCGCGACGGACGCCGAATCTTGCTTCGCGGGACGGGCAGGGTAAACCGGAGCCGGCTCTTGCACATGAACACGAAACACGAGCGGGCCAATCGCCAGTCGATCTCCTGACGCTAGCACGGCTTCCCCGTCGATGCGACGCTCATTTATATAGGAACCATTCTTGCTGCCGAAATCCCGCAACAACAGCGACCCGTCACGAGTGAAGATCTCACAGTGATAGCGGCTGATCATTTCGCTGTTGGCACGGAGATGACACCCAGGATCGCGTCCAATAAGCATCCGCGCGCCGGAAATCGGCACATGCTTGCCGGCATTCTTGCCAACGAGAACTTCAAGTGAAGAGTTCACGGCACAAACTCCCGTTTCTAACTTCGCAATATTGATTCATGAACACAAATGTTCGCCGCCCATTCGGAAGCAAACGCAGTCGAGCACTCTTCGGCGAAAAAATAGGCGAGCAAAGTTCGGCCCGTCCCGCAAGCAGAACGGGCCGAACAGGGAAGCAGGCTCCCAGAGCAGCGCTGCATCAATCAATCAATCGTCGGGGTCAGTTCGGCGCCCGAGCGGGTAACCAGGGTGGCAAATTCGCGGACGTGGATCTTATCCGAGACCAGTTTCACGGAATTGTCGCCGAATACCACATTGGCGCCGCCGACATGGAAGCCGTAGACCTCGCTGGTGCCAATCGTGTTGTAGTAGGGGTGCGGGAACGTAGCGCCAATCTCTTCACCGTTGGTGCGGTTCACGGCAAATGGACCGGGCACGGTCGTTCCATCTTCACTGGCGCCATCGATGCTGATATCGGAGGCAGGCCGGCACCAGGCGCCAGCATTGACACGCCGCGACACAAGATCATTGCTGATCAATTTCTTCTTCTGATAAAGGTAGGGACGACCGGCGCTTTCGGCATAGAGAATGGTGTTGGACAAACCGTCGGTGATGTCGGACAGACTCACGCGACCGTTGTATTCCAATGCCCCGACGCCGGCCTCGGCCACGAGTCCCAGGTCATACAAGCGCTGATCCACATAAATGGTCGGCGAGTAGTCGGTGGCCGCGCCGACGTTTTGCACCCAGGGACTGGTTTCCGGCAGCCCGTCCAAACGCTCGGGCTTGGGCGAAGAGGGGCATTGCAACACGGGAATCCGCTGGTTGACCGCGGCGGCATTGCTCGCATCGTGCCAGTTCAGCGTTTGATCGTAATTGTCGTACTTGGCGCCCTGGTCAAAGAACGGCAACAGGAACGTAATGCCGGCGATGCGGGGCAGCGGCGTCAAACCGGGCGGGCGCTGGCTGGTCGGCAGTTTCTTATACGAATCTTCGTAGGTGAGAGCTGCCAGGCCAAGCTGGCGAATGTTGCTTTGGCACGCGCTGCGGCGACCTGATTCGCGCGCGGCTTGAATCGCCGGCAATGCCAG
Organism: uncultured Pirellulales bacterium; assembly: GCA_964445985.1. Lineage (GTDB taxonomy): Bacteria > Planctomycetota > Planctomycetia > Pirellulales > S012-138 > CAYUMU01. Next base: position 13,615 of record CAYUMU010000071.1, on the reverse strand, counting down.
GGAGACCAAGATGCCGATGATGGCAATCACCACCAACAACTCGACCAGGGTGAAACCAGAACGATTGCGACTCATGGTAAAACTCCAAATGCGCGAGGGGGAATTCAATTGATTTCAATCGGCGGAACCACGTTCGCGCCGTTCACGGCTTCGGTAACTTCGACAGTCAGCCCCGAGGTCTTAGGGGAGGCATATTTGGCGGGCAACACGCTGCGACCAGGCCGAACATCATCGGCGTTGGCAGGCAGCTTGAAGAGCTGCACGGTCACCTTGTAAGATCCCACGGGAGCGCCGTCGCCCTGTTCGTAGGTCGTGATTTTGAACGACCCGTCGGTTCCGATTTTTCCACTGGGACGCAAGGCTGAAAGCGAATCCTGGGTGGGGTGCAATGTCACGATGGCCCCGTCGGCTGGCGAACCCTTAAAGGTGACCTTGCCCTCGACGGGATAGACATTGAGCCGCGAGAACTCGCCGTCGTCGCCACAACCGGTTATCAAAATCACCCCGAACATAGCTGCCAGCCATGGCGTGGAGTGAAACGCGTACTTGGCAGGCGATGCCAGGCTTGAATTCCTGCCACAAGAAAACTTCATTGAAAGTGCTCCAATACCAGTAGAACCAAATGAACGCACCCACGGAGGGTAGCGTGGGAGAGAGAGTGCGCGGCTTCAGGGCAGGCCAACATTCGTGCCCCTGCTCGAATGTTCCATCCCACCCCTCGGCCCAAGAAAGAACAGAGCCGCGAATGTTATGCGCGGGTACAACAGCCGTGATTCGCGAAGCAATGGTTTGCAGCGAATGATGCGGCAGTGAACCTTTGAGATGAGCGCGGCAGCATGCGAGCCTCCTCCAGTGAGACTGCGTTTGCCTCTGGATAACCAGTGAACAACGCGGTGGGCGATTGGGGTGATAGCGACGTCATGGATATTGGGGGGGCTCCGAATGATTCGGATTGTCACGAACACAGGGCAAAGAACGTGCCGGAATGGGGGAAAGCAAGTTTTCCGGCAAATGAGCTCAAATTCGCCTGCTTCTGTTGCTTGGCAAAATGCATTCAGCGCCGCAAGACAGCCATGCGGCTCTTTATCGCCAGCAAATATGATCGCGACTCGGTGATATTTGCTGGATGCGCCCACTCAAGGAATAGACGAAAAGAGAGCGCGGAACGCTGCACGTTGGGGCACGGGCTCCGTCGAGTGAGTGAACCGTCAGAAATCTTTCTCCGGCTCTTCGTGAGACAACCGACCTTTCCGCGGCTAGCATATTTCATAGTCTCCGCTCAGTTCCGCGGGATGACCGTGACATTTGCTAGTCGCGAGATCCCACCAGAAATCGCGATCCTGTTCTCTTTCGCGCGTCGGCCCAAAAACTGGCCAAGGCATTGAATGTACGCACTGGTGAGGTTGGAAGCCCAATATCCGCGTATCACCGTGCCACGGCGAGGAACGCTGGCGATTTGCGCCCGGGTTGCCAGCCCCGCATGCTGCCGGCTTTGGCATGTCATTCGCCATGGTTGTTCCACAAGGCTAAGCCCGATTTTCCCGCGGGAAGTGACGGTACGTTCTCCATCCAAAGTCAGCCCTCGGATTGCCCACCCAAGGCCTCGGTCGGAACGGATTCCGAACACGGACTTGGCCTTAATTCTTTCTGGAGGAAAAGGTATGACGACACCATCTGCAGCCGAAGCACGCGCGACGGGAGTTCACCGCGATATTACCGCTTGCATTGGCGGTACGCCTTTGGTGCAACTGAATCGGCTGGCTGCCGGCTTCCAGGGCGCCGTTGTGGCCAAGTTGGAAAACTTCAATCCGCTATGGAGCGTCAAGGATCGCATCGGCCGCGCAATGATTGATGCCGCCGAACGCGATGGACTGGTACGCGACGATACGGTGTTTATTGAGCCGACCTCGGGAAATACCGGCATTGCCTTGGCGTATGTTTGCGCCGCTCGCGGATATCGCTTAACGGTTACCATGCCCGAGAGCATGAGCCTGGAACGACGGCGATTGCTTCGCGCCTTTGGCGTTGAGATCGTGCTGACCCCTGCCGCCGAAGGCATGCCCGGGGCGGTTCGCAAAGCCAAAGAGCTATTGGCGACAGACCCTCGTTACTTGATGCTCAATCAGTTTGAGAACCCCGCCAATCCAGAAGTTCACCGGCAAACAACGGCCGAGGAGATTTGGCGAGACACCCAAGGCGCAATCGACATTCTGGTGGCCGGTGTTGGCACCGGCGGCACCATTACTGGGGTGGGCGAGGTACTCAAGCAGCGCAAGCCTGACGTCGAGATCGTTGCCGTGGAGCCGGCGGCCAGCCCGGTCGTTACGCAAACACTCGCCGGCAAGAAGCCCGTGCCGGGGAGGCACACTATCCAAGGAATTGGAGCGGGCTTTGTGCCCAAAATCTTGAATCTTTCGATTATTGACGAAGTGGTGCTGGTGCAGGATGCCGACGCCACCGAGACCACGCGTCAATTGGCGCTGCAAGAAGGGTTCATGTGCGGCGCGAGCTGCGGCGCGGCCACCTGGGCGGCCCTGCAATTGGCCGAGCGACCCGAGAACAGCGGGAAGCTTATCGTCGTCGTGTTGCCCGACTCGGGCGAACGTTACTTGAGCACCTCGCTCTTTCCGAGCTGAGCACAGCGCCATAAGCCGCGCGAACGATCGAGCATTCTAGCCTCCATGAAATATCACGATCGTGGCCAGCAAAACCGTCAGAGGTTGAGCATATGTGCTGGCCCCCGGGCAATTCCGCGCCAACTGCAAGGGCCGTTAAATATGATGGCTGTCCGTCATATGCGATTGACCATGCCCGTTAAATGCAACGGGTTCAAGCGGTACGGGCAGGCCTCGTTTTTACGCGATCGGTGAACTCGATCACCAAAGTGGCCGTTGTCGCTTTTGGCACAACATCTGCGTGGCAGTGTTTCACCATTTCGCCAACCACTCATTATGAGAGGTATCAACATGACGGAGAATCGCCCCCATGATCATTCACAACCCTCCTCCACGTGCCGTTTGGAGGAAGGCTTGAGCGAAATCCGGCGATCGCTCCACGGCCTGCAGTTCGGCTCCGTGCAAATCACGGTCCAAGATGGAGTTATCGTCCAGATTGACCGCACTGAAAAGCGGCGAATCAGGTCCCGACCGCAAACTGCATGAATTGATTTGTCGCGCGCCCAGGATGAGAAAGGGAGTGCCTTATCATTTAAACCCGCGCAAAAGCTGACGTGCACCCTTGGCAAAGGGGGATCGCTGGCGAATGGTATTGGTACGCCGGGGGTTTGTTGCTACGTTGCACGCCTGACAGCTCCAGCGAGGGGGGTGATTCGCGAATGAGAATCCAAGGTCGCGTGACCGATCACTAGCTGGGGGGCTCCCCACTGCTTTCGGTTTACCTGGGCACTCAAGAGATGACTGCTAGTCGCAACGGCGTGATGAAGGTGGTGGCGCTCACCAACACCAATATTGAAAAGCACCTGACGTGGAAGCTCCGCGTCGAGTTGTTGCTGCCTCAGCTGCGCGCGGCAGGCATCGAGGTGGAAACCCATTGCCTGCCGAAGCCTGCCGAAGCGCGAAGTGAATTGTTCCAGCGGTTGCGCGGGTTCGACGCCCTGTGGTTGCATCGCCACACCTTTGGACCTCGAGAACTGGAGCAAGTACGGCCCATCGCGCGGCATCTGGTTTTCGATTTTGACGATCCGGTGTGCTACAACTCCAGCTCGCTGTGGACTTATTCGTTCAGCAAATCGCGCCGATTCAAGGCGGTGCTTAAGCAAAGCTCGGCCGTGCTGGCAGCATCGCCGGGACTTTACCGGCTGGCAGCCGCGCACACCCCAAACGTGCACCTGTCGTGGCTGTGTGCCGATCCGGCCTCGCACAGCATGAAAATCCATCGTCGGGCCGCGAACGAGCCATTTCGCTTGCTCTGGCTAGGTCACCGTTCCACGTTCAAATACCTGGAGCGGGTGAAGCCGCAGTTGGAAGCGGTTGGCCGGCAGTGCGAGAATGTCTCGCTGACGGTGGTGGGGCACTCCGAGCTCACGCTCAAACATTTGCCGGTCGTTAACCATGCGTGGTCGCCCGATACGGAAGCTCAAGCGTTGATCAGCTGCCAGCTGGGGCTTTGCCCGCTTTCCAAGGATCGCTGGACACGAGCCAAGGCCGCGCTCAAGCCGCTGCAGTACCTCGCCAACGGCGTGCCATTTATGGGGCCGCCGGTGGGAGTGCTGGTGGACTATGCCGGCCAGGGAGAACGCGGGATTCTGGCGGATTCGCCGCGGGACTGGGTGGCGGCCGTGCAACAGCTACAAGCCGACGAGTCGCTTCGCCAGCAAATGGGACAAGCGGGCATTCAATACATTCAGTCGACGCATTCGCCCGAGACATTGGGCAGGCAGGTCGCGAAGATTTTTCTGGGGCTGGCGCAAACGGGGCCGCGCTACGATGTGAACGACGACGTCCTGCGTCCGCATGCCTTTGGCTTGAACCCGTCGCAGGAGATGGAGTCGCGACGGACGGCCGCGTAACCGCTTCGGTTATGCCGGCGTCTCCAACGGGCGCCATTGTATTCCGGCGTGGTTCCCTAGTGCGACGGCAAGCGATCCTGGAGGGCCTGCACGGTCATGTCTTCTTCACGCAGGGCTTCCATGGCCTTGACCGCCGCTTGGGCCGCCTGAATGGTGGTGATGCAGGGGACGCCCGCGGCCACGGCGGCCGCGCGGATGCGGCCTTCATCGGTGCGGGCGCCTTTGCCAACTGGGGTGTTGATAATCAACTGCACGCGGCCATCGATTAAATAGTCGAGCAGGTTGGGGTGCCCTTCCTTGAGCTTTTTGAGGGTGGTGACCTCAATGCCGGCGTCTTGCAGCACGCGCACCGTGCCGTGCGTGCCAAGCAGTTGAAAGCCCTGGCGGGTGAGCCGCTCGGCCAGGTCGACAATGTAGGGTTTGGCTCGATCGGCCACGCTGATGAAGATATTGCCTTGGGTGGGGAGCATGCCGCCGGCCGCCAATTGGCTCTTGGCGAAAGCAATCGAGAACCGCTCGCTGACGCCCATCACTTCGCCCGTGGACCGCATCTCGGGGCCCAGCACGATATCCACGCCGGTAAACTTGCTGAAAGGGAACACGCTTTCCTTGACGGAAACCGCGGCGGGGATCGGGTCGCGGGTGATGCCAAGCTCCGCCAGCGTGACGCCGGCCATGACCTTGGCCGCGATTTTGGCCACGGGCATGCCGGTGGCCTTGGAGACAAAGGGCACCGTGCGGCTGGCGCGGGGGTTTACTTCGAGCACGTAAACATTCAGGCGGTCTTCTTCGCGCTTGACCGCGAACTGAATGTTCATCAGCCCCTTCACCTTGAGGGCCTTGGCCAGGCTCAGCGTGGCTTCGCGAATCTCTTGCACCACCGGGCCGGGCAGGCTATAGGGCGGAATAGCGCAGGCCGAGTCGCCGGAGTGCACGCCGGCCTCTTCAATGTGTTCCATCACGCCGGCGATGATCGTGGTTTCGCCGTCGGAAATGGCGTCCACGTCCACTTCGGTGGCGTCTTCCAAGAAGCGATCGATGAGCACCGGTTGGCCTTGGGCCGCTTTGAAGGCGTCGGCCACGAAGCGGTCGAGCTGGGTCTGGTCGTAGCAGATTTCCATGGCTCGGCCGCCGAGCACAAAGCTGGGACGCACCAGGTTCGGGAAGCCAATTTTGGCCGCCTCGGCGCGGGCCTGGGCCATGGTGCGGGCAATGCCGTTGGCCGGCTGCCGCAACCCCAACCGCTGGAGCAATTGCTGGAACTGCTCGCGGTCTTCGGCCTGGTCGATGGTATCTACGCTAGTGCCAATGATGGGCACGCCTTGAATGGCGAGACCGCGGGCCAGGTTGAGCGGCGTTTGGCCACCGAATTGCACAATCACGCCATCGGGCTGCACCCGATCGACAATGTTGAGCACGTCTTCGGTGGTGAGCGGCTCGAAGAACAGCAGGTCGCTGGTGTCGTAATCGGTGGAGACGGTTTCGGGATTGCTGTTGACCATCACCGACTCGATGCCCAACTCGCGCAGGGCGAAACTGGCATGGCAGCAGCAATAGTCGAACTCGATGCCCTGGCCAATGCGGTTGGGACCGCCGCCGAGAATCATGATTCGCTGGCGGCCTTCGGCCTTGGGAGGCGTTTCGTCTTCGTCTTCGTAGGTGGAATAATAGTAGGGCGTATAGGCTTCGAACTCGGCCGCGCAGGTATCCACCGACTTGAAGGTGGCCACGATGCCGCGGCCTTTGCGGTTGGCCCGCACGTCGATTTCGGTGGATTGCAGCATCACGGCCAGCTGCCGGTCGGAATACCCAAACCGCTTGGCCTGCCGCAGTTTTTCGTCGCTGATTTCGCTCAGGCTGCCGATGGCGGTGAGCTCGTTTTCCAGTTCGACCAGTTCGGCCAGGTTGTCGAGGAACCAGGGGTCGATACCGCTGAGCTGATGGATTTCGGCGACGCTCAAGCCTTGCTTCAAGGCGTATCGCAGGTAGAGCGGACGATCGGCCGAGGGAGTGGCGACCGCGGCGCGGATTTCGTCGACCGCAGGCTGAAACTCGGTGCCCCACAGGTCGCGGCCGTCGCAGCCCAGGCCAAAGCAGCCAACTTCCAATCCACGCAGTGCCTTCTGGAACGATTCTTTGAACGTGCGGCCAATTGCCATGGTTTCGCCCACGCTTTTCATTTGCGTGGTGAGCCGCGGATCGGCTTCGGGAAACTTCTCGAAGGTGAACCGCGGAATCTTGGTCACCACGTAGTCGATGGTGGGTTCGAAACAGGCCGTGGTTTCGCGGGTGATATCGTTGGGGAGCTCGTGCAGGCGAAAGCCCACGGCCAGTTTGGCGGCGATTTTGGCGATGGGGAACCCGGTGGCTTTCGAGGCAAGCGCGCTGCTGCGGCTCACGCGGGGGTTCATTTCGATCACGATCATCTGGCCGGTTTGCGGATGGATGGCAAACTGGATGTTGGAGCCGCCCGTTTCGACGCCGATCTCGCGAATCACCGCGATCGAGGCGTCGCGCATCCGCTGATATTCTTTGTCGGTGAGGGTTTGGGCCGGGGCCACGGTGATACTGTCGCCGGTATGCACGCCCATGGGGTCGAAGTTTTCGATGGCGCAGATAATAACCACGTTGTCGTCGGCGTCGCGCATCACCTCCATCTCGTATTCTTTCCAGCCAATGATGGAAGCTTCGACCAGCACTTCTGAAATGGGCGAGAGATCGAGACCCCGGCGAACGAGTGTTTCGTACTCTTCGCGGTTGTAGGCGATGGAAGAACCGGTGCCGCCCAGCGTGAAGCTCGGCCGCACCACGGCGGGCAGGCCGATTTCTTTTTGAATGGCCCTGGCTTGTTCCACGTTGTTGACCGTGGCGCCGCGGCAGACCTCGAGGCCGATTTTTTCCATGGCCTCTTTGAACTGGTGGCGACCTTCGGCTTTATCGATCACCTCGGGCTTGGCGCCGATCATTTCGACGTTGTATTTGGCCAGAATGCCGTGGCGGTGCAGGTCCATCGCCAGATTCAAGCCGGTTTGGCCGCCCAGCGTGGGGAGCAGAGCGTCGGGCCGCTCGATCTGGATGACCTTTTCGATCATTTCCCAGGTGAGCGGCTCAATATAGGTTCGGTCGGCCAGGTTGGGGTCGGTCATGATGGTGGCCGGGTTGGAGTTAACCAGCACCACTTCGTAACCTTCCTCACGCAAAGCCTTGCAGGCCTGGGTGCCCGAATAATCGAATTCGCAAGCCTGGCCGATGACGATGGGACCAGAACCAATCAGCAGAATCCTGTGCAAATCGTCGCGGCGCGGCATGAGCTTGTCGGGCTTGTGGGGGAAGGACGGGAGTCTGAGAGCCGACTCCGTTTGCGAGTAAAATCGCTAGAGAATACCGCGCGAGTGCCAACGTCTTCAAGGAGCCACGCCGGTCGAAACTCGATGCACCGGGCCAATCCACGACCCCTGGGGGGCGAGTTCCCAGGGAAATTGCCCGTCGATTAAAAAGTTGTCATGCAATTTTAGCGAAGTTTCCGCGGCCGGCAGTTTATGAGCGCGTGGGGTGGCCGCGGCGGGGGCGAATCTTGTGGGATAGCTGGCCAGGGACGAGCGTGCGCCGGCGAGCCGGCATTCATGGATCCGGCGCTATGCGATGACTCGCGTCCGACGTATCATGGTAAACATACGCAGGTTGCGAAACGGTTGGGGGTTGCGCTGCCGCCACATCGCAAGCCAGGAACCGTTGCCTGGCGACGCTCTGCCGCAAGGCCCCCTTTGGCGAGGCTTCGCGTGAGGTTGGCCGGAGTACGAATGAGCGATATGTCTGACCGCCCGCCCGCCGCCGTCGATCTTACGGCCGACGCCGACCTTTCCGGCCGCCGGTTGGGCAATTATCAGTTGCTTCGCCGGCTGGGACGGGGCGGAATGGCCGAAGTTTATTTGGCCGAGCAAGTCTCGCTCAAACGGCAAGTGGCGTTCAAGGTGCTCAAGAGCAGCCTGGCCACCGACGACACCTACATCAAGCGATTCCACGTGGAAGCCCAGGCGGCCGCTTCCTTGATGCATGCCGGAATTGTGCAGATTTACGAAGTCGGCTGCGCCGATGGCGTGCATTTCATCGCCCAGGAATACGTGCAGGGCCAAAATCTGCGTGAATACCTGGTGCGCCACGGACCTCCCGACGTGCGACTGGCCGTTCAAGTGATGCTACAGGTGGCCGCCGCGCTCAATCGGGCCGCCGAACGCGGCATTGTGCACCGCGATATCAAGCCAGAAAACATCATGCTAGGGCGGGGGGGCGAGGTGAAGGTCGCCGACTTTGGCCTGGCGCGGCTCACGCGCGATCACGACGCCGTCAACCTTACCCAGGTCGGCGTTACGATGGGCACGCCGCTGTACATGAGCCCCGAGCAGGTGGAAGGCAAATCGCTCGACCATCGCAGCGACATCTATTCGCTGGGCGTGACCTGCTACCACATGCTGGCGGGCGCGCCGCCGTTCCGGGGAGAAACCGCCCTGAGCGTGGCCGTGCAGCATCTCCGCGGCACGCCCGAGCGGTTGGAAAATGTTCGGCCCGACCTGCCGCCCACCTTATGCCGCACGGTGCATAAGATGTTGGAGAAGGATCCGGCCCGCCGCTACCAGTCGGCGCGCGAGCTGGTGCAAGATCTGCGGCGGCTCAACTTATTGTCGGCGGACGATATTGAGGACGACTCGATTTGGGAATCGTTGGGCGACCTGCCCACCGTTCGGGTTGCCGCCACCCAGCGTTTAGATACGCTGATGAAAACCCAATCGCTGACGGTCACGCGACGGCGGCGCACGTGGCTCTTCGCCTCGCTGTTGTTGGCGGCGGCTTTTTTAGGCGTGGCGGTGGCGCTGGCAACCCGGCCGGCTTCGCTGCTGGATGCCCCCATTCCGGCCGCCACGGGCGTGGAGCGTCAGCCCACGGCCCGCGCGCAGTACTTGCTGGCGAGCATATTTCGCACGGAAGAGTACTGGCTGGCCGTGCTGGAATTTCCGGAAAACGAAACCTACGTGCGGCTGGCGAAGCAAGAGTTAGCGCTGCTGTACCTGCGAAACAACGACTTGCCCGCGGCCCGCCGCATTTTTGACGAGTTTGCTAATTTTGAATCGGTGGAAGAGAGCTTCCGCGCCTTCGGCCTGGCCGGCCAATGTATTATTGAATCGGTGGAAGGCCGCCATGAGAACGCCCTCCGCAAATTGGCCGAACTGGGTCCGATTCGCGGCCGGCTCGACGCCCGCATGACCGAACTGCTCTCGCACGCCGTGCAAGCCAGCCTGCGAGCGCTCAATCGCGAGAACGACGCGCTATGGCAAGAATGGCAGCAAGGAACCTTTGGCGATCCACCAGCGGCGCCTTAAGAGTGGGCGAAGCTTGACTTCTCGGGCCGCGTGGCACGCTACGCCGTTAACCTTATTGGTTCGGAGATTGCCCAGTTTTTCGAGATTTCTCGGCAGCCAAGCCTCCCTAAATTACAGGCCGATGTAAACTATTGCGTAATTTGCGGTTAGAAAAAGGGTTGACGGCGTAGGGTGCCATCCGACCCGATCTTTATCAGGAAGGACGACAGTAGCAGGCTTGCGACAACAACAGCAATCGATGCAAGGAACACCTGCGGCCACACGTGCGCCGCCGCGGCGATGCACGCGGTCCCAACCGACGTGCCCATGCTCGCGGCGACGAACAACGCGCCGCCCTTGACGGAAAGCGTTCCTCCCTTGAGCCAGTTGAGAAAGCGGCAATTCAGCCACCCTCCGAGCGCCGCCAAGACCACGGTAAACGCCAATGCGCCAACGGTTCCCTGCCAATTCGTCGCCGGGGTTCCGACACCGAATGCGACAGCGACCACAAGGGCCGCCGGAACGAACGCGCCGAACACGACAAAGCCGACAAACGCCGTCACGCTACCCGCCTTGACCAGTCCGCGCTGATCGGCAAACAATCCGCGAACCTCAACTTCATCGTCGCTCTCGAACATTGACGCCCTCGTCCGACATAACGACTGTTTATTCGGAAAAGTTCATAATAACCTGCGCACATTATTCGGAATGGAAACCATCGGTTGGGGCGACCGATCCGTGGGTCGCCCGCCAGCGCTACGGCAATTCGGCGTCGTACTCAATTTGTTGGCCGCGAACCAAACGGTCCGATTGGATCGTCAGTGCCGGGGCATCGCCGCCGGACGCGACAGCGAAGGAACGCTCCTCGCCGGGCAACAGTCCTCTCAGCGACTGCTTCGAGCGCATCCCGTTCACGGCCGGAAAAGCGTCGTAGTAAATCGGGGCGATTCCGGTGTTCTTGATGGCCACGACGCTCTGTTTCGCGCTGGCCGCGAACCGGGTGACTTGAAAGCGGTAGCCGCACGCCAGACCGGCCGCGCGGATGCGCTGGGGCTTCTGAAAGCGCGGTTGATCGTCGCCAATGATGAACGACACATGGAACTTCGCGGCCTGCTGCTCGAACGGCACGCCGTGGGGGCCTTTCACCGCGAGCGCCTCCTTCTGGTCTTTCGACTCGAAGAAACTGAGCTCGCCCCCCGCGGGCGACGTCTTCCAGCGGTCGCTGCCAAGGCCGATCCAATTCGGCTCATTCTCCTGTTTATGTCGGGCGTGATTGAACGAGTCGTCGAACAGACCGAACGGAAGGCCGAGCAGTTCCTTGTCTTTCGCGAACGGAGCGTGATCTCCGGCCGCGTCCACGGAAATCATCCAGTGCGCATGCCGGAAAGTCTTGGCGAGATGTTTGGCGAACTTCCCCTGAAATGCCTGGTCTGGGAACGTCGTTCCGAGTTTCATGGGACCGTCGTAGATGTGATACTCGGCCCACAATCCGAACCCGACTTGCACGAACGCAATGCGGGGATCGCGATCATATTTTTCGGCGAATCGGGTGAAGAACTCCAGTGCGAATCGTTGCAGTTCGGGATGCGACCAGTCGGGAAATCCGGTTCGTTTTTTCTCGCTCATGGCGGTGGTCTCGCGGTAATCCGGGAGCGACTTGATATAAGCGGGAACGCCGGTCGGTTTGCCGACGTACGTGTCGTGCCAGCGGAGAATCGCCTGGTGCTGGCGGCCGGCGACTTCCGCGAGCAGCTTCTCGACCGGATCCCAGTCGTACTTCCCGCCTTCGCCGACGATTTGATCATACGCAAGGTAGGCGAATTCGAGCTGGATCGGCGCGGTGCGCGCCGCCGGGTTGGAGGTCCAAAGAGCAATCCCCGCCATCGGTTGAACGGCGGAGACCTTCGATGTCAGGGGAATGGGCCGAAGGTCGTTCGCGGCGCCCACTGCCGAAACAAGCCCGGCAAGCACAACGATGATCCCCATCCCGCTGTATCGACCCACCATTTGCTCCTCCTCCGCCTTACGACCCAAGCTCATCAGCGGCGCGGGTCGAGTGAGCTACGAATCCAAAAAAACGGCATGCCCCCCGTCTGCCGCGGCGGTTGGCTCGGCGTCTTTGGACGCTGGGCCATGCCTGCGTGGTCCCGCGCGCGCACTCGAATGGCGCCACGAATTATTGGTTTCTTGCCCGTTAACATCTCTGCAAGCTGCAGAGAACATTCGTGCCTCTGCGTTCGTTTGCGGTTTACCCGCGTTAAGGGCGATCCTCATGGATGCGGACCTTGCCGACCAGAAGGTGGTTCCAATGACTTCCGCGCGGTCCTTCACCCCCCGCCACGTAAATCGTGTCGCCGACAATACAGACGCCGGTGTCGTTGAGCACGCCGCCCGTCGGCAGCGGGCCGTCAAGACGCAGCCAACGATCCTCTTTCGCGTCATAGACGAACAGCATGTCGTTCCAATGATTGCCTCGGCCATCGGCCGCGAGAGCGACGCCACCGGCGAGCAGGATGTACCTGTCGGAAAAACGCTCCGCCTCCCAGCCCGAGATCGGTAGCGGGAACGGCGCCGCTTCGCGCCAGCGGTCGTTCCGCGGATCGTAGCAATACGTTTGTTGAAGTTTTCGCCGAACCTGGCGCGGGGGCGTGGTCTGCTGGTCCTCGACCATTGTCAGCCCGCCGAAGACATAAAACGCCTCGCCGTTGGCTGCCGAGGCACACCAACCGCGCGCCCCGCCTGGGATCGGAGCTCGCTGCTGCCAGCCGGAGTCTGGCTGGGACAGGTCGAGAACCTCCGTCGTATCGCGGATCGTCGCGGCGGCAAGACTACTGGCGGGCGGGTTGTATTTGTACTCGTTCCCGCCGGCGGCAATCAGGTAATTTCCCACGACTCCAACCGCCATGTGGGTGCGTGGAACCTTGAGTTGATCGAGCAACTTCCAGGCCGCCGCCGAACCGGCCCCTTGCCAGCGAAAGCAGTCGCCGTAGGCGTCGAAGCCGCCGGTCGGTCCTTTCTGCATGCCCCCGCCGACGACGTACACCGCGTCGCCGTGAACCGCGCCCCGCGTGTACTCGCGACGGGCTGGCAGGTCCGCCAGGCGGTCCCACGTCTGCTTGTCCAGATTGTAACGGTAGGCCCACCGAGACGTACGGCGTTGAGCGTCGGTGGTTTCGTCGCCGGCAGGGATGAAGCCGCCGACCAGATACAACGCCCCGGCGTGGTGAACGAACGCCGCTCCGCTGATGCCGGCGGCTGGCCCGTCGGCCACGAAAGGCATTTTTTCCCGTGCCCACTCGACCGTGCCGCACACCGGCAGGGCACGCACGTCGTCGGGCATTTTCCGCGAGATCGTTACGTACGGCACCGCGTCCCACGGCAGTTTCTCGGGTACTTTTTTCGCCGGAGCTTGGCCGCGCGCCGCCACCGACGCCTGCAATAAAACGCACAACGAGAAGCCCAACCAGAAGGCCTGACGGCGGCGGCCGGTTCCGATTCGTACCATGTTTCACTCCTTGGTTTTTCGCCCGATTTTCTGCTCAGGCTTCGCGTAAGGTGGCACCTGAGCCCCACGCCCCCTGAGTCCCAGCGAAGGGCGTGGCGGCAGCGGGGTTGGGCCAGAACCCACGCGGGAAAACGCCCGACCTGCCCCACCATTTTCCTACGCTTCAACCTCGTTGCACTTTAGGGGATCGTCTAACACCGTAGCCAATTGATCTTGGCACGAAAAAGG
>CAYUMU010000070.1:0-36389 GCA_964445985.1 uncultured Pirellulales bacterium | reverse complement strand
AACTAAACCATTAAACCAGGAGGACTCCTCTTTCATAGAATCAGCTTGCGGTCGAATGCGTTTTCCCTGCAGGGCACGCTTGCCACGACCGCAAGCAGTGCGGCAGCGGAGACTGGCATAGCACTTCGTTGGCCGAGCCGTGGGCGGTTCGGCACTGCTTGCGAGCGTGGAAAGCGTGTTGGTGGTGGTAAGTCGATTCGCACTCAAACAGTGGCACACTTCCGTTGCATTTGAATATGGCCACACAAACAAGGGCACCCGTGCGTACGGTCGTCGTGATCTGAGCAACAATCGTATTGGACATTCGGGCGTTGTCTGTGTCGTTTTGCAGCACGAGGGCAGGCCGAGCCCCGCCGTGGGGACCGTGGCGCGAAAGTCAACGATGACGATATCACCGCGCTTCATCAAGGTACTCAAGATACTGGTCGGGGTCTTCGTCGCCCAAAGCCCCTACCACGGCTGGATAGGTTTCTCTGGGATCGAAGACATTGACGAGCTGGTCGTAAACGTCTGCCCGGACCAACACCAGTTCGACTCCGGCGAACACCCGGATCGCCTCGCCCTGTTCGGCAGCTTTGATCTGTTCGTCTGTAATCATGGCTTCCTCCCTACCCCGATTATCCGCACCGAACCTTCTGAAGTAAATGCAGGCAGGCTACGGGCACTGCCAGTATCGCTGGAATATCGCCGCTGCGCCACGCCCTTCGCTTGGGCTCAGAGCGTGCCACCCGAGCCGCTTTCCCCTTTACTGGGCTTCCTTGGGGATTTTTACGATCACCAGGCGCGGGTCGCTGGTGCCTACCGCTAGTTCTTTGCCATCGGGGGCGTAGGCGAGCGCGTAGCCGGCTTTGACCGGTAGTTGCTGTTCCATCAGCTTTTTGCCGGTTTCGTCCCAAATGATCAGCGTGCCGCTGTAGCCGAGGGTGGCGATGCGTTTGCCGCTGGGGCTGTAGACGACCTGGTAAATGTGGTCGTCGTGCCCTGGGGCGGTGAGGGCCGGCTTGGATTGCCCTGTTTGCCAGCGGTGCCAGGTTTTGTCCAAACCGCCGGCGGCGAACTGGTTGCCGTCGGGCGAATACTCCACGTCGTACAGGCCGTCGGCAATTTCGTCGATGATTTCTTCCTGTTGCCGGCCGTTGGTGGCGTCCCAGGTGCGGATGGTTTTATCGCCGCCGCAACTGATCAAGCGCTTGCCATCGGGGTGAAAATCCACGCCATAGACCTGGCTTTTGTGTCCGGTGCAGGTGGCGTAGTTTTTGCCATCGGCCGTGGTCCAGAGCTTGACGGTATTGTCGGCGCTGGCCGATGCCAGGCGGCTGCCGTCGGGACTAAAGGAGAGCGAGTAGACGTGCTGCTGATGGCCGGTGAGGGTGAAGCGGGCTTCGCTGTTGGCCGGCAGCCAGCGACGGGCGGTCTTGTCGGCCGAGAGTGAAAAGGCCGCGTTGCCGTCGGCGGAGAGGAGCAGGGCCGCGATCGGGCCTTCGTGGCCTGTGCACTCCTGGCCGAGCACCAACTGGTTCACGCCGGCGACCTGCTTGAGTCCGTAATTGCGAATCACGCGGTCGGCGCCGGCGACGAGGATTTTTTTGCCGTCGGCGTTGATGGCCAGGGCGGTAATCGCCGCGGGCGTGGTGATTTCGGCGGTGAGGCCGCCGTTCACGTTCCAGAGGCGAAGCTGCTTATTGTCGGCCGTGATCAGCAGTTGGCCGTTGCCGCTGCGATCCATCACGCGGGTGACCTCGGTGGGGCCTTCCAACTTTCGCACCGGCGTGAGGTTGGAGACATTCCACATGCCAATCGTTTTGTCGTCGCCGCTGGTCAGGAACTGGGCGCTGTTGGTGGTGAGCGTGAGGGCATGGATGGGGCCTTCGTGCAGTTTGGCCGAACGCTGCGCGGCGGGCGTGACCGATTGCGTGGCATTTCCGCCGGAGCGGAGGAGCCTGGCGCTATCGGACGTGAAGGCCACGGCATGCACGGGGCCTTCGGCTGGGAAGGATTCGCCAATGGTGCCGGTGGCCAGTTCGTAGAGCCAAGCGTGATCGGCGCCGCCCACCGCGAGTCGCAAATTATTGGGCGCAAAGGCCAGCGAGTGGACCGCCGCCGGCAAGTCGGTTGTGATCGTCGGTTGGCCATCGGCCAGGTTCCACACGCGCAACTGTTGACCGCTGGCCGCGGCGACGAGTTTATTGTCGGCACTGACGGCGAGCGCCTGGGCTTCGCCGGCGAGCCCTTCGAAGGCGCGTTCTAGCTTGATATCGGCCAGGTTGCCCAAGTTCCAGAGGCGAGCCGTTTTGTCGGCTCCGGCGGTGATGAGCTGCGTGCCGTTGCTGTTGTATTGCAAGGCCGTCACCGCACCCGCATGGCCTGGGATGGAGGCAATGGCCACCACGGGCCGGAGGCTCACGGCGCCGTCGGCGGCGGCGATGGCGGCTGTCTTGCCGTCGGTGGTGAACACGCCGCCCACGGTGGCGGCGGGCAAGGTGTACCGCTGTAGTTCGTGGCCGGAAGCGATGTCCCAGAGGCGGGCCGTTTTGTCGGTAGAGGTGGTCAGGAGCCGTTTACCGTCGGGCGAGAAGGCCACCGAAGCCAGCGGGCCAGCGTGGGCGGCGATGGTCATGACGGCGGAACCGTCGGCCGTTTTGTAGATGCGCGCTTGCTTGTCTTCGGCGGCCACGGCGACGAATTGCCCATCTTTGCTGAGGGCGATGCCGGTAACCTTGGCGCCTACATTCACGCTGCGCTGCTCCTTGCCATCGGCGGCGTTCCACCAGCGAAGGGTGGTATCGCCTGCCGACAGGATGGCGCTGCCGCTGGGAAGGAATTCGACCGCGACAATTTCAGCGGTATGGCCGGGCAGGTCGCGCACGGCGGCGCCATCGGCGGCGTTCCATACCTTGAGCAGTTTGTCGCTGCCGCCGGCCACGATTTGTTGGGCGTTGGGGCTGAAGGCCACGGCGGTAACGGCGGCCGCGTGTCCTTCGATGGCGCGGGTCAGCTTGCCATCGGCCACGTTGAAGACGCGAAGCTTGTTGTCGGAGGCACCGGTAACCACCTGGCTGCTGTTGGCCGAGAACGCGGCGGCGCGAACTTCTCCGGCATGGTCGGTAAGCGATTTGTGCTCGCTACCATCGGCCACTTTGAGCAGGCGAGCCGTTTTGTCGTTGCTGGCGGTGAGCAGGTAGGAGTTGTTGGGAGCGATGGCCAGCGACCGGATGGGGGCGTTATGGGGTTTGAGGTGGCGACTTTCGGCGATGGGCCACGTCCAGAGCCGGACGACGCCGTCGGAACCGGCCGTGGCCAGGCTTTGACCGCCCGGATGATAGGCCAGGCCGCGGACGGCGCCGCCTTGAACCTCGAGCGTGCCGGCCGCGGCGCCGTCGGCCGCTTTGAACCAACGGACCAGGCCGGCGTCGTCGCCAACCGTCACAAAGTTGCTATCGCGACTGACGGCAAAACTTTGCAGCGCCGCCTGGGTGGCGATTTCGCGGGCCAGCCTGGCATCGCCTGGATTGACGATGCGCACTTTGCCATCGGCCGAGGCGATGGCCACGTATTGGTTGTTGTACGCAGGCATAATGGCGCGAACGGGTTGATCGCTGGTGGGGAAAGGTTGGGCTGCCGCGGGGGGCCAGGCAAAGACCCGCACCATGCCATCGGCGCCGGAGACGAGGAGGGTTTTATTATCGGTGCTCATCGCCAGCGACGTGGCCGAGGGAACGTGGAGCGCGCCGGTCGCGGCGCCGTCGGCCAGGTTCCAGCCGCGAATGCTGCCGTCTTCCGCGGCCGCGAGAACTTGTTTGCTGTCGGGGCTGACGGCCAAGGCGGTGATCAGGGCGGTGCTGCCGGGCAGGTCGCGAATGTGCTTGTTTTCGGCGGTGTCCCAAACGCGAACCGCTTTGGATTTGTCGGCGGTGATCAGGAGTTTGCCGTCGGGCGTGAGCGCGGCGGCGGCGCCTTCGGCCGCCAAGGCGGGGAGCTTTGCCACTTCGGTCGCCAGGGGCACATCGTAGAGCTTGATGGCGCGGTCGAGGCTGCCGGTGGCAAATTGGCGGCCGTCGGGCGAAACGGCCACGCAGAGCACCAGGTTTTGATGATCGGCGATGGTGCGAATCACTTTGCCGGCGCCGCGGTCCCAGAGCTTGACCGAGTTGTCGAAACTGCCTGAGATGAGCATTTTGCCATCGGGCGTATAAGCCACGCCATAGATGGGATCTTCGTGATCTGAAAAGTAACTGAGCTGGGCGGGGGCCTGCGAGGCGAATCCGGCGCAAAGCCAGGCCAACAGAACAAGAAGCGACATCCGCTGGTAGGTCATGGCAAGCGGTCCTTTCGCGGGTCGAAATGGTGATTTCACGTTCGGTGGGACGGGACGGAGAACCGAGCCGCCAAGCAACACGCATCCACATGGACGCGCGATGATGAACGTATAGTGTAGGCAGGAGAGGGCACGGGGGCAAAGTTTAGCGGCGTGCGCGCACGAGCACCGCTGCCGTTTTCCTCGGCCCCACTTCCCTGGGGCTACCCCACAACTTGCCATAAATGTTGAGCACGACCTATACATATTTTTTGAGAAATTTGGGCCGGCCGCTGAGGCGGGGGTTACAGCAATCCTGCATGCCGGGCGGGCATTACCACCAGGGCCGCCCATAGGCAGCGGGGCCGCTCATCACGGGCGAGGCGTCTCCGCTGGCGGGCCAAGCCGTCCAAGCCACGATGCAGGGATGGTGCGCCAACTGGGGCGCGAGGGCGTTGAGCCAGGCGGGCGCAATGGCTTGCAATAGCGCGATGCCTTGCTCGCTGCACGCCGAGTAGACTTCGGCCGCGAGGATTTCCGTCGTGGCGTAAATGGCCGTATCGCTCGCGAGAGCTCGCAAGTTGGGCTGGGGCTCGCGAACCGTGGGGAACCAGCGGAATGCCGGCCAGGGTACGACGTTCTGGGAAGAGAACCGCTCGGCCGGGGGCAAAGCCAGATTCCACCGATTGCTCCAGAGAATTTCGTCTTGGGCAACAAGCTCGACTTCCACCAGACAGCCGGCGCCGCGGGCAAAGTTCCAGTCGGGCAAACCCTGGGCCATGGGAATACTGAGGGCGACGGGGCCTGGCGTTACTTCCCGCACCCAGACCTGTACGCGGTTCACGCTGATGGAAAGCTGCCGGGGACCGCGGGAAGGTTCCGTGGCTTGTGGAGCGTTGTTGTCGTTGTCGTGGGCGTGGGCGTGGGCGGCAGCCTCGCACAGGGTTGCCTGGATGCCGATGCTGGGCGGCGCGCTGGAGGTTGCGGGGACCGTCCAAGCGGCCGCATCCCGCAGCCACGCCGAGGAACGAACTTCCAAGACCACGTCGCGGATCAGGCCGCCGGGCAGGTTTTGCCGGCCGGGGCGAAGCGGCCGCGCTGGTGGCGAGCCGGCCGTGTCGCCACTCACGGCAATCTCGATGGTATTCGCCCTTTGAAGCAGGGGGGTGATATCCCACTCGTGGCGATGAGGGTAGGCGGCGATCTGGCCTAATGCCTGGCCGTTCACTGCCACAAAGCCGGCCGGGTCGACGCCGCTGACCACCAGGAAGAGCCGCTCGTGGGGGTCAAGCTGGGCCGGGGGGCGGAAGTTGCGGGTCAAGCGTAGCGGGGCTTGAAAGTCGGTTCCCAGGGCAGCGGCCCAATCGCCGGGAACCGTCAGTCGGCCTTGTTGCGGCGGCCCTGGCGGCAGGGTTTGCCAGTTCCAGGGGCCACGCAGACGAATCGGGTGCGGGTAGGGCATGGGGGGCGTTGGTTGTGGCCGAGCGCCAGGCTAGGGGGTGGGCGTCTTCGCGCTATCGCCAATGCCCACCTCGTGGACCACAAGCAAGTTGCGAACCGCGGCGCCCAAGGCCGTGCCGCGGACGATCACGATGCGCTGGCCGGCGGTGAGCATGTCGTGCTGTTTGCCCCAGTCTTCGATAAAGCGAGCCAACAGCAGGCTATCGTGAACCGGCGCGTTTTCCACGGGGATCACGCCCCAGAACAGGCACATTTGCCGGAGCGAGGTGGGCGCGTCGCTGGTGCCGATCACGGGCACAAAATTTCGCCGGTTGGACAGCGCCAGCGCCGTGGCGCCGCTATGGCTGGCCACCACAATCAGCGCGGCTTCCAGTTGCCGGGCAATGCCCGAGGCTCCCTGCACCATGGCCTGCGTGATGGGGTGCAGGCCGATCATGCGGGTGCCGCTGGGGGCCTTGAGTTGCCGCTGTTGGAACAACTGCTCGGTGGCGATGGCGATGCGTTGCATCATGGCCACGGCTTCCACGGGGTGCTGGCCCACGGCCGTTTCGCCCGAAAGCATGCAGGCATCGGCGCCATCGAGCACGGCGTTGGCCACGTCGGTGGCTTCCGCCCGAGTGGGGTACAAATTGCCGTGCATGCTTTCCAGCATTTGGGTGGCCACGATCACCGGCTTTTGCATGGCGTTGCAGGCCGAAATGATTTGCTTTTGCACCACGCCCATCCGAGCCACGTCGATCTCCACGCCGAGGTCGCCTCGAGCCACCATGGCGCCGTCGGCGGCAGAGATGATATCGGTCAGGCTATCGAGCGCCTCGGGCTTTTCGATCTTGGCGATGATTCTGGCCCTGGAGCGTTTTTCCAGAAGCAGATGCCGGAGTTGGTGCACGTCTTCGGCCTTGCGCACAAAGCTGAGGCCGATAAAGTCGGCGCCGGCTTCGGCTGCCCAGGTGGCATTGTCGCGGTCGACGTCGGTCATGGCGGGGGTGCGGAGTTTCACGCCGGGCAGGTTGACGCCCTGCCGGCTGCGAATCAAGCCTTCTTGCACCACCTCGCAGCGCGCGTGATCGGCCCCCTTTTCGATCACCCGCAGGCTGACGGTGCCGTCGGCGAGCATCACGCGATCGCCCACATCGAGGTCGTCGATCAAGCTTTCGTAGGTGGTGGCCAATTCGTTGGGCGCCCGCGGCGTGCCGCGCACAAAGCGATATTCAGCGCCGGGGGCACAGTAGATTTCGCCCTCGGGCAGTTCCATCAGGCGGATCTTGGGGCCTGCCAGGTCGACCAGCACGGCCACGGGCCGGCCGGCCGCTTTGGCTGCCGCGCGAATTTCTTCCAGCACCCGCTGTTGATGATCCCGGCCACCATGGGCCATGTTCATGCGAAACACATCGACCCCGGCCGCGAGCAGGCGATCGAGCATTTTACGAGAGGAAGAGGCCGGCCCCAGGGTGGCAACAATTTTGGTGCGGCAGATGGGATGGTGAAGCGAAGACATAAGCGTCGGGTTCTCACGGCAGAAAGTACGCGGAGGGGAAAAACCGAACGTGGAGCGACGCAGAACCGCTAAGAAAAGACCATCCGCGCCAGCCAGGCATCGATTGGGGGCTGGCGGGTTGATTTCGATCCGTCGGTTGTTGGCAAATGGACACGGCTGGGCGGAAAGTATGTTTCAATCCCCGGAGGAAGCCCGAGGGGGCCGGCAACCAGGACGGCCGCCTCCGTGGCTGGCTCACGCCATTGACGACCGTCGGCATCAAAACCGAGAATACATTGGAGCCGGGGGGGCGTTGCCGTCAAGGTAGCGTAAGGGCGATAAGTTCGCGAGCCCCCCGCAGCCGCCGCCCCCACAACCGCCGCCTGTCGCCCGCACCATTCTGCTTATTTCTTTCCCGCCTCACGCGCTTATGAATTTGCCACCCAGCGAGTCGCCCAATGGCCGCGCACCCGGTCTTCCGCCCGCGGCCCGTCGCAAACAGGCGCTTTCGGCAAAGTGGATCGTGCTGGGCGTCGCGGTTGGCCTGATGGGGTCGTGCACGGCCGGTTTGTTCTTGCTGGGCCAGCGATCCGACGCAGCGGCGGCGGTCTTAACCCCAGAGCGTTTGCAGGCGGCCGAGCAACGCTGGCAAGCTCGAGGGCCTGCCAGTTATCGCTTGAAGGTGGAGCTCCGCGGCGCGCAAACCGGCGACCTGGTCGTGGAGGTTCGCCAGGGCGAAGTCGTGAGCCTGACCCGCAACGGGGCAACTCCCAGTCAAAAACGCACCTGGGCCTATTGGAGCGTGCCGGGCCAATTCGACGTGCTGCACACCGATTTAGAAAATGCCGAGCAGTCGCGGCAGATTTTTCAAACCGATTCTGGCACGGGAGTGTTGCGAGCCGAGTTCAACACCGAGTATGGTTATCCCGTTCGATACGAGCGTTTGGCGCTCGGAGGCATGGGCGACGTGCGCTGGCGGGTCACTGAGTTCGAGCCGTTAAAATGAGTCCCCTGGCAATGCCGGCAGGTCCGGAGTACGCCTCATGCAGTTTGATGCCAACCGCGAGGGATGGGCAGTGCGTTTGATCTTTGTAGGTCCGCCAGGCGCGGGCAAAGGCACGCAAGCCGCCCGAGTGGCCCAGCGCCACAAAATCCCGCATATCTCCACCGGCGATATGTTCCGCTCCGCCATCGACCAGGGCAGCGATCTGGGCCAACAGGTGGCCAAATTGATCGCCAAGGGCTCGCTGGTTCCCGACGAAGTGACCGTGCCGCTGGTTGTCGAACGATTGTTGGAGCCCGACTGTCAGAACGGCTTCTTGCTCGATGGTTTTCCCCGGACGCGTCCGCAGGCCGAAGCACTCGACCTGGCCCTCACCGCCGAACGGGCTCGGATCGACGCGGTCATTCTGCTCGACGTGCCCGACGACGAAATCGTGGAACGCATCAGTGGCCGCCGACTCGACCCCGAAACGGGGAACATCTACCACGTGAAGTTCAGCCCCCCGCCGCCCGAGATTGCCGGCCGGGTGATCCAACGGCCCGACGATACCGTGGCCACGTGCCGGTGCCGGTTGGATAAGTATCACAGCGAAACGGAAGCAATTCTGCCGTTTTACCACTGCCAAGGCGTGTTGTTTCGCGTGAACGGGGCCAGCGACGCCGATGAGGTGGCCGCGAACGTGGCCGCGGCTTTAGCGACCCTCGCTTAGTTCAACCCGCTGGGCCGCCGCGCTCAACTGGGCTGAGAAACACCACCCTACGCCGGTGGCGAGGGCGCATTGCTGGGTGGCGAGGGCGCATTGCTGGGTGGCGAGGGCGCATTGCTGGGTGGCGCGGGAGCTTCGCTGGGCGGGGCCGGCATGGGGGCATCAACCGGTGGCGCAGGGGCAGTTCCCGGCGGCATGGGCGCGGGCGCCGGGGGCATGGGGGCTTCACTCGGCGGAGCACCGGTGGGCGGTTCGGGCGGAGTTGCCGGGGCGATACCGCTGGGCGTGGAGGCCGTGCCCTGGGCAGGCTTCGTCGACTGGGGCCGCGGACCAAACAGTCGTTCGCGGTAAATCACCAGGCCATGCAAAGCGTGGTAGAGCGAACCGCACTCCACCGACAGGTTTTCGGTGAGCTGCAGCATCTTGCACAGTTCGACCACGCCGCGAACCAGCCAAGGGTCTCTCAACTGTTCTTGAGGCGTGGCTTGCACCAGGAATTCCACCGTATGCCCCGTGGTATTGATGCGGCGGGCAATATCGGTGGTGTTGCCTGGGCGAAACAGGTAGCTCGTGGAGAACGAGCCATCGGTGTTTTGATATTCCTCAAAGCGGGCCACCGCGCCGTTGATTTTTTCCTGAGCAGCAAGCCATCCGCCCTTGAGTTCCCCCCCCAGCGAGAGGTACTTCTTCAAGGCCCCGTTGAGCGACATCAACCGGTGCGTGCCTCCGCAGGCGCTATCGTTAAGTTCGTAGCCGGCTTCCATCGCCACGACCCGCGCAACCGACCAATCGCCGCCATCGCGAGCTTTCCACGTTTTGTCGAAATCTTCGAGCGAATGGACGAGGTACTTGTTGAGCCCTGTCAGGGTCCAACTGGCCTCGGCGCCTTGGTAGAGCCCCCACTGGGCCTCGGTGACGAGATCTTTAATGGTGTAGGTTTGACCATCGACCAACAGCCTGGCATCGATGGGAGCATTGGCCTGGGCCATGATGGCCAGCCATTGATCGTCGTGCCCCTGGCCACGTTTGGTGCCGGGTTGGAGCACGGAATCGAGCCCATGCGCGGCGTGGCGAAACAAGAAGCCATCCATCGGCCCGCCGTCGAAGCCCCATTGCAGTGCTCCCACCAACTTCCCGTCGTGGTAAATCAGGCAGTCATAACCGTAGGCCAGCACGCCGTGCATAATCTGCCAGGCGCCGTGGTCCACGCTATTCATATAGCGGGCTTCGTTGAAGTCGATCACATTGTCGAGCAACGCCTTCAGTTCGGCATCGGTGGGCAATGGGTTCGAGGCCGCGTTATCCCTGTTGTCTAAATCTTGCAAGGGACTGCCGCAGCCTGCCACCAGTACAGACAGGCCCAAGGCGGCAACCAACAGGGCCAATGAAACGGACGATGCTCGCATGAGTTTTTGCTCGCTTGCCGCCACGGGGGCGGGGGGAGAGGCCTCGTTCCTTCGCAGTCCAAGGAAACGAAAGCGGCGTCCGTGTCGCCTTCCCTATCCGCGGAAAACCAGCCCGCCCGCCGTTGGCCTGCCCGCTCGCTCAAATCGAGCGAATGCGTGGCACGGTGGGTAGATGGAATCCGCTCTGAGTATATCTGGGAAACCTAGGTGGTTTGATTAAGCCTACTGCCAGTTTTCCATTTTTGTCAAATGCAGCGGCAAACTGTTTTGCAATCGTCACACCGTTTGTGCCCATCGCACTGGCGCACCCCCCGCCCAAAGGCCGCCTCGGCGGGGGGCCGCGCCGCGTCTCGCTTGATGCGTTTCGAATGGGACTATTTGGATTTCGCGGCCTGCGGCGTGCCCTTTAGTTCGGTCTGGAAGAATTCCAGCGATTGTTCCAGGCTGTCGAGCATTTGTTCGCCTCCCCAGCCATGCCCTCCCCGTTCGACGGTGATCAACCGATGGGCCAGCTTCTTCTCCTGGCAGACCTGGTTGAGCACGGTTGCCTGTTGGTACGGAACAATCGGATCGGCGGTCCCATGGAAGGTGAGGATGGGGGCATCCTTGGCGTCCAAATAGGTAACGGGGCTTGCCGCGCGAATGGTGTCGGCCTTGTCTTCGATCGGTCCCCCCACAAAATCTCGCAACAACCCATGTACAATTTGCGGATATTCCAGCCGGAGATCGGCCGGACCAAAAAAGTTGACCACCGCCTGCACCTTGCTGCTCTGCTCGGCATACCCCCCATTCCCTTCCAAGCCGTCTTGGGCATCCATCACCCCCAGCATCAGAGAAAGATGGGCGCCGGCCGAAAAGCCGATCGCGCCGATCTTGTCGGGGTTGAGTCCCAACTTCTGGGCGTTGGCACGCAACCAGCGGACGGCGCACTTTACGTCTTCTATCTGCGCCGGGAAGGGGTACTTGGGAGCAAAACGATACTGCACCGTAATGGCCACGAAGCCTTGTTTGGCCAATCGCGTGGTCACGGCCCGCAGCGAGTCCTTGCTGCCGCCCCGCCATCCGCCGCCGTGAATGCAAATGACGCCCGGATAGGGTCCGCCGGCGGCCGGCCGTGCCAGGTCGAGCTTGAGCGGTTCGTCTCCGCCTCGGCCATACTCCACATTCTGTTCGCTGACAATTTCGACCGGCTGCCCCGCGACAGGGCTCTCCCGCGCCACAACCGCCGCTGGGCCGCAGGCCCAAACCACCATTAAGGCCGCGCAACACGGCCAAACTCGCGTCACCGTCGCTCCCAAACCGCGCGCCGACGGTCTCCATTGAATATGTTTAGCCAATGCCATTGAGCCATCCTCTCCAAAAGTACGAGCCAGGACTCTCCGCCAGACCGTCGACGCAACCGACCCCTGGACCATTCTACTCCGGCCAACTTTTACGATACCGCGCCCCCCCCCAAATGATTGACGAGGCTGCCTCGGCAAGCGACAGTTCGGGAAAGCTCGCGGACCCTTTGTCTTCCTTCACTCTCAAAGAACGCCGATTATGGTAACGCATTCGTTGCTGCCTGCGACTTGGGATGTTCCCCAGATTTTTCGCGATCGACTCGGAGCAACCGTGGGACGACAGCGGACCATGTCGGCCGAAGGGCATTTGTTGCTCGTGCTGCACCTTCCGCCCAAGCCCAACGATGCCGAGCGGCAAGGCCGATTCTTGTGGCGCAAGCCCGATGGGTCTTGGTTTTCGAACGACTTGGGCAGCGGCGCGCAGGCAGTCACCAGGCACTTGGACGAGTACTCCAAGGCAGTGGAAGCGTGCGAACGCGGTGAAGAGCAGGCTCAGTCCGCGGAAGATTACTTTCTGGTCCTGGAACAGTTGGCGCCGATCTCGCGTTCCACCCGCAATTTGCACTCGGTGCTGCAAGAGGCCCGACAGTTGTTTCCCACGGATCGCAATTTGATCAACTTTCGCGATCGGAGTTATGAAATTGAGCGAACCGCCGAGTTGCTTCAGGCGGAGACCAGAAACTCCTGGGACTTGCTCATGGCCCGCAAAGCCGATGAGACGGCGCAGGCCAGTCAGCGAATGGCGGCCTCGGCGCATCGCCTGAATTTGCTGGCGGCGTTTTTCTTTCCCACGGCCGTGTTGAGCGGCATATTCGGAGTAAACTTGGTGCATGGCTGGGAATCGCATTCCTCGCCGACGCCATTCTGGGGATTCGTGGCCGTGAGTATCTTGTCTGGCTTTGTGCTCATGTTGTTCATCGCCGCCGCCAATCGCAAATAGACTCGCCCACCCCTGTGAAGCCGTGGGCGGCACCCGCGATTCGTCGGGGGGGGGCTGTGAGTTTGGCCTCGCTTGGGGCAGAATAGAATTTGGCTGGCTCTAACGGATTCTAGGCGCGGCACTTTCGCGTGAAAGCAGCGGGCGCGAAACCCTTTTCTCCCCTCTCCCCGGTATTTCCGAGGGAGAAGGGGGCAAGAAATGGGTGGGGCTCTCGCTGGGCGCCATGCTTACGCCGGGCGCGTCAGCGAGGGAATCCCACAAACATCCTTCACACTTAACGCGGGTAAACCGCAAACGAACGCGGGAGGCATTAAAGTTCTCCGCAGCTTGCAGAGATGATAACGAGCAAGAAACTAGAAAAAGGTAGAGTCAGGAATTTGGAAGCTGCCGTGGTTTTTCACTCCGTCGAACGCCGACCTCGGTGATTGAGACTATCTTCGCCCACGAACGAGATAAACGTGCTCCCCCTTGCAGATCAGCGCGCCTTGGTCACCGGGTCTTCCGGTGGCATTGGCAAGGCCATCGCCTTGGCGCTGGCCGATGCCGGCGCCGATGTGATTGTTCACGCCCGCGGGTCGCGAGACGCTGCCGAGCAAACCGCGGCCCAGATCAAGCAGAAGGGGCGCGAGGCCCGCGTGCTCCTGGCCGATCTCTCCGACGAAGCGGTTCTCGCCAACTTTGGCAACGCCGCTTGGAACTGCTGGGGGCATCTCGATATCTGCGTCAACAATGCTGGTGTCGACGTCCTCACCGGCGAGGGCGCTTCTTGGCCGTTCAGCGTAAAACTTCAAAAGCTTTGGCAAGTCGATGTCGCCGCCACCATGGCCCTGTCGCGACTCCTCGGAGACCGCATGCGCCGCCGCGGGCAAGGCGCGATTTTGAATGTGGGCTGGGATCAAGCCGAACACGGCATGGGGGGCGACAGCGGCGAACTGTTTGCGGCCGTGAAAGGAGCCGTGATGGCGTTCACGCGCAGCCTGGCGGTTTCGCTCGCTCCCCAGGTGCGAGTCAACTGCGTGGCGCCGGGTTGGATTCAAACCGCCTGGGGACAGCAGGCCTCCATGGCCTGGCACGAAAGGGCGAAAGCCGAAAGCCTGCTGCGCCGCTGGGGACGTCCCGAAGATATCGCCTCGGTGGCGGCCTTTTTGGTTTCACCGGCGGCCGATTTTGTCACCGGTCAAATCGTGCCGGTCAACGGCGGTTTGGCGCGCCGGGCCGAACCTGAGCCGCTGCCCCGTGGCACGCAACGCCATTAACCTTATTGGTTCGGAGATTGCCCAGTTTTCCGAGATTTCTCGGCAGCCAAGCCCCCCATAAATTACAGGACGATGTAAACAATTGCGTAATCTGCGGTTAGAAAAAGGGTTAACGGCGTAGGGTGGCACGCAACGCAATTAACCGTGGCATTCATTGAGCGACGCTCAAACCGACGTGTTGGAGTTCCCCAGCAGAGTCTAACATGAGTGGATTCACAGCACCGAACCGATGGACAATATCCGTTAAGGAGTTGATGTTGGTCACACTCTTCATCGGAATACTGTGCAATTCATTGACTATGTGGCGATGGTATTACGCCATTCCGTTTCTAGCAACCTGGACTTTAATGGGGACATGCCTACGCTTTTGTGTTGGATTCGGCCAACGATGTCGCGATGGAATGCTGGGGGCTGTTCTAGGCGCTATCTTGATCCATTTGATCACGCTATTCGGAAGATATATAACCACATTTGGGGAAATTGACCGAGAAGACGTCACTGTGACGCAATGCAATGATCTCGTTTCATCGGATCATGAACTGCCTTCCAAGGGCACCAAGTTTTATTGCGCACATTATGTAGCGCGCGACTACAGACGTGTATTTGTTCGTTGTACGATTAGGAATAAGGACGCTGTCGATTTTCTCAGGAACCGTGAAAGGGCAGCCCAATGCCTCTATGAAATTGTGCCAGCAGCGAATGCGCCACCGTTCCAGAAGGCGCCGGATTGGTGGCCATTTATCCTTGCTTTGCCTGACTTACATCTTCAGCGTCTCGGTACTTCACCACAGCATACAGCAGGGGAATGCTGGTTCTATGTGAACGAGACTGGGCTACTATTTGGATATTTGTACGCTGGTGAATGGCATCCTCATTAATGAATCGCGCGCTCGCGTTCTGTGCAAGAAAGCAGGTCCACGATTCGTTAGGCATTCGTCGCGGCTGGGTGGCGCTCTACGCCGTTAACCCTTTTCAGAAGCTATTGCGCAACCTGGATTTGTAAAAAACACTGAAAAACAACCCTAGAGTAGCCGCCTGCGCCAACAACAACGCCTTGCCAAACCTCCAGCAGAAAAACGACAGAATCCCCGTAGCACACCTTAGGCTATATTTTCGTGCCCCTTAACATCTCTGCAAGCTTCAGAGAGCTTTAATGCCTCAGCGCCCGTTTGCGCTTTACCCGCGTTGAAGGGCCGCTGAAAATAACTTCCCGGTCATGAAATTGCGTCCAAGCCGAAGTCAATCGCAGCGTCGTATCCGCCTCAACTGGATTCCCGCCCCCCGTCTTCACGAGGGCAGGATCCGCGGGAATGACGGCCTTTCGAAAGAGCATCAACCGTCATGAACCATTCGGGAAGTCAGTGATCGACGGTCCTAATATCTTCGAGTCAAGAATTCAATCATCGTCTGTTGCCGGCTGTCATTTTCCCTGACGATTTTTATATGGCTTCTGAATCCATCCACTTTGTCACAGGGCGATTGGCGGAACATTCGCTGCGCAAAGTGGTCGAGCCGTTGGCTGCCCAACTGGGGTTCAACTATTCCATTGGCGTCATGAAGATCACGGTGGCCGCCTTGCTGACCACCGAATGGATAAGCAGACGACTCGACGTTCCGCCAGAAACCACGCGCGTCTTACTGCCAGGCTACTGTCGCGGTGACCTGGAACCACTCATTCAGCAATTGGGGATTCCCGTGGAGCGAGGTCCGAAAGACTTGCGGCAGCTTCCCGAGCACTTTGGCCGCAAACCGCCCCAGGATTACGGCCAGTACGACATCGAAATTCTGGCGGAGATCAACTTCGCCCCCCAGTTGACGCTGGCCCAAGTGCTTTCCATGGCCGACCGTCTGCGGGAGCAGGGGGCCGATGTCATCGACGTGGGCTGCGAACCCGGCAGAACATGGAGCCGGGTGGGCGAATATGTGTCCGCTTTGGTCGACGCGGGACATCGCGTTTCGATCGATAGTTTTGATCCCCGCGAAATTGCCCCGGCCGTGGCGGCCGGCGCGGAACTCGTGCTATCCGTCAATGCCAGCAATCGCGAGGCCGCGCCCGATTGGGGAGTTGAAGTGGTGGTTCTTCCCGATGAGCCTGGCACGCTGGCCGGCTTGGAAGACACGCTGGAGTATCTCTCCGTGGCGGGCGTGCCCTGCCGGTTGGATCCCATTTTGGAACCGATTGGATTCGGTTTCGCCGCCAGCCTGGCCCGGTATCAAGAAACGCGGCGGCGGTGGCCCGATGTTCCCATCATGATGGGGATTGGCAATCTCACGGAATTGACGGAAGTCGATTCGGCCGGCGTGAACATGCTGCTGCTGAGTATTTGCCAGGAGCTGGGCATTGCCAGCGTGCTCACGACCCAAGTGATTCACTGGTGCCGCGGCAGCGTGGCGGAATGCGACGTGGCGCGTCGCCTGGCCTGGTACGCTCAGAACTTTCAGATGTTGCCCAAGCATGTCGATTCGCGCCTGGTCATGCTCCGCGGCCCTCGCCCCACGCCGATCACCGTGGACGAACTGGAATTGCTGACGTGTCAAATCAAAGACGCCAATTATCGAATCTTTGTCGCGGACGAACAATTGCACCTGGTTTCGGCCGGCCTGCACCTGGCGGATCGCGATCCCTACGCGCTCTTCCATCAATTGCTCGCGCGGCAACCAAAAAATCTGGATGCTAGCCACGCTTTCTACCTGGGATACGAACTGGCGAAAGCCGCCACCGCCGACACGCTCGGCAAGAACTACCGCCAGGACGAAGCGCTGCAATGGGGATTGCTCACCCGCGAAGAAGCCTCGCACCGTGAGAAACTGAAACGCTGCGAGAATAGCGATCCCCCCCTTCCTCCCTCCCCTTCGACGGAGGACGGCCGGGGTGGGAGCGATAGCGGCGGTTAAGGCTTCCCGATGACAACCGGCGCTGACTGGGTTCTGCTGCCTGATGTGCGTGCTGGCGATGACAGCGGCAACGCAGCCTTCAAAAACCCCTTGCTCCAGCCCGTGTTCGTCATCGCATGGTCTTGGCCCCAACTCAGTGATTTGCTAGAAGAAGCGACTACGAGAACGTCGCCGACGTTTGAGCCGTCGCATTCCCCTCGTGCGGGGGAAGATAAATCGGCTGCGGTTTGGGCAAAGGATTTGCCTCGCATTCTGGGATTCATCACGGATGACACAGTTCCTTCGAGCCATTCGGTTAGCTCTCGCTTACCGATTCACCGTCATTGTGTGTCTGACTTCGGCGCTCATGGTCGGGCTGCTGTGGGGAGCGAACATCGGAACGGTGTATCCCTTCGTGGAAGTGGCCTTCAAAGGCCAAACGCTGCAACAGTGGGTTCAAAACGAAATCGATGAGGCCAACAAGCTTTCCTCGCAACTGCAAGCAGAAATTGCTCAATTGCAAGAAGAGCGCCGGCAGCACCCCGAACAACAGAAGCGGCTCGATAACGCCATCGGACTCGCCGAACACCGGTTGGAGTCGGAACGCTCCCATGTCGAGCGTTGCGAATATGTGCAGCCATTTATCGAGAAATACATTCCGCATGATGCTTTTCAAACGATCGTGTTGCTTTCCATGTTGCTGCTGGCAGGCACGCTGCTGAAGTGCGTGTTTTTGGGAGCCAACAACTACACCGTTCACAAGCTCTCCAACCTGGTCACCTTCGACTTGCGAAAGATTCTCTATCGCAAAACGCTGCGCATGGATATGACCACGTTCGATAGCGACGGCAGCGGCGAATTGATGAGCCGTTTTACCTACGATATGGAGAGCGTGTTCAACGGCACCAAGGCCCTGTTCGGCAAAGCCGTGCGCGAGCCCCTGAAAATGCTGGCCTGTTTGATCGGCGCCGCCTTCATCTGCTGGCGACTGCTGCTGATCTCGCTGGTGCTGGCGCCCGTGGCCGGCTTGTTCGTGGGCCGCCTGGCCAAAATGCTCAAACGGGCGAATCGCCGAGCCATGGAAGAAATGACCGGCATTTACTCCCTGCTCGATGAAACCTTCCAGGGCATCAAGGTGGTTAAAGCCTTTACCATGGAGCGGCACGAACGCATTCGCTTTCACCGCAGCAGCCGCAAGTATTACGAAAAGTCGCTGAAAATCGGCTGGTTCGACGCCCTCACGCGCCCGCTGACCGAAATCATGGGCGTGTGCACCATCCTCGTGGCCCTCTTGGCCGGAGCCTACCTGGTGCTCGAAGGCGAAACGCACTTGTTCGGCATTCGCATGTGCGACCGCCCCTTGAGCTTGAGCGCGCTGCTGCTGTTCTACGGCATGTTGAGCGGCGTCAGCGATCCGGCTCGCAAAATGTCAGAAGTCTTCAGCCGCGTGCAACGCGCGGCCGCCTCGTGCGACCGAATCTATGCCCGCATCGATCGCGAGCCCACCATTGCCGACCCCGTGTCCTCGAAACCGCTCCCGCGCCACAGCCGCGAGATCGCATTCAGCAACATCAACTTTGGGTATCAGGCCGATCACCCGGTGCTGGAAGATATCGACCTCCGCATCAAGTTTGGTGAAACGGTGGCGGTGGTCGGTCCCAATGGCTGCGGCAAGAGCACCTTGGTCAGCTTGATCCCGCGGTTCTACGATCCTCAGAATGGCAGCGTCACGATCGACGGCATCGATATTCGCGATGTGCGCATCCGGGAACTACGCCAGCAAATTGGGCTGGTAACTCAAGAAACGCTGCTGTTCGACGACACCGTGTTCAACAACATTCGCTATGGCTGCCCGCACGCCACCGAAGAGCAGGTGCTGGCGGCTTCGAAAAAAGCCCACGCCGACCGCTTCATTCGCGACCGGCTTTCCAATGGCTACGAGACGAACGTGGGCCCCGGCGGCGGACAGCTTTCGGGCGGTCAACGGCAACGCATCGCCCTGGCGCGGGCCATTCTCCGCGACCCGCCCATCTTGCTGTTGGACGAAGCAACCAGCCAGGTCGACCTGGAGAGCGAACAGCTCATTCATCAGGTGCTGGAGCAATTCATCAAGAATCGCACCGTCTTCATTATCACCCACCGCATGAGCACGCTCACGCTGGCCGACCGCGTGGTGGTGATGAATCACGGCCGCATTATTGACTCCGGCCGCCATGAAGAACTGATCGGCCGCTGCCAACTCTATACGCGACTCTACGACATCCAATTCCGTCAGAGCGCATAGCAGCTTCGTGTTGCTCAATCCAAAACGGGGAAGTTATAAATTGGCCACCCTTAAGACGCGAACTGCATAGCGGAACGTCAAAATTCGACGACCCCTTAGCCCAAATCGCCACGCCGGCCCGCGCGCTGCACGAAGATCGGCAGAATGGCGGCGCTGAGCGTGGCGCCGATGATGGACCAAATGATCGGCAGTTCTTGCCCGCCAACCTGCAGCGGCCAAATCGGGGGCGGCTGGAGAACTTGGGCCAACCAGGTTCCGGCAATGGCGCCTAAGAATGCCAGGATGGCGGAAATCAAGAAGCCGCCATGCGAGTATCCGCCGAGCACCTGCGAAAGGCTACCAATCACGGCGGCTACCAGCACTAACACCAGTAAAGTGAGCAGACTCATCGAGCCGTCCCCCTTGAACAGGGAGAGCAGGCGGCGACACTAGGAACCCGTGGCGCCTCGCCAGCAAAAATCAAAAAGCAATTGCCATTCCAACAATTGCACTTGCCGGCAGGAAGCAGCCAGGGTGGATTCCACTCCCCGCGCCGCCTCGCACCGATCGATAAACAGGAACGGATCCCAAGCGTCGGCGCGAACCACGTCGGCCAGCTCTTGCGAATCGTCGGGCACGATCTCACGTGCCGCCGTCAGTAGCCGCGGGAAAATCTCGTGCCGACCCACCTGGCGGAACCAATACTTGGCGTTCGCCGCGTCGGGCTCGCGCCGATGCATGATGCCGTGCCAATAGCTGCCGGTGCTGCCCGAGAGCGACTGGCTGATCTCATGCGATTCATCAAGAAAGTCGTGATACAGCCACAATCCAGCCACACATGCTTGAGCCAGTTTAACATCGACCACGCCATGCGAACCGCGAAGATCTTCCAGTGTTAGAGACTTAAGAGCCTGCCGAACATTCGTATTGGCGCGGCCAGGCCCGAGGTCCGCTTCGCGAATCGGGAGAATGAGCGCTGCCACGGCGTTGCCATATTCCCCAGGTTCAAAGCGAAAAACCACCAGCTTCGACCTCGTGCTGCGATGCTAGAAGCGAAAGACATGGGCGAATGTTACGGAAAAGAATTCAACCGCCTACGTTTACAATACGATGGACGAACGGTGCTGTCAAAACGCCGGCGCCGATCAGCGACCGCCCCCCGCGCGTAATTGATTCAAGTCGGCCTGGAGTCGTCGCACGGCATTTGCTAAGGTTCCACCGTTCGTCGCGCTCCGCGATCATGCGATTGACGTCTGGCGCCGAAAGGCATCACGCCGGCGTTGATTGCTGGGGAGCGGCGAAAACCGATTCTACCGCAATAATTCTCTCGTCCATCCGTGTTGATCTGGCTCCACGCAAGGGGTTGGTCCGCGCTCGTCGAGATAGCTGAGAGAACCCTAAGACTGGCGCAAGTTGCATTCGCGGCTGGCCGGTTGCAAGGTGCGGTGGAACCATTTCGCTTAGAAAACTTGCCCTTCGGTTCAACGAAGTGTCCTGCGAGGTACGGTCATGCGCCACATCAGCATCATTCCAGTTCTGGTTGTTCTCGTGGCGGCCGTCTTGGCTCCCCAACCGGCCGCCGCACAGCGGCCCTGGCAGCGGTTAGCGCTCTTCAAAAAAGTCGCAGCCGATCCCACGGCCGATTACGTGGTGCAGCGTGAACACGGCCCCTGGATGATCATGGCTGCCACCTTCGCTGGCGACGGCGCCGAAGAACAGGCCCGCGAGCTGGTGATGGAATTGCGAACGGAGTTCAAATTGGAGTCGTACCTGCATCGGATCGCTTTCGATCATACCAAAGAAACCCTGCAGGGCCGCTGGATCGATCGCTATGGCCGGCCGCAGCGCATGAAATATCTGAATGATCACAATATTCGCAGTGATCAATACGCTGTCCTCGTTGGCAATCACCCCAGCCTCGACGACCCCACCGCCATGCGCGAGCTCGACCGTATCAAAAACCTGGAACCCAAGGCGCTCGATATCGTGGAGCTTTCCAAATCAGACCGCAAAACCTATCAGCAGCTCATCGGGTTCCGACTCAGCCAGAAGACGGCCGACACCCAGCGTCTTCAATCGACGCTTGCCAAACAGTACGAAGGCAAAGGCGAGGGCAAGATCATGGTCCGGAATGTGACTCGCAACTACGGCCCCATGGGCAGCGCCTTCCTCACTCGCAATCCCTTGCTGCCCGAGGATGAAACGCCCGACAATATTGTCGATAAATTTGTGTATGACATGAATAAAGATGTCAAGTATAGCCTGCTCAATTGCCCCACCAAGTATTCCGTCAAGGTGGCCACCTTCACGGGCATTGTGATCGTGGATCAAAAGCAGATTAAGAAAATCGAGGCCGACGGCTCCATGAAAAGCCGCCTGGCCGACGCCGCCCTGCGCGCACACGAACTATGCGAGGCCCTCCGCCTCAAAGGCTATGAGGCCTACGAATTCCACGATCGCTGCGCGAGCATGGTCACCGTGGGCTCGTTCGAATCGGTGGGCACCCCCATGGCCAACGGCAAAATTGAAATCAATCCGGCCGTGTTGCAAACCATGCAGCGGTTTAGCGTCAATCCGCTCACCGGCGGAGCCCCGCAATCGCTGGTGGGAATTCCGTTCGACGTGCAGGCCTTGCCCGTCATCGTGCCGCGGCGCTCGTTCGCCTCGGACTACGCCCGCAACTAGCGCGGGGCGGTTGGGATGCAGTATTTACCGTGCTGGTAAAACTTGGCCCGCCGCCGTGCCAAAGCCAATCCGAAAGCCATCCCCCTGGCACCAACCCGCCAGCGTTATCCGGTCGCCATCTTCCAAAAAGCGACGCAGGCTGCCGTCGGCCAGCGTAATCGGCTCGGCGCCGCGCCAGGTGCGCTCCAGCAGGCAACCCCGTGACTCAGGCGTGGGGCCGCTGATCGTGCCCGAGGCCAACAGGTCGCCCGGCCGCAAATTGCAGCCCGAGATGGAGTGATGCACCAACTGCTGCGCCATCGACCAGTACAGATGGCGAAAGTTGGAACGGCAAATCACGTTCTTATCTTGGTTTGCCCCGCACGGCTGGAGCGTGACCTCCAGCTCGATATCGAACGACGACCGTTCCTGCCCCTGCAAGTAGGGCAACGGCCGCGGATCTTGCACCGGTTCGGCCACGCGAAAGGGCTCCAGCGCGTCCAGCGTGACAATCCACGGCGAAATCGTCGTGGCAAAGTTCTTGGAGAGAAACGGCCCCAGCGGCTGGTATTCCCATTTCTGAATATCGCGGGCACTCCAGTCATTCACCAAAGCCAGCCCAAAGATGTGATTCTCGGCCTCGGCCATGGCGATCGGCTCTCCCAAAGCATTGCCGGGTCCCACGAAAAATCCCATTTCCAGCTCGTAATCGAGAGCCCGGCTTGGGCCAAACTTGGGTTGGTCCGCGCCTTCCGCGAACGTCTGCCCACACGGCCGCCAAATCGGCGTTCCCGAAGTCACGATCGAACTGGCCCGACCGTGATAGGCCACCGGCAGGTGCAGCCAATTGGGTTGCAGGGCATTTTCGGCCCCCCGCAGCATCGTACCCACATTTTCAGCGTGATACTTGGACGAATAAAAATCGGTGTAGTCGCCAATGGCCGCCGGCAACTGCATTTGCACGGCCGATTGCGAAACCAGGGCCTCGCTCCGCAGGCCAGCGTTGTCGCGCAGCGTTTGGTTTCCCTCTCCGAGCAACGCCGCCACTTCACGCCGCAAGGCCGTCCAGGCCGGCCGGCCAAGGGCCATGAGCGCATTGAGGGTTGCTTCCCGCAGCGGCTTTTGGCCCGCAAACTCTGGCAGATCGAGCAGCCCTCGCTCGTCGAGCGCGCTCAGATCGAGAATTTCGTCGCCGATCGCCACCCCAATGCTCGGCCGTGAGCTTTCTGGCCGCAGAAATACCCCGTACGGCAAATTCTGCAGCGGGAAGGGGTGCTCGGCGGCAATTTCCAGAAAGCTCCGCTGCTGGGCGTCGACAAGGTGCATGGCTCCATTCCTTTCCGCGCGAAATATGCCCCCCGCTCAGGCAAAAACTGCCGGGCGGCAGGGCCGGTTCCGTACCCTTCCACTTTAGCTCCTTTCGGGGCCGCGTTCGTTTCCTTAGAATTCGTCGGCAGGGTTGTCTGATCTTGGTTTCACTCCATTCCCCCCCTCGTTCCCAGCGAGCCATGGCCAAAGCCAGTTATAAGGATGCCGGCGTCGATCTCGATACCTACGAGGAATCGATGGGGCGCGTGGCGCGATTGGTTTCTCGCACCTACACCCCCCGCGTGAAACGCTTGGACGGCGGCTTCGCAGGGCTGTTTCAACTCGATTTCACTAGCAGCCTGTTCGCGCGCAATTATCGGGACCCCACGCTCGTGGCCTGTACCGACGGCGTGGGCACCAAGCTCAAGGTGGCCATTGCCGCTGGCAAGCACGACACGGTCGGAATCGACCTGGTGGCCATGAGCATCAACGACTGCATTTGCTGCGGGGCCGAACCCCTGTTCTTCCTCGACTACGTGGCCATGAGTCACGATGACCCCGATCTGCTGGAGCAAATTGTAACCGGGATTACCGACGGCTGTCAGCAAGCCGATACGGCCCTGATCGGCGGCGAAACCGCAATCATGCCCGACATTTACACCCACGGCGAATACGACCTGGCCGGCTTCTGCGTGGGCGTGACCGAAGCGGCCCGCACCATCGACGGCTCGGCCATCACCCCCGGCGACGTGGTGCTCGGCCTGGCGTCGAGCGGTTTGCACTCCAACGGCTACAGCCTGGTGCGCAAGGTGGTGTTCGAGATCGCCGGCCACGGCATCCACGACTTTGTGCCTGCCCTGGGCCGCACCGTGGGCGAAGAACTGCTCGAACCAACCCGAATTTACGCCCGACCCGTCCGCCAAATCCTCAACCATTACAAGGTGAAGAGCGTGGTCCACGGCATCGCCCACATCACGGGCGGCGGCCTCCACGAAAACCTGGAACGCATCGTGCCCGCCAATTGCCGCGTGCTGATCGATCGCGATAGCTGGCCTCGTCCAGCCGTCTTCGATTGGCTGCAACAGTTGGCGGAAATCGAACTGGCCGAGATGCAGCGGGTGTTCAACATGGGCATCGGCCTGGCGCTCGTCGTCAGCTCGTACTACGCCGAGAGCATCGTCAGCCAACTGGCCGATAATGGCATTCCCGCCTGGCCCATCGGCAAAGTCGAAGCGGATCCCAAAGAGGTCGTTTGGTCGAGCTAAGACCGTCATCCCCGCGAAGAGCCTGCCCTGTTGAAGACGGGGGCGGGGATCCAGCGCACGAAACTAGCGGGCTAGATTTTCGACCAAAGCAGTTCCAAACCGCCCATGGTCCCGGCCAACGAAGTGGAATGCCGTTCCCCCACACTGCTTGCGGTCATGGAGACCGTATTGTGAATGGACAACGCATTTGACCGCAAGCTGGCACACTTGTGAAGCAACCTGCCCTCCTACAGCAGGCCCTCAATTGGCGGATGCTGTTCCACCATCTGCAAGATTTCCCGCGGCACGCCGCGTGTCACGCGGAGCACGCTCACATCGAACAGCGTGTGCATGATGGTGGACATCAAATTGGCCGAGTTATAGCCGGCGCCCACGGGGTTCCCTGCCTGGGGGTCGGATTGGCCAATTACCTGGCCCATGTTCATTCCCCCGCCGGCAAACAACAGCGGCGTGAGATTGCCCCAGTGGTCGCGGCCACCGTTCTTGTTGATCCGCGGCGTGCGTCCCATCTCGCCGGTCACCACTAGCAAAATGCGGTTGGAAAGGCCGCGTTCTTCAATGTCTTGCACAAACGCGCTCACGGCGTGATCGACTTGCGGCCCCAGGTAATACATGCCGCCCAGATTGGCGGGGCTGTTGTTGTTGCTGTGCATGTCCCAGCCGCAATCCGAAACCGTCACAAAGCCGCAGCCCGCCTCGCACAGCCGCCGGGCCAGCAGCATCTGCTTCCCCAGGCAATTGCTGGCGCGCTTCATGTCGTACCACCGTTGCACTTCCTGGTAGCTGAAAAGTTGGCTCGTATCGTAGCGAGCCAAGGTGGCCGGATCCTCCTTCGAAAGGTCAAACGCCGAAGCGATTCCCCGCGAAATAATCTCGAAGGCCTGCGAGCGATATTGGTGCACGCCCTCCAGGGCCGGCTCCTGCTCAAAACGGCGACGCACGTCGTCCAACGCCGACAGCAAATACTTGCGGTCGTCGAACCGCTCGCGGGAAATCTTCAACTCCATGTTCGACTTGAGTTCGCCGCCTCCCATGGGGTTGAATGCGGCAAACGACGGCCCCAGGTCGCCCGGCGATGTCAGCGTGGGCAGGGCCGAGGTTTCGAAGTTGCTGCCGATCTTCATCTCGGGCGCCACGGCTTCTGGCAGCACCAGCGTATTGCGCGGCATGCCGGTCTGGGGATGGTTGCTCCCCGCCACGCGCGCGTAAACCGAGCCCATGGTGGCCTTGAGCCCGTTGCGGCCGCTGGCGACTTCCTGGTACGAGTGCCCCGAATTTTGCGAAGCGTACGAACGGACCACCGCCAGACGATCCGCCAACTTGGCCAACTGCGGAAATGTGCCGCCGAACGTGATCCCCGGCAAGCTGGTGGCCACTTCGCCGGTTACGCTGCGAATTTCGGCCGGCGCCGTCAGCTTGGGATCGAAGGTTTCGATCTGCGAGGGTCCGCCCTGCAGAAAGAGCAGCACCACCGACTTGCCCGTCAGGGGGCCTTCGCCCGTGGCCGCTTGGGCCTGTGCCGAGAGCAGTTGAGAAAGCGTGAGCCCGCCGCCGGCCAGCCCGGCCCAACTCAAACCACCCCATCCCAGCGCGCCAATGCGAAGCAACTCGCGGCGGCTCCATCCTTGGCAGTTTCGATCGGCCTGGCGGTCAAAGATTGAGAACACGGAGACGCCCTCCCGGCTGGTTCCACGGTAACGATGCTCCGCCCCCTACAATTGCAGAACGAGCGCCGCTGGTTCCGATTACGCGAAAAAGAATTTCGATGGATGCCTGGGTCCGAGAGGAAATCTAATTCCTAAAGGATTGGTGGTGTTTAGGTTACGGCACTGATCCTGTTTCGATGCGTTTTACATGAGAACAGGCGACC
This sequence comes from uncultured Pirellulales bacterium, assembly GCA_964445985.1. GTDB lineage: Bacteria > Planctomycetota > Planctomycetia > Pirellulales > S012-138 > CAYUMU01. The sequence goes on along the minus strand of CAYUMU010000070.1, from coordinate 10,259 downwards.
TGGGCTATCTGCCCAGAACATGGTATAGTGGTGTTGGATTGAGTCCTTGCGGCCACTGGCTCAGGAACTTCCGCCAGGAGCCAATGGCTGTTTTAAGACGCGAGGATACGCGTTTGGTCTTTCGGTCCTGGAACGCTTTTCTCTAGGACACCGAATGACTTTCGACCAATTGGGGCTTTCCGAGCCCATTCTGCGCGCGGTTCGTGACAGCGGTTACGAAACCCCCACCCCCATTCAAGCCGCCGCCATTCCGCATCTCTCCGCCGGCGCCGACCTGTTAGGGTCGGCCCAAACCGGCACCGGAAAAACGGCCGCCTTTGCTCTGCCCATTATTCATCGCCTCACGCATGTGGGCAATCCGCCCCAAGGCAGCGGGCGGCGCATCCGGGTACTCATTCTTGCCCCCACCCGCGAGTTGGCCATTCAAATTGGCGAGAGCTTCGATGTGTACGCCGTGCATACCACGCTGCGGCATGTGGTGGTGTTCGGCGGCGTGAGCCAAAACCCTCAAACCAAGGCCTTGAAGACCGGCGTGGATATTGTGATCGCCACGCCTGGCCGGCTGGTCGATCTGATGGGCCAAGGGTATGTGGATCTCCGCCATGTGCAGGTGTTTGTGCTCGACGAAGCCGATCGCATGCTCGATATGGGCTTCCTCCCCGACGTTCGCCGCATCACCGCCAAGCTGCCCAAAGAGCGGCAAACGGCCATGTTCTCGGCCACCATGCCCGAGCCCATCGAACAGTTGGCCCGCGCCATCCTGCACAAGCCCGTCCAGGTTCGCATCGAACCCGTGCGCGAAACCACCGAACTAATCGAACAGTCCGTGTGCTTCGTCACCAAACAAAACAAGCCCAAGCTGTTGGCGGCATTGCTGGCGGCGCGGCCGGTCGGTCGGGCCATTGTGTTCACGCGCACCCGTCACGGCGCGGATCGCGTCACCAAGCAATTGATTCGCGCCGGAATTCGCGCCGAAGCCATCCACGGCGACAAAAGCCAAAACAACCGCCAGCGCACGCTCAGCAATTTCAAGTCGAACCGGCCGCCGATCCTGGTCGCCACCGATGTGGCCGCGCGGGGCATCGATATCGATGCCGTGTCGCACGTGTTCAACTTTGACCTGCCCAACGAACCCGAAACCTACGTGCACCGCATTGGCCGCACCGGCCGCGCCGGCGCCACCGGCTTTGCCATCTCGTTCTGCGACGAAAGCGAACGCCCCTTCCTGCGAGACATTCAACGTTTGACCGGCAAGGCCCTGTTCGTGGAACGCGATCTGCCCAACTTGGACGCCATCACCCTTAGCGGCGGCGAAGCCGATATCGCGGCCCCGCGCCACGCTCAGCAATCCTCCGGGCAACGATCCGGCAACCGCCCTGCCCGCAAAAAAGACAACCGCCCAGCCGGCCAGGCCCACGGCGGCAACAACGGCGACCGTCGCGGCGGCCAACGCTCGGGCACGGCATCCGCAGGATCGGAACGCTCCCAATCGCGGCGCCGCGGTGGACGCAAAGCCACCACCTCCTCGGCGTCCATCCCCTTGGTAGCCCAGGATCGAACCAGCGATTCCAACCACGCCCCCGTGGCAGTCGCCTCCCTTAACTCGACCGCTTCCACACCGTTAGCCGGCGGGGAGGGTTCCACTCCCAAAAAGAAAACCCAATTCGGCCACCCGCCACGCAAACGCCGCCGCAGCAAGCACAGCATGGCGCAAAAATAGCGCCGACATCCCTAGGCAGACGGTATCTTGCATGCAGCGCGAGGGGGGAACCGGTCGGGGGACCTCCGCGCTAGATCGTTTGCAGTTGCACTCTGGGGCGAGGATGGGCTGAGGCTACTGGCTGCCATCAATGTTGCGATGGTCGCAACAAGCTAGCTGCCGAGAAACCGGCGAAATGTTTTATACCGAGGCCGTACGAGCAGCGAGCAACATGCCGGTCTGCCCCTCATCGAAGTTGACGAGTGAAAACATAGGGTAGCGGCTTCGTACGGCGTCGATTACCGCGTTGTAAAGCGCCGGGTTGCTAGCCGTAACGACCATCGCACCTCCTGGTTTTAGATGGGCTGCGAGGTCTAGCGCCTGGGCTGGAGCATCCTCGCGTTCTGCCCGAATCAGAATCAGGTCGAGCAAGAAGGGCTTTTGAGCCCCATCGATCAAACGTTGCACGGCGGTTGAAGGCGGACCTCCCACGTACTGCACGTAGGCCCAATGCCCAATCTGGCGCAAAGAGTTGGACACGTAGAAAATAAGCGAGGTGTCGTCGCGGGTGTAGAAGAAAGGGTCGTCCTCGGCTCGGCGGTCCCAGCAGACCGAGGAGTAGACTTCGGTACCTGGTGACTTGGCCGACACCAGGCACGCCGCGTGAGGATAACGCAAGCCAACCTCACAATACGAGCGTGGCTGCCGCCTGATTGCATACCATGCCAGACAGGTCATGCTAAGGAGGGATTCTTTGGAGAGAAGCTGCGCGGGGAAACGCGACAGGAAGTTCTGAACCCCTTGATGCAGTTCCGGGTTGGTCAGTTCCTGCCCGATTTGCTCCAGCGTCAGCGGCCAATTCTCGACCGAGCCCGGCGGAATGACTGGCTCGGGTTCCGCCATCTTCGTGGATTGCTGGATCGGCAAATCGTGCTGTCCCAGCCCCCAGTTTTCATCGTTGACGGCAAAATCGGGAGTGAGGTTGTCGGTGGGGTTGAACTTTCGGAAAAAAGTTTCTGACTTGTATTCCCGCGGCTTGGACCAGTGTTCCAAGTGCAGCACAATTACGCCGTAGTGATCGGTATGAATCAACGGATAACGCTGCGTCATCCGGATCGTGAGATCAATGTCATTGAATCCCCAGTAAATCAGCCGCTCGTCCACGCCACGGCACTCGTGCCAGATGTCGCGATGCATCAACATCATGCTGGTCGGAGCGGCATGGCCGGGTCCTCCTGTTTCCACGGGAAAAAAAGCCGCGTTTCGGCTGATGTACCCTTCGAGTTCCGCCAGCGAATGGCGACGATTCACCTGGGTTGTGGGAATATGTCGACGACAAGCCGTCAGGAAGGCGTTCCGAATTGGCACACTTCGGTATTTTTCCTCACACAGATCGAAGAGAATCTGCAGTGAAGATGAGGGGTAGATTACGTCCGAGCCCGTCAAAGCGATGAATTCGCCTTGGGCACGGCGAATGGCCGTATTGAGCACAATCGAATCCGGAAATGTGGTGTCCTTCTGAACGGGTATCGCGATTTCAGGAGGTGTGTAGATGAATCGTGTTATCCGCTGCGCCGCGGGAACCAGCGGAACATCCCGTGACAGGGGGATATCACTGTTCCAATCCGCGACGACTATTTCCAAGTCGTGCTCCCGCCCGATCGCCGCAGCATTGCGGGCATTCATGTTAACGGCCGTCATGAACCGCCACTTGAAGTCGCCCATGTACTCGTCATTCCGACCCGTCACAACAAGGCTAAGCAGGGGCCGTCTTGGCAAGCTGGAAGAGGAAGCATCGTTCATATCGTATTGCCGCGATGGAAAAGGCAGTCAGGATGCAGGTTGCGAGGCCCCATGGGAAGCATCTCGGCTCGTCACCCAGGCGTTTCCGCCGAATTCGAATCTTCGTCACATCCTCAAGATCATCCGCCGCCAAACGCCTCATGATTGAGGAACGAGAGTTGGTGTTGACGGACTCCAAAATACTGACAGCTCAAAACGGTCCCTTGAACTCTAAGATCTCCGGGGCATCCACGTGGTCGGGTGCCCATTCGGCTTTCGGGCCGTGAATCAGCCGGTAGGCGGCGGCCGCGATCGTCGCGGGGTTCGGATAAAACAGATTCTCAAGGTTTTTGGTGGTCGGACAGACGACCGCCGGGAATCCCAGCCGGTGAAAGCAAAATGGCTTTCCTAAGACTTGCAGTTGCTCGCCCACTTGGGCCACCACCTCCGCGGACGCGCCGCAGGCCGTCCAAGCCATGTCCACGACCAGCAGTCGGCCCGTTCGGGCCACGGAAGCGGCGATAGATTCGGCATCCAAGGGACTGAGTGAAACCGGATCAATCACTTCGGCCGAGATGCCAACTTCGGCCAGCGCTTGGCGAGCCCGCATCGCCTCAACCGCCGCGTGCAGAATCGCCACGATGGTAATATCCGTGCCTTCGCCCAGGATGCGAGCCTGACCGAACGGCACGGTATAAGGGGAGGAGGGCACGTGTCCCTTCTGCGGATGGACCATGCGGTGTTCGACGAAGATCACCGGGTTCTCGTCGCGAATGCTTTGGATCAGCAAGCCCTTCGCGTCATAGGGGGTGGTCGGAGCCACAACTCTGAGCCCCGGAACGTGCATGAACCACGAATGGAGCGCCTGAGAGTGCTGAGCGCCTTGTCCCCAACTCCGACCGATGATGGCCCGCACGACCAAAGGCACCGACACGCCGCCACCAAACATGGACCGCATTTTAGCCGCCATGTTGACGAGCTGGTTCATCGCCAGAATGACGAAATCCATGCGAATGTGCGTGTGAATCGGCCGCATTCCGGCCAGCGCCGCGCCAATTGCGACGCCCGTCATGCCATCCTCCGCGAGGGGCGTGTCGAAGACGCGCGTGGGGCCGTACTTCTCCAGCAGCCCGGCCGTCGTGCCAAAAATGGCTTTATGGTCATCCGCCCCCTGGCCCATCACAAATACCCGCTGATCTCGTTCCATTTCCTGGTCGGTGGCTTCCCGCATCGCCTCGGCAAAACTAATGATTCGATCCATTCTCTTCTCCGTTTTCCGACCCTGCATTCAGTTTAAATAGATCCGTATATAATTCGGATTCCGGCGGAAAAGAGCTGGTCTCAGCGAAGTCAAAGGCGTCCTGGATTTCAGAATCCACATTTGCCTCGATCCGCTGGCGGACGGGGGCGGCCAGCGAAACGCTGATTGCCTGCAGTGGATCGTTCGCAAACCAGGCCTCGGCCTCGGCCCGGGAGCGATAGCCGGCATGGAAGTCTTCGGCCGGACCCACGTGCTCCAACCAGCGGCAACACCGGACCTCCACGAATGCCGGACCGATTCCCTCCGTGCGCAGCCGAGCGATTTCTTCGGCGAACAAGGATCGCAAGGACCAGAAGTCCAGATCCGGCGAGAACCGCGTTCGGATCCCGTAGCCTGACACAAATTCTGCAATCCGGAAAGGCTGACGGGCCTCGACTCTGCTGTGGACGGCAAGTCCATTATTCTCGCATACGAACAGCAGTGGCAGCCGCCGGAGCGCGGCGAAGGACAAGCTCTCGTGGAACACACCCTCCTCGCACGCTCCATCGCCCAAAAAGCAGACGACCAGATTGGAACGCCCTTGCATTTTGAGCGCCAGGGAGTATCCGACGGCCTGGGGGATGGCTGTTGCCAGCACGGCCGATGCGCCCATCACCCCTGCCGCAATATCGATCAGGTGCATTGAGCCGGCCTTACCCTTGGCACAGCCGGAAAACTTGCCGTACAGTTCGGCGATCATGGCTTTGAGGTTACCGCCTTTGGCAAGATATTGCGCATGGCAGCGATACGTGCCAAAGACCACGTCGTCCGGCTTCAGACTATGACAAACGGCTACTGGAATGGCTTCCTGGCCAATCGAAAGGTGAATTGGGCTCTTAACCTTGTCGGTGGGGTAGACGCGGGCAATTTCCTGCTCCACACGCCGAATGCGGTAGAGGTCGCGATAAGCAGTTTCGCATAAGCGGGAATCCATATCGGGCGTCTCTTGGGTCGGCAACAGGCAGAACGGTCATGCAATGGCAATGTCACCTAAGCCAGCTTAATGCAGCGAATCGCAACGGTTCGCTAGCCTCGGTGACAAATAGCGCTAAAAGTGATACCACCAAAAATTCCCATAATCGATGACCCCGCAGCCGATCTGGCGTGCATGTTCGATAACCGCTCCGCGCACGTCTTCTGGTTCGGCGGCATGCGTCCAGTCATCCCCGCAGAATAATCCTCCGCGGCGGAGCAGCGGCAGGTAATTCCGTAGGTCGCGGCGGACCCAGTCGGTGGCATGAGCTCCATCGATGTAAATCATATCGAACGCATGACAGCCCCCCAGGAGGAACTGAGCCCCTTCGGTGCTGTCCATTCGAACTGGACAAATTTTGTTTTGGAAACCCGCGTGGATCGTGTTGGCGAGGAAATGTTCGTACATGTGGTCCATCCAATCCTCAGGATGGGCGCCCGGTCGCCAATTTTCGACGCGCGTCCGATCCCAGTGGTCCACGCAGACCACTCGTTCGACAAATGGAAACGCCGCGAGGAATCGCGCACTGCCTCCCATCCAACTGCCGACCTCACAGATCGTTCGCGGCTTGAGCCGAGATACTAAGAGACCCATGATGTCCGCGTTCTGAAACCAGCTATGCGAAACGAACTCGAAACGCGCTGTCAAATCGGCGTACTGCGATTCCTCGGCGGCAATTTGGGCGACGGTCTTCAACATTAACGTGCCTTCACGGTCTGCTCAGCGTGCACAACTGGGAACCTCAGCGGCTGGTCACACAATTCGAACGTAGTCCGCATCCAAGATGATTTGCGGGCGCCACCCCAAAATGGACATCGGCCTGGCTACAAGCCGGTGGCAGCCCGCCGCACGCACATCCACAAAAGATCGTCCGTTTAAATTATTTCCGAAGATGCGGATAGTTGGCCTTGAACCACTCACACGTTTTTTGAATTGCAACGCCAAAGGGTGTCACATTGAACGGGAAGCGTTGGGCCGGCGGGCGGATCCTCTGGCCGCCGGCGTTGTCGTTCTCGCAGACGATTCGGCCGCCAAACTTCATTTCTTTAGCGATTGTTTCCGCCATTTCTTTCACGCTCACGAACTGCCCGCTCCCCAGGACCACGCGCGGCTCGTCCGCACCCAGCAATCCAAGCACGGCCCGGGCCACGTCATCGACGAAGACCACTTCCCGAATTGCCGATCCGTCTCCCCAAATTCGAAGCTCGTCCTGGGCGAGAAAACACTTGTGAATCAAGGCTGGAATCACATGCGAATCTTCTAGATTGAAATTGTCGCCTGGCCCGAACATGGATACGGGAACAACATACAAAGTCTTCATTCTATATTGGGTCCGGGCCGCTTCAAGATGAAGATCCACCATTCGCTTGGCGAACCCATAAGCGCGATTGTCGCCAAACGGTTCTCCGACGTGAATATTGTCGGTTCGCAACTCCGGGACATCCCCATACATGCAGTTTGACCCGAATGCCACGAAGCGTGCCACCCCAGCTTGGGACGCCGCATGAATCATGTTGCCGGTGATTGTCAAATTGTCGAACAGCAACCCTTCCGGACAACTGCGATTCTTCTTGATCCCGCCCACCTTGGCCGCACAGTGAATCACGGCGTCTGGCCGGCAGGCTTGGATCAGTTCCGCGGCAATGCGGAGGTCACGCAAGTCGCCAGGGGGATCCGAGATCAATTCGTACTCTGCATAGTCGGAGCCGACTCGCCGGATGGCGCTTCCTAGCAAGCCCCGTGAGCCGGTAACCAGCACCCTCATGGGCCATCCTCGGAATTCTCGGTTGGGATGGCGTTCAAGAGTTCGCAAAGCTCAATGACGCGACCCGGCTCCAAAGTGGGATAATTACCGATGTAAAAGCCAAAAAAATGGACGTGATCGACTTCGGGGTAGTCGGCATGGCTGCCGATGTCCGCGCGATTCCGCAGGTAGGGTTGACGCAATTGGTTACCGCCTCCGGAAGTACCTCGCCGAAACTCGACGCCGGCGGCTCGCAAAGCTCGCATGATATTGTGGCAAAAGACCTCGTTCGGCTGTTGTTGAACGAGCGTGAAAGCATAGTTGCTGCTGCCTTCGAGCTTGAAATCTGTTCGGTATTTACTTGAATCCAGATGCCTCAGAAAAATTCTCAGGTTTTCAGTGCGACGTTGATTGCACTCATCGAGGCGGCGGAGTTGCGTGCGCCCCATCACGGCGTTGATCTCGGTACTGCGAACGTTGTAGGCCGGAAACGCGAAGATGAAGTCCGGGTTCAAGTCGGGGTACCGTGCCGCGTAGCGCTGCCGAGTTTCGGCGTCATTTGCCTCTCGAACCATGCCGTGAGCCCGCAGCATTCGGAGGATCTGATAGATCTCGGTATCGTCCGTGGAGACCATGCCTCCTTCGATCGTCGTCATATGGTGAGCGTAATAAAAAGAGAAGTTGGAAGCCCAGCCAAACGTGCCGAGCTTGCGCCCGTTGTGCGTGGCGCCATGGGATTCACAGACGTCTTCAATGAGCGGGATATTTCGCAGCTGGAGTTCCTCAAGCAGTTGGTCCGTGAGCGCGTCATACCCAAGGATGTGCGTCAGGAACACCGCTCTGGTCCGCGACGTAACCTTCTCGAGGATTCGCTCAGTACTCATCCCCAGCGTGCGAGGATCGATATCTGCGAACACGGGCGTAAACCCGGCCTGCAGCACCGACGCAATGTCCGACACCCAGGTCAACGGCGGGGTAACGACCTCGCCCGACCCAGCGGTGATCATCAGCGCGGCGAGCGTGATGAGATTCGCGGACGATCCGGAGTTCACGAACACGCTGTGCTTGCACCCCAGCCACTGCGACCATTCTCGTTCAAACTCCAGCACGTTGGACGATTGCGTAAGAATAGGGTCCGCTTGCTGTAACAAGTCGATGACCGCATCCAGATCCTCTTGGAGGATATTATTCTGCATCAGCGGCCAGGGGAACGCGGGCTTGGGGTTTGCTGTCATGGTGGCGGATGGATGGCGGGCTTCCCCGCGGTCAGGCAACACAAGGTTCATCGGGCTCAGGTTCATCGGGCTCAGGTTCGTAAAAGATGATTTGACTGCCGGAACGCTCAAAGCGGAACGGAACCTGGATGAATCCTGCCATGTGCTTGCGAACCTCTGGCTGCCGTTCTGGCGGCACGAACAATAAAAGGAACCCACCGCCGCCTGCCCCGAGCAATTTCCCGCCCACCGCGCCAGCGGCGCGTGCCCTTTCGTAAATCGTGTCAATCTCGGGACTCGTAACTCTCATCCCCATTCTTTTCTTGGCCGCCCAGGCTTCGTGCAGCAATTCGCCGAAAGCCAGAATATCCGCTTCGCTCGTGAGCAGTTCCACGGCTTCCTCCACCAGGCTGGTCAATGTTCGCAGTTCCCGCCGGCGGTCGTCGATATCCGCCATGTACGATCCCGCCACGTCGCTCGCGGTTCGATGGATACCCGTGAAGATCAGCATCAGGTGGTCATCCAACTGGTCCAGCCGCGAGCGGCTAACGGTCAGAGGGCGAACCGAGATATCGCCCGAGGATCCGAACTGAATCACGTTGACCCCCCCATAGGCCGCAAACACCTGGTCCTGCGATCCCACGGTTTCCTTGAGGACGTCCTGCTCCATATGGATTCCCTCGGCAGCCAGCTGTTGCTTGCTTACCACCTCGCCTTTCAGGGCGTGCAACGCATGCAGCAATCCCACGGTGAATGATGAACTTGATCCCATTCCGCTCCGGGCCGGCAAGTCGCCATCGTGGTGAATCTCGACGCCTCGAGTGATGTTGAGAAACTTGAGTGATTCGCGAACGGCCGGATGGCGTATTTCGTCCACGCTCTGCACTCGCTCAATTTGCGAATAAACCACCTGAATCCGGTGCTCAAAAAAGGGAGGCAGGCAGCGAACCGTGAGGTAACAGAATTTGTCGATTGTGCCGCCGAGCACGATGCCACCATGTTTGCGGTACCAAGCCGGATAATCAGTGCCGCCGCCAAAAAAGGAAATGCGGAACGGAGTGCGGCAAATAACCATGGCGTTGGGTCCAAGCACGGTCTGCAGAGAGTGGCATGCTATCTCCTAACTACCATTGTGCTCAACAGGCTGGCAGGATAGCAACGGGCAAAAGACCCGAGCCAGGCACATTCGTTATGATGCTCAAGTACCGTGGGGGAGGTATTCTCCCATTCTTCCCGTGGTACTGCTCGCCACCATCGTGCCGGGCTCTGTCAGAACTTTGGTTCGCAGATGTCGACGATTGATCTGCGAAGCCTGACTTGGCGGTAGGGGCTCGGGGCGAGGCTTTCCAGGAGAAAACCTCAAGAACGCAGCCGCTCACGGGTTGGTGCCCGCGTCGTCGCGTGTGGTCCCCAGCGCTGTGTCCGCTCGTGGACACAGCGCGGCGAAGCATCTTTTAGAACAGGAAGTAACTTTCGGCTGGGTGGCCGGCGAAGCCGTTGAGTTTGATTTTTTTGGTGAACCCGCCCAGGCTGACTTCGCGGCCGCC
>CAYUMU010000069.1:0-38090 GCA_964445985.1 uncultured Pirellulales bacterium | reverse complement strand
AAAACCGCCGATTTTTTACGAGCCGAACGCGTTTCCGGACGCGCACTTGCTAGACCATTTAAGCGGCGGACATCTGGCACGAGCAAGTCCCAGCATCCGCCAAACTCTCGCCATCCACGCCCATTCAAACAGGCAAAGTTAAGCGTGTTGGCCAATTTCTGCCCAGTCGCAGTCTCAAACTCTATCGGTAGATACCAAATCCCGCTGATTTTCCTGCTCCGAAAACCATTCTGTACAAACAACTTCCAACTTTTACTGAATTCCGACGAACTTTTCTTTCGAGATTCTGTCTATATTTGCCTTAGCTCAGGCGTATTGCCAATAGAGGGTTGGAAGCGGCCGCCACTGTGGGCCGACGATACCTTCAGCAGCCTGACGGCCGGGCTCGATGTAGGGCTCGACTGCCACCATTTTGTTCTCTCCAAACTGCGCATAGGTGCGCAAAGGGAGTCTGCGATGCGTATTTCCATCATCGCCACCGTCATGACCACCAACCTCATCGCCCGCATTAATCGCGGCTTTGTGGTGGCAGGCGAGCAGATGGTATCCGTATTGCGATCCTCGTCGCACCATCGAAGCGCCTGTCCCGCCAAGCCGAAACTGCCGGGTAAGCCTGATGCAAAAGCACGTCAGGCACTGTGGCAGGCTACCGGCGCCGTCTTACGGGAACGTTATCAACGTTCCAGTTCAAGGCGGCTAAGCACGGGGACCACGCCGTGTCCCAGCGGAACATTCTGACCTAACTGCGAATACTCGCAATTCAGAACCCGCTGACGGACGGCCGCCGCGCTTGCGACTGGTTGTGCGCTTATTCCCCATGCGCATTTCCAGGCTCGCTTGGCACGCCTAACCGTGCCGCCGCGCATTCCCCGTTCGTTGTTCGGGTGAATTTTTGGAGAGACACCATGACTGGAATGGAAGATCAGCAGCTTCAGGAAAAACTGGAGCTTCGAGACCTGGTTGTCCGAGCCCAGGCTGAAGATCGCGCCGCCTTCGGCCTCCTGGCCCAGCGGTTCGAACGCGCCGTATACCTGACCGCGCTGCGACGACTGAACAACGACGCCGAAGCCCAGGAGCTAACCCAGGAAGTGCTCATTCAGGCCATGCGGAAACTGCCGCAACTGCGTGAGCCCGACTGCTTCCCGAGTTGGCTCAAGTCCATGACCGTGCGGATGGCCATTAACCGGGCCGTGCGACGGGGCAATGTGGTGTCGGCCGAGCCCGAAACGCTCGACGCTGCCTGCGTTGACGCGCGCACCCCGCTGGCCAACGCCCTGGCCGAAGAGCGAGCCCACCAGGTTCGCAGCGGCCTGCAGCGGCTGCGGGCTCTCGATCGCGACACGCTCGAAGCGTTTTACGTCCGGGGCCGAACCTTGATCGAAATGAGCGACGAATTCGATTCGCCGGTCGGCACGATCAAGCGCCGGCTGCACGTCGCCCGCAAGCGACTGGCCAAAGAACTCGAACAGCTCGCACTGTGAGCCTGCGCGAGCTTCTTCACCATCTGGTTGTGTTTTCCGTCACTCAATTGGCAACGTGGGAAGGCGTTGCCAGGAGAACAACAGACCCACGAAGTACCCCCGGTTCATCCGCTCGCGGCTTGCACGCGGCGGCAGGACCGGGGGTTCGTTCGTTTTTTAAGCAACGAGCGGCGCTTGCAACCCTGAATTTGGGCCGGTTATGCTAGTAGGTGTTGTTCCCCTCCCTTTCGATCCAGGTTCCTGCGGCATTACGCCCGCCCCCCCCAAAGAGGCAGCGATGATTACCTTGCGCCACCGTTTGATTTTACTTGGAACTGGCTTCGCGCTTCTCGCCGCCTTGCCCGGCGCGGCCTGGTCACAAAATCAACAGGCCCCCAAACCCACGCCCGTTACCATCGATGGCGTGGTCAAGGGGATGCGAGGCACGGCGATGTTGGTGCAGCAAGGTCCGGCAGGCTATGTCGTGAATATTCCCCAAAACGCCAAGGTCGCAGTGAACGGCGCCGCCAAAGCCGACTTTCTGGGCACGGGAATGTTCGTGACCTTCAGCGCCAAAGTGAACAGCCAGAACGAAGTGGCCGAACCCCTCAAGGCCCTGAAGATGCTCACGCCCAACGAAGTGATCGTGGCCGGCAGTCAAAAAGAGAGCGAGCCCGAGGGTGACCTCACCCTGTACTACTTCGCCGGATTTATCAAGACCAAGAAAAGCGACAAATTCACCATGCAATTTGGCAAGTCGGCCAAAGAGTCGGTCACCTTCGAAGTGGCCGAAGACGCGGAGATTTCGGTCGAACTGGTCGGCGACGGCCGTAACGTGCGGCTCGCAAAAGATGGGGACGGCGTGAAAATCATCGGCAAGGCCGCCAAACAGCCCGACATGCAGGGGCCTGGCCTCGCCCTCGCGGAAGATGTCACCATCACCCTCGCGGAGCCGCTCACCAACGCCAAACCAACTCGTTCGAAAGACAACTAACCGGCAGCTTGGCTCGCGGGGAATATCCCCAGCCGCCCCCCAGCCCGGCACTCAAAATCAACCACCCAGGGGGAAAGGACCTCAGGGGCTGCAAATTCCTCTCGCACCCCCTTGACAAGTGTGTGTATTTATGTACACTAATTCGTGGGTTTGGTTTTTGGTTGGAAGTATTGTCTGGCAGATGACGCAGTCGCGAAGTAATTCTGCCCTCGTCCCGAATTGCCATCGAACACAACTTATCCGTACTAGGGTTGGCGGATAATCTCCATGCGCAATTTTGGCGAAAACCTGCAACGATTGATGGCTCGGTTCGGGCTCGGCACGCGCGAGCTTTCCGAGCGCAGCGGTGTTGATGAGCGAACCGTTCGCGGCATCCTCAACGACAATGTTGGCAAACCGCACGCCCGCACGTTGAACAAACTTGCCGAAGGTCTGGGCGTTGAGGTGGAAGCCCTCTTCGACGATCCCGAAACCGAGTGGCGCCGCAAATTCGATCGCGCTACCAATCCCGTTGTGGAAGAAGCCGCCGAGCGGTTTCCGGAATTGTTTATAGGCTGGAGCGAATTGGACTTCGACGAATTGTTCAGCCAATTCGGCGCCGGAGGCCAACTCACCCTGGAAGGCGCGCTGGAGACAGCGCGGGCCATGAACCGCAAGCGTGAAACCATGTGCCGGCTGGCCGTGGTGCTGGAAACCGGTGAAGGTCCACTACTAAGCCAGATTATCGACGCATTTTATCAGCGGGTGGTGCTAACCCCCTCTGCGGCGCTAACCCCGTCTGCGAACCCCAACCCTTCCTTGTCGAACAACACCGGCCTCCCTGCTCGTTGATGAACGAGAAAAAGGGGGGCGGCGCGCTGCTCCCAACCTCGCATTGCCCAACGTTTACGGCGAATCTTGCCCGCGAGAGCGCATGCCTTCCCCTCGAGTACCCTCGCCGTTGCGGCGATTATCGCGCGGATCGCTGTTGGGAGGATAGGGTGGACGATCCCCCTCGAACCGGGGGCCATTGGAATGCATGCCAGGGGGCCGGCCAAAACTGGGCGGACCAAAAGGACGATCCGGATACTTGTCGCGAAAGTAGAACATTCGCAACCGCTCGATGCGTTCGGCGGGCGGTAAGCCCAATAGTTCCTCACGTTTGGGATCGTCGAGCTTCGACTCGAAGAACTGCACCAGTTCTTGCTCGCTCACTTCGTCGGTCTGCCACGAGCGAAAGCCACCGTGCAAACGTCGCATTGCCAAATTAACCCAGCCCACAATTTCACGCCGTTTGTCTGGCAAGGTCTTCGCGTCGCTCAGCCGTTGCCGCGCTTGCGGCGAAAGCTTGGCGGAAAGCTGCTGAATGTCGGCGTCGCTCAGCACCAGGGCTCGGCCGCTGCCGCCGCGTTCTTGCAACCTTTGCGAGGCAAACCACAACAGCCGGCGTTTTCGTTCCCCATCGTCCTCCGAACGGTTTAGCAAGTTCCGGCCGTCAATATCCAGGTTATTCTGAACCAAACCATCTAACCAGGCCACGACCTGCTGAATGTCTTCCGCGGTCAGCGGCGCTTTTCTTAATTGTTCGCGCTGGTATTCGTCAATTCGCGCCAGCCGTTCCTGGTCGTTGTCAATGAGTGAGGTGAGCTCGGATCGTTGGGTGGGAGACAAATCCTTCAGCCATTCCACGTAGTTCTCCATAACCGCGAAGTGCTTATTAACATCGGCGTCCGTCTCAAATTCGTGATGAAGTACGCGCAGTTGCTGCTGTTCCGCCGGCGACAAACTTAAAAAACGCCCGTAGTTGCGCAACAACTCGCGGCGTGTGGTGGAAGGGAGTCGAGAAAGTTCCGCGCGGACTTCGGCATGCGGGTCGGCGAGCACGTTGCGCACGAGCAACCCCAGGCCAACGCCGGCGCCAACGCAGGCAAAACCGAACAGCAAACGCGGCAACAGCCGCCAGGGTTGCCGATTAAGGATCATCGGTTGGCTCCGGCTGTTGGAACAACCCGCGTGATTCCAGTGATCGAAGAAAGGACATGCTGCCCGCTTGACGGTAGGAATCCAAATGGCGAATCACGGGGAAATCTTGCAGCAATCGCTCGTCGGGCCGCGGCCAAAACAATTCGGCGGCCATCACGCCCGCGAACCCTGCCAAAATCAGTCCCAAGCCAGAAAGCACCCACGCCCGTCGATTGCGACGGGGAATTTCAAGCTGTTGCCTGGCGAGCTCGGCCTCCACATCGCCGGCGATCAGTTCCACCGTGCTCGTGGTAAATCGCTCGTCGGCTTCGGCGCGGGGCAGTTCGTCCAGCAGATCCCAGGCCCGCTGCAACTGCTGAATCTGTTCGCGCACCGTGGGATTGCCCGCCATCATCTGCTCGATGTTCAGCGAGGTCTCTTTGTCGAGCTCGTTGTCGAGATAAGCCACGAACTGCTCTTGCAGCTCGGGCTCCTCAAAATTTTGAGACGAAGTATTTTCCACGATCGCACGCGCTAAAGGTCAAAAAGAATATGCGTTACTCGATGTTGGCATGGGCACGTTGCTCGTTCCTGGCGCCCTCACGACTTGCTCATCGGCCGTTCTCCCCGGTCCAGGTAAGGCTCCAGCACTTCTCGCAAGTTCTCGCGGGCTCGAGAAAGCAAGGACTTGATGGCTTTGGGGGTCATGCCCATGGCTTCGGCAATATCCACGTAGCTCATGTCCTCAAACTTGCAGAGCAGCACCGCCATGCGTTGCCGATCGTTGAGTGAGGACAGCGCCGCCAACACCATGTCCCGCTGTTCGGCTTTATCCAACAAGCGGGTCGGCATCTGGCCGCTGGCCGCCTGGGCCAGATGATCCATGGAAGGCCGGGCTTGGGAGTCGTTGGTTTCGGTATCGAGGTTGACCTCTTTCCGTCGCGACAAACTACGCCGCGCGTTGGAGGCCACATTGTTGACAATCGTAAATAGCCACGTCGAAAACTTGGATCCGGGCACGTACCGCTTTCTCGCGCGGAACACCCGCAGGAACACCTCCTGCGCCAGATCCTCCGCCTGCTCGCGGCGCCCCACCAAATTTTCCAACACGGTCAAAACGCGGTTCTGATAACGCAGCATCAGCTCTTCAAAGGCCGGCGCGCTATCGTCGCGCACCTCTAGCATCAAGCGAACGTCCGGGTCACGGAGTTCGTAGTCTCGAGCCGCTGTTTCGCTCACCGCCAACGCGATTCCTCACCTTGGATAGTTGGCCTGGGGGGTATGCCGGCGCGATCTCGCGCCTCGGGCACACACCTTCGCTTTACGAAAATTGCCCAGCCGTAACGGCAATTCGAAAATCCCCACCGACGCCAAGCCTGTTCGTCTTCTCCCCTCCAGTCTATGACATCCCAGATTCCCAGGCCAGTACGGCGCGGAAGTGGCCGGCTCGCCGCACACAATTGGCCCGAAACCAGGCGGTATCCCTCGCCGAGTTGCCCAGCGCCCGCGCCATATTTGCAGGCGCCGCCACGAGGAACTCTTCTCATTTAACACCGCTCGGGATATCAGGTTTCGACTTCCCCGCTTCAGAAATCCGCCCAGCCGGGCATT
Source organism: uncultured Pirellulales bacterium (assembly GCA_964445985.1). Lineage (GTDB taxonomy): Bacteria > Planctomycetota > Planctomycetia > Pirellulales > S012-138 > CAYUMU01. The sequence goes on along the minus strand of CAYUMU010000069.1, from coordinate 32,084 downwards.
TCACCCTCATCTCCGCGAACGCCAGGCAGTCTCGCGACCGGTTCCGTCACGGTGGGGGGGAGAGCAAGTGAGGAAGCGCCACAGGGCCGGCAGACAAGACCGGGGACCAGCCGGCAGTCAAGACCGGCCGAATCCTGCCCTCTACCACCGCCACAACCGTTGCAGTCGTTCAGTTCACTGGGGACTTTTACCCATTCCGTACAAAAGTTGTGATCGCCCAACAGGCTCGGCCGGCGGCGCAGCGCAAGCAGTGACCTAGAGTTTCTCCAATCGAAGTCCTCGGGGCAGACTTGGAACCACGCGGAACAAGTAAGCCCATGGCGAATGACCGGTTCGCTAGCGGGGAGAGACATTCGACGCATTCCAGGCATCGATCCGCGATGGATTTAACTAAGGAGCAGTCCCTTGTCTACGCGCATGCAAGAGTCAACAGCGCCGGCCGCGAGGGCCGAGGCGACCGGCAGCATGCAATTGGTCAGCTTTCGTTTGGCGCAGGAAGAGTACGGCATCGAGATCACCAAGGTGCAAGAGATCATCCTCATGGGTGAGATCACGCGCGTACCGCTTACCCCGCCCTACATCAAAGGTTTGATCAATTTGCGGAGCACCGTCATTCCCATTGTGGACTTGCGGTTGCGATTCAACTTGATGCAGGAAGCGCATACGGACGAAACCCGGATCATGGTGGTCAATGTTCGCCAGAAAACCATCGGGATCATCGTCGACGCCGTGAGCGAAGTTCTGCGGATCGGCAAGGAACAGATCTCGCCGCCGCCGCCCACCGTGGCCGGCCTGGGTCGCGACTATTTGACCGGCCTGGTCAAGCTGGAAAACCGGCTGCTGATCCTCTTGGACATCGACAAGATTCTGGGAGCCGAGGAAGCCGCCGCCAGCAACTAACGTCCACCAGCCCCGCGTTGCCTGAATTCCCTGCTCGGCCAACCGCCAGGGAAACCTCACGGGGGGCCAACCTTCAACTGGGGCGAAGATTCGTCCTACCCGCCTCGACTTTCCTACCAACGATCCTCCGCTAAATAACCTTCTTAGAATTGGGGTTCCTACCATGAACGCAGCCACCGCCACACTCGAGCCTTCGCAAGACCTGCAACCGATCCAGCGAGAATTGGCCATCGCCAAGGCCATGAGCGAAAACTCGCCCATCAACATCATCACCGCCGACAAATCGCTCCGCATCACTTACTTGAATCCCTCCAGCCGTCGCACGCTGGAAAGCCTGGAACACTTGCTGCCAGTGGCGGTCGACGACATCGTGGGTCAATCGGTCGACGTGTTCCACAAGAACCCCTCGCACCAGCGCAAGCTGCTCAGCAACCCCAAAAATCTTCCCCGCAAAGCCGTCATTCAGTTGGGCGATGAGCAGCTCGAGTTGCTCGTGAGCCCCATGTACGACACCACGGGTGAGTATCTCGGACCGATGGTCACCTGGGACATCGTCACCGAGCGTCTGAAATTGCAGGAGCGCAATCTGGATTTCACCAACCAGATCGACGCCATCAAGCGCTTTCAAGCGTTCATTGAGTTCAAGCTCGATGGCACCATCGTCACGGCCAACGACAACTTCTGCAACTGCCTCGGCTACCGTTTGGAAGAACTGCAAGGCCAGCACCATCGCATGTTTGCCGACGACACCTACGCCCGCAGCCATGAATACAAGGAATTCTGGGCCAAGCTCAACCGGGGTGAATTCCAAGCCGGTGAATTCCGCCGCATTGGCAAAGGCGGCAAAGAGGTCTGGATTCAGGCTTCGTACAACCCGATTCTCGGCCCCGACGGCAAGCCGGTGAAGGTGGTCAAGTTCGCGATGGATATCACCGAGGCCGTGAAAACCAAGCAAGCCCAGGAAGTGGCCGACCGGGAACTGCGAAAGAATGTGGACGAACTGCTGCAGGTCGTCAAATCGGCGGCCGCTGGCGATCTCACCCGCGAAATTACCATTCGCGGCGACGATCCGGTGGGTCAACTGGCCGGCGGTCTGGAGCAAATGCTCCGCGACCTGCGCCACATGATCGGCCAGGTGGCGGAGAGCGCCTCGCAGTTCACCGAAGGCTCGCGGGTGATCTCCGAGAGCTCGCAAAGCCTGGCTCAAGGGGCTCAAACCCAGAGCGCCAGCGTGGAGCAAATGAGCGCCGCGATCGAACAGCTTGCCCGCTCGATCGACGCTGTCAAAGACAACGCCAACGAAGCCGATCGCGTGGCCAAAGACACCAATCGCCTGGCCGAAGACGGCGGCAACGCCGTGCAGAAGTCGATCGAGGCCATGGAGCTGATCAAGACCAGCAGCGAACAGATCAGCGAGATCATTCAGGTCATCTCCGAGATCGCCAGCCAGACCAATCTGTTGGCCCTCAATGCGGCCATCGAAGCCGCCCGGGCTGGCGAGCACGGCCTGGGGTTTGCCGTGGTTGCCGACGAGGTTCGCAAGCTGGCTGAACGGTCGAGTGAAGCCGCCAAGGAAATCTCGTCGCTGATCAAAGAATCGACCAAGCGGGTCGACGACGGCGCCAACTTGAGCGAGCAAACCGGCGAAGCCCTGAAGAAGATTGTGCGCGGCGTGGAAAACACCGCCGGCAAAATCGGACAGATCGCCACCGCCACCGTCGAGCAGGCCCAAAACGCCAAGGAAGTGGCCAGCGCCATCCAGAACGTGTCGGATGTTACCGAAGAGGCCGCCGCCGGCAGCGAAGAGCTCGCCAGCAGCAGCGAAGAACTGGGCGCCCAGGCTGCCAGCCTTCGCGACCTGGTGATTCGCTTCAAGACGCAGAAGTAGTCGCCGCACGAGAATTTTCCCTCCCGGCGGCGCCGCCCGCCGCCGGGAGGATTCTCTTCCAAAGCACATTCCGCGCGTGATCGCTAACGCCAACCGCGCGCCTTTGGGCAGCACCAGGCAGGGGAGCAAGCGAAGATGTCAGTATGTTCCAACGACCAGGTCTCCGATCTGGAAATGACGCAATACGCGAAGCTGATCTACGAGCGAACCGGAATTCGCATTTCGCCGCAAAAGAAAACATTGCTTTCCAACCGGCTCCGCCGGCGCCTGCGAGAAACGGGTCTTGCCAGTTTCCAAGCCTATCTGCAAGATCTGCGGCGACGCGGCCTGAACGATCCCGAGTGGGATGCCTTCCTTCAAGAAATCACGACGCACGAAACGTATCTGTTTCGGGATGAGTCGCAGTGGGATTGGTTCCGCAATTCCTTTCTCACCCAAGTGCATGCCGAGGCCAAGGCGGGCAGCCGCCCCCGGCAACTCCGAATCTGGTCCGCGGCTTGCAGCACCGGCGACGAGGCCTGCACCATTGCCGCCTGCATTGCCACGAGTTTGCCCGACTATGAGTCCTGGAAAATTACCATTCTGGGCACCGACATTGGCATTGGCTCACTCGAAGCGGCTCGGAACCAGGTGTTCAATGAGCGCGCCATGAGGCTCGTTCCCGAGGACATTCGCCGCCGCCATTTCCGCCAATTGGATGGGGCGCGCTGCTGGCAATCCAAGCCGTCGCTCGCATCGATGATGCAATTTCAACAGCACAATTTGCTGGAGCCACTGCGACAACGGCCATTCGATCTGGTGTTCGTCAAGAATGTGTTGATCTACTTCGACACGGCTTCCAAGAAAACGGCGCTGACCCATATTCGCGGACTGCTCACGCCGGGCGGCCTGATCGTGGCCGGCGCCGCGGAGGGCGTGTCTGACTTGCTCAAAGACCTGGAGCGGCTCCAAGCCTGGCTGTTCCGCCGGCCAACAGGAGCTTGAGCCATGCCATCGCCATCCAGCCTGCTGCAAGATGAGTTTGATGATCTGCACGGAGACTTCTTGGACGAGTCCAGAAGGCTACTGGATCGGCTGAGCGAGAACCTGCTGTTCCTGGACGAGTGGGTGCGCCAACATGCCGAGCTTGCTCCGCAACGGTGCAACGATGAGTTGATGAACGACATGTTCCGCGCGGCACACAGCATCAAAGGCCTATCCGCCATGCTGGGCTTGAGCGACGTCAATCAGCTCACCCATAAGATTGAGAATCTGTTCGACGCGGCGCGAACGAGCAAATTGTATTTCAATTCGGCAATGGTTGAACTGCTGTTCCAGTCGCTAGACGCGCTGACCCATCACATCGATCGAGTAGGCGACGCCACGTTGCCTCGGATCGACGACAGCGAAGTGTTGGACCGAATTCAACACGCCTTGCACCATGCGGGCGCCGAACATGCGGCGTCGCAACAATCCGACGCCGAAAGCGTTCTGCTGGCCGCCATGGAAGAAATGCAATTCCTAACGGATTCATGTGGCTCGCAGGCCCACGCTTCGCAGGCCCACGCTTCGCAGGCCCACGCTTCGCAGGCTCACGCTTCGCAGGGCAACATGGCGCCGTCGACTTCCCCACCCGCACCGTGCGCGGAGTTCCTTCCGACCAGCGAGGCCAACAGCATCGACCTGGGCACGGTGGCGGACGAGGCCCAACTCCCGGCGGCCCCGGCGTCCGCCGCGGTCGCCCCCTTTGAAGACGTGGTCGATGAAGTCGAAGTTCCACCCAAGTATCTCGCGATATTCATCGATGAAGCCGAGCAATCGGTTGATACGCTGGCCGAAACGCTTCTGGTCTTGGAGTACGATTGGCAGCCAGAACTCGCGGAACGCTTGCTCCTGGTATCCCACCGACTCAAGGGTTCGTCGGCCAGCATCGGATTGAATCGCTGCGCCAAACTAGCGCACGCCATGGAAGACGTGCTGCAAGCGCTGCGTGAATCGGGGGCGATTCCCCCTCCCGATCTGACAGAAGCTTTCTTGCATTGCACCGATGCCCTGCGGGCCTATATCGCCGGATTTCGCACAGGCGAGATGAACAGTCGAGACTTCCCCGCCGCCTTGGCCATGCTGCAATCCGCGGCGGCGCGGAATGAAGTTCCCTGCGAAACCTCGGCCCAACTCGCCGTCGATCAACGCATGGCGACGGAAGCGGCCAGCGATGCAAACGATCAAGCCCTCACAAGCTGCCTCGCCACGGCCGTGGAATCCACGCCTGCGTGGCGCCACTCCATTAGTGAACTTGCGCCGCGAGGCCAATCTTGCACGGCGGGCCGGGTGACCTTCGCGCCCAACCTGCCCATGGCGGGGCTCAAGGCCTTGCTGTTGTGCGAAAAGCTGCACTCGCTGGGCGCCGTATTTCACTCGCACCCGGCCGCCAACGAATTGGCTTCCTGGCAAACCCTGGAAGCGTGGAGCTTCGGACTCGCCGCCTCCTCGGTCGAGGATGCCATTCGCGCACAGTTTCGAATTGCCGGCGTTGCGAGCATCGAATTGGTGGCCATCACTCCGGAGGCGGCCAACGCGGCGCAACCGCTTACCGCCCGGCCCGAGCCATCCGCGTCGCCGCGTATTACGCAGTTGCTGGCCGAATCGCCGGCAGTGTGCGCGAGCCAGCCAACCTTGAGTGCCGCCGCTCCGTCAAAATTCCAGACTCGACCCACCGCGGAATCCGCCGAGAATCATCCTCGGCGGCCGACGACCGGGCATGAAGCCTCGCTTCCCTCGAGTCCACCAACGCGCCCGGCGCCGGCAGCCAATTCGGCATCGCCCATGTTGAACGCCACCAAGCCAACATCGGCCCCGAACCATCCTCCGGCCGCCATCGCGGCTCCACGGCCCGACGCCAACGGCGCCGATGGTCGCAGCGCCAAGCCCACCGAAACCTTGCGTGTCGATATCGAGCGCTTGGATCACCTGATGAATCTGGCCGGCCAACTCGTGATCAGCAAGGCGAGATTCTCACAGATCAACGACGGGCTTCGCGGCCTCACGAGTCGGAAGACCAAGCAGTCGTTCGGCAAGGTCCATGCGTCGTTGCGTAAGATTTCCACGGCCGCGGCCGATTCGCATTGCCCTGCCGAGTCGCTGCAAGAGGTGCAAACGCAGGTCCGCCGGTTGCAGTGGGAGCTGCAAAATGCCGAGCGAGAAATGCAGAAGCTGTTTGCAGCCCGTTCCATGGTGCTGGACCTGGGCGAAGCGGTGCATCAGCTGGAGCGCATTTCTGACGGTTTTCAACATAGCATCATGGAAACCCGCATGGTGCCGATTGGACCGCTCTTCAGCCGGTTCCGTCGGGTTGTCCGCGATATCACCCGATCGACCGGCAAAGACATCCGGCTGGATATCTTTGGCGAGAAGACGGAACTCGACAAGCGGATGATTGACGAGTTGGGCGACCCGCTCATTCACATGGTGCGCAATTCGGCCGACCATGGCATCGAGCCCCCCAGCGTGCGACTCGCCGCGGGAAAGCCTACCCAGGGCACCGTAACGCTCGACGCCTTCCATCGCGGCAACAGCATTTGGATTCAGGTCAAGGACGATGGCCGCGGACTCGACGAAGAAAAGATTCGCGCCAAGGCCGTGCAACGGGGTTTGCTCACCCAGGCCGACGCCGAGCGATTGACGAGCCACCAGGCATTTCAATTGATTTGGGAGCCCGGCTTCAGCACGGCCACCGAAGTGACCGAAATTTCTGGCCGTGGCATGGGCATGGACATCGTTCGCTCCAAGATCGAGGAATTGAACGGCTCGGTGGAATTGGAAAGCCAGTTGGGTGTCGGCACCGTGTTCACCATTCGCCTGCCGCTCACCCTGGCAATTCTCCCCAGCCTGCTCTCGCGGATTGACGGCGAAACGTATGCCTTGCCGATGGAAACCGTGCGAGAAATCGTCCGCCGCCGAGCCGATGAGTTGTTCTCGGTGCATGGCCGACTAACGACTCGGGTGCGCGATCGAATGGTGTCGGTGGTCGACCTGCGAGAGTTGTTTGCCTGGAACGGACCCGGCGATATCTCGGCCGAGGCCGGCAAAGATCGCACGCTGGTTGTGATTGGCGAACCAGGCCGAGAAGTGGGACTGATTGTGGACCGGTTGCTGGGCGAAGACGACGTGGTCATCAAATCGATTGCCGAAAACTATCGCAACGTGCCAGGTATTGCCGGCGCCAGCATCCTGGGAGACGGTCGGGTATCGCTGATTCTGGATGTCGACGCGCTCGTGGAAATGGCCTCCACCCAGGCCGCCGCCGAAAGCATTTAACAAGTGAGGATCGCCTAGATGCAAACCACCAATTCTGCCCAAGGCTTGGAATTGCTGCAGCCCTTGTTTTCGGCAGCCACCAACGAGGCGTCCGCGGCCATGTGCATTTGGACCTCGGGAATGATCAGGCTGTCGCTGAACGAAGTTCACGAGTTGCCGCTGGAAGCCGTGTGCGAAGAGTTCAACATTGGCGACGACCTGCTGACCATGGTGGTCCTCAGTATCGAAGGCCCCTTGGCTGGCGAAATGATCCTGACCTTCGATGAAGAAAATGCACGGCAGTTGGCGGCCACGTTGCTGCGGCAACAAGTGTCCATGGAAGCAGAGTGGTCGGAACTCGAAAAATCAGCATTGGCCGAAACCGGCAATATTCTCGGTTGCGCCTACCTCAACGCCCTCAATCGACTCATCGGGGCCGAACTGATTCCGTCTCCGCCCTACTTTATTCAAGATTACGGGGCGAGTGTGCTCCAGCAGGCCATGATCCCCCAGGCATTGCTCAGCAATCAAGTTCTGGTGTGCCGAACCTGCTTCCATCGCAATGGCGAAGCACTCGATTGGAGCGTGTTTTTTGTGCCGACGCAGCCCTTGCGTGAGCGAATCGAACGATCGCTCCACGGGGGTCGGCATCTTAGCTAAGGTGCGTTGCGGCAGTCCTTACCCGAAGGCGTCTGAGAGAACAATCCCGCTCAGCCCCGAGGCGCTATCGTGAATGGGTTGGCACGGCGAATACCAGGGAGTTGTTACGGATGTCGGTCGCACTCGAAAAATCGACACGGCAATCGGTCGGCATGGGGCAAATCATGATTGCCCAAGCTGGTGAATTGTCAGCAATCCTGGGTTCGTGCATCGGACTGCTCATGTACCACCCGCGATCCAAAATGACGGCGCTCGCGCACATTGTGCTTCCCGATGCCGCGGAGCGCGATGGCCCGCCTGGAAAGTATGCCGATAGTGCCGTGCCACGCATGTTCAGCCTGTTCCGCGCCCAAGGGCACGCCTCGGCGTCGTTGGTGATCAAGCTCGCCGGCGGCGCCTCCATGTTTGGGCCGCCCGGTCCCCTGCAAATCGGGCTATCCAATGCCGATGCCGTCAAACGCCACCTGGCTGCCGCGGGCGTGAGCATTGCCGGCGAACATTTGGGAGGGAACAAGGGGCGGCGAATCACGGCCAATACCAACACCGGCGAGCTCCTCATTGAGATCGTCGGGCAACCTTCGGTCGTGATCTGAGCAACATGATCTGAGCAATCGTGGCTAGTTCAACCCCGGCCCGTCTGCTAGCCTGGAATGAAGGGAGTGGGCATGGCCGTCCGAGGGGTGACCGGCCATTCCCTTCCTCACTGCGTAACACTTATTGCCGCGGCCTGTTGTCAGCCTTTTCTTGCCGGCTGAATTCGAATTCTTGGAACCGATGCCTGTTCGATTTCCTTGTGAACGCTGCCGAACCACGCTGAGCATCGCGCGCCGCAAGATCGGAACGCGGATCGACTGCCCCAAATGTGGGCAGCCCATGACCGTGCCTTCGGAAGCCGAGGCGTCTGCTCGGTCCCTTCTCTCGGAAGCCGCTTCTCGCTCGGCGGTGCCGCCACCCGAACGTAGCCCGCTTTCCGAATTCGCTGTTTTCGATGACGAGGAGGACCAGGATCCATCGCAAGTTTGGATGACGTTGCCTGGTCGGCCGCCTGCGCCCACGGTGGCCGACGCAACTCCCTTGCTCCCGCCCCTCGAAATGGTCGAGACGCGGTTGCCGCCGCCGGCTCCCGCAAACGCACTCAAGCCGATTGTGGCGCCGGCCGCCGAATTGATGGCGCCGCCCAAGGAACCGCCGGCTGCCCGCTCGAATCCTGTTCCACCTATTCCCAATAGCTCGCCCGCCGTCGCTCCGCCGCCGCCCGGTCCAGCTGCGACCTCGGCCGCGGCGCCAACTTCTCAGCTGGAAGCCCGAGCGGCGGCCATGGTTGCCCGCCAAACGACGCCCCGTGAGGTTCCCGGGGGCTGGTTGTTGGTGGCCCGTCGCACGGTGTTTCTGCAGGGCATCTTGATCTTTTGCGCAACCTTGTTTGCTTTCGTTGCCGGGTGGATGATTGGCCGCAACGCCCCCCACGAGCCCGGTAAGGACAGCCAGAGTGTCACGGCGGCAGACACCGTGCTGATTCAAGGCACGCTAACCTATATCGCTCCTAGCGGGAACGTGGAGCCCGATGATGGCGCCGTCGTGCTTGCCTGGCCGCAAACGGGCCTGGCCGAACCCCGCATCGACCCGCAAGCCTTGCACCCTGTAACCGCCACGCCGGGGGTTGGCAGCCAGGTGATGCTGGCGCTCGAGGATGCTGGAGCCGCCTACGTGCGGGCAGCGCCCGATGGCGCGTTCAACCTGGTCGTTCCCCGGCCCGGCAAGTATTACGTGCTCTTCATCTCGCGCCGCTCCGCTCGTCCGGCCGGTCAACCGCTCGTTACCGCGGACCAAGACGCGCTGAAGCGGTTCTTTGCTCCCACCACCACGCTGATCGGCCGGCAGAAATACCATTTGAGCATCGAAAACTTTGATCAGGGACTGGAACTGCTCGCACACGATTTTGGCCGCTCTGGCGTAAACTAACGCGACAGGATCTCAGCCTGGCTTGCGCTCAGACTCATTCTGACGCGCGAGATATTTTTTGAGAATGGTCGCGTGAATGATATGAAATTTGTCAGCTTTATTCGCGGCGACGTTCAGTTTGACCATGGCTCGGAAGCCGAGCCTTCCACCCAGGCAAATGCTCGGATTGAGCAGCGATCCCATGAAGCGGCCCTGGGTGCATTGGCCGCCAATGGCCAAGGCCTGGTTGATCTTCAGCAGGTACACCAGGCTTTGCACGGGGCGAGGCATCCCTGGCTGAACAGCCTGCTCGCCCTGCTCGACGCCGAGTCGGCTGGCATGGAGTTGGCCGCCCGGCTACTGGATGACGCGGCGCGCTTGCCCTCGGCCGAGATTTGCGTGGACCTGTCGAGCGTTCACCTGCTGTCGCCGGTTCCTCGCCCTCGATCCATTCGCGATTGTTTGGCGTTTGAGGAGCATCTGCGAAACGCCACGGCCACCATGGTTCGCTGGCGTTCCCCGCTGGCTGGCTGGATCGATCGGGCCATGCGAAAGGTGATCCGCCGCCCCCTGGTGGGCATCCCGCGGGTCTGGTACGAGCGCCCCATCTATTACAAGAGCAACCCCGGCAGCGTGGTGGGGCACAATGCCACGGTTCGCTGGCCGCGTTTCAGCGAGCGGCTGGATTATGAATTGGAGTTCGGCATATATATCGGCAAGCGCGGCAAGAATATCGCGGAATCGGCGGCGGCGGACTATATCGCAGGCTATGCCATTTTCAACGACTTCTCGGCCCGCGATATTCAGGCCGTGGAGATGCAAGGCAGGCTAGGACCCGCCAAGAGCAAAGATTTTGATACTGGCAACGCCATCGGTCCTTGGCTCACCACACCGGCCGAACTGGCCGATCCGCACGCTCTGGAAATGACGGCCCGGGTCAATGGCGAAACCTGGAGCCGCGGCAATAGCCGCGATATGTATTTCAGCTTTGAGGAAATCATTGCCTATATTTCGCGCGACGAGACGCTTCATCCCGGCGACTTTATTGGCTCGGGCACGGTGGGCACCGGTTGCGGTCTGGAACTGGATCGCTGGATTCAGCCCGGCGATGAGATCGAACTGGAAGTGGAAGGGCTCGGCATGCTGCGCAACCGCGTGGAACGAGAGCTCGATTCGAATTGAAGCGCGGTTGTCAGAGGGCAATTCTCAATTCGTGTCGCCTGGCTGCCGAAAGCCGCGCAGCCCCGCAACGCCGCTCACAATCCCCGAAACGATGGCTCTTTCTCCCTGCGGTGTAGCCAATCGCAAAACTCCCCGATCATCCACGCCTGCGCACACGCCCACGATCCGCTCGGCTCCGAGGGTGACTTCAATGGCGCGGCCGGTAAGCAAGCAATAGGGCGCCCAGGCCTGCGCTAGGCCGGCCGGTTGCGGTCCCGAGGTTGCTTGCCCGGCGTACCAGTCCCAGCGCGACCCGAGAGAACGCAGTACCGAAACAAGCACGTCGAGCATGGGCAACGCTTGGCCCACGCGATCGATCAAGGCCACGGCGCGGGCTTGCACTTCGGGCGGCGCCGCGGGCCGATTCCCATTGTCCGTTTTCCCAAGGCCGGAGAAAGAATTATTGACGTTGATGCCAATGCCCAGCACCAGGCAATTCGGACGCGGCGCCTCGGCCAGAATTCCGCAGATCTTGCGCTCGTCCAGGTAGATATCGTTCGGCCATTTGAGGCGCCAGGCGCCCGGCGCGTAATAGGGCTGCAAACCTTCCAGCACCGCCAGGCCGGCCACCAGCGAGATCGCGGAAAGCCGCTCCGGCGGCAGTCTCAGGGCTTGCGTGTTGAAGAGCAGGCTGAACGTCAATGCGCCCTCGGCCGCCCACCAAGCATTGGCCCCCCGGCCTCGGCCTGCTGTTTGGCGACTGGCCCAAATCAGCCGCGGCAGATCGTCGACCGTTATTCCTTGATCGCCTTCGAGCTCGGTGGCTGGCCCGGCTGAAAATAATTGCGCCGCCAGTTCCAGGGCGCGATCATTGGTCGAGCCAAGTTCCTCGTGGTGCTCCAGGGACCTAAGAAACGTGTTTTCGCACAATGTTTCGAGTTGCGGCAACCTGTCCATGAACTAGGGGCCAATCACTTTCTCGGACGGATAGAAGAAATTTAGTGTGTCAGCGGGTATCATTTGTGGTATCGGCGACCACAAAATGGAGACACAGAATGGCAATCGTTGAATCGAGCGAACATCCGGTCGACTCCCATGTACCGCATTGGGCGGCCATTGTCGGACAATGGAAATTCGGTGAAAAGTCCGTTGAGTATTTGGGGCCGCAGTCCCCGGATGCATCTCCAATGGGATTGGCGATTGGCGCGGGGTCTTTCATTGATGGCAAGATCCGTTGCGCCATACGTCTATCGCGTAATGAATCGACCTCCGCAGGCATGTTGTTCGGCTACCGAAATCAACATTCATCCTATTTTACTCTTTCGACGTCAGGGTGGTGTCGAGCTTCCGTTTGATGTGCGAGGCTTCAGGGCAATCTTTTACGATGATTCGATCTCGGGAAAGCACAAAGTAGAGGCGAATCTTGCCCGCCATCTCCAAGCCGTGCTTCGCAATGCCATTCAAGACTGAGGTGACGGTGATGTTTCAATCTATTTGGAGCGCGGCACAGACTCTGCTGTCTGTTACCCTTAATCGTGAACCATGTGTGGCGGCAATTGCCGGCGTCATGGCATTTGTCACGTTGTCATCGGTAGGGATCGCCGATCCCCTCCGGGGTATTCCTCCCAAGGTCTTCTTGCACACCGCGGCCGACGTGCAGCCGGAAGACTTGGAGAAAAAGCTGTGGGAGGCCCTGATGAAAAAGGTTCAGGCTCGGCTGGAAGAAAACGGCCTGGAGGTGCAGGCGGGGGATTGGTTTGCCGCCCAGCGGCAGTTTGAAGAAGCCAAGCAACGCGGCGAGGCAGCCACACCGCCCGGCCCTCGCGTGATGGTCGCGTTGTCGGTCCTCAAAGATCCGCGGTCGCGCTACGTGTATGCCACGCACTTTGAACTGCGAGAGCTGGGGTACTTTCCGCGGCCCCAGGGAGATGGCTTCACCGCTCAAGAACAGCAACTGCATGCCGACCTGGCGTTCTTTCCCCAGGGAGAAACCCAAGCCCCGCCGGGCCGGATTGCCGAGTGGAAGGCGGTGCAAACCGGCGACGTGGCCTCGTTCGCCACGCCCGGCACGCTGGGCTACTCCACCTGGGATAACGTGGAAAGCGGCGTGCTTAGCGAGGTCGAACGCTTTGCCAGGGCTTGGAACAAGGCGAACTAATTCGGCTTGCCCGTTGCTGGCTGGTAATCGCGCCACAGCCAAACAAGCGACTCGGGCAGGATCGCGCCGCCATGCTTGCCGTTGTGGCCGCCATCGCCAAAGACAAACTCGTGGTCGTACTTGGAAAACTTGAGCGCGGCCGCCATCTGCTGGTTGGAAAGCGGCCAGTTGCCGTGCAGGTTGTCCAGGTCGCCGGAGCCGTCTTGCAGGAACACGCGGATGGGTTTCTTTTCGGTCTTGCGAATCAACGCCGGGTAGACGTGCCCTCCGCGAATGTTCGTGAAGCTGCCCACATGGCTGAGCACCTTGCGAAAGGCGTCGGGCCGCTCCCAAGCGACCGTGAAGGCACAGATTCCGCCCGAGCTAATTCCGCCGATCGCGCGGCCTGCGGGATCCTCGGTCAGGTTGTACTGTTTGGCAACCTCGGGCAGGATTTCCTCCAAAAGAAACTCCGCGTATTGGCCGCTGAGGGTGTCGTACTCAAAGCTGCGGTTCTTGCGTGGCTCTTGGCCGGCCTGAGCTGCAGGGACCACGCCCGGGTTGATAAAGACGCCGATGGTAACCGGCATTTTTCCCTGATGAATCAGGTTGTCGAACACCACGGGAACGCGAAACTGCCCGTCGTCGCGGACGTAGTTGCCGCCGTCTTGGAAGACCATCACGCACGCAGGGCGGTTGGGATCGTATTGGGCGGGCACATAAACCCAGTAGTCGCGCTGGGTGTCTGGAAAGATCGTGCTCTCCCAGTGATGTTTGGTGACGGTCCCCTGGGGTACGCCCTCCTGACGCTGGGAGTTGGCTCCCAGTTGGTAGTCATCGGCCGCTTGCAGCGTGCCGGGGCCGACCGGCAGGGCTCCCCAGCCAAACAATATTCCCCCGCACAACAGACTACCGGCCAATAACCGCGACATACGATCTTCTCTCAGGTTGGAATACGGGCGCGGCGACAAGCGCCCCTCTTTTTCTCACGACGGAACCCATCATAAACGATGGCAGGCCGAGCCACTATCGGGCAGAGATTGAATCCCTAGCCGACTCGGGACGGCGCTGGCCGAGGGCGTTACTTGCTTGCCTGGGCGTTGGGAACGATCAACAGCACCGTGGTTTCGGAGATCACCGGCAGATTGCCTGGTTGAACGGCCGTGGCCCGAATGGTGACCGGGTACTCGGCGCCAGGCTGGGCCTGGGCGTCGATGATCAGAGGGAACTCGGCCTGCGTTTGGCGGGCATCCAGGTCCATGGCTGGGCCGGTGACCGGCAGTTCCACGCCCTCGGTGCGGACCAGTTCCAGGTGCAAGCTTTCCTTGAGCTTGTCGGATCGGCTGATGGAGAGCGGCGCCCTCCATGTTTGCCCGGGCGACACGGTCATTTCTGGAAAATCGGCCGCCAGTTTGAGCAGAGCCCCCGTGGGAAGGAAGCCCATTCGCGATTTCTGCTTGTTCAGGGAGTAGCGGATATTGCCCTGGGGATCGGCAACCTTGGCCAGACCATTGACAATCATTCGCGAAGTGCGGGTTGTTTCCAGCCACTCCGGCAGATAGACCGGGTAGATTACCCGCGTGACCCCGTTGGGCACCGTGATCTCCGGACCGGTAATGCCCATGCGGTGCCGGCCTTGCCTGGCACTCATTTCCAGCACGATATCGGCGGTGAACCCTTCGTTGCGTTCGATCAGCACGGGGCCGGGGAAGGTCGTGCCACGCGGCCACTTGGTGACGTCGTCTTTGCCTTCGGCGTCGAGCGAGAACGGCGGCACGATGGTGGTTGCCAGCAACAGGCGTGACGAAGCGGAAGAGATCGTTTGGTCTTCTTGTTTCACTTCGCCCTGGATGGTGACAAAACCGGCGGCGGCTTTCGCGTCGGCGGCCACGGTCAGATCAATGTTCAGGGCCACTTTGCCCACGGGAATGACCAGCCCCTCGGGCACGCTGACACCCGGCGGCAACCCATCCAGAGTGATGGCGATGGGATCTTTGAAACCAGGGGATCGCGTGGCCTTGAGCGCTATCCGGCCTGAACCGCCGAGCGGCGCCGACAACATCTCTGGCGCGATCAGGGTGAAGCTGGGACGGCCGGGGGCCATTCGCAAATGGTAAACGGCCGCCGGGGCGCCGCTGTTTCCGGAGAGATCAACCACGCTCAAGGTGTAGTTGCCGTCGGCGGGAACCGTGAAATCGAGCACCGCGTCGATGGAGTCGGTCAGGTCGTCGGCGCGGGCAACTTCGGCCCCTTCCGCATTGCGAATCGCCAGGGCCATGTCCAGGTTGGAACCAAGCCGGGCCGATTGAACTTCGAAGTTCCACATCTCGCCCTTCTTGCCCGACAGATGATATACGGCTTCGGCATGGCGCTCGCGGAGCACGCCGGTTGCTTCCACCGCCGCGGTGAGGGGCACAGGGGCCTGGCCTTCTATGGAAGAGGACGGCAACTGCGGGGAATCGCTGAGGGGGATCTCGAAAGCCGCGGCCACGCCGAACGGCGTTTCCAGGCGATAAGCCAGGGTTATCTGTTTGGGGTCGGTCGGGAACGAAACCTCCCGCGTCACGGTTTCCAGTTGTGCTTTGCCCGTGGCGACGCCGTAGCCCACGAACTGCATGGCTTGCGTGGCGCCGCGCTGCCCCACGGCGGGAACTGCCGCCACCACGCGGGGAGCGGCCGCAACTTGCAGGCGGTAGGTCAGCGAGCGGTCGCCGCGGAAGTCCACGTCATAAATGCTCACGGTATAGCGCTGACCGGCCTGGGCTGCGAAGGTCAAGTGGGTATCGCTGCCGGCGGTATCGGCCGCGTCGGCAATCATTTGGCCTTGGGAATCGCGGATTTCCAAGATGGCGCTGAGGTCGGAGCCGATGGATTCGGCCAGCACGTCGCAGGTGACGGGGCCTGTTTTTTCGGCCGTGAATTCGTAGCGGTCGACCTCTTCAATCAGCTTGATGCGGCCGGAGACGGCGGCAGGCAAACTGGAGAGCGGCTGGGGCGATTGGCGATCGTCCACTTCCACCGTACCCGACAAGTCGCTGACCACGAATTTACCGCTGGCCGAAGCCCCGTTGGCGTTGGCCACCTGGTAGCGGTATATGCCGGGCGGAACCTCGGCGGGAATCGTCAGGCGGGCAGGAAAGTGGCGCGGCAGCAAAAACGGCCCACGCCGCGCCTTGGCTCCGAACCAAAAGGGAGGCTCCGGCACAATCACCGGTCCCGGAGAACCCGTGATTTCCAGCTTGATGCGCGGATCGTGCATCACGACTTCCATGTCGGGCGTCCAATCGTAGCCGCCCAGGGTTACCTCCAGCGTTTGCCCCGCCTGGCCACCCGGCGGGTACATGTAGCCCATTACTGGTGGAAGTTGAGCTTTGGCTGCAGGAGAGCCCAGCACCAACATGGCGGCGGCGATCAGCAAAGCTCGCGAGGGCACGGCGGCATTCATGGTTCTCAACCCAGCACTTCGGATTCTAGGTTCGACATAGTCAATTTCGCGGCAACCACCGCTGGGTGGGGGGCTCACACCAATTCGCTAATCACCTTGCCGCCATCGACAATCGGCACGGGCCTGCCGAGGGGGCTCAGGTAGGTGCGATCGGCGTCGATGCCCATCAACCGCGACACGGTTCGCAGGAAGTCGTTGACTTCGATCGGTTCGGTGGTGGGAGCGGCCGCTTGCTTGTCGGTGGCGCCGATGACAATCCCGGGGGGCGTGCCGCCGCCAGCAAAGATGATGGTTTGGGCCATCGACCAGTGGTCGCGGCCTGCCTGGGCGTTCACGCGCGGCGTGCGGCCCATCTCGCCCATCATGATCACCAGCGTTTCGTCGAGCAGGCCGCGTTCTTCCAAGTCGTTGACCAACGCGCTGAATGCGCGATCGGCGTAAGGAATGAGGTCGGTCTGCAAGCTGGGGAAGCAGTTGAAGTGGACGTCCCAACCGGGGGCATCCACGCCCACGAAGCGGCAGCCCGACTCGACGAGCCGCCGAGCGAGCAACGTGCATTGCCCCAGTTGGGTGCGACCGTAAGCATCGCGCACCGCGTCGGGCTCGGAGTGGATGTCGAACGCCCGCTTGGCCTCGGTCGAGGTAATCAGGTCGTAGGCTTTCTGGTAGTACGTCGACATTTCGCCGGCGCGGCCCAGGTTGCGCTCGCGTTCCAGTTGATCGATGCCTGAAAGCAAACGTTTCCGCATCTCCAACCGGTTGGACGAGAGCTTGCCGGCCGGCTGGAGATCCTTGACTTCAAAGTCGGGCTGCGTGGGATCGGCCTCGATCACAAACGGCGCGAATTCCGCCCCGTAGAACCCTGGCCCACCCGCTTGCATGGGATGGGGCAAATTGATGTACGGCGGAAGCGCGCTGCGCGGACCCAACTCGCGGGCCGCCACCGAACCCAGCGATGGGTACAGCTCGTTGTTGGGAATGGGATTATCACCGTCGGCAAAGTTGGGCTTGCGCCCGGTCATTACGTAATGATAGCCGGTGGAGTGCCCATTGATCCGGTGGCTATGGCTACGCACGATCGCATACTTGTGGGCAATTTTGGCCGAGAGCGGCAACTGGTCGGTCACGAAGGTGCCGGGCACGCTGGTGGGAATCGTGCCGAACGGCCCTCGGATTTCGGGCGGGGCCTCGGGCTTGGGGTCCCACATATCTTGGTGCGGAGGGCCGCCTTCCAAGAAGATGAAAATGCAGCTCTTGGCCTTGGCCGTTTGCGGGGCCGCGGCTTTGACCTCTAGTTCCAGCAACCGGGGCAGCGTTAGTCCGCCGATCAGGCCGGTGGCGCCCAGGCGCAAGGCGTGACGGCGCGACATGCCATCGCAGTTGGTCGATTTTTGTTTGCCTAAGGAATACTTGAACATGATGTCATCCTATGTGTTCGTGCTTCTCGCAGGCTCGGCCCCGGGGGGCCAACACTCGACTGAATTAGTGATTAAAAATGAATTCTTTGCTATTGAGCAGAGCCCAAAGCACATCTTCCACCGCCGCGCGGCGATCGTCGCCATAACTTTCAAACGCTTGCAACATCAAGGCCCGCTCCACTTCGGAAGGCCAACGCGCCAGGCTTGTGAGATACAGTTCTTCGATGATCGCGGCGGGCGGTAAGTCCGAATCGGCCAGCGTTCGGACTCGCCCGTGGCGATGGCTCAACTTGCTGGAAATCTCGGGGGCATTCAGCAGGTGCAACGCTTGGGCAATGCTGGGCTCGTTGCTCCGCTCGCACTCGCAAACGGTGGTGCGGGCCGGACGCCCAAAAATGGTGAAAAAGTACGACGGCATGCGATTGTCCCAGATTTCGATCGCGCGGTAACCGTCGGGCCAACCATTGAACTTCTCGCCCACGCCGGTGGTTTGACAGACGGCGTCGAGCAACACTTCTGCCGGCAGGGCCTTGTAAACCGCGTGCGAAAAATTCTGCAAGTCGCTCTGATTGGATGGCTTGGCGGCTGAGCTTAGCTGGTACACGCGCGAGTTGAGCAGGGTGCGCGTGAAAGCCCGCAGGTCGTACTTGACCTCGCGCATGTGGGCGGAGAGCGCGTCCATCAGCGGCTCGTTGCTGGCCGGATTGGTATCCCGAATATCATCAATGGGCTCGATCAATCCTCGCCCAAAGTAATGCGACCAGATGCGGTTGGCGATCGCCTTGGCAAAGAACGGGTTATCCTTCTGGACCATCCATTCGGCCAATCGCCGCCGCCGGTCGGCCGTATTCGAAAAATCGGCCGGCTCGGCGCCCAGGGCCCGAGCGGCAACAGGCTCGCCGGTGCGCGGGTGCGGCAGATCTTTTCCGCCCAGCGACACCACGGCCTGGCCGCCACCAGGCAGCTTCTTGAGGGTGAGGCCGGTGAAGAAGCCCGCCAGGCCGGCGTAATCTTCTTGGCTCCAGCGTTCCGAGGGGTGATGGTGACATTCGGCGCACTCGATGCGAACGCCGAGCAACAGCTGGCTGATCGAGCTGGCCGCGTCGTTGGGCTTGTTGAGCACCTTGTAAAAAGCCGCGGGGCCTTCGGCCGTGGCATTGCCTTGGGCGGTGAGCAACTCGGTCGCCAATTGGTCGTAAGGGCGGTTTTCGGCAAAGTGCTTTCGCAGCCAGCGCTGCATGGCCACGGCGCCCTCGGGGGCAATTGCCGACTGGTCGGCCCTCAGAATGTCGAGCCAGCGCAAGGTCCAATAATCGGTGTATTCGCTCCGTGCCAGCAGCTCATCGACCACGCGCGCCCGCTTGTGGGGGGAGGCGTCGGCCAGGAACGCCCGTGCTTCGTTCGCGGTCGGCAACGTGCCGATCGTGTCCAAATACACACGGCGGAGAAACGCCGCGTCACTGGCCAGATCGCTGGGCTCAATGCCTAGCCGCTGCAGTTTGTTCCAGGCCAGGCCGTCGATGAAATTGTTTTCTGCCGGACGGGCAAACTCCACGCCGGGCCGGGGGAGCGTGACTCGGCACACGGCCACGTGCCCCAGGTAACGCACCAGAATGGCCGCTTCGCCGGGAATGTCGCTGGCTTGGATGAGGCCGGCGTTATCGACCGACGCAATCGACTCGGCGTTCGATTCGTACTCGGCTTCGGTGGTCACGCAGTATCGTTCGCCGGCGGCGTCGATGGCGGTGACCCGCAGTTGGTGCGACTCGCCCGCGAGCAGCACTTGCTGCTTGGGTTCGATCTCAATCCCCACGATCCGGCCGTTTTCGTCGGCCGAAGAGGTAAACCTTGCGCCCTCGCGAATCCACCGCAGCAATCGTTGGTCGCGATAACTGCCGGGCTCGATCTTTTGCCCGCCGCCATGCGGCACGCGGGCAGCCCCCTTCAAATAGATCAGGCTCTGTTCGGGGCTGGCCAACGAAACGCGGCGGCCCCGGCCCTCCAGCACAATGGCTTGATAATCGCTGAGCGTATCGAAGCCGAAGATGCTGAGCTTGAAGCCGTTCTGGCCTTCGGCCTTGCCGTGGCAGCCGCCGGAGTTGCAACTGGCCTTGGTGAGCAGGGGGATCATTTCGTTGCGAAAAGAAACCGGCTGTGGGTTCGCGAACCCTCGCACCTCGACCGGCACCTTCTGCTGCTGGCCTTCCAGATTCACGACCAACTGGGTCTTGCCGTCGGCGATGGGGCGAATCACGCCGCGAGAATCGACCGTGGCAATGCCGGAGGGTTCAAACGAATAGGTGGCAAGGCGGGTGCGGTCTCGCAAACGATCGCCCGCGGGCTCTTCGACCACCAGTTGCTGCGAAGCCTCGGGGCTGGTCAGCACCACGGCTTGGGGCTGCACCATCCACTCGGCGGCGCCGCCTACGCCAGGGGCCAACCCCAGGGCGATGGCTGCCACGGCGGTGGACCCGAGGAGAAAGCTCGATCGGCCCCCCGGCCGTGGGCGGCGGCGTTCAACGTCTGGCTGGTTGTTTTCAAATCCGTTCATAAACTGGGCGAGTCAAACAGGGAGGGAGGTTGTTGGGCGCGCCAAGGCGGGAGGGCAGGCAGACATCAAACTGCAATCATCTGGCTTCATCGCGCGCTCTGGTCGGTTAGAATCGAGGGCGGCAACTCAAAACACGCGTTCACACCCCAGAGGAACCGAATTCATGTTTCACAAATCGCAACTTGGAGAACACGCGGAAGGTTTTCCCCAAGACAGCGCCGGCTATGTGCCGCATACCGACGACCAATGGCGTCAAATGAAGTTCGATCATGGAGCCATGGATCCCGAAGAACCTGGTATCTCCGCGGAAGAACGTACTCGTCGGCTGGAACACTTGGATCAGGTTTGGTGGCCAGGAGTACTGGCACGAGTGGCCGAACAACACAACCGCCTGGTGAAGGAACATGGTGAATCTTATCTGCATCGCTGGCAACGAATCGTGAGCAAGACCCCCGACCAACCGCACGGGTTTGAAGTCGAGTAGCGTTAAACTCAACACGTTGTCAGGCTGTATTGCCTTTCAACTGGATTGCATTTCAACCTGGTAGCTAGCGTACCAGACCTGTCAACCCATTCGCAATTGTAAATGCTTGTGGGACGGCAATTCTGGCGACCCATGGCCCCTCATTCGGAGCAGGGTCAACCAAGAAGAATTGACGTTTCGCGCCGATCCGTTACCTAAGCAATTGACGGCAGACGCAGTCAAAACCCGCAAGCACTTTCAAATTAAAAAGTTACATCCGAAGCGTGCGTGAATTTCTGAGCGGACGAAGGACATCCAATCCATCCATTGGGAGGGGGGGCCGATGAAGGGGAAACGGGCGGCGACCTGGGCGGTTCGATGGGGTGTGGTGTTGGTGGCGGCTGCGGCGTTTGCCTGCTCCGCTTCGCCTGGCTGGGCGGCGGAGGCGGAAACGCGGCCTCGGCTGCTGGTGCTCACCGATATTGGCGGCGACCCCGACGACACCCAGTCGCTGGTGCGATTGCTCCTGTACTCCAACGAATTTGAGATTGAGGGCTTCGTCGCCTCGGCCTCGGGCACGCCCGGCGAGCTCAAGGAAAAAGTCACCCGGCTTGACCTTATTCGCGAGAAGATCGCCGCTTACGGCAAAGTGCGCGACAACCTGACTCAGCATGCCTCCGGTTACCCGACCGCGGCCAATTTGCTGAGTCGGGTTCATTCGGGCAACCACGAACGGGGACGCAACGCCATCGGCGAGGGGCACGACACCGATGGCTCGCGGGCGATCATCGCGGCCGCGGACCGCACGGCAAAAATGACTCCCGCCCGCCCGCTGAACATTAGCATTTGGGGGGGCCAAACCGATCTGGCCCAGGCCTTGTGGCGAATTCGCGCCGATCGTGGCAAAGAGGGCCTGCGGCAATTTGCCGAGCAGACCCGCATTTACGACATCGCGGATCAAGACGGCCTGGCCTCGTGGATTCAGGAAGAATTTCCCGGTCTGTTTTATATCCTGGCCCAAGCGCCGGCTGGTAAGGACAAGCGCCTCGCTACCTTCCGCGGGATGTATTTAGGGGGCGATGAGTCGCTGACCTCCAAGAAATGGATTCAGCAGCACATCCAACAGAATCACGGTCCGCTGGGCGCACTGTATCCCTTGCAAACCTGGACAGCTCCCAACCCTCACAGCACGCTCAAAGAAGGCGATACGCCGAGTTGGTTTTATTTCCTTCCGACCGGTTTGAGTGATGCGGCGCATCCCGCGTGGGGAAGTTGGGGCGGGCGGTTTCAGAAGGATTCGGGCGGCGTTTACCGCGACGCGGCCGATACGGTGGAAGACGTTACCGACGCGCGGGTGGCCGTATGGCGATGGCGGCCGGCTTTTCAAAATGACTTTGCGGCTCGTATGGATTGGAGTGTTCGCCCGCCGGCGGAGGCCAATCATCCGCCACGGGTCACCCTTCCCAATGTGGCCGACCATGAAGTCTTTGAGATCACGGTCAACCCTGGCAAGCGCGTTCAGCTGTCTTTCAAGGTTGAAGACCCCGATGGAGACCGGTGGAATACAGGCTGGTGGCCCTATCGTGAAGCCGGATCGGGCGGCCTGCACTTAGATTTCGAGTCGTTCGGAAGCTCCGAAATTACTTGGAAAGCTCCCAATCGGGCCGGGGGCAGCGAACACTGGGTTCTTGAGGTGACCGACCACGGAGAGCCGCCCCTCACTCGCTATCGCCGAGTGGTGATTCACGTGACTCCTTAATAGTAAGGGGACCAAGCGAGGCGGATCGCTGCCGGAAATGCGTGGCCGTTCCGCTTGACGATACCCCTTGCTCCGCCAATGATCCCCGTACCAGGGTTTTATCCATCGTGGGAGGACTGCCATGCGTTGGTCTGGGCGGCGCGGAAGCGAAAATGTGGAAGATCGTCGCGGCTCGGGCGGAGGGCGGCGAATGGCCATGGGCGGTGGCATTGGCAGCGTGGTGCTGATTCTGATTGCGCTGGCTTTCGGCGTTGACCCCAGGGCCTTGTTCCAAGGCGGCGGCAATGCACCGGCCCCGAGGCAAGGCGGCGGCGCCGCCGTTGGCACGCCCGAAGAAGAGCGGGCCAAAGAGTTCGTCTCCGTCGTACTGGCCGACACCGAAGACGTATGGACCGACCAGTTTCAACAACAGGGCCGCGCCTACCGCAAGCCCAAGCTGGTGTTGTTCTCTGGCTCGGTGGATTCGGCCTGCGGTTTTGCCAACGCCGCGGTGGGGCCGTTCTATTGTCCCGCCGACCAGAAGGTGTATATCGACCTCGGCTTCTTCCAGGAGCTTAGCAACCGGCTGGGGGCGCCGGGCGATTTTGCCCAGGCCTATGTGATTGCCCACGAAGTCGGCCACCACGTGCAGCAGCAGCTGGGCATTTCGGACTGGGTACATGAGAAGCGACGTACTTTGAGCGACGTTGAATACAACGACCTCTCCGTTCGTTTGGAACTGCAAGCCGATTTTCTGGCTGGCGTTTGGGTCCATCATGCCCAAAAGAAGTTCCAGATTCTGGAAGAGGGCGATCTCGAAGAGGCCTTTCAGGCCACGCAAGCCATTGGCGACGACCGACTCCAACGACAAGCCCAAGGCTACGTGGTGCCCGACTCGTTCACCCACGGCACCTCCGCCCAGCGGCTCCGCTGGTTCCGCAAGGGGCTGGAATCGGGCGACATGACCCAGGGCGATACCTTCCGCGCCAAAGACCTGTGATGACTGAACGGTGGAATACGGGGAAAATTAGCGGTTAGCCAAAGGCATACATGGCATGCGGGTCATCGTGACAGGTGGCGCCGGCTTTATCGGTTCGTGGATTGCGGATGAACTGCTGGCCGCGGGGCATCAACCTGTTGTGATCGATCTACTCTCCGCCCACGAGCCAGGCCAGGGCCAGCAGCGCCAGGCAAACTAGCAAGCTTCCGTACGCGAGCCGGCGGCTGACGGGCTGAGCCTCGGGGCCAAGGCCAAATTGCGGCGCCAGGCCGTGCCAAAGCCAAAGGCCCAGCGGACTGGCGACCGCGCCGAACAGCCATAGCTGCCAAGGCGAGGAACCGTGCCGGAGCATCTCGCCGCAATCGCCAACTCCGCTGAACGAACCCCCGCCAATGTATAGCCCGTTGGCAATCAGGCAGAAGCCGGCGAAGAACCGCGGCACGAACGCCGCCGAAAACCGAAACGCGACGGCCAGCCCCCACAACAGCAGCGGCACGGCGATCCCGATGATCGGACCAGCCCACGCGACGAGGAGCGGATGCGGATTGGCTGCCAGATCGGTTCGCGAAATGGTCGCCGGATGGAGCACGACCTGGGCAACGCTCCCCCCGCTAATCAGAGCCGCCACCACATGCCCCAACTCATGAACGGCCTGCATGGCCAGCCACGAGCCAAGCAGCGTGGAAAGCATGAGAACGATCGAGTGAAGCGAGCGGCGGCGATTTTCCGTCGTTCGATCAGCACCATTCCGAATCAGACTCATGTGGTTGCCATGCCAATCGCCATTTGAAAAATCGTCACAGATACGCTCCCCTCCCTGGAGTTGCGGGGGAGAAGGGAGCAGGAAGATCGTTAGAAAATTGCAAATCCCAAGTTGCGGTCATTTTATCAGCCCTGGCTGGCCCACTGGCCAGCAATCAGCGGAAGCGTAGAATCTGAACGGGGACAGGGCCGCTCCCGGGTCGTTTCCTGCCAGCACGCCGCCACCTCTCTGGAAGGATTTGGTAATACCGCGCGATGAGCAAGAAGCCTCGCAAAACGAAGGCGCCTCCGCCAACGATCGCATCCCCGCCAACGAGCACGCCGGTTGAAGGCGAAGTTGCCGCGAGCGGCGCTGCGCTGAGTTCCGCTGCTGAGTCTTCCCACGATGATTCGGCCTCGCGCGATGATGAATTTTTTGCGGAACGAATGGATTCCCTCCCGCGCGAAACCGGTCCCGAGCTAAGTGAAATCGAGGTCGCGGAGGGCGTGACGAGCGATGCGGCCGCCGTTGATGAGATCGACGCGAACGAGGGCACGGAAGCCAGCGCCAACGCGGCAGGCAACGACAGTGATTGGCTGCCCAATACCTTTGGCTTCCGCCGCTCGGCGGCCAAAGTCCGTGAATTCCCCACCACCTCGGGCGTGTATCTCATGAAAGATACCGCCGGCCGCGTGATCTACGTGGGCAAGGCCAAGAACCTGAGGGCCAGAGCGGGGAGCTATTTTCTCAAGGCGGCCATGACCGATCGCCGCACGGCCGATCTGGTTCGCGAGATTGGCGATATCGACTTCTTGCCGGCCGAGAGCGAGGTGGATGCCTTGCTGATGGAAGCCCGGCTGATCAAAGACGTGCGGCCCAAGTTCAATGTCGAGTTGAAAGACGACAAAACATTTCCTTACCTGGAAATTTTTACCCGCGAAGATTTTCCCCGCGTGGAATTCACGCGCGAGCCGAGCGAACGAGGGACCAAGCTGTATGGGCCGTTCGCCAGCGCCAGCAGCTTGCGCGGGGCCATTCAGGTGCTGCAAAAGATTTTCAAGTTTCGCACCTGCAGCCTGGACATTGAGGAGAGCGACGAAAAATGGCACTGGTTTCGGCCCTGCCTGTTGGCCAGCATCAACCAATGCACGGCCCCCTGCAATTTGCGGATCAGCAAAGAAGAGTACCGTCGCGACATCAACCGGCTGAAGATGTTTCTCGAAGGCAACAAGGTGCGGCTACTGCAAGAAATGCGCGGCGAAATGCAAACGGCGTCGAAAGAGCTGCAGTTTGAAAAGGCGGCTCGGCTCCGCGACGAAATCCGGCTCTTGGAGCGGCTCGACGACCGCGGCGAGTTGGATACGCACGCCCAGCCGGAGGTGTTTTACATCGACCCGCACAAGGGTTTGGCCGGATTGAAAAAAGTGTTTCACCTGCCAGAGATTCCGCGGCGGATCGAAGGCGTGGATATCGCCCACCTGGGCGGCGGCGAAACCGTGGCCAGCCTGGTGCAATTTATCGATGGGTTACCGTTCAAGCCCGGCTACAAGCGGTTCCGGATTCGCACGGTGGAAGGCATCGACGACTTTGCCAGTATCCACGAGGTGGTGGCCCGGCGGTTTCGGCGTTTGAGCGACGAAGGCGAGGCATTCCCCGACATCTTCCTCATCGACGGCGGCAAGGGCCAACTCAATGCCGGCCTGGCCGCCTTCCGCGCCATGGAGATCGAGCCGCCGCTGGTTATTTCGCTGGCCAAGCGCGAAGAAGAAATCTTTGTGATGGACCGCGACGAACCGCTCCGGCTGAGCAAGCACGCCTACGGCCTGCGGCTGTTGCAGTACGTGCGCGACGAAGCCCACCGGTTCGCCCAGCATTATCACCACCTGCTGCGGAGCAAGGCGGCCCTGGGGCAGCAAGCAACCAAGCGAGGCAAAAAGAAGCCCCGCTCGTAAAGCGGAAGGGGGCTCCATTGCGAAAGCGGCCCGTCCATGGCAGGCTAAGGCGCCCGGTATGCAAATGGTGTTCGCGCTGCCGGGTTCATCGTGCCAAGTTATGGCCTACCTTCGAGGAAAATGGATGTCGTCGCGCGTGGCCGAATTTCTGATTGCCTGGCGTTGGCCGCTCTTGGGTTTGGCGGCCGTGCTGACCGCTGCCAGTTGGGCGCCGGCTTCGCGGCTCGATTTCGATCGCTCGATCGAAAACATGTTCGCCCCGGGCGACCCGTTGCTGCCCCCTTACCGGCTGCTCAAACGCACCTTCCGCGGCAACGAAGTCGTGCTGGCGGCCTACGTGGATGAGCAATTGATGACGCCTGCTGGCTACCAGCGGCTGGAACGGCTCACCCGCGCGCTGTCGCTGGTGAAAGGCATTGCCCTGATCGAGGCTTCGCCACCGGCAGCATCCGCGTTTCCGCTGGTGCGAGGGCAGCCGGCCGTGATGAGCCTCACCAGCACGCCGCTGGGAATGGGCATCTTGGATGAATCGCTACCCGGCCGCGCGGCTCTGCTCGCTCAATTCGAAGGCTACCTGGTCGATGCCCACCGCCGCGTGCCCGCGGTGGTTTGCCTGCTCGACTCGGCGCGAAGTTCCACCGAGCGCGAGGCCACGGTGCTGGAACTGCGCAAGGTGGTGGAAGCCCACGATCCCACCGGCGTGTTGGTCGGCGAACCGGTGATGGTGGTCGAGGGCTTTCGGCTCATCGATCAAGACGGCGCGCGGTTAGGCCAGGTGGCCAGCGTGCTGTTGATGCTCACGATCATTCTCTGCTTTCGCAGCTTCCGCTGGGTGGTGATTCCGTTGGCCGTGGTTTACGCCACGCTGCTGTGGACCGAAGGGTTGCTGGTCGCCAGCCGGATTCGCTTGAGCATGGTCAGTTCGATGTTGTGGGCGATTGTGACCGTGGTGGGCATTGCCACGGTGATCCACGTGATTGTGCGATTTCGCGAAGCCCGCGATACAGGGGAAGCACCCCGGCCGGCGCTCCAAACGGCCTTGGCCGCGCTGGCCGTGGCCATCTTCTGGACCTGTTTGACCGATGCGGCCGGTTTCAGTTCGCTGCTGGCGGCCAACGTGGGCCCCGTGCAGGATTTTGGCCTGATGATGATGGTGGGCGCGCTGCTCGCGCTGGCCGCCATTGCATTCATTCTGCCGGGCCTGGCGCTGGCGGGCAGCTTCGATATCGACCCGAAGCAGGCCTGGGGCGAAGGGCTGATGCACCGCGCGCTGCGGTGGGTGATGGACGGCGTGCTGGCCCGTCCCAAGCTGTTCCTGGCCGTGGTAATGGTGCTGGTGGGCGTGGCGACCATTGGCGTGCGGTGGCTGAAAGTGGAGACCGACTTTACCCGCAACTTTCGGGCAAGCAGCGACATCGTACGTTCGTACGGGTTTGTGGAAGACAACCTGGGCGGGGCCGGCGTGTGGGACGTGATTGTGCCTGCCCCGGAGGTGATTGACGAAGCCTATCTGGCCCGCCTGCGCCGGCTGGCGGAGCGTTTGCGGCGCGAGTTGGGCGAGCATCGACCGCAATCGGCGGGGGTAGGAGAATCAGCGAGCCCCGCGGGCGCGCCGCGAACCGGTTTGACCAAGGTGCTCAGCCTGGCCGACATTCTCGATACGGCCCGGCAGTTGCCGCTGCAAATCGAACCTCAGAAACTGCTCAATAGCCCGTTCAACCCCAGCGACCTGGCCTACGCGGCCGGCGCTTGGTTCGCGGGCGGCGAACAACGGTTACTCGTGGAACTTCCGCCCGATCGGTTGCTCAAGATTTTGTCGTCGCTGATGCCGGCGGCGGTGGGCACCGCCATGGGCGAAGACCCTGCCTGGGCCGCGCGGGGAATGTTGGGGGGAAGCTCCACCGCGATTGCGTTCCCCGGCCGGTTTTACACGCGGATTTTGCTGAGGGCCTACGAACGCCAACCGGCCGAATCCAAAACACAACTGATCGCCGCCGTGCAGCGGATTTGCCGCGAAGAGTTGGGGGCGGTTGACGAACATGCCACCGATCGGGGCGTGGTTGACGCGTCTACCACGCAGGTCACCGGCTTCTTTGTATTGCTGGCCCACCTGATCGAGAGCATGCTCCGCGACCAATGGGTGACCTTTGGCATCGCCATTTTGGCGATCGGCGGCATGATGCTGATCGCGTTTCGCAGCCTCACTTTGGCCCTGGTCGCCCTGGTTCCCAACGTGCTGCCGATTATCATGCTCACCGGCCTGATGGGCTGGTTGAACTTTCCCATCAACATGGGCGCCGCCATGATCGCGGCCGTGAGCCTGGGCTTGGCCGTCGATTCTTCCATCCATTACATTTTGGCATTCACCCGCTTGCGGCGCGATGGCCTATCGGTGAACGAGGCGCTCTACCTTGTTCAGCAGAGCGTGGGCAAAGCCGTGACATTTTCTACCTTGGCCCTGATCGTTGGCTTCACCGCGCTATGCTTTAGCGATTTTATCCCCACCGTGTATTTCGGCGTGCTGGTCGGGCTGGCGATGCTGGGCGGCATGTTCGGCAACCTGGCCTTGCTGCCGGTGCTGCTCAAGCTAACGTCGCGACCCTAAGCCAGGCCGTCGCTGAGTTGAGGGCTTGAACGGCGGGCGGCTTGACGCGGATTCATCGCCGGGGACGGCCAGGCCACGCGCTTTGAATTGCTCTCGCCTTTCCACAAGGTGGGGGCATTCACCCCGGTTCGGCAATCCTCATCGATCACTGGCAAGATCCTTTGCACATCGCGCCAGATTCATCACAATAGCCAAGGCCACGAGCGATCGCCAACTTCTCGGCCGCTCTTGATCCAGCCCACCTTGATTCTTCCTGCCGCCAAACGAGAAAGAATGAGTCCCGCCATGCAGACACGCCAACTTGGAAATAGCGGCCTCCAGGTCTCCGCCCTGGGCCTGGGCTGCATGGGCATGAGCTTTGGCTATGGCCCGCCGGGCGACGAGCAGGAAATGATCTCGCTGATGAGGGCCGCGGTCGATCGGGGCATCACGTTCTTCGACACGGCCGAAGTCTATGGGCCGTTCACCAACGAAACCCTCGTCGGCAAAGCCCTCGCGCCCATTCGCAGCCAGGTAATCATCGCCACCAAGTTCGGGTTCCACATTGAGAACGGCAAGCAGGCGGGCCTCAATAGCCGGCCCGAGCATATTCGTGAAGTGGCCGAAGCCTCGCTCCAGCGGCTGGGCATCGACACCATCGACCTGTTCTACCAGCACCGCGTCGATCCGGCCGTGCCGATCGAAGACGTGGCCGGCACGGTCAAGGAACTGATCCAGGAAGGCAAGGTTCGGCACTTTGGGCTTTCGGAAGCCGGCGTGAAAACGATTCGCCGCGCGCACGCCGTGCAGCCAGTCGCGGCCCTGCAAAGCGAGTACTCGCTGTGGTGGCGCGAGCCGGAGACCGAGTTCTTTCCCACGTTGGCCGAGTTGGGTATTGGCTTTGTCCCCTTCAGCCCGCTGGGGAAGGGTTTTCTGACCGGCAAGATCGACGAAACCACCACGTTCGACAGCACCGATTTCCGCAACATTGTCCCCCGTTTTTCGGCCGAGGCCCGCGCGGCGAACAAGGCGCTGGTGGAACTACTGGGCCGGATTGCCGAGCGAAAGAACGCCACGCCGGCCCAAATTGCCCTGGCCTGGCTGCTGACGCAACAGCCATGGATCGTGCCGATCCCCGGCACCACCAAGCTGCACCGCTTGCAAGAAAACGCGTCCGCGGTGGACGTGGAGCTGACGGCGGACGACCTCCGCGAGATCGACCAGGCCGCATCGCAAATTGAAGTGGAGGGGGAGCGCTACCCCGAGGCGGCGATGAAGATGATCGACCGCTGAATGCCTTCCACCCAAGTGGCACGGGCGTCCCCGCCCGTGAATCCGGCTCAAAATGCCGCAGCCCCGCCAGCAGCACCCCTGTCGGTGCCGCCGATTATTTACTTCCCGGATTGCCTCTGAATATTTCGTATTTGCCCAAAAAACCGTCATTCCCGCGACGGCGGGAATCCAGTCGCGGCGGATACGACTCTGCAATCCACATCGGCTCGGATGCGAACTGCATAGCGGGAAGTTATTCTTCGGCTCGCCTGTAAGTCGGCAACCCGCCCTACATCCCACGATTGCATTTACCGCACCCAACCTGCATGATACATTCGCGGCCCGCGGCGAACCGTTTCGCTGGCGGGCTGGGCTCCGCTCATCTCCGTTTTAACCCTCAACCAACGCCACTTGCGATGTCGCACCCTTACGTCGCCGTTTACACCGGTTCGTTCGACCCTCTCACGCTGGGGCATCTCAATGTCATCGAGCGCAGCTCGCGGTTGGTCGATCGCCTGATTGTGGGCATTGGCGTCAACGTGGGAAAGCAGGCCATGTTCACCCTGGAAGAGCGGGTAGAACTGGTTCGCAGCGAGACGGCCGGCATCGACAACGTGGAGGTCCGTTCGTTCTCGGGGTTGGCCGTGAATTTTGTGCGGACCTGCCAGGCCCGCGTGATGGTTCGCGGCGTGCGGCCGTTGACCGATCTTGAGTCGGAAATGACGATGATGCTGGCCAACCGCCAGCTCGATCCCGATATCGAAACGGTATTTTTAATGGCCGATACTCGCTACGCTCACGTTTCCAGTTCGCTGATTAAAGAAATCGCTCCGCTGGCCGACGACAACGCCCTGGCCCGATTTGTGCCGCCGCAAGTGGCCGCGGCGCTGCGTAAGAAGCTCGCCAACCAGCCATCCCCATAATGCAGGTGGGTCCGAATTCTTATGATTGAATCGCCCTTACCTGCCGCGCTCGCGGCCATTCGCACCTCCACGGGTGAAAGCTTGCTGGAACTTTCGCGCCAGCAACCTCGGCTGGTGGTGTTCTTGCGGCACAGCGGCTGCACGTTTTGCCGAGAAGCGCTCGACGACCTCCGCGCGCAGCGCGCGAAAATTGAAGCGGCCGGCGTGGGCATCGTGCTGGTTCACCAGACCGGCGACGAAGCCGCGGCGGCCTTCTTCAAACCCTATGGGCTGGACGACGTGCCGAGGATTGCCGACCCCGAGCTGGCCTTGTACGAGGTGTTTGAGCTCCGCCGCGAGAAGCTTCGCAAGATCCTCAGCCCCAAGGTGTGGTGGCGGGGCCTGCAAGCGGCCCTGCTAGGCGGTCACGGCTTCGGCCGCATCCAAGGCGACGCGCGGCAAATGCCAGGCGTGTTCTTGCTGGACCAGGGCCAAGTCACGGCGACGTTCCGGCATGATCTGCCCAGCGACCGGCCGGATTATACGAGTTTGGCGTGCAGCAAGTAGGGTAACGCACCCCGTGCGTACCCCCCGGCGCGGATGATCGCTTGGCGGCGTGCATCGCTGAGCATCGCCTCCGGGCCGGGTGCGCTCGCGCCTATTGGGAGATTGATCGTTATGACCCCATTTATCGCTTTCAGTGTTCTTGTGGGACTGCCATTCTGGGGGACACCGCTTTTTGCGTGCATGGCAAAGGAAAGTTCCGGTCCCACCGCAAATTCGAACGAGGTACGGATTGCGCCCGCCGCGATCCTTCCCGCATGCTCCGATCCGACATTCGCAATTTCCGCGGATGGTTCGTTGTTGGCCAGCGAGCAATCCTCAAGCCGAACCATTGCCGTATGGAATGTATCGGAAGGCCGCCTTCTTTGTGTCGCAACGCCCGTCACGAACCTCGTGGAACGCCAGCTCGCATTCTCACCGGACGGTAAAACGCTGTTTATACCTCACGCGGCTCGAACTTGCGTGTCATTGAAGTTTTGGAAGTTGGGCGT
>CAYUMU010000068.1:0-40812 GCA_964445985.1 uncultured Pirellulales bacterium | reverse complement strand
CGCTTCCAACGAACCGGCCGTTCGCATAGATATAACACCTATCGCAACATCGCGCTAGCCTGTGCAAGTTACCCATCTATGCGCGCTGGCCTTGTCAAACACCTGGCGCGTTTGCTCAAGGAAGTCCCCTGCGCCAACAGCGCGTAAATGACCGTAGACCACCCAATTTCAAACAAATACCGCCTCTTTTTGCCCTGCGAGACCAGAAATGAGGAGCCACAACACAAGGCCGCCGCGAAAGTAGCCCGCCAACGCCGAATTACCGTCGAAACGCTATCCCGAATTGCAATGCGAAGCGATGCATTAAGCTAGCAAGTCAGGCTTTCCGGCGGTGTCGCTTGCGCTCAACCGCCGGCTACTGGCTGCAAACCCCTGCGGGGTTAAATACATATGAGGCACGTCTTCTCTTACTCAACTCGGCGCTATTCATACGAGATGATGATATACCAATGAGAGACATCGCCAAGCCTATCGAGGAAATCGGGGCTGCTGCCACGCGACACGCCTTACTTATTTGGCGTTTGCCGCGCGGCCCTTCTTACCGGGTTGCTCCAGGCAATCAAGGCTCGCGCTAAAGTCTTCGCCCCGATCGCCAAGGCTCTTTCATCAATATCAAACATGGCCGAGTGCAGCGGCGAGCAGGTGGTTTCTCCGGAGCAGCAGCCCAGGCGGAACATGGCGCCAGGCACGTGGGCCAGGTAATAGGCGAAGTCTTCGCCGCCCATGCTGGCCCGGGGGATTTCGTCCACGTGCTCCGGCCCGAGCACTTCGGCCGCCGAAGATCGCACCACGTCGGCGGCGTCGGCGGCGTTCATCACGGAAGGAGGGCCGTCTTCGAACAGCACGTTGATCTTGGCCCCGGAGACTTCGCCCAGCCCTCGGGCCAGTTGCAAAATGTGGTTCTTGGTGCGGTCGCGAACCTGGTTGCCAAAGCTACGGATGGTGCCTTTGAGGACCACGCTTTCGGGGATAACGTTGGGGTTGTCGCCGCCGTTGATCTGGCCGATGGTCACCACCACCGGGTCGTGGGTGTCGATGGCCCTGGGCACGAACAGGTAGATGGAACTGACAAGCTGCGCGGCGGCGGCGATGGGGTCGATGCTTTCGTGAGGGCGGGCCGCGTGGCCGCCGCGGCCGGCGATTTCGATCACCATGTCGTCGCAACTGGCCGTGAGCGCGCCGGCCTTGATGCCGATCCGGCCGACCTGCCGCGAGGGATCAACGTGCAGGGAGAAAATGCCATCCACATCGTCGAGGGCGCCGGCGGAGATCATGGCCAGGGCGCCCAGGCTGGTTTCTTCGGCCGGTTGAAACACCGCTCGATAGGGGACTTCCCAAGGGAGCAGCTTGGCTTTCCGCAGGGCTTCGAGGCCAAGCACGGCCCCCGTGACCGTGGCCGTGTGGGCGTCGTGGCCGCAGGCATGCATCACGCCGGGCACGCGGCTGCAATACTCCACGCTCTTGCGGTCTTGAATCAGCAGGGCGTCCATATCGGCCCGGATGGCCACGCGGGGCTTGGAGAGGTCGCTATCGGAATCGACCAGCACGCCGCGACCGCCAGGGCCGAGCCGGATGGGCAAATTGAGCCGATCCATCTGCTGGTAAACGTGCAAGCTGGTGTGGTCCTCTTGCCCACTGGGCTCGGGATGGGCGTGCAGATACCGCCGCAATTCGACCAGTTGCGGAAAGACCGATTCGATGGCCGCATCGAGATGCTCTTGCCAGGCGGTAGCAGACATAAGGTGTCGCAGGGAAAGTATCGCAGCCGCCGCGGTGGGCAGGCGAAGGAGGGGGGAAGTCCGTTTTGAGTGTGGAGCTTTGGGGGCTCGATTTCAAGGGTGCAAGGTAGAGGGTTCGTCTACAATATGGTGGCTACCCAGCGATTAAGCGAACATCCTCTCAGCTCGGCGATCCTTTGGAATCCATGTCGCGCCCCCTTTCCCTCCGTGCCCGCTGGCTCTTTCCTGTTTCCAGTCCTCCCATTTCGGGCGGCTGGCTCACGGTGGCCGCTGGGCGAATTTTGGCGGTGGGCCGCGCGCCGGAGCCTGGCGCCGAACGACGCGACCTGGGCGAAGTCGCTCTGTTGCCGGGTCTGATCAATGCCCACGCGCATTTGGAATTCAGTTTGCTTGCCGAGCCGCTGGGCCAAAGGGGTCAGCCGCTGCCGGACTGGATTCGCGAAGTGCTGGCTTATCGCCGGACGTCGGGCGTCGACCGCGCCGCGGCGATTGCGGCTGGCATGGCGGAGAGCCGGCGGCAGGGCGTGGCGGCCATCGGCGAAATTGCCACCGGTGATTGGCAGCCCGATTGGTACACATCGGCCGCGGAGCATGAATCGTCTCCTGGGCTGACGCTGTTTCACGAACTGATCGGTTTCTTGCCCAGCGCGCGGAAAGAGAAGGTAAAGGAAGCCGAGCAGCGTTTGGCGAGCTTGCCGGGGGAAAACGACAACATCGCGGTCGGCCTGAGTCCGCATGCCCCGTACACAGTGTCGCCCGACCTGCTGCGAAGCCTGGTCCAAATCGCCGGCCAAAGCGGCGCGCCGTTGGCCATGCACCTGGCCGAATCGCCCGAAGAGTTGGAACTGCTGGCCACTGGCAAAGGCCCCTTCCGTGCGTTGCTGCAAGATGCCGGCGCGTGGGATGCGGGGGTGATTCCGCCGGGAACCACGCCTGGCGATTATCTGCGGGCACTCGTGGAGGGCTCGGCAACGGCAAGCCGGCCGCCGCGGGTGCTGGCCGTGCATGGCAATTACTTTGGCCCTGCCGAGGTGGCCTTGGCCGCCGAGCATGCCGAGCGGTTGAGCGTGGTTTACTGCCCTCGC
Source organism: uncultured Pirellulales bacterium (assembly GCA_964445985.1). Classification (GTDB taxonomy): domain Bacteria; phylum Planctomycetota; class Planctomycetia; order Pirellulales; family S012-138; genus CAYUMU01. The sequence continues at coordinate 37,988 of CAYUMU010000068.1, read as the reverse complement.
ACGCATGCCTATTTTGGCCACGCGCCGTATCCTCTGGCGGCGATGTTGGCGGCTGGCGCGCGGGTGGTGCTCGGCACCGACGGCCGGTCGTCGAACCCCAGCCTGAGCATTTTGGCCGAGATTCGCCACGCGGCGGCGAACCATGCGATTTCGCCCGCAACCGCGCTGGCCCTGGCTACCCGCGATGCGGCCTATGCCCTGGGCCGGGAGACTCAACTGGGCACGCTCGAGCCGGGCAAACAGGCACGCTTCTGCTGTTTGCAACTGCCGGCTGGCGCGGCAAACAGCCCTGTCGACCCGCATGAATGGCTGCTGGACAAAGGGGTCGAGACTCTGCCGATGCATAGGAGCTGAGGGTCAACCGGTGGCATTGGCCCCTCGCAGGTCTTGTCGAGTAGTGGGGGGCCTCTGGCCACTTTGTCGGGGTCGCGGTACGCTTGGGGGAGCGGGGCCAATCCGCTGGGGTACAACCGCATTGCTGCCAAATGAGCGGAAACCGCGCTACCACGTCGCACGCGCGCGTTAAGGAGATCACGCCGTTGAGTAAGACCGAACGCCCCCTGGTGGGGGTCATCATGGGCAGCAAGTCGGACTGGGAAACCATGCGTCCGGCCAGCGCGGTGCTGCGCGAATTCGAGATTCCCCACGAATGCCGCGTGGTTTCGGCCCATCGCACCCCGCGGTGGATGTGCGAGTACGCCAGCGGGGCCGAGGGACGGGGCCTGCAAGTTATCATTGCCGGGGCGGGCGGCGCGGCCCATCTGCCTGGCATGGTGGCTGCCCAAACTATTTTGCCCGTGCTGGGCGTGCCGGTTCGCAGCAAATCGCTCTCTGGCATCGACTCGCTGCTTTCCATCGCCCAAATGCCCGGCGGCGTGCCGGTCGGCACCTTGGCCATTGGCGAAGCGGGGGCCCGCAACGCCGGCCTGCTGGCGGTGCGCATTCTGGCGGTTACCCGGCCCGACCTGCGCAAATTATTGCACGACTTCCACCAGCAACAGGCCGAGCAGGTGCTGGGGGTGGAGCTCACATGACCCGCGCCGCCCGGCCTGAATCGCACGCGGCCATTCTGCCCGGGGCTACGCTAGGCGTGCTCGGCAGTGGTCAGCTGGGACGCATGTTTGCCCTGGCCGCGCGGCGGTTGGGCTACCGCGTGCACGTGCTCTCGCCCGACGACGACACCCCCACCGGCCAGGTCGCCGACGTGGAAGAGAGCTGCTCGTACCACGATCTCGATCGGGTGGTGGCTTTTGCCCGCGGGGTACACGTGCTGACCTTTGAGTTTGAAAACGTGCCGGCCGAGACGATCGCGGCGGTGAGCAAGTTCTTGCCGGTTCGCCCCGGCGGCCACGTGCTGGAAACCACGCAGAACCGGCTCCGCGAAAAGAACTTTCTCAAGAACGCCGGCCTGCCGGTCACGCCGTTCCTGCCGGTAACCAGCGAAGCCGAGTTGCACCAGGCCGTGGAAAAGCTGGGCGCGCCGGCCGTGTTGAAAACGGCCGCCTGGGGTTACGATGGCAAAGGCCAGGTGTTGATCCATCGGGCGGACGAAGTCCCCTCCGCCTGGAAGTTTCTCAACAGCAACGAGGCGGTGCTCGAGGCGTTCGTCGATTTTTCTTGCGAGCTATCGGTGGTGGCGGTGCGCGGTGTCGATGGCGACTTCGCCTCTTACGATCCGATCGAAAACCACCATCATCGGCACATTCTCGACCTCTCCATTTACCCTGCGAACCTGCCGCTGCGCGTGGCCGATCAGGCCCAAGAAATCGCCAGGGCCGTGCTCGAAAAGCTCGAGGTGGTGGGCGTGCTGTGCGTGGAGTTCTTTCTCACGCGCTCGGGCGAGCTGCTGATTAACGAGTTGGCGCCGCGCCCGCACAACTCGGGCCACCTTACGATCGATGCCTGCGCCACCTGCCAGTTCGAACAACAGGTGCGGGCGGTGACCGGGTTGCCGCTGGGTTCGACGCGGCAGTTCCGCCCCGCCGCCATGGTCAACCTGCTGGGCGATTTGTGGAGCCACGGCACGCCCAACTGGCCCAAGGCCCTGGCGATGCCAGAGGTAAAACTGCACCTGTACGGCAAGCACGAACCGCGCCCCGGCCGCAAGATGGGCCACCTCACCGCCCTGGCCGACACCCCGCAACAAGCGGCCCAAGCGGCCATCGCGGCGCGAGAAGCGCTGTAGACAGCGGTCGCCGACCGCGGCCTGATCGCCAGCACGCCGCAGCCAAACGCGCCGCCCGTCGGCGGATCGTCCCCTGGCAAACACGCCTCGACTGCTGAACCAATCGACTCATTCAAGGCACGTACTCTCTGGCAGCGATCCCCCTTAGCCACCCCCACCGGCTTGAACTTGAGACTTTGTCTACGGAAATTGCCATGAAACAAATTGCCTTTCGCTGCATTTTCACCCTGGTCGCCGTCGGCTTCACTGCCTTCGAACCGGCGAATTTGGCTCTGTGGGCCGCGGACGGATCGCCTGCCAGGTCCGTCGTCGAACGCATTTCGGCCAAAGACTTTTGGGAACAGCTCGGCAGCCAGCCAGCGCCCCCCTGGACCGAAGCAGAGTCCACGGCGATCCGCAGCCTGGCCACCACCAGCAACGACCCGGTCGTGCGCCTGCGAGCCCACAAGCTGCTGGTCGACGCGGCCGGCAATGGGCGGCTCAACACAGGCCCCGGGGCTGCCGCCATCGCCACGGCCGCCTTCCGCTACCTGGAAGAGCACCTGGACAACCCCTCGGTGAAAGACCTGTGCGTCACCCGAGGTTTCACGCACTACCATGTTTCAAGCAGCGGCGGCAACGCGAAGGTGTTCCTCATCGAACGCGTCGGCAAAGACTTCAACGGCGGCATCAACCTGCGGTGGAACGAGACGAATCAGACCGTAGCCCGATTTGAAGTTTGGGGCGAAGTGGCGCTGCGGTAGTTCGGAATGGGGAGTTCGGAATTCGGAGTTGCAAGGGAACTTATCGCCACAAAAGAATCACCGGCGCTGCCGCTTGAGGGGTTCAATTAGCGGGCTGCAATTCCAAGTTGGCGTTGTCGCCGTTGGCCGCCGCTTCGTTTTCGGCTTCGTTTTCGACCTCGCCAGCAGCGGGCGCTGGCTCATCTTCCAGCGGCGGCTCAATGTTGAGTTGGCCGCCGGTGTGGATCACGCGGGGGACATGGCTGGGGATGAGGGTACTGCCCGTTACATCCACGGTGGATTCGCCTTCGACGCGGAGCTGCGCCGCGCCGTTGTTGCCGAGGAGGCATTCTTCGAGGATGCAGCGCGAGGAGCCGGCGACGGTGATGCCGGAGCGGCCGTTGCCGCGGCAGGTGAGGTTGCCCAACAGGCAGCGATCGACCTTGTCGTTCACGTTGACGCCATCCAGCAGGAAGCCTTGCACGGTGAGGTCGGCGACGATGACGTCGTGCACGTGATACAGCGTGACGCCCACGTCGTGCCAGGCCAGGCTGAGGTTGTAGTCGTCGATCAGCGTCCCTTTTTCGATTCGCAGGTATATGCTTCCTTGGTAGTAGCCCCAGTGCATGGGCGGCAGTTCGGTGGCCTGTTCGGTGCTGAAGTCGACGCGCGGCAGCGGCTTGCCGTCGAGGAACAGCATTTGGTAAGGACCGCGTTTGCGGAGCGGCAGTTCGAAAATGGCGCCGAGGTAGTGCTTCCAGAACTCGCGGGGGATGGGCCGGGAGCCGTCGAGGATGGCGCCGTTGCCGAGGATGGTGAAGGGGCCAATCGCTCCGCCGCAGTGCCGCTCGGTTTGCAGCGAGATGCACTCGTTGTAGGGCATGCCCGTGTTGGCCAGCACAATTCGATCGCCCTTCTGGCAAACCTTGAGGGCGTGCGTGATGGAGCGGAACGGACCCGAAACCAGGCCGGCTTCGGGGCTAAGGCCGTCGTAATTGGGGCTCCCCTGCACGTTGTTCACGTAGACATCGCGGGCCGCCAGCGGAGCCGCAAGCCCAAGGATCATCCCGCCCAGCAAGATCGAAGTACGAATCACGGTTGGCACCTGGCGCAAGTAAAGGAAGCAAGGTCTTCCAAGTGTAGCACGCACCAACTCCTACGTTCAGAAACGGCAGATGGCTCGATTGCAGCGATTGTAGCGGTCGGCGGCATCGGCCAGAGGGAACGCATAAACAGGTTGAAATCGTTGCCGGCTTTCGCCATACTTTTTGCTGTGAAGGTGGCGAGCTGCGCACCCTGCTGGGCAGCGAAAATCCTGCGTTTTTGCCCGCTTTCGCGATCCCTCCCCTGCAAACACCCCCCACCGAGAACCTCGCCATGCGTCGCCAGATTGGGCTTTCCCCCCGCTGCTTTGCCGCGCCGGTGATTGCGGTTGCTTGTTTGTTGGCCGCGGAGGCAGCAGCAGCGGCAGCGAGTTCCGGCGAGTTGAGCATTTCGCCACGGGCATTTGAGCTGCGTGGGCCGCTCGATCGCGTGCAGTTCTCGGTGCTCGAAGCCACGGCCGACGGCCGGGGGCGCGATGTTACCGCGGCGGCCAGTTATCGCAGCCAGCCCGAGGGCTTGCTGGCGATTGACGCGAGCGGTTGGGCTCGCCCGCTGGCCAACGGAACGGCCAAGGTAACGATTGAACACGGGGGCAAGCTGGCCCAGGCGGAATTGACCATCTCCGGCATGGCGGGCAACGAGGGGGCTCACAGCCAGGTGAGCTTTCGTCGCGACGTGATGCCCATCCTGGTCCGGGCCGGTTGCAGCGGCGGCGGTTGCCATGCCGCGCAGTACGGCCAGGGGAGCTTCAAGCTTTCACTGTTTGGCTACGCCCCCGAGCAAGACCACCCGGCAATGGTCCGCGAGCTGCAAGGCCGGCGGATTTCGCTGGTGAACCCTGAAGATAGCCTGGTGCTGAAAAAGGCCCTGTTGGAAGTTTCGCACGGCGGAGGGCAGCGGTTTGAGCGCGGCGACTACGACCACGAGGTGTTGCTCGCCTGGTTGCAAAGCGGCGCGCCAGCGCCGCTGAAGGATGAGCCCAAGGTGGTCGATCTGCAAGTGCTGCCGGCCGAGCATCAGTACCGCGTGGGTGAGACTCGTCAATTGCGGGTGGAGGCCGTGTATTCCGACGGTGTTCGCCGCGATGTCACACGGTCGGCCCGCTTCGATAGCATGAGCGACGCCGTGGCCCTGGTGACACCCGCGGGCTATGTTTCGGCCGTCGGTCCAGGCCAGGCGCCGGTGATGGTACGGTTTGAAGGCCAGGCCAAGATCTCGATGGTGGCGGCCCCGTTTGCCACCGATGTGGATCTGTCGGGCTTCGAGCCGGTCAATTTTATTGATGAACTGGTGAAGGAGCGTTGGGAGCGGTTGGGCCTGGAGCCTTCGGCCTTGGCGAGCGACGAGGTGTTTATCCGCCGCGCGTTTCTCGACTGCCTGGGCACGTTGCCGCCGGCCGAGCGGGTGGAAGCGTTTGTGGCGGATGCCAACCCCGAAAAGCGCACGGCTTTGGTCGATGAGCTGCTGGGGCTGACGGGCGACCCGGCCCGCGATGTGTGGGGAAATGAGTTCAGCGCCTATTGGGCACTCAAGTGGGGCGACCTGCTCAGGAACAATCGCAACAAGCTGGGCGACGGCGGGATGTGGTCTCTTTACAACTGGAGCCGGGCTTCGGTTCGCGAGAACAAGCCGGTCGATCGTTTGGTGCACGAGTTGATTACGGCCCAGGGGTCGGTGTTTGAGAGTGGGCCGGCCAATTACTATAAGATTGCCCGCACGCCGGAAGACCTGGCCGAAACCACGGCGCAGTTGTTCCTGGGCGTGCGGCTGCAATGTGCGAAGTGTCACAATCACCCGTTCGAGGTTTATAGTCAGGGTGACTATTACGGTTTGGCCGCTTTCTTTACGCGGGTGGCCACGAAGAACAGTCGCGACTTTGGTTCGCAGGGGGGCGATACGGCGGTGATGCTCAAGCGCGCCGGCAGCATTCGTCACCCGCGCACCGGGCAAACCATGGCGCCCCAGCCCCTGCTGGCCGAGGCGATCGACGGCGAGGCTTACCTCGATTTGCGGCGGCCGCTGGCCGACTGGCTCACCTCGACCGACAACCGGCTGTTCGCCCGCAATATGGCCAACCGGTTTTGGGGTTACCTGATGGGGACGGGGTTGGTGGAGCCGATCGACGACATGCGGGCAACGAACCCGCCTTCCAATCCGGAATTACTCGACGCCCTGGCCGATCACCTGGTGAAGCACAAGTACGACCTCAAGCAATTGCTCCGAGCCATTATGGTGAGCCGGGCATATCAGATCAGTTCCACGCCGACGCCCAGCAACGCCAGCGACGAGCGGTTCTATACGCATTACAAAGTGAAGCGTCTGCCGGCCGAGGTGCTGCTCGACGCCATTGACGACGTCTGCGGAACGCAAGAAAAATTCACCGGCATTCCGGCGGGGACGCGGGCCATCGAGCTGCCCGACAATAACTACAATAGTTATTTTCTTGACACTTTGGGACGGCCCGAGCGGGTGATTGCCTGCGAGTGCGAACGCACGGCCGAGCCGAACCTGGCCCAGGTGCTGCAGATTGCCAACGGCGATTTGCTGAATGGCAAGATCACCGACGCCAAGGGCCGGATTGCCCGTCTGGTAAAGGCCAAGGCCAGCGACGACGATACGTTCGACGCGCTCTTTATGGCGGCCATCAGCCGCAAGCCCAGCCCTGAAGAGAGAGCCAACTGTCAAGAAATTCTGAGCCGGGCTCCCAGCCGTCAGGAAGGGTTGGAAGACTTGCTATGGGCGATGATCAATAGCCGCGAGTTTTTGTTCAATCACTAGTTCAATCACTAGGTTGTCCAGGGGTGTCGCCGCGCTCACCCCTGGCTACGGGCTGGAATCCCTTCGGGATGAAAACAATGGAGTTAGAACCGCACGCGGCATTCCAGGCGGTACAGTTGCTCGGCCCAGTTGGGGCTGCCGATGGCGAAGTTGGCCGCGGCGCCGGCGTCGAGCCATTCGCACACAAACATTCGCAGGCCAACCGCCGCGCTAAGGTAGGTGTGGTCGTTGGCGGGTAGCGTGCCTAGCACCGGGTCGGTGTACGAGCCGTCTTGGAACGACCAGCCGTTGGCCTCCAGGGTTCCGATCAAGGGCACGTCGGGCAGGATGTAATGCAGCGTGTGATTGTAGCTGAAGTGGTAATGGAGAATGCTGCCCTGGTAGGAGCCGCCGCCCAGCGGAATCCACTGCGCGATTTGGCCTTGAAGGTAACTGGCGGGGCTGAGGTTGAAGCCCACAATCAGCGAAGGCTCGAGCGAAATATGCCCCACGCCGAGGCCCTCGAGGGCTTTGCCTGAGGGAACGAAGGTGCGGAACTGAAAGGCGATTTGGAACAGTTCGCGATCGAAGATCAGGCTTTTGGTGCCGATGATGATATCGCCGAAGCCAGCCTGAACGCCGCCGGTGAAGGGGTCGACCGAGCGATAGGGCGTTTCGACGGTGAGCGCGAAGCCCTTGATGGCCGTTTCCACGTACATGCTGAGCTCGTCGTAATCGACGCTCGGCTCGCCCTGGTAGGGCGAGACCGGTTGCGGTCCGAGGCCCGAGCCGTTGTCTTGAGCCCAAAACCATTCGGCCCGGTCGGGGTAGACCAGGTTGTAGCCGGCATCCCAGCGGTAGCGGGCGGTGGTGGTGGGTCGGGCGGTCGGCACAAAGAATGCCGAGTCGGCGAGCGGTAAGTACGAGGGATCCCAGCAGGGATCGGGGCAGCAAATGGTTTCGTACATGGCGCACCAGAACCGTCCCCAGCGCGTCTTGGCGTTGCAGGCGGAGCAGCACCGCGTGCGGCCGGGCACGCAGCCTGGCCCGCCGCAACTGGGGCAATCGAAGCAGGCCGCGCCCATCAGTCCTGGTTGCTCGGTCAAAATAATCTCGCCACCAGGAAATGCCTGTTCGATGCCGCCGGGTGCTGGCAGTTCTTCTTGCTTCACATCGCGGGCCAGGCGGTATTGGGGAGTGGTGGCGCTCGAGAGCGCCGAACGGTCGCCATAAGCGGCCGCCGGCAGCACGTCTTGATCCATCATCGGGCCCGATGAAGCGGCCGGATAGCGGGGGGGAACTGTCTGCATGGGAGAGGCGTTTGAAGCATCGACCGCCATCAAGCGCGGCTCGGCGTGGGGATTGTCGTCGTCGGCTGCCGCGGAAGCCGCTTCGATGTCAGGCGAAGCGAGCGCCTGCCCCGGCAAGAACAGGGCGTCGGAAGTTCGCGAGACCTCGCGAGAAAGTTCGTCGAACAGCCGGATGGGCGTTTCACCTAGCGGAGCGGGTGGAGGCGTCTCCTGGGCCATCGCCCAGGGCGCAATGGCTAGCAGCACCGCAAAAACGGCAGCGCAGGCAGCCTCAGAGCGTGATAGCACGCGGCGCGGCATGGCAACGACCTGAAAAACAAGCAGGGAAAGGTGATGGGGCTTCTAGCGGGTAACCTTAATGGGGGCAACCCGAACTTGGGGATTCCCTGCCAATTTTCCTGCCGCTCCCGTGGCTGGGCCGACTTGGCCAAGAGCGTGGAGCTAGTGCGGAATTCGGAGAGCGGAATTCGGAGCGCGGAGTTGAAGAGAAGTGAAGAGAGGAATTGCGATGATGGCGAGCCGCGGTTGATTCGTAACCCGACGCGTTAGCGAGGGAGATCCACAAGCGTCCCTCGTTAACGCGTCGGGTTGAGAATAGCGCCGCCGCGGCGCAAACCGGTATTGCCAATAACTTGCCTGAAGGGGTAACAAGACCGCTGTCATTGTCGCGCATTTTCACTTTGAGGGATTGGCCTCACTGCTATGTATAAGTTTTTGCTTTGCTGGCGCTACTTGCGCACCCGCTGGATTGCGTTGGCTTCCATCGTGAGCGTGACCCTGGGCGTGGCCACCATGATTGTGGTGAATGCCGTGATGGCTGGTTTTTCGCACGAAATGCAAGACCGCATCAAAGCCATTCTGTCCGATGTGTCGGTGGAAGCCCGCAGCTTCAACGGCTTTCGCGACCCCGACTTTCACATGCGCGAAATCATGAAGGTGGCCGGCGACGAGATCGAAACCATGACGGCCACGGTCGCCGTGCCAGCGATGCTGTCGTTCCAACTGCACGGCGAATGGAATACCCGCGCGGTGCAACTGGTCGGCATCCCGCGCGACGCCGACGCCTACGCCAGCCGGTTTCAAGAGTATCTCCAGCACTCGGCTCATCGCGAAAAGTTTCGCTTTGAACTGCAAGAGTCGGGCTACGACCTCCACGATCGCCACGGCGGCGCAGAGGCCCCCGTGCGCATGGGCATGGAAATGGCCGGCAGAATCCGCCGCCGCAACATGGCCCAAATGCACCAGCGCTGGGAACAACGCTTGGATGCGCCCAGCGAAAGCGATCCCACGGCCCCCATCGATCCCTTCTCCGTGGCCCCCGATCGCGCGGTCGATCCATTTTCTGCCCGCGAGAAAGAAGCTGGCCCCGATCCCACCGCCCCCCGCGACCCAGGCGACACGCCGCATGCTGGCTGCGTGCTGGGCATTGGCATGATCAGCTATCGCAAGAACGACACCGAAAACTTTCTGGTGATGCCGGGCGACGATATCCAGCTCACCTTCCCCACGGCCGGCATGCCGCCCAAGGGCATTTCCGACACCTTTACCGTGGTCGATCTCTACGAAAGCAAAATGAGCGAGTACGACAGCAGCTTTGTGTTCGTGCCGCTCGAAAAACTACAAGAACTGCGCGGCATGTTCGACCGCGATAGCGGCGTCACGTTTGTGACCTCCATTCAAATTCGCTTGAAAGATGGCGACCGCGGCGCCGCGGTTCGCGACAAGCTTCAGGCCGCCTTTCCGCCGCAGTTTTATTCGGTGGCTACCTGGCGCGACAAGCAAGGCGCGTTGCTGGCGGCGGTTGAAATGGAAACGGCCATCCTCAATATGTTGCTGTTTTTGATCATCGCCGTGGCGGGCTTCGGCATTTTGGCGATCTTCTTCATGATCGTGGTCGAGAAGACCAAGGACATTGGCATCCTCAAATCGCTGGGAGCCCATCGCTCGGGCATCATGGGCATCTTCCTCAGCTATGGGCTGTCGCTGGGAATGGTGGGCGCCGGGGCGGGGCTGGTGATGGGGCTGCTGTTCGTGCGGTACATCAACGAGATTCGCATCTGGCTGGGCGCGATCACCGGGCAAACGGTGTTCGACCCGACCATTTATTACTTCTACGAAATCCCCACCAGCGTGAACCCGTTCACGGTGGCTTGGATTGTGGCGGGCGCCTTGGGCATTGCCGTGGCGGCCAGCGTTTTGCCGGCGCTCCGAGCGGCCCGGCTGCACCCGGTGGAGGCCCTGCGCTATGAGTGATACCTCGGTAATCCCCGCGACTTCGGCCCGAGCCCGCTCCAAACCGCAACCTTCGGAATCCATGGCAGCTTCCTTGCCGGCCTCGGCCGCGATGATGCAGGTGATCAACCTGAGCAAGGCCTATCGCAAAGGCAAGCACGAAATCCCCGTGCTGCGGGGCGTGAATTTGGAAGTCCGCCGCGGCGAGCTGGTTTCGATCATTGGCCAAAGCGGCTCGGGCAAAAGCACGCTGCTGCACCTGATGGCCACGCTCGACCGGCCCGACAATGGTGAATTGTGGTTCGACGGCCGCCGCATCGACAACCTGCCCGTCCGCCAACGCGATAACCTGCGGAACGGTCGGCTGGGCATGATCTTCCAGTTTTACCACCTGCTGCCAGAACTGACCGCGCTGGAGAACGTGCTGGCGCCGCTGATGATCTCGCACGGTTTTTGGCGGTATCGGCTGCAAAAACGCAAGCTGGTGGCCCGGGCCACCGAGTTGTTGGAAACCGTGGGGCTAGGGCACCGGCTCAAGCACCGCCCGCGCGAGCTTTCTGGCGGTGAAATGCAGCGGGCCGCCATTGCCAGGGCCTTGGCCGCGGAGCCAGAATTGTTGCTGGCGGACGAACCCACGGGCAATCTCGATGGTCATACAGGGCAAGGAATCATGGACCTGCTCCGCTCCTTGAACACCCAGGCCAACCTCACTATAGTCATGGTGACCCACGACACCGCCATCGCTTCGCAGGCGGATCGCGTGGTGCAACTGGTCGATGGCCAAGTGGAGAGCTAGCGGGCACGCCGCTTTGGGCGCGGGGGCTCGATTCCGCTTGCCCCTTAGGGCGATTCGCGGCGCAACGTGTTCTTCGCGCCGAGCCTACCCCCGCTCCACTGGAAAGCCGCACGCTTAAAGCCATGTCTCCCCAGGTCTATATCAACGGCACGCTCTTCGCCAAAGAAGACGCCAAAGTGAGCGTTTACGACCACGGCCTGCTGTACGGCGACGGCGTGTTCGAAGGCATGCGGATCTACAACAGCCGCGTTTTCCGGTTGGAAGAGCACCTCGAGCGACTCTACGATTCGGCCAAGGCCATCTGGCTGGTGATCCCGATTACCCCGGCCCAAATGGCCAAAGCGGTGAACGATACGGTCGCCGCCAACAAGCTTACCGAGGGCTACATTCGCTTGGTGGTAACCCGCGGCGCTGGCACGCTGGGGCTCGACCCCAACCGCACCGCCGACCCCCAGGTCATTATCATCGCCGACAAAATCTCGCTGTACCCCGCTGAGTTTTACGAGCAGGGGTTGGAGATCGTCACCGCCAGCACCATTCGCAACCACCCGGCGGCGCTCAGTCCGCGCATCAAATCGCTCAACTACCTGAACAACATTCTGGCCAAGATCGAAGGCCTGAAGGCCGGCTGCGTGGAAGCCCTGATGCTCAACACCAAGGGCGAAGTGGCCGAGTGTACCGGCGACAATATCTTCTTGGTGCGAGACAACCAGCTATACACGCCCTCGCTCGATGCCGGCATCCTCGGCGGGATTACCCGCGACGCCGTGATCGAGGTCGCCCGGGAATCGGGCCGCCAGGTGACCGAAGGCCCCCTCACGCGGTACGATGTGTACGTGGCCGACGAATGCTTTTTGACCGGCACGGCGGCCGAAGTGGTGCCGGTGGTCAAGGTCGATAACCGCGCCATCGGGTCGGGCACGCCTGGCCCCGTGACCCGCGATTTGAAAGAACGGTTTCACCGCTTGGCCCGCGGCGGGTAACCATCCCTTTTGCCGAACATCCATCGCCCGTCATTCCCGCGAAGCCTGCCCTCGTGAAGACGGGGGGCGGGAATCCAGAAAACGGATACGGCTCCACAATTCCAGATATCCCCGCCCACCCCCCGTGGGCTTTTTCCATTACTGAGCAAGTCCGCCCATGAATCCCTTCACCGTGCATACCGGCCTGGTCGCCCCGCTCGATCGCGTGGACGTGGACACCGACCAGATCATTCCCAAGCAGTTCCTCAAGCGGATCGAGCGAACCGGCTTCGGCCAGTACCTGTTCTTCGACTGGCGGTTCAACGAAGACGGCTCCGACAACCCCGACTTCGAGCTCAACCAGCCCGAGCTGCGCGGGGCCAGCATTTTGCTGACCCGCCGGAACTTTGGCTGCGGCTCGAGCCGCGAGCATGCCCCTTGGGCTTTGGACGATTACGGCTTCAAGTCGATCCTGGCCCCGAGCTTCGCCGACATCTTCTACAACAACTGCTTCAAGAACGGCCTGCTGCCGGTCAAGCTTACGGAAGCCCAGATCGATGACCTGTTTGCCAGGGCCGAAAAATACCATCCCGGCTACCAGCTCACCGTCGATCTCACCGCCTGCGAGATTCGCGACGAGCATGGGCTCAAGCTGCCGTTCGAGGTCGACCCCTTCCGCCGGCACTGCCTGCTCAACGGCCTCGACGACATCGGCCTGACGCTGCAACACGCCGACAAGATTGAAGCCTATGAACTGCAGCACGGCATGGCGGCTCCCACGTTCAAGTAAACGGTGGCAACTGAGCAAAGCCAGTACTATCGGTTCGCTTTGCTCGTCCAGTCCGACCATGCTTGTGGGCCGGCGAGTGGCCAGTGCAGATTGCCGTCAAGACGGGACTTGGTGCAGAGGTTGGACCGAAGCAGGTCAAAGAGTCCCCGCAGCCCAAAGCGGGTTGAGTCCTTTCGGCTCGGAGACCATTGCCAACCTGTTCGCAGCAGATAGACCCATCGCCGGATAGCCTGCTCGACCTCTTCCCCAATCTGATACGCTCCTTCATTCTTGTGATGACAGAAATCACTCAGAAAGAACAACATTTCACCGGCGATCTCCCCGCAGGTAACGTCGCTGCGAATATCCTTCTCGCTGAGCGTGGTGTCGAGAACGCCATTGTCGATCTTGCCATCCAGGTAGGCTTCGATGGCTGTCGCCAACTTTTCACGGATATCGAGGGCATCCATCTTTTTCGCCTATCGAGCGGCAGCAACCTCGTCATTCAAGGCGGCATCAGGCTAATCAAGCAGGTTTCCACGGTTGAGTGGCATGCTAAGCGGGGCGTTGGATTGACCGCCCGTGTACACAGGCAAAGTGGCACCCTCTTTCGTGGCATTCCACGGCCGATAAAACCCTAGGCAGCGTCTGTCGGATCCCCGACCGTTGCAGGCTCGGGTTCAGCATCGGGCTGGGGCTCGGTGGGCGACTTTGCTTCTTTGTGCGCCACGCACTGGGCGACGACCAGGTCGCCCGTCACGTTGACGACGGTGCGCGCCATGTCGAGCACTCGATCGACGCCAAACACAATCCCAATGGCTTCGGCCGGAATTCCCACGGATTGCATCACCACCACGATCAGGGGGATGGACCCGCCCGGCACGCCGGCCGTGCCAATGCCGGCCAGCACGGACATCAACACCACGGTCAATTGTTGGTCCAGCGACAAGGTAACGCCCATCACCTGGGCGAGAAACAGCACCACGAACCCCTCAAACAAGGCCGTGCCGTTCTGGTTTCCCGTCGCGCCCACGGTCAGCACGAAGTTCGCCACGCGGGGCGGAAGCTTGAGATCGTCGATCGCCACCTTGATGGCCGTGGGCAACGTGGCGTTCGACGAGCTCGTTCCAAAGGCAACCAGCATCGCCTCCCGAACCTCGCGAAAAAATGCCAGGGGGCTCTTGCGCGCGAAAAATACCAGAATCACGCTATAGACGCCAAATTGCTGCAGCGCCAAGCCGGCCAGACACGTTCCCACAAACCAGGCCAGCGTTTGCAAAACCGGGAAACCAAGCTGCGCCGTCACGACAAATACCAGGCACCCGGCGCCAACCGGCGCCAGACGCATGGTGAACGCAATCACGGTCATCGCCACGGCATTCCAACCCTCCAGCCAACCGATCAAGCCGGTGCATCTTTCGGGCTGAACGCTGATGGCCATGCCCAAGATGAGCGAAAACACCATCACCGCGAGCATGCCGTTGCCTTTGGAACTGCCGTCCAGGGCGCCGACCATTTCTTGCAGGGGGTTCTCTGGAATGAGATTCACCAGCATCTCGCGGAGGGGTTTGGCCTTGGCCGCCTGTTCGACCTTCCCCTCCGTCGCCTGGGCTTCTTGTTGGATAATCCGATCGCGCAGCTCGGTGGGAAGCGATTTGCCCGGCTCCACCGTGTTCACCAGCAGCAACCCAATTCCTACCGCGGCTCCCGAGAGGATGGTCGTATATCCCAAGGTGCGCAGCCCCATGCGGCCCAACTTTCGCAGGTCGCCGATTTCCACGACCGCCAGCGACAGCGCCGAAAACACCAGCGGCAGCACCACCATGAACATCAGCCGCAAGAAAATTTTGCCGCCCGGCTCCACCCAATACACGAGCGTGTCGAGCCAATCGGCCAGGCCGTTCCCGCTGTTGTCAACGCCCACCCGCGTGCTGAGCATGTTCGCCGCCAGCCCCAGCACCGCCCCCGTGGCCAACCCAATCATGATCTTGGTGTGCAACGGAATGCGGCGCGAAACGCGGAGCCCGTGCGAAGTTTCGACGCCGTCCGCGGGTTTTTCCGGTATTTCCAAGCTTCGGATTCCCTTGGTCTAAGGACAAAATGATGCCGCTCTCAACGAGATCTCGTTATTTCTGCCCCACCACAATCGCCACCGGCAGCGACCAGATCGCCATTTCTTCGTTGTGAACCAGCTTGAAGCCGGCGTTTTCCATGAACTGGGGAGCGTCGATCGGCTGGCAGTCCACAATATGCGGGAAGTGGCGGTGCGACCATTCGTAAGCGTGGGTCAACCAACTGCGATGCTCCTTCTTGAACATCGAAACCACCCCCAGCTTGCCGCCGGGCTTGAGCACGCGGAGCACTTCTTTCAGCACGCCGGGAATGATCTCCAGCGGGAACAACTCCAGCGTGAAGCTGGTGAACGCATGATCGAACGAGGCGTTTTCGTAGGGTAGCTTTTGGGCGTCGCCCACTTCCAAGGCAACGCGGTCGGCCACGCCTTCTTGGTTAAGCCGCTTGAGGGCCACTTCGCGCATGCCAGGCGAGATATCGATGCCGCAAACCTTGCCCTGCTCACCCACCATTTTGGCCAGGTCGGCACAAGCGTGTCCGGTGCCGTAACCAATCTCGAACACGGCATTCCCCGGCTTCACGCCCAGGGCTTGCTCGCCTTTTTCGCGGGCTTTGTGCTCATTGCTATCGGAGAGCAGGTCGTAAGCCTTGCTGATTCGATCGTAAAAGGCCTGGGTGGGATTGGTGGAATCCGCGGCGGCGGAGTGCCCGTTCATGGTAATGCCTCTTGCTGAATTGAGAGCGAAACAAGCCGATCCTCGTTTCGCGGCATTGTACCGAACACTCCTCACCCGCACATCGTTTGTTCGCACAACATTTGTTCGCACAATCCGCGGCGCCTGGTTCCCTGGGGGGCGCAATGAAGCCACGCCGCGCAATAAAAACGGCCAGGCAACCCCTTCATCGGGCGCCGCCTGGCCGTGATCTTGCCGTTTCGTCAAGCGAAACCGTCTCTTAGCCGGCCTTGACCGCAATCTTTCGCGGCTTGGCTTCTTCGACCTTGGGCAGTCGCAGCGTGAGCACGCCGGCGTGGTACTCGGCCGAGATGCGGGCCGGGTCGATCTTCTCGCTTACCTTGAAGGTGCGGTAGTAATCGCCTACCCCATATCCATCTCGTCGCGCCAACGCCGCAGCACCGACCAGGCATTGGGATTCATTTGAGGCATAACTCGTTCTCCTTTGAAAAGAGGGCTCCGAAAGAACAACGAAACCTGGGTTTGCAAAATCAACCGTTGCCCCGTGAGGGAATCCGGTAAGGAACCCCCTTGCACGCTGCAACCTTCAGCAAAACGTGGCGAATGCCTGAGGGGTGGATGCGAAAGTGAGCGACGCACAGTTCCCCCCCCTCGGAGCACTTTGCCGCTGACCCGCGGAAAGCAGCGGCCCTGTGGACCACGATTCTCCGCATCGGCTGTCAGCAGCGGCACACGTCGCTGAACGAACTTCGATTGTTAGCAACTGCGATGCCAATTCGCGGCAGGCCACGGAAGTGACGACGCGGTGAGAACTTGAGAACAGGAGGAGTGCCCTGCGCGGTTAAAGGCACATCGCGGGCCGGTTCTGCCAAATTGGCAGAAAGCCACCGGTTGTCGGTCGGGGTGAGTCTTTGCGGCACAAGCCGCTGCCAGGCAAGGGGTTATTACCCATTTTCTGGCGCGGCGCAAAATTTGCTCACAATGGCCCCCGACTTAACTTCCGCGGAAAAGCGGCAGTTGTTCGATTCCCCGTCGGGCTTACCTGGCTCGCCCGGGTTTCGAATTCGCTGTCTCCGGGCCAGCCACTGCCGTTTCAACACATAAACCGGTTTTTACCCACACCTACCCTGGAGGGTACAAAGAACATGCCTACGGCTGTAAAGAGTAAGTCGGCCATTAAGCTGCAACCGTTGGGCGACCGAGTGGTGGTCGAGCGCGAAGAAGTGGAAGAACGCACCTCGGGCGGCATTGTGCTGCCGGACTCGGCTCGCGAAAAGCCTGCCCGTGGCAAAGTGGTCGCCGTCGGCGACGGCCGTCTGCTCGATGACGGTAGCCGGAGCAAGCTGCAAGTGAAGGTGGGCGATCGAGTGCTCTTCACCTCGTACGCCGGCGACAACATCAAAGTTGGCGAAGATGAATTCCTGCTAATGCGTGAAGACGACATTCTTGCCGTAATCGAATAATTGGGGGCGCGTCGCCCGGTTGCTCCGGCCCTCCACCGTTTCCCCGCCAACTTTTTGTTTGGGGAGAGCGGGGGGCGAGCCGGAGAGACCACCGCCTACCACTGCGAACCATCTACAATTACCGGCGCTGGGATGGGCTAGCTGGCCAAACAAGCGGCCGCTGAGCTCACCTTCCCACCTTAAAGACGCCAACTCCCAAGGAGAATGAGTGCCATGGCCAAAATGATTGCTTTCGATCAAGAGGCTCGCGACGCGATTCGTCGCGGCGTATCCAAGCTGGCCCGAGCCGTGAAGGTCACGCTCGGTCCCAAGGGCCGCAATGTTATTTTGCAAAAGAGCTTTGGCTCGCCCACCGTCACCAAGGACGGCGTAACCGTGGCCAAAGAAGTCGATATTGAAGACGTGTACGAAAACATGGGCGCCCGCATGGTCCGCGAAGTGGCCAGCAAAACCAGCGACGTCGCTGGCGACGGCACCACCACCGCCACCGTGCTGGCCGAAGCCATCTTCAACGAGGGCCTCCGCGGCGTGGTCGCCGGGGTGAACCCCGTGCAAATGAAGAACGGCATGGAGAAAGCCGTGGCCGACATCACCGAGAAGCTGAAGAAGATGTCGATCCCCATCAAGAGCCCCGCCGAAATGGCTCAGGTGGGCACCGTGGCCGCCAATGGCGACAAGCAGATTGGCGCCCTGTTGGCCGAAGCCATGGATAAGGTCGGCAAAGACGGCGTGATCACCGTCGATGAAGGCAAGAGCCTGAAGACGGAAGTCGAGCTGGTCGAAGGCATGCAGTTCGATCGCGGCTACCTGTCGCCGTACTTTGTGACCAATCCCGAAAAGATGACCAGCGAGTTCGAAGACGCCTACGTTCTCATTTATGAGAAGAAGGTGACCAACGCTCGCGACTTGGTGCCCGTGCTGGAACAAGTGGTTCAAGCCGGCAAGCCGCTGCTGATCGTGGCCGAGGACGTGGAAGGCGAAGCCCTGGCGACCCTGGTGCTGAACAAGCTCCGCGGCACCTTCCGCTGCGTGGCCGTCAAGGCCCCCGGCTACGGCGATCGCCGCAAGGCCATGCTCGAAGACATCGCCATCCTCACCGGTGGCACCGCGATCTTCGAAAGCCTGGGCATCAAGCTCGAAAACGTGAAGCTCACCGACCTGGGTCGCGCCAAGCAGTTGATTGTGGACAAGGACAACACCACGATCATCGAAGGCCAAGGCAAGAGCTCCGACATCAAGGCTCGGATCGAGCAAATCCGCCGCGAAATCGAAGCTTCGACCAGCGATTACGATCGCGAGAAGCTCGAAGAGCGGTTGGCCAAGCTTTCGGGTGGCGTTGCCAAGGTGAACGTGGGCGCCGCGACCGAAAGCGAAATGAAAGAGAAGAAGGCCCGCGTGGAAGACGCCCTGCACGCCACCCGTGCGGCCGTGCAAGAGGGTATTCTCCCCGGTGGCGGCGTGGCCCTGCTGCGTGCCAGTTCGTCCGTCAAGCCGGAAGGCCTGAGCCAGGACGAAGAGGTGGGCTACAAGATCGTGCTGCGGGCTTGCCGCGCCCCGATCACCGCGATTTCGAACAACGCCGGCAAAGACGGCGGGATTGTTTGCGAAAAGGTGCTCGAAGGCAAAGGCAACTTTGGCTACAACGCCGCGACCGACGTCTTTGAAGACATGGTCAAGGCCGGCATCATCGACCCCACCAAGGTAACCCGCACCGCGCTGCAAAACGCGGCTAGCGTGGCCATCTTGCTGCTGACCAGCGACGCCCTGATCGCCGAGAAGCCCAGCAAGGAAAAGAAGGGTGGCCACGGCGGCGACCACGACATGTACTAAACCAGGGCTAACTGTCGCACGCTGCCGCTAGTCAGGGGTGTGCGTTTCAGTCCTGTAAGAAGCTTCGCCAGCAGCGAAGGAGGCCCCGCTTCCTTCGCTGTTGGTTTGCGCAACGCGAACGATTCCGCGCGTGCAGGCAAAGTTCACAGGCTTTTTAGCGGATGAGCCTTCGAGTACCATGAATGGCTATCAGCCTGGGGTTGTCTCCCCCCCGTTTGCGAGCTTGCTGAAACCGCTGAACCAGAAGGACGCGCCAAAAACGTGGAAATGGCAGATCTGACAGGCTACGCCGCCCAGCAGCAGCGGGAGTTTGACCAGGCAACTTCACCGGTTGACCGGAAGCAACGAGGCCATTTCGGCACACCTCCCAACATCGCGCTGTTCATGGCGGCGATGTTTTCCTTGGATCGGCGGGAGGCATTTCGCGTGCTCGACCCGGGCGCGGGCGTCGGCACCCTTTCCGCGGCGGTCTGCCAGTCGATCCTTGCCCGCAATTCGCGAGTGGAAGTGCAATTCGAGTTGTGGGAGAATGATCCCAGCTTGCTGCCGTTTTTGAACAGCACCATGCGCCGCTGCCAGGAAACGCTTCGCCTCTCCGGGCACAACATGGAATTTACCATTCATGTTGACGATTTCATTCTGGCGCATGCAGAGCCGGGCCTTTTCCAAACCCCGACTCCTCCGTCGTTTGATTTGGCGATTCTCAATCCTCCGTATTTCAAGCTTCGCAAGGAGTCGCCTCAGGCCCAGGCGATGCGGCGCGTGATTCATGGGCAACCGAATATATACGCGCTATTCATGGCGGTCGCGGCTGAGTTGCTCCTGCCTTCCGGAGAGATGGTGGCCATCACTCCACGGAGCTATTTTAACGGTCTCTATTTCAAGCGGTTTCGCAATTGGTTCTTCCAGCGCATGGCGGTACGGCAAGTCCATATTTTTGAAAGCCGAACCGCGGCATTCAAAGACGATAGCGTTCTTCAAGAAAATGTCATTCTGCATGCCGGGAAAGATGGGGCGCGGGAGAAGGTCTTGCTAACGAGCAGTCTTGGCCGAGATCTCACGGCCATGCGCAAAACCTGGGCGCCTTACGACAAGCTGATCGACAATAGCGGCGGCGAACACCTGGTCCGGGTGTCAAATAGCGACGTGGACCACGAGATCGTGTCGGCAATGAGCGACTTGCCTTGCCGGTTTCGCGGCCTGGGCTTCGAGGTTTCCACGGGACCGGTGGTTACGTTTCGTTCCACCGAGTTTTTGCGTTATGAGCCGTCGGAAGATACGGCGCCATTGCTGTGGATGCACAACGTGCGTCCCTTCATCACACAGTTCCCCACCAAGAACGCTAAACCAACACACATTGAGATCAGCCAGAATTCAAGAAAGCTGCTGTTGCCGGCGAAAACGTACGTGCTCTTGAAACGATTCACGGCTAAAGAGGAAAAACGCCGTCTGGTGGCCGGGATCATGGTTCCCACGGATTCTTATTCCAAATGGGTCGGGCTGGAAAACCACCTCAACTATGTCTATCGCAAGGGCGGAGAACTCGCGGAAGAAGAAGCCTTTGGTTTGGCGGCTTTCTTTAACTCCGCCTTGGTTGACCGATATTTTCGCTCGATCAGCGGCAGCACCCAAGTAAACGCCGGCGAGATTCGAGCCATGCCCTTGCCCGATCGGCAGACTCTGATGCTAATGGGTAGCCAGGTAAGCTCGCTGGAAACGAGAAACAACGCGGCCATCGAAGAGATTGTTGGCCAAGCTCTGCGTCTCCCTCCTCGCCTGCTCGATCAACTCGTTGAGGTCTCCCAATGAGCAAGCGCGCCGAAGCCCTGGAGATCATCAAGAGTCTTGGTCTACCAAAGCAACAGCAGAACGATCGCTCTTGCTTGACGCTGCTAGCGCTGGCGGGACTTCGAGAAAAGGACGCTTGGCAGAAGCGAGCCGTCCGTTGCTGCGAATTTGGGACATCATGGCTTGGATGCGTGACCACTTCGACAAGGACTACGCCGCCAATAGTCGAGAAACAATCCGTCGCCAAACGATCCATCAATTCGAGCAGGCGCGACTGGTCGATCGCAATCCAGACGATCCGGCGCGGCCGACCAACAGTGGCGATACCGTTTACCAGCTCACGGACGAGGCGGCCAAGGTTTTGCGAAGATTTGGCAAAAAGGACTTTTCGTCAAAGTGCGAAGCGTTCATCGCCGAACAGGGGTCGCTTGCTCACACCTATCAGCGTGCTCGCGATCTGGTGAAGGTGCCAGTGACCTTGCCAAATGGTTCGGTGGTTGAGCTTTCGCCCGGACTCCACAATGAGCTTCAGCGCCTAATCATCGAAGAATTCGCGCCCCGCTTTGCCCCGGGGGCAGTTGTGCTGTACTTGGGCGATACGGCAGATAAGCGGCTCGTTATCGAGCGTGATCAATTGAAGCAACTCCGCATTCCCGAACTGAACCACGACAAACTGCCCGATGTGGTTCTATTCGATCCGCAACGGAAATGGCTGTTCCTCATTCACTTTAACGGGGACCGGTTTTTAGGCCCCTACCCCAGGAAGGAGTAGCAAGCCGAGAATTTGACGCCGATTTCCGCGTTCCGTAATTCGGTGACAACTTCTGTCGCGAATCGGCGAATTTCACGGGATATTGCGGTTTTTCAGGGCGGAATTGTCATCGAATTTCGCCCCGCGGAAATCGGCGATGAAAGGATATAATTGAAGAAGCTCCAAAACATGGGTGGCTGGGGTCAAGTTGTGGCCAACCGACCCTGCAACCGACAACCGCCCCGCCCACAACTTGCCCCCAGAAGAATCCGGCCAAACCGGCTCGAATCACTGTCCCAAGCCAACCAACTACCAGCCCCCAGCAACCAGCCTCTACCTCGGCAACCGCTCCATCACCGCCTGGGCAAACTCCTCCGTCCCCAAACTTCCGCCCAAATCCCGCGTGGTTTGCCCTTCGACCAAAGCTTGCCGGTACGCTGTCGAAATCCGCTGGGCCGCCTCGCGGCACGAACGATCGCTCTTGGTATCCGCCAGGTAGTCCAGCATCATCACGCCCGACATCAGCAAGGCCAGCGGGTTGGCGACCCCTTTGCCGGCGATATCGGGGGCCGAACCATGCACGGCCTCGAACACGGCTCGATCGTCGCCAATATTCGCGCCAGGCACCACCCCCAAGCCGCCCACCAGGCCGGCGCACAAATCGCTCACCACGTCGCCATACAAGTTCTCCAGCAGCAGCACGTCGAACTGCGATGGATCTTGCACCAGCTTCATGCAGCCGGCATCCACAATCAATTCCTGATAGTCGATGTTCGGATAGTCATACTCATGAATCTGCCGCGCGCACCGCAAGAACAGGCCGTCGGTAATCTTCATGATGTTGGCCTTGTGGAAGCAGGTGATCTTCTTCCGCCGCCGCTGCGTGGCAAACCGAAACGCCCAGCGGGCAATCCGGCTGCAGGCCGCCTCGGTGGCCACCTTCATGCTCATCACCACCCCTTCGGTCACCTGGTTCTCCACCCCGCTGTACAAGCCTTCGGTGTTCTCGCGAATCACGATCAGGTCGACATTCTCAAACCGCGTGTTCACGCCCGGCAAGCTCAGCACCGGCCGCACGGCCGCATACAAATTCAGCCGTTTCCGCAAGCCCACGTTCACCGAAGTAAAGCCCCCGCCCACCGGCGTGGTGCATGGCCCCTTGAGCGCCACGTGATACCGCTGAATCGCTTCGATCGTGTCGTCGGGCAGCACGTCGTTGCTCTGCTCCAATGCGGCCAGGCCTGCCTGGTGCTCGTGCCAGCGAATATCCACCTGGGCCGCCGCAAAGATTTTTTCCACCGCCCGAGTCACCTCGGGTCCAATGCCGTCTCCGGGGATCAATACAACGTCGTGCTTCATGGCCGCTATCTCCTGGTGTGGCTGGGATTCGACGGAGCGAGGGGGGAACGCCGTTGGGAGCACAGACGCGAAGTTGGCAGCCAGGCTTCCGCTCTCCAATCGACAAATGTCGGCAGAGCCTCGGCGGCAACTCTCCCCGAATATGAAGCAGCGGCCAGACCCTGTCGAGGGGTGCGACGGCAAACCTTCACGGCGGCAAACACCTCGTTCCCCCCATCCACCACTTGCCATTCGCCGCCAATGTTCCTCAATTAAAAGCAAATCCGCCGGCCTCGACTTCCGCCGCCGCAGCCCTCTCACGCAACATCCCCATGACCAATCTCACCGGACAAACAGCCATTGTCACCGGCGCCGGCGTGCGACTCGGCAGGGCGTTGGCCCTGGCCCTGGCCCAAGCCGGGTCCAACGTGGTGGTTCACTTTGGCTCCTCGCTCGAAGCCGCCCAAGAAACGGCCGCCGAAATCCGCCAGCTGGGACGCCAGGCCCTCCCCGTCCAGGCCAGTCTCCGCGAACCCGTCGCCGCCGCCGAACACTTGCTGGAACGCACCATCGAAAACTTCGGCCCACCCACCATTCTCATCAACAGCGCGGCCATCTTCGAAGCCGGCGGCGCCCTCGACGCCGACGAAGCCACCTGGGACGCCCACTTCGCCATCAACCTCAAAGCCCCGTTCTTCCTGTGCCAGGCATTCGCCAACGCCCTGCCGAAAGAAACCTCCGGCCAGATCCTCAACATCGTCGATTGGCGCGTGCTACGCCCTCGGGCTGAAAAGCTCGTCTACACCCTCACCAAAAGCGCGCTGACCACCCTCACGCTCGGCCTGGCCCACGCCCTGGCCCCGCAAATCCAGGTCAACGCCATCGCCCCCGGCGCCATCCTGCCGCCGCCCGCCGCCGATCAGGCTTACTTCGACCGCCTCGCCACGCAAATCCCCTTAAAGCGAACCGGCAATCCCCAGGAAGTCTGCCAGGCCGCCCTGTACCTGCTCGGCAGTCGCTTCGTCACCGGCGAAGTCCTCTACCTCACCGGAGGCGAACACCTGTAAGATGTACGGCAACCCGTCCCGTCCTCGCCCCCAAGGAACCCGCCCTCTCGCCATGAGCCACCCAGCCAACTGCGACAAAATCGAAATCCGAGGGCTGGTCGTCCGCGCCATCCTCGGCATCAACGACGACGAGCGCGTGAACCGCCAGAACGTGGTGATCCACCTCACCCTCTTCGCCGACACCCGCCCCGCCGCCGTCAGCGACTCCATCGACGACACCGTCAACTACCGCAGCGTGGCCAAGCAAGTCATCGCCCTGGCCGAAAGCACCGAATACTTTTTGGTGGAACGCCTGGCGGCCAAGATTGCCGAGCTTTGCCTGGAAGACGAACGGGTCAAGCGAACCATTGTCCAAGTCGAAAAACCCGACGCCCTGCGGTTTGCCGAGAGCGTGGGCGTAACGATTGAACGCGACCGAGCGAGCAAAGAAACTTAGTAAGATGGGTGGCTGGGGTCAGGCTGTCAGCAATAGCGTTCTGTATTTTCTGAGGGCCTGGATGACAGCCTGCCCCCCCAGAGAGCTTGAGCCTGAATCTTAGGTTCCAGCCCATTGGGCCAAGATCCTTCTGGGGGCAAGTCGTGGGCTGCGATGTGGCCGAGAGCAAGCTCTGTTGGCCACAACCAGAAGCCACCCGTCCGTTTGGGTTTGAGCGGCGGTTGCTTTGGCGGGTAGACTGGGAGCATAGCGATTTGCCTGGGGGCTGGTTGTCGGCGGCGTCTTGAAAAAATTTGATATCTCATGGCGACAACCAGACCCCAGCCACCCACTGCCAGCGCACTCTCTGAACTCACCTCAGGTCTCAAAGCCGAGGCTGACCGGCAGGGGTTTGAGTTGGCTGGCGCGTGCCCTGCCGTGACGCCCACCGGCTTGCATCCTTTCTATGCCTGGCTCGATGCGGGCTACGCTGGCGAGATGGACTACCTGCAGACCCGCCGCGACGCCTATCAGCATCCCGAGCACGTGCTGCCTGGGGCGAAGAGTTTGTTGCTGTTGGCCGCCCCGTATCGCACGGAGCCACCCACGCAGCCGGGGCAGGGGCAGGGGCGGGTTTCTCGTTACGCCTGGGGGGTGGATTACCACGATGTGCTGCGGCCTCGGCTGCATGCGCTGTGCGACTGGATCAGGGCGGCCGTGCCGGGGGCCACGGCGCGGGGCGTGGTCGATACGGCCCCGCTGTTGGAGCGCGAGTTTGCCCAGTTGGCCGGGCTGGGCTGGGTGGGCAAGAACACGCTGATCTTGAACAAACGCCTGGGCAGTTGGCTATTTTTGGCGGCCGTGCTCACCGATGTGGAGTTGGCTTACGACGATCCGCATGTGGCCAGCCATTGCGGCACGTGCACGGCCTGTTTGGACGCTTGTCCGACGGATGCGTTCGTGGAACCGTATGTGCTCGATAGCCGCCGCTGCATCAGCTATCTCACGATCGAGCTTCGTGACCAGGTGCCGGTGGAGTTGCGAACGGGGCTGGGCGACTGGATTTTGGGCTGCGACATTTGCCAGGAGGTATGCCCTTGGAATCGGAAGGCGCCGGTGCGGCCAGGCGGGGCTTTCACGCCCAAGGGGGGCATGAACCCCGTGGATTTGGCGGGTCTGTTGGCGCTGGATGACGAAGCTTTTCGGGCACTTTTTCGCGACACGCCACTGTGGCGTCCGCGACGGCGGGGCATCTTGCGCAATGCGGCGTTGGCGCTGGGGAATACGCGCCCGGCCCACGGAGTTGCCTCGCTTTGCCGGGGTTTGGCCGATAGCGAACCGCTGGTTCGGGCGGCCTGCGCGTGGGCGCTGGGGCAGTATGCCACGGCGGAAGCCTGGGAGGCTTTGCGGCGGCATCGTCAAACGGAACCCGACCCGCAAGTTCGCGCCGAGTTGGCCGCGGCCCTGGCCTGCGCGGCGGTCGCCGGCCAAGATAAAGTTGGCCAAGGCGAAGCGGATCAGCATAATGGAGACAACCACGCCGCCGAACCGCCGTCGGCCGAATTAAGCTGCCCTCCGTCTCCGGCCGCTTCCCACCTAACGCGGGTCGACCGCAATCGGACGCTGAGGCATTAAAGTTCTCCGCGGCTTGCGGAGATGTTAACGAGCAAGAAACTACTACCCACCCAATCGATCCGACGCTCGCCATGAAGATTGCGTATATCGCTTCCGGCGCCGCTGGCATGTACTGCGGAATGTGTCTGCACGACAACACCCTGGCGGCTTCGCTGATTCGCGCCGGCCAAGACGTGCTGTTGATTCCCACTTACACGCCGCTCAAGACCGACGAAGCCAGCGTATCGCAAGACCGCGTGTTCTTTGGCGGCATCAACGTGTTCTTGCAGCAGAAGTCGGCCGTGTTCCGGCACACGCCATGGAGCCTGGACCGGCTGCTCGATACGCGGCCCTTCATGAAGTTCCTTTCCAAGCAGCGCGGCACCGTGGACCCCACCAGGCTGGGCGACATGACGGTTTCGATGCTATTGGGCCAGGATGGGCATCAGAAGAAAGAACTCGAGAAACTCTTGCGTTGGTTGGAAACCGATGTGCGCCCCGACCTGGTGCATCTTTCCAACGCCATGTTGATTGCCATGGCCCCCGCCATGCGCGACCGGCTCAACTGCCCCGTGGTGTGCAGCCTTTCGGGCGAAGACGTGTTCTTGGAACGGATTATTGAGCCGCACTATAGCCGTGCCCGCAATTTGCTGCGGCAGCATGCGGGCGATGCCCAGGCGTATGTGGCGCTGAATCAGTACTACGCCGATTTCATGATCGACTATATGAACCTGCCGCTCGAGCGGGTGCATGTGATTCCGCACGGTTTGCAGCTGGATGGCCATGCTGAAGAACCTCGGGCGCGGCTGGACAAGTCGCCGGACGACCCGGTGGTGATTGGCTACTTTGCCCGGATGTGTGAAGATAAGGGTTTTCACCTACTGGTCGACGCGTTCATTCAGATGTGCCAAGACACGGACCTGCCGCCGCTACTGCTACGCGCGGCCGGATATTGCTCCAAGGGGGATCGGCTGTTCTTGGCCGAGCAGGTAAAGAAGCTGCAAGCGGCAGGGCTGGCCGAGCGGTTTGAATACCTGGGCGAGCCTGATCGGGCCGGCAAGATCGAGATCATTCAGAGTTTTGACGTGATGAGCGTGCCGACGGTTTATCCCGAGAGCAAAGGCCTGAGCGTGCTGGAGGCGCTGGCCAATGGCGTGCCGGTGGTGCAGCCAGCCCACGGGGCATTTCCGGAACTGATCGACGACACCGATGCGGGCCTGTTATTCGAGCCGATGCAGACCGAGTCGCTGTGCGTGGCGCTGAAGAAGTTTGTGCTCGACGCCGACCTGGCTCACCATTGCGGCCGCCGCGGGCACGCCGCGATTCGCCAGCGCTACAACGCCGACGCCATGGCGGAGCAGACGGTGAATTTGTATAGCCGGGTGCTGGATGAGCAACGAGGGATGCCGGCGCGGGCGATGTCGGAAGCGTAGGGCAAGCCTTGCCAAGTCCGCCCTCGAACCGGAAGGTGAAGTAGATCGCCGGATGAATTGGCGCGAAGACAGCGCGGCGGGGGTCTTCGCAAACACGGCGCCTGCCCAGCCGCGCCGCGTTTCGCTTCCGCGTCAAACGGCCCATGACGGCGCGGCTTTGCTGCCGCGTGCCGCTCATCAGGCCGCGGTCGGCGACCGGCTGGTCTACTTCGGCTTCACTGCCCGCACGCGGTGGTTCTCGCTGTCGCCGATATAAACCGTCCCGTCTTTGGCCACGCAAACGCCGTGAGGGCGGTCCATGTGGGCTTTCGTCGCCGGTTGGTTATCGCCGTTGTAGCCCCGCGCCTGAGGGCCTTCGCCGGCGATGGTTTCGATGGTGCCCGCGGTGGGGTCGATCCGGCGAATCGCCTGGTTTTCGGTATCGGCCACTACCACCTTGCCGTCGGGTCCAACCGCGATTCCCTTGGGGCCGCCGAAGCCCGCCTTCGCCGCGGGGCCGCCGTCGCCGCTCAGGCCCTTGGCATTTCCGCCAGCCACGTGGTGGATGATGCCGTCGGCCAGATTCAACCGCCAAATGCTGTTGCCTTCGCGCAGGGCAATCCACATGGTGTCGCCATCAATGGCCAGCGCGCGAGGGCCGAGAATCGCCTGACCCAAAGCGGCCGTGCCCGCGGCAGGCAGCTTCTTCTCGCCCGTGCCGGCGATCGTTTCCACCTTGCCCGAGTTGAGATCGAGCCGGCGGATGCGGTGGTTGCCAATATCGGCGATGTACATGCTGCCGTGTCCATCCAAGGCAATGCTGTGCGGTTGCCGGAACGTGGCCTTGGTGGCGGGGCCGCCATCGCCCGAGTATCCGGCCTCGCCCGTTCCGGCGATGGTGCTAATGATTCCCGTCTTGGCATCCACGCGGCGAATCACGGCGTTCTTCATTTCCACAAAATACATATTGCCGGCCTGATCGAAGCGCACCTCGTAGGGCTCATTCAGCTCGGCCGCCGTGGCCGGTCCGCCATCGCCCGAGTAGCCCTTCCGTCCGGTGCCGGCCACCGTGGTCAGCTGGCCTGACTTGAGATCGAGCCTGCGGACACGGTGGTTGCTCACCTCGGTGATGTAGATCGCGCCATCAGGGCCTTCTTCCACGCCGAAAGGGTTGCCAATGTTGGTTTCCAGCGCGGGCCCGGCGTCGCCGCCATCGGCAATTTTGCCCGTTCCGGCCACCGTGCGAATCTCAGCGGCCGAGGCCGGCCCCATCGCGAACGCCAAACTCAGGCCGGCGGCCAAAGATAAAGATAACGGGAACAGGCGCAGAGCATCACCCATGGCATTCATCTCCAGTAATACAAAGGTGCATTCAATATTTCGGCAGCCGCGGCCAGCGTGCGAGCCGCGCGCATCAGTTCGAGTCGGCTTTCCAGTCCTTGCTGGCACAGGTTACCACGCGGCCGTCTTCGGGGCGAACAATGAATGCGGAAACGCCCTGCTGTTTTTCCACCAAGGCCAGTCCCCGCTCCGGCCCCAGCAGGCTCACCGCACTAGCCAGCGCGTCGGCCGTGGCCCCGCTGGGGGCAATGATCGTCACGCTGCTGATATTCGAAAGTCCCAGGCCGGTCTGGGGATTCACAATGTGCGAGTAGCGGACCCCGTTCAACGTCACATGCTGAAAGGCGTCGCCCGAGGTCGCCACCGCGCAGTTGGCCAGCGTAAGAAATTGACTCGGTTCCGCGGCCGCGTCGAGCGGGGCCACGCCAATTCGCCAACCGCCGCGGCCCGGTGGCGGATCGCCCAGCGAAATATCTCCGCCCCCATCGACCAACGCCCTAGGGCAGCCGTGCTCACGCAGCACCTGCAGCGCGGCGTCGGTGGCATAACCTTTGGCAATCCCCCCCAAATCGAGCTGCGTGCCCTCCGTTTGCAGCACGGCGGTGTGGCTGGTGCAGTCCAATTGCAAACGCTCGTAACCAACGGTCGCCAAGGCCTCTCGCAGTTGATCTTCGGGCGGCATCCGTTTGGCGCGGCGGGCAATGCGCCATAGCTTGACAATGCGGCCCACCGTAATGTCGAAAGCACCCTCGCTGGCCTGGCTCCAAGCCTGCGATTGGCTGAGGACGTCCCACAAGGGGTCGCTGACAGGCACGCCTTTCCCGCTGCCCGCGGTGGCCGAGAGCCGTGAGAGTTCGCTGTGGGGGTCGTAATCGCTGAAGATGCCGTTGAGCTCTTTGAGCCGGGCAAATGCCGCCTGGGCAGCTTTATTTGCGGTGGCCTCATCGGCCGCGTACAATAACAACTTAAAACTTACTCCCATCTCAGGTTGCGAAAACTCAAACTTTTGCAACCCCCGGAGCGTAGGAGTCTTGGCGTCGTCTGCCCGCAACGAAGAACACCAGGCAGAAACGGCCAGCACCAAACTAGCCGCGACAACAACCACCCGTTTTTTCACCAGGCGAGTCGATAAACCATGCCGGGCGGCAATCATCGCTGGGCGAGGTCGGCATTGCTTCATTGCGATTCCAAAACGGTGGAAGTTATGATGGGGAGGAAGCCTGATTGCAGGCCAAAAATCGAAGCAGCTCACATACGAATCCGTTGTCTTGCAAGGTTGATCTATGTCTAGGTTAGTTCGCGGCGTTCGTGGTTGGCAAGTTTTAGCGGGCACGGTGGCGCTGGCCGTCGCCAGTTTGCTCATGTTGGATCGGTTGGTCGCCGATCCGGCCGCGTTGCCAGAGTTGCCCGTCAAAGACGCTTCGGCCAAGACCGAAGCCGAAATGAAGCCCTACACCGAGCTCATCTCCGGCACCGACGCTTCGTTTCGCATGCTGCCCATTCGCGGCGGCAAGTTCATGATGGGCAGCCCCAGCAGCGAGCCGAGCCGCAATCCCGACGAAGGCCCCCAGCACGAGGTGCTCGTCGAGCCCTTCTGGATGGCGGCCACCGAGGTCACCTGGGACGAGTACGAAATCTTCTCCTTCGAAATGGACATCAACCGCCGCAAGGTCAGCGGCGAAAAACCCACCGCCTTGGACGAAATTGCCGACGCCGTTACCCGGCCCACGCCCCCCTATACCGATATGACCTTCGGCATGGGCAAAGAAGGCTACCCGGCCATCTGCATGACCCAACTGGCGGCCAAAAAATACTGCGAATGGCTCAGCGCCAAAACCGGCCGCTTCTACCGACTGCCCACCGAGGCCGAATGGGAATACGCCTGCCGCGCCGGCACCACCACCGCCTATAGCTTTGGCGACGACCCCGCCGACATCAACGACTACGCCTGGAGCGCCAAGAACAGCCGCGGGCAGTATCAAAAAGTCGCCACCAAAAAACCCAATCCCTGGGGTCTGTACGACATGCACGGCAACGTGGCCGAATGGACCCTCGACGGCTACTACGACGATGCCTACACCCAGATTGCCGGCAAGATGACCAAGAACCCGCTGTTGCTGCCCAAGTCGCTTTACCCCCGCTCCACGCGCGGCGGCGGTTGGAACGCCCCGGTCGAAGAACTCCGCAGCTCGTCGCGACTGGCCTCGCATCCGGATTGGAAGATTCAAGACCCGCAGATTCCGCAGAGTCGTTGGTATCACACCGACGCCACATTCGTGGGCTTTCGCGTGATCCGTCCGTTGCGTGCCCCCACGGCGGCGGAAAAGGCCGCCTACGCGCCCGACGAAGCCCAGTTGAACTTGGAATAACAAGTCTGAAGTGGGCGCCGGCGCCAATCCGCTGCCGGGCGCTCGCCTACAAACTCGTCTTTTAATTTCGCCTTGCCCTTCCACTTCCCCAGCAGCATGGAGACATGGCCATGAGCAGTATGGAACACCCTTCGGCGCCGTCGCGGCGTGAATTTATCAAGGTCTCCACGGCGGCGGCCGTCGGCGGCGCTTTGGCGGCCAGTGTCGCCATGCCGCGCGCCGTGCATGCCGGCGGCGACGACACCATTCGCATTGGCCTGGTGGGCTGCGGCGGCCGTGGATCGGGAGCGATCGCGCAGGCTTTGGAAACCAAGGGCCCCGTCAAGCTGGTCGCCGTGGGCGATGCCTTCCGCCACCGTCTCGATGGCAGCCTGCAAACCCTCATCAAGCGGAAAGAACTGGCCGATAAGATCGACGTCCCCGCCGATCGGCAATTCGTCGGCCTCGATGCTTACCAAAAAGTGATCGATGCCGGCGTGGACCTCGTCATCCTCGCCACCCCGCCAGGCTTCCGTCCCCTGCACCTGGCGGCTGCCGTCAACGCCGGCAAGCACGTCTTCATGGAGAAGCCGGTCGCCGTCGACGCCGCGGGCGTGCAGTCGGTGTTGGAATCGACCCGCAAGGCCAAAGCCAAAAACCTGGGCCTGGGCGTCGGCCTGCAGCGCCGGCATCAACTCACCTACCTCGACACCATCAAACGCTTGCAAGATGGCGCCATTGGCGACATTCACACCATGCGCGTCTATTGGAACGGCAAGGGCGTCTGGGTCCGCACCCGCGAATCGTCCCCCGCCGAAGTCAAGACCGACATGCAGTACCAGGTGAACAACTGGTACTACTTCAACTGGCTGTCGGGCGATCACATTTGCGAACAACACATTCATAACCTCGATGTTTGCAACTGGCTCAAGAACGGCATCCCCGTGGCTGCCCAGGGGATGGGCGGTCGCCAGATTCGCACCGACGACCAATTCGGCGAGATCTTCGATCACCACGCCGTGGAGTTCGAATACGCCGATGGTTCGCGGATGTTTAGCTGGTGCCGTCACATGCCCGGCTGCTGGGACAGCGTCTCCGAGCACTGCCAGGGCAGCAAAGGTTCGTCCGATATTAGCCGCGCCATGATTCAGGTCGCCGGCCAAGACCTCTGGACCTACCGCGGCGCCAAGAACAATCCCTACCAGACCGAGCACGACGATCTGTTCGCCAGCATCCGCAACGGTTCGCCCCTCAACGAAGGCGAAGTCGGAGCGCTGTCGTCCATGACCGCCATCCTCGGCCGCATGTGCACCTACACCGGCAAGATGATCCGCATGGAAGACGCCATGAAGTCGACGGAAATTCTCTGCCCCGACCTCGGCAAACTCACCTGGGACAGCACCCCACCCGAAGCCAAGGTGGCCGTCCCCGGCGTATCCCTGTGCGGCTTGGGCTAACGCCTTTAAGTCGCAATCAAAATCGGTCGCCGTTTCCCAACATCCGGCCCCGATACTTTCCATCGACCGTCGGGGGGAAAGAAACGCGGCCCGCCGCCCCCCCAACGGTCGTTTTCTTTGCGCCAACCTGTCAGCCGGTCCCCCCAAACCGGCATTGCTCTTCCCGCTGCGATCGGGTACAGAACCGCCCCCTTGTCTTCCGAGTGCGCGCGCCTACCTCGCGCGGTTCGGCAATCACCGGTTTCCCTCGGGCTGGCGTCCGCGCCTCGGGCTCTGCTTCCAAGCAGGTTCTGCGCGCGGCTGCCTGGTCCGCGCCTTTGGATCTCCTGTTGCCATGGTCCCACTTTGCACCAGCCGCCAAAGCCGATCCGCTGGCACGTGGTTACATCGCCCAGGCCGTCATGGCGGCAGCATGCTGGCAGCGTTGCTATTGCTGGCCTCAGGCTGTGCGATGACCACCAGGCCCTCCAATTATCGCGATTGGTCGCCCGACCAGGCGCAGCTTCCCACCGTGGAACTCAAGTCCAATCAAGCCACCGTGCGGAATGTGCGGTGCTGCCGCTACATGAATACCGAAGTCTACCTGCCGCAATACGAAGACCGCGTCTACGACCTCGATCAGATCAAGTCGGTGGACTTCATCGTCGTCCCCTTCACCAACTTGCCGATGCTGGCCCACACCATGCTCAGCTTCGGCTTCAACAACGGCGAGCACCTGGCCGTTTCGGTCGAAATTCGCAAAGAAAAAGGCGAAGAATTCGGCATCACCAAAGGCTTTGTGAACGGCTACGAAATCATGTACGTGGCTGGCGACGAGAGCGACCTCGTCAAGCTCCGCACGCACTATCGCCTGGACGACGTTTACGTGTACGCCACCAAGGCCACGCCCGATCAGGCTCGCAAGATGCTGATCTCGGTGGCCCACCGCATGAATCAATTGGCCGAAACCCCCGAGTACTACAACACGCTCACCAACAACTGCACCTCCAACATCGTGGAGCACGTCAACGAGCTCTACCCCGACCGCGTCCCCTTCGATCTCCGCACGGTCCTCCCCGGCTACTCGGCCGAGTTGGCCTACGAGCTCGGCCTGCTCGTCGACCACGGCAGCTTCGCCGAAACCAAACGCCGCGCCCGCATCAACGAACTGGCCTACCGCGCCGACAGCCGCTACGACTTCTCCCAACAAATCCGCCTCCGCTAACCAGGCGGCAATCATTTGCTTCCCGATTTTCTATACCCATGATTCAATATGAGTCGCGCAGCGACCTGGTTCTCCATCCCCCTCGATGGGGGAGGGCGGGGGGGTGACGCGGCGGTAGAGACTCAACGACTTCAATCGGTCTCGATCGCAATTCATGAATCGGGAATCGATCCTCCGTCGCCCGCTAAACTCCCCGCCCACCTCTCCCGGTGCCCACCCGCCGCGCCACTCGTTACAATTTCTCGCTTGGCAACTGGCTCTACCTTGCAAGCGGAACTTCAATGGCAGCTCCCTGGGAATTTTGGATCGATGTCGGCGGCACGTTCACCGATTGCTTCGCCCGCCGCCCCGATGGCACGCTCACGCGGCACAAACTGCTCAGCAGCGGCGTCACCAAAGGCTCAGCCGCGGCCCATTCCACGGCCGCGGCCATCATCGATGCGGCCCGCGGCCACGATCCGGCCAACTTCTGGCAAGGCTACACGTTCCAGCTACTCGACGCCGCCGGCCAGGTCGTCGCCACCACCACCGTTAGCAATTTTGATGCGCAATCGCGGCGGCTAGAACTCAACCCTCCGTTGCCAGCCCCGCCCTCGCCCGGTCAGGCTTACGAACTCCACTGCCAGTATGGCTCGCCCCTGGTCGGCATCCGCTACCTCCTCGGCTTGCCGCTCGCACAGCCCATCGAGAACGTCGTCGTCAAATTGGGCACCACCCGCGGCACCAACGCCCTGATCACGCGCCGCGGAGCCAAAACGGCCTTTGTCACCACCGCCGGCTTCGCAGACGTGCTCACCATCGGTTACCAGAACCGGCCCCGGCTCTTCGACCTCGCCATTCGCAAGCCCCAGCCCCTGTTCGCCGCCACGCTCGAAGTCGAAGAACGCCTGGCCGTCGACGGCCAGGTGCTCACCCCGCTCAACACCGACCAGGTCCGCCGCGACCTCGCCCAGCTTAAACAGCAAGGCATCGAATCTTTGGCCATCTGCCTGCTGCACGCCTTCGAGCATGCCCAGCACGAGCAGGCCGTGGCCGCGATCGCCCGCGAGGTCGGCTTCGACGAAATCAGCGTCAGCCACAGCCTGGCCCGGCTCATCAAGATCGTGGCTCGCGGCGACACCACCGTCATGGACGCGTACCTCAACCCCATCCTCCGCGCCTACGTCGCCAGCTTGCGGAATGCCCTGGCCCACAGCCGCCTCAAGATCATGACCTCTTCCGGCGGCCTGCTCGAAGCCGAGCAATTCGTCGGCAAAGACAGCATCCTCTCCGGCCCGGCCGGCGGCGTGGTGGGCTTCAGTCGCGTGGCCGAGGCCGCCGGTTTCAGCCGCGCCATCGGCTTCGATATGGGCGGAACCTCCACCGACGTCTCCCGCTACGACGGCCGCTACGACCTCGAGTACGAAACCGAAAAGGCCGGCGTCCGCGTCGTCGCCCCCATGATGGCCATCGAAACCGTGGCGGCGGGCGGGGGTTCCATCTGCGGCTTCGATGGCGTCAAACTCGTGGTCGGCCCCGATAGCGCCGGCGCCGATCCCGGCCCCGCCTGCTACGGCCGCGGCGGTCCGCTCGCCGTCACCGATGTCAACTTCTACCTCGGCAAAATCCTCCCCGAGCGTTTCCCCTTCCCGCTCGATCGCGCCGCCGTCGAAGCCCGCCTGGGGCAATTGATCGAGCAGATCGCAGCCGCCTCCGGCAAGCAATTCACCCCCATCGAACTCTGCGATGGCTTTCTCCGCGTGGCCAACGCCAACATGGTCAAACCGATCCGCTCCATCAGCCTGGCCAAAGGCTACGACCCCCGCGA
Organism: uncultured Pirellulales bacterium; assembly: GCA_964445985.1. Classification (GTDB taxonomy): domain Bacteria; phylum Planctomycetota; class Planctomycetia; order Pirellulales; family S012-138; genus CAYUMU01. Next base: position 2,548 of record CAYUMU010000068.1, on the reverse strand, counting down.
TTACGCGCTGGTGTCGTTCGGCGGCGCCGCCGCCCAACACGCCTGCGCCGTGGCTCGCGAGCTGAGCATGCCCACCGTGCTCATCCACCCCGACGCCGGCATCCTCAGCGCCTACGGCATCGGCCTGGCCGACGTCGTTCGCCACGGCGCTCAAGGTGTGTACCGCCCCTATTCAGCAGAAACGGTCGCGGAACTGACCCCAGTCTTCGCCAACCTGGCCAATCAAGCCACCGAGGACGTGGCCCGCGAAGGCGTGCCCACCGACCGCATCACGGTTCGCCGTTCGCTCGACCTTCGCTACCGCGGACTCGATGCCTGGCTCAACATCGCCGAACCCGCCAACGGCGACTATCCCTCGGCCTACGAACAAGAGCATCTCCGGCTCTATGGCTACCGCCATCAACAGCGCCCGCTCGAAATCGTCGCCGCCCGCGTCGAAGTCATCGGCAAAACGTCCGGCGAACTCCCCCGCAGCGAGCGCCGCCCGCCCACCACGCCCACCCCCAGCGGCTGGACCGAAACCTGGTTCGATGCCAAGTGTCACCGCACGGCCGTCTACGATCGCAGCCAACTCACCCCCGGCAACGTGATCACCGGCCCGGCCATCGTCCACGAAACCGTCTCCACCACCGTCATTGATCCCGCCTGGCAGGCTGAAGTTTACACGCAAGGCGAGCTGATCCTCACCAGCACCGCCCAGCAGCACGCCAACCACGACAATTCCGCCACGGTCGGCATCATCGAGGCCGACGCCGTTCCCGCCAGCGGCGCTCCAAACCGCCAGTCAGCCGCGCCAACCGAGGCCGATCCCGTCCTGCTCGAAATCTTCAACAACCAGTTCGCCGCCATCGCCGAGCAAATGGGCATCACCCTCCGCAACACCTCCAGCAGCGTCAACGTCAAGGAACGGCTCGATTTCAGCTGCGCCCTCTTCACCGCCACCGGCGACCTCGTGGTCAACGCCCCCCACATCCCCGTCCACCTCGGGGCCATGAGTCAAACCGTCAAGCAGGTGCTGGCCGACAACCCCCACCTCCAGCCGGGCGATGTCTTCGTCACCAACGACCCCTTCGGCGGCGGCTCCCACCTCCCCGATGTCACCACCGTCACGCCCGTCTTCGTCCATCAACAACCCGGCGCTTCCGCGAAAGACGATCAACCTTCAACTCCTCCTCGCCTGCTGTTCTTCACCGCCTCGCGCGCGCACCACGCCGAAATCGGCGGCATCCGCCCCGGCTCCATGCCCCCCTTCTCGAAAAACCTCGCGGAAGAAGGCGTGCTGATTCGCAACCTTCGCCTCGTCGCGGCCGGCGAATCCCACGTCGACGAACTGCGAACCCTCCTCGGCTCCGGCCCCTATCCCAGCCGGGCCATCGACGACAACCTCGCCGACGTCGCCGCCCAAGTCGCCGCCAACCAGCAGGGAGCCAGCGACCTGGCAACCCTGATCCACCGTCAGGGGCTGCCCCAGGTCGAAGCCTACATGGGCTTCATCCAAACCGCCGCCGCCACCAAAATGCGCCGCGCCCTCGCCGCCCTCCCCGACGGACGTCGCACCTTCACCGACCACCTGGACGATGGCTCCCCCATCACCGTCGCCATCACCGTCACCGGCGATGCGGCCACCATCGACTTCACCGGCACCGGACCCGTCATCCATGGCAATCTAAATGCCAACTCGGCCATCGTCACCGCGGCCGTGCTCTACTGCCTCCGCTGCCTCATCGCCGAAGACATTCCCCTCAACCAAGGCGTGCTCGCCCCGGTGGAAATCATCGTGCCCCCCCATTGTCTGTTGAATCCCCCGCCTCACGAGCGGCCAGAAGACTGCGCGGCCGTGGTCGGCGGCAACGTCGAAACCAGCCAGCGCGTCGTCGACGTGGTGCTCGGCGCCCTGGGCCTCGCCGCCGCCAGCCAAGGCACCATGAACAACACGCTCTTTGGCGACGCCCGCTTTGGCTACTACGAAACGGTCTGCGGCGGCTCCGGCGCCACGCCCGAACACCCCGGAGCCCACGCCGTGCACACCCACATGACCAACACCCGCCTGACCGATCCCGAAGTGATGGAGCAGCGGTATCCGGTGCGGGTCCGCGAGTTCTCCATCCGCCGCGGCTCCGGCGGAGCCGGCGCCCAGCCGGGCGGCGACGGCGTCATTCGCCGCCTGGAATTCCTCCGCCAGCTCGATGTCTCGCTGCTCACCTCGCGCCGCGGCGAATACCCTCCCTACGGACTCGCCGGCGGCCAACCCGGCGCAAAAGGACAAAACACGCTCACGCGAACCGATGGCACCGTGGAACACCTCCCCAGCGCCGCCCAATTCGTAGCCCAAGCCGGCGACATCCTCACCATGGAAACCCCCGGCGGCGGCGGCTACGGCCCACCACAACCTTAACGCGGGTAAACCGCAAACGGACGCTGAGACATTAAGGTTCTCCGCGGCTTGCACAGATGTTAACGAGCAAGAACCTAATCCATTCCACCAGTGAGGAGCTCCCATCATGTTGTATCTGGGAATCGATCTGCATGCCATGCAATGGACCGTTGA
>CAYUMU010000067.1:0-40895 GCA_964445985.1 uncultured Pirellulales bacterium | reverse complement strand
TGCGCCCTTAAACCGGGTTGACAGCTCAAACTCTTTCAGGGAAGTGGCACACTTCTTACATTGGCCAGGTTGACCATTCCGCGTTTAGAACACTTCGCTGATCGGCTTGCCTTCATCCAGCAGGTACTGCGGTCTGCCCGAGGGGTCGATCAGGGTGGTTTGGCTGGCGTCGATGCCGAGCGTGCGGTAGAGCGTGGCGAACACGTCTTTATAATGCACCGGGCGACTGCGGACCTCCGAAGCCGTGCGGCCGGGGCTGCATCGCAAACCCTGGCATGAATGCAGCACGCTCAGGCCAAGGGATTGACGCCGACGGACAGACCAACGTCAGGTTCCGGTTCATCTCCATACAACATTCGAACCGATCCTCGAATAAGCACGAGAATAGTGAAAGCTCCCAGTACAGTTCCCAGAGGTATCTGCAAGCAATTGATCGCCGCGACAACTAGCGAGAAGGTCCGGTGCTTTTTCGCACGGATAAGCAACCCCGAGAGCAGGTTCAGAAAGCTTAAAGCGATCGACCAGATTGCCATCGTCAGGTAGACCCATCGCAAATCGACGAAGGCATCTTCGAGTTGCGGGAGTTGCCTTTCCAATTGCGCGACCTGCGACAGAAAAGACTCGAAGTTTATATACAGAACCAGAGTCAGCAAGAGGCCGATCAGAGCTAGACCAGCGCCGATGAAATGGAAAATGCCAAGCATTTTCAATTGGTCTTCGTCAGTTTGACGTTGATATCCAGCCCGCGAAGACAATTCATTCATGGATGAATCCCCGAGGAGGATTGGGGCTCTTCCACGTCTCTGCTCGCTGCCACGGCAAGAAACGCACCACGCCGTTGCGCTGCGGCGCGTGTACCGAACCGCCGGGGTGAACCCGGCGGCTCGCTGGTTGCCGCTCACCGTTTACCGCTTTACCGCACGTTCATATCGCAGCTCAGTCCGCCGGCCGCGGGCAGGTAGCTGGCCCGGGCGTAGTCCATGACCATGCGGTCGGAACTGAACCGCCAGGCGAGGGTGGCGATGGAGTTCTTCATCATTTGAATCCACTGCCGCGGCAGGCCGTCGGCGTCGCGGTCGTAGTACAGCCGGATCACCTGCTGCTCCAGCACGCGGAACAGCGAAGCGGCGTCGCGCTCGTCGGAAATTTCGTCGGAAACGTGGCTGGCCCCGTTGCCGATGGCAAAGCCGTTATGGCCATCGTAGGCTTCCGCCCACCAACCATCGAGCACCGAGAAGTTCAATCCGCCGTTGAGCACCACCTTTTGGCCGCTGGTGCCCGAGGCTTCCAGCGGGCGGCGCGGGTTGTTGAGCCACACGTCGACGCCTTGCACCAGGTGCCGGCAGACGTTGATCTCGTAATCTTCCAAAAAGGCCACCTTGCCGGCGAAGCGAGGATCGTGCCGCAGGTTGGCGATCTTCTTGATCAGCGCCTTGCCAGGCTCGTCGGCCGGGTGGGCCTTGCCGGCAAAGATGATCTGGATGGGACGCTGCGCATCGTTGACCAGCGCCGCCAGGCGGTCGATGTCGGTCATCAGCAGGTCGGCCCGCTTGTACGTGGCAAACCGGCGGGCAAACCCAATGGTCAGCACGCTGGGGTCCATCATGGTGCGCGCGGCTTCCACCACTTCGTCTTGCTCTCCGCGACGCCGGCACTGACGGCTCACGCGGCGGCGAACGAACGACAGCAACAGGTTCTTGAGGGCGTGGTGCGTTTCCCACAACTCGCCCGGATCGACATTGTAAATCGACTGCCAAACCTTGGCTTCACCCATCCGTTCCATCCAGCCGGCCGCGAAGTTGCGGTCGTAAAGCTGCTGCATTTGCCAGGCCAGCCAACTGGGAATATGCACGCCGTTGGTGATGTGGCCAATGGGGATTTCTTCTTCCACGCGCCACGGCCACAGGTGTGCCCACATGCGGCGGGAAACGTGGCCGTGCAGGCTGCTCACGGCGTTGGCCCGCCGCGAGAGCTTGAGGGCCAGCACCGTCATGCACAGGGGCTCGTCGTTATTCTGCGGTTCCACGCGGCCCAGGCCCATCAGTTGGTCGTACGAAATGCCGCAGGCATCGCGCAGGGGGCCAAGGTGTTCTTCGACCAGGCCGCCATCGAAGCGGTCGTGGCCAGCCGGCACCGGGGTATGCGTGGTGAACACGGTATGACGGGCGACCTGCCGCAGGGCTTCATCGAAGCTGCAGCCGTCGTCTTCCATCGTCATGCGAATCACTTCCAGCGGAGCGAACGCGCTATGGCCTTCGTTCAAGTGGTACACGCCGGGGTGAATTCCCAGCGCGGCCAACGCCCGCACGCCGCCCACGCCCAGCACCAGCTCTTGGCGGATACGCGTGCGATGGTCGCCGCCATACAGCCGGCTGGTCAGCTGGCGATCATGCTCGCTGTTGCCTTCCACATCGCAATCGAGCAGATACAACCGTACCCGGCCCACGTGCATGAGCCACACCTTGGCTAGCAGCGGACCACTGCGGGTATCAATGCAAATGGAGACCGGCTTGCCCGAAGGATCCAAAGCCGGCAGCATGGGCAGGTCTTCCACGCGAGTATCAATGTATTCCTCGCACTGATACCCGGTTTCGTCCAGTTGCTGCTTGAAGTAGCCCTGGTCGTAAAACAGACCAATGGCCACCAGCGGCACGCCCAGGCCGCTCACGCTTTTAATATGGTCGCCCGAAAGCACGCCCAAGCCGCCCGAGTAAATCGGGATGGATTCGTGCATGCCGAATTCGGCCGAAAAGTACGCCACGGGTTTGGCGCCCAGCATGCCGGCATGCGTGGCCGCCCAGGTGCGCTCGCCCGACGACAGATACTCTTTCAGCCGCCGGAAGGCATGGTTGATGCGGCTGTAAAGCACCATCTCTTGAGCCCGCGTGTCCAACCGCTCGGGGGTGAACTCGTGCAGCAAGGCAATCGGGTTGTGGTCCAGCTGCCGCCAACGAATGGGATCGAGGTCGCGAAACAAATTCACAACCTCAGGCTGCCAGCTCCACCAAATGTTTCGGGCCAGGGTCATGCACTTGTCGTACAAGGCTTGGGGAGAAATGCCTTCCACGTTGGTAAACTCGACTTCTTGGGATTGCGTGGGGATGGTCTCGATTTGGGCCATAATCTCGTTTTCCTAACTCTGGCTTTCCGTGATTTTTTCGGCGAGCAGATTCGATGGAGGTCGTCAGCAGGAGTACTCCCTCGGCTTGCCCCCCAACCCCATAACGGTGGGGCCATTTCGGCAGGTAAGCCGGCGAAAACCCGATTGCAAATCCGCCTTCGCCACCCTTCTATAGCTTACGCTGTCGCAATAGGTTGATTGGATTCAACCAAAAGCGTGCGATAATTTGAAAAACGGTTCGTAGCTGAACATGCCGACCTGCCCCGAAAAATTACCGCAGGGTCGTCTCAATCGCACCCCGGCGAGGGGCGGCGACCAATCTCTGCGCCGCTGTTCTCCGCGCCACCGGGGGGCGGCCGAGTTTGATACCTTCATTGCCAGCACTTCGGGGCGCTAGCTTACCCTGGGTAATATTTTCGGTCTGGGCGGACAGGTTAAATCTTTCCGAATCAGCCGGCTGACGCAAGCCTAGTTTCTAACAAATCCGGTTAAACTGGATTATCCACATGACGCAAATCCACAAAGTTACAACCCCCGAACACCCCGCGCTCGATGAGTTGTGCCAACGCTTGACCGCCCTGGCCGACGAAACCGATCGACACGGCGCCTGGCCCACCGAGCAACTCCAAATATGTGGGCAGTACGGGGTATACCGATGGTTTATGCCCTCGGCCTGCGGCGGTTACGACTGGAGCGACCGCCAAATCACGCAAGGATATTTGCGTCTTGCCGCCAGTTGCCTCACGACCACCTTCATCATTACGCAGCGCGCCGGGGCCTGCCGCCGCATTTTGGGGGCCGACGACAACCCGAGCCTGCAAAGCACGCTGCTGCCCGCCCTGGCCGCCGGCGCGTCGTTCGCCACCGTAGGCATTTCGCACCTCACCACCAGTCGCCGCCACCTAGCCAAGCCGGTGCTGGAAGCTCGCGAGGCCCCCGGCGGGTTCATCCTGGATGGGTTCAGCCCTTGGGTCACCGGTGGCTCGCATGCCCAAACCGTGGTCATCGGAGCCACGCTGGCCGATGGGCGGCAACTGCTGCTGGCGCTGCCGATGGATCTGCCCGGCGTTGCGGCCGATCCTCCCGCCCAACTGGTGGGCTTGAGCGGCAGTCACACCGGGGCGGTGCGTTGCGAGAACCTGTTTGTGCCTGAGAAATGGCTGATCGCTGGCCCGGTGCACGATGTCATGCGGCAAGGGGTGGGGGCTGGCACCGGCGGCCTGCAAACCTCGACCCTGGCCGTGGGCCTGGCTTCGGCGGCGATTGGCTTTCTTGAAACCGAAGCCGCAAAGCGCGAAGATCTCAGCCCACCGGCAAAGCACCTGCGCCAAGAACAGCAAACCATGGAAAACCAATTGCTGCTGTTGGCGGACGGTGTCGAAGTTTGCTCGGCCGAAGACTTTCGGGCTCGAGCCAACAGCCTGGCCTTGAGGGCCTCGCAGGCCGCCCTCGCCGCGGCCAAAGGCTCCGGCTACGTGCTCGGCCACCCCGCCGGCCGCTGGTGCCGCGAAGCCATGTTTTTCTTGGTGTGGAGTTGCCCCGCCCCCGTCCTCGCGGCCAACCTCTGCGAACTGGCCGGATTCGCCGATTGAGGGAGGGGGGAAGTTCGGAATTCGGAGTTCGGAATGAAAGACATATCCACCGACTCCCAGTTCCTAGCCACCAGCTACCAGCCACCAGCCCCTAATCCCTATTCCCCAGCCCCTCCACCAACGCTGCCGGCCGGATCTCGCTTCGTGCGAGCCGGCCGGCTGTTGCTATGATGAACTGCTTGCGGTTGCGCGAAACAGGTTGGTTGCTATGGCGAGAGCCGCAAGTCGGCAGGTCGCGCTACCGGCTGCGACTCTCGCGTTGCGATTCCGGACAGGAGGCGCCGGTCTCGCGTTTGGGCTGCCTGCTATCTTTTCGCGGCGAGTGGTGGCTGGCGGTGAAGCCTGGCCGACCACTCCCCGCGGTTGTTGGGGAAGTTGTGGGCGTTGTTTAGAAGCCGAGTCGGAAAGTAATGCGGGGGCGGGTCGTTTGGATTCGGGTCACGGGACGGGAGTTGGCCGGGTTCCCGTAAATCGGCGTGTTGTAGGCCGGGACGTTGTACACCGGGTAAGGATTGACCGTGGGCTGGCCGTAGCCAATGCCGCCGTGATTGTGACCCTGGCCGTAGCGGGTGCGAAACACGGCCTGTTCGGTTTCCAAGGCGTGCGCCACCAGGTTGGCGGCGGTTTGCAAGGAACGGATCGATCGGAACTGGCAGTATTGCTCCAGCGCCCGCTCGGCCGCATGCACATCGTTCTGAGCATGCCGGCTGCTCAACAGGCCGCAGGCGGCTGCCAGGTCGGCCGCGGCAAAATCGGCCTGACTGTGGGCGTGGCTCCAGTGGCCATGCACCTGCTCTTCGTAAGCCCGATTCAAGTGGTCCAAAGCGGCAATCAACTGGCTTTCGCCATTGCATCCGCACAAAGAACCTTGGAACGAGAACGGGCCGTGATTGGCCTTGGCCTCGCTGGGGGTGCCCAGAGCGAATCCCATAGCCACAACGCCCAGGCTCAACATGGTCAACTGCGCCTTCATGGTCAGCTCTCCGTCAGTGTCATTGGTTTCGGTTTAGGAGGGGTCGAACAACGGACACTTAGAAAAGCGATCGCTGTGCCAAACGAAAACGGCACCCGAAATAAACGTGCGCAAACAACAAAAACAAAAGCACTTATGAATAATTTCCGGACGCTGGCCCGCGGCCGGCGCCGGACCAGGGGGCGAGAAAGCGCAGTCGTTTTGACTACGCGCCGTTACGGTCTTGAATCGAAGTGATGACGCTTTCGTCATCATCCCGGCTGGGGGTACAAAACAAGAAGTCAGGCTGCGCGCTCCGCGGCGCGAAGCCCGTCTTTGGGTGGTGTCGATCCAGTTTGTCCTCGGTCCCGCGTGAATGCTCATGCTCCAGTGGTTTGCCCGCCGTTCCATTTATCCGGTCTGCTCCGAGTTGGTGGAAAGTCCGGCCGAATATGGTTGCCATTATGAAGACGTGTACTTCCCCTCGACGGATGGTTGCCGGTTGCATGGCTGGTGGATTCCTGGGGAGAAAGCCCAGGCCACGCTGATGCTGTGCCACGCCAATGGCGAGAATGTGAGCAGTTGGGCCGGGATTGGTTGCTGGTACGGCGGCTTGCCGTGCAACTTTTGGCTGTTCGATTACCGAGGCTACGGTCGCAGCACCGGTCGCCCCAGCGAGGCAGGCTTGTATGCCGACGCCCTGGCCGCTTTCGATTGGGCCGCCCACCGCGGTCAGCCCTCGCTGCCCATGATTGCGATGGGGCGTTCTCTGGGCACGGCCGTGGCGACCCACCTGGCAACACAGCGGCCCCTGGCGGGCCTGGTGGTCGAAAGCGGCTTCACCTCCATGATCGAACTGGCCTCGCGACTTTCAGCCTTTCCCAAGTTTCTCGTCCAGGCTGCTTTGCGAAACGAGCAATTCGCCATCCTCGATAAGATCGCCGCGGTCGGTTGCCCCAAGCTCATCGCCCATAGCCCCGAGGACGAAATGATCCCCTACGAGATGGGTCGCCGATTGTTCGCGGCGGCCGCCGAACCCAAGACATTTTGCGAACTGGCCGGAGGGCACAACGTGCCCGCGTTCGAGCAACCCCGCTATCGCCAAGCCCTGGCCGGCTTTATCGCCGATATTATCGCCAGTGCCAGTGCCAGCGCCGGCGCGGCCAGGCCAGACCAATCGATGGGTTAAACGCCAGGGGCGGGGGGCGGATCCCCGGTAGTACTGGGATCGTTGGCAGGTGTTTCATCATGCCCGCGGTTCATCATGCCTGGGGTTCATCGTGCTGGGATTCAGGCGGCACGCTCGGCGCCCATTCTGCCCACAGAGTTCGAATCCGAGCCAACTTCCGCTCCACGGTGCGGACCACCGTGCCCAAGCGGTTGGCGATGTCTTCGTTCGTGTATCCCTCCAGCTTCCATTGGGCGATGTCTTGCAAGGCGCGGTCTTTGAGCTGATCGAGAAGCAACCGGCAGTCTTCGGCCATTTGGGCGGCCAGGTCGGGCGATGGTTCCAAGCCCATCTGCTGATGCAGGCCCACGTCCGCGTCTTCCGATGGCAACTGCACAAACACCGATTCCCCTTGCACCTTGCCCGCCCCGCGTTTCTTTCGGCGCAGGTAGTCCCGCTGTGCCCCGACCTTGCGCGCGGAAATAATCACCAACAGCTTCCACAGATCGTCGCGGTCATCGAGCTTGGGGAACTTGCCTTCGGCCGCCCTCACGCAGACGCTGTTGAAAGCGCTCAGGGCAATGTCTTCCTCATCGGCCACACGTTTGGGCGTACCCTGCAACTGTCGCTGAGCTAGCCGCACCAATCGCTCAAAGTAGCGCCGCCACAACTGCTCCGCTGCTTCGGCATCGCCGCTCTTGAGTTGCTGTATCCAGATCGACACCGAGTCTTCAACCGACATGCTGCTACCTTTGAGTCGCCAAATTTCCACGTTGTGTGTCTGGCGTGTTTCCTGGGCAGAACGAGAGCAGCGCCGCGGTCGTTTGCGTGGGTATTCGCCGTGCGATGTGCCCTCCATTCTGACACAAAGCTCACGGGAAGGAATGCGAAAGTTTGGTCAAACCACGTCACGCTACGCCCAAGAGCAAACCAGCGGCGCATTGGAACCAGGCCGCCGCCGGCTTACAATCGGTGGACGCCCCCCGGCATGACCACTTCGGCGCATCCCCCGCCTCACCCGCGCGGCGAACTGCGCCCCAGGCCCGGGGGCCGAACAGAGAACCGAGCTTGAGGAGCGTGCCCTTGACCGAACCTACGGCGATCCGCACGCCTGCCGCCGCGGGCGAAACTGCCTCGCTGCGCGCGGCCGAAACCCAGGCCAGCCCGCGCGCGGCGGCCATGCCCTCACCCGCCGCCCTGCCCCCCGAGCAGCGCGAGCGTTTGGCCCAGGTGATGCAGCAACATCAAACGGTGGTTTATGCCTACCTCAGGGCACGCGTGGCGCAACCCTCCGATGCAGACGACCTGCTGCAAGAGGTTTTCCTCCGCTTCCAATTGGCCGAGGCTCGCTACGACAGCAATCGCGAGGTTCTTCCCTTTGTGATGGGCATTGCCCGAAACCTTTTACGCGAAAGGGCAAGACGACTACGCCGGCGGAACGAAATCACCTGGACCGAAATCTGCATGGAAGTCGAAGAACCCGCTCGGGAAGTCGAGCCCGACCCGCATGCCGAGATCATGCCCCACCTGGCCGATTGCCTGAAAACACTGAGTGCCAACGCCCAAATGGCGCTGGAACTTCACTACCATCGCCGAATTAAATTGAAAGCCATTGGCCAACGGCTGGGCCGAACCGCGGGTGCCGTCAAACTGCTAATGTTCCGCGCCCGCCAAACCCTCAAGAAATGCCTCGACGGCAAACGAGCCGCCCCATCGCTGCCCGAGGGCAATCCCCTGGGCAATAACCCCCATGGCGGCCACGGCGGTAAGAAGGTGCCCCGATGAACGACCAAGACCTGCTCACGCTGGTGATGGAAGGCTCGCCCGAAACCTTTTCTGGCGAGGAACTTCTGGCCCTGCACCAGGGCGTGAAGCGTTCGGCCATGCTGCGCCGCGCCCTGCAAGAGCGGCTGCTGCTCGAAGAATGCCTCGTTCGCGCCCTCACCGTTCCACCCGTGCTCCCCGCGGCCAACCCTGCCAACAACTCCGCCGACCCCAGCGGCCCAGCCCACGGGTCCAGCGCGTCTCCCACGATCTCCACGCCCGCCATTCCGGCAACCACCCCCAAGCTTGCCACGACCGGAATTCCCACCACGGGGCCTGTCGCGGCAACCGGCCTGGGCCAAGCCGCCACCGCCTGGCCCATCTGGGTTAAGTGGGGTCTTGGAATCCTCTTTACCACCGCTGGCCTTTCCGTGCCGTTGCTGGTGGTGTTGCTGCTGGGCCGCGGTCTCCAGCCCGAGCCGGCGCGGCACTCCCTGCCCGCTTCACCCGCTGTTGAAGAACCGGCGACGGAAGTGCAACCAGAACCCTCGGAACCAACCCCAGAGCAAGTAGAGCCCGTGCAAGCGGAACCGGTGCCCATTCGGGGTGAAGCCCAAGACGTGGGCCGGGTAGTTCGACCGCTGGCCCGCGACAAGCACGCGGCTGAAATCTTCTCGTTCGACGACGAAGGCAGCCCTTCCGATCGCTTGCCGCCCAGTCAGCGGTAACCGCCTCGTTTATTCGCGCTCGCCCGGTAAGGAGGCCCGCCTAAACATGCCGACCGTTCAAGATTTTGCCCAATTCCTCGAATCCTTTGCCCCCGCCGCCTTGGCGGAAAGCTGGGACAATGTGGGCCTGCTCGTCGGCGATCGCAGCCAGAGCGCCCCGCGCGTCATGACGTGCCTGACGATCACGCCGGCCAGCGCGGCCGAAGCGGTTGAGCGGCAGGCAAACCTGATCGTAACGCATCATCCGCTGCCGTTCCGTGAGTTTCGCAAACTTACCAGCGACACGCCCGAAGGCCGCATCCTGCTGGACCTCATCGCCAACCGCATTGCCATTTACAGCCCTCACACGGCGTTCGATAGCGCGGCCGGGGGCATCAACCAGCAACTCGCCACGGGGCTGGGCCTGATGAATGTTGCCCCGCTCTGCCCGAAGGAACTGCCGACAAGCGAGGCTTCCGCCCCAACGCTCGGGTCGGGCCGTTTTGGCCGCCTGGCCCAACCGCAAACCCTGGCCGCCCTGGCGGCGCGGCTCAAGCGGTTCTTAGCCCTTGAGTATGTGCAAGCCGTAGGCAATATCGACCGGGTTGTTGCCTCGGTCGCCGTGGCCTGCGGAGCGGCGGGCGAGTTTCTCAAGCCGGCCCGCGAAGCCGGCTGCGACGTGCTCATCACCGGCGAAACCCGCTTCCACACCTGCCTGGAAGCCGAAGCCACGGAAACCGCCCTGCTCCTCACCGGCCACTACGCCAGCGAACGCTTCGCGGTGGAACAACTGGCAACGGTCCTCAGCCAGCAGTTCCCCCAAGCAAAAGTTTGGGCCAGCGGGCAAGAGGCCGATCCTTTGGTTTGGCTGTAAACCTTGCTTCGAACCGATTTGCGATAAAAGAAGCAAACTTTTTTCAGTAATGACTTACGCCTTTTCGTCTGCGTGTTGAGACTCTTGCGGCCCCTGGCGGACTTTCTCTGGTGGCTTTTGTCCAAACTCCGCTGCCGCCACGCCCTTCGCTGGGGGCTCAGGGGCCACCCGCCCCGGATGCAACCCGACGCGCCAGTTTTGAAGTTGCGCTATTTTCATCTTACCTCAACCGGCGGTGCGGAATTCTGGGGGCGTGGTCGGCATCATCAGTTGTGTGTTGCTGGCGTGGAGCGGCCTGGTGATCGCCGCGCTGGGCCTCATTCGCTGCTTCACCGACGGCGTTTGGGCATGGTGGCCGGCTGCGCTGATCGTCACCATTTACACCCTGGCGGCAATCCGAGTCTGGCGCGGACTTTAGCCTTTATGCCTCCCCCTCAGCGAAGGGAAAAGAATCCCGCTCGCCGGTGAATCATCGCAGGCCAGTTGCGGTTCTAAGCATGGGGAGCCACACCAAGCTGGCGGGCGATCCCAAGGATGCAGCTCTCGGATGACGTGAGGTGGGCGCGATGTTCCGCTGGTATGACGGCGAAGCTACTGGTTGTTTGACCTGGATGGCGGCCTACTGCTTGGGCAGCTGGCTAATGGCGCCGTTGCTTGACCATAACCTGGGGTCGGAATCCAACATCGCCCAAGCGCCCCTCAACCTGCCTGCCTTATTTGCGCTGGGACTGTATTGGGCCATGCTTGGCGCTGTTCCTCTCTTTTACCTGGCAATGGTGGCATGTTGGTTGGGCCTGATCGTTGCCGCCTCGGGACTCATCGGCATTGTCACCCAGGCCGACCCGCACTGGTGGCCGTTTGCTTGGATAGCAGCGATTTATGCCCTGGCCTTGATCCCGAACTGGTTGTAATCCCTGAATGCAGTTAGATTACAGTTCCAGCAGCATGCGCGCCGGGTCTTCCACGGTTTCTTTGATGTGTTTCAGGAACGACACCGCCTCGCGGCCATCGACAATGCGGTGGTCGTAGGTCAGCGCCAGGTACATCATGGGCCGAATCACCACCTGGCCGTTCACGGCGATCGGCCGGTCTTGAATGGCGTGCATGCCCAGGATGCCGCTTTGGGGCGGGTTCACAATCGGCGTGGAGAGCAGCGAACCGTAGACGCCGCCGTTAGAAATGGTGAAGGTGCCGCCAGCCAGCTCATCGGGGGTGAGCTTGTTGTCTTGTGCCCTCACGGCCAGTTCGGAAATGGTCTTTTCGACGTCGGCAAAGCTCATCCGTTCGGCATTGCGGAGCGATGGCACCACCAGGCCTTTGCCGCTGCCAATCGCCACGCCAATATCGTAAAAGTTGTGATAGACGATGTTGTTGCCGCGAATCTCGGCGTTCACGGCCGGGAACGCCTTGAGGGCTTCGACCACCGCCTTCACAAAAAAGGCCATGAAGCCCAGCTTGACGCCGTGCTTTTTGAGGAACGAGTCCTTATATGAATTCCGCAGGCTCATCACCGTGCTCATATCCACCTCGTTAAAGGTGGTGAGCAGAGCGGCCGTTTGCTGGGCTTCCACCAGCCGCGTGGCGATCCGGCGGCGGATCAGGCTCATGGGCACGACTTCTTCCTGACGGGCCGTAATACTGAGCTCGCCCCCCGACAGGTCGGCCGGATCGGCGATCACCGTTCCGGGCCGGGCTGCATTCGCGGGGGCGGGCGCCGGTTTGCCTTCTTCCAGCCGATGCTCTTTGACGTACCGCAATACGTCTTCTTGCAGGAGCCGCCCGCCGGGGCCGGTGGGCTTGACCTCTTCCACCGCCAGGCTGTACTGCGTGAGCAACCGGCGGGCCGAAGGCATCACCCGCACGCCCGCGGCGTTGGCGGGCTCGGCTTCTTCCAGGTGGCCATTGTCTTCTTGGGCTTCTGCCGACGGCTTGCCATCGCTGGCTGGCTTGGCAGCGGTGGATTTGCTTTCGGCGGACGACCCGGCCGGCTTGTCACCGGCGTCTTTTTCTTGCGGCTCCAAATAGCCGATTACCTCACCCACTTCGGCCGGCTCGCCTTCTTGCTTGAGCACCTTCACAATGCCTGCCACGGGCGCGGCCAATTCCACGCTGGCTTTGTCGGTTTCAATCTCGACCAAGTCCTGGTCTTTGTCGGCCCAATCGCCCTCTTTCACGAGCCAGCGGCCAACCTGTACCTCCTGCACCGATTCACCAACCTGCGGAACCTTCAATTCGTGTGCCATGGATTCATTCTCGGAATAATCGGCCACGGCTCAGGTGAAATGAGCCAGAACGCAGCGCGACGGGTAGCGGGAGTTTAAGGGCTACGATCTCTAATTTTGGAAACAAGCGGGCGGGCGATGCGGGCGTTATGCGTGAACGTCTTCGGCGGTTTGAGGAGTCGATACTTCGGTTTCGTTGGCAAATGCCAATTCCAGGATTTCCTGCTGCTCCAATCGATGGGCGCCGGGCGAGCCCGTGGCGGGCGACGCCGAAGGCGCCCGGGCAATGCTCCGCAGAGGATAACGACCGAACGGGCGATGCCCCAGGGAGGCCAGCAAATAGCGCCAAGCCCCCATGTTCAGCGGCTCCTCTTGCACCCAGCACAGCGGCGTGTCGGCGGCATAGGCCGAAAGCACCTCTTGCAGCAGGTTGGCCGGCAGCGGGTAAAGTTGCTCGAGCCGAATGATCGCGATGTCGTCGATTTCTCGCTTCTCGCGTTCCGCCAACAGGTCGTAGTAAACCTTGCCGCTGCACATCAATACCCGGCGGCAGGCCGAATTGGCAATACTGTCTGGCAGCACTCGCTCGAATTTCCCGGTCAAAAACTCATCCAGATTCGAAACGCACTGCGGATGCCGCAGCAGGCTCTTGGGCGTGAACACAATCAGCGGTTTTCGCCATTTGCGAATCACCTGCCGGCGGAGCAAATGGAAGAACTGCGAGGGCGTGGTGGGAATGGCGATCTGCAGATTGTCTTCGGCCGCCATTTCCAAGAACCGCTCGGGACGGGCACTGCTGTGCTCGGGACCCTGGCCTTCGAAGCCGTGCGGCAACATCAGCACCATGCTGCTCAGCCTCCGCCACTTGTCTTCGGCACTGCTGATGAACTGATCGAGGATCACCTGGGCCGCATTCACAAAGTCGCCGAACTGGGCTTCCCACATCACCAGGCCTTCGGGGAAATCGAGGCTGTAGCCGTACTCAAAGCCCAGGACGCCATTCTCGGAGAGCGGGCTGTTGTGGATCTCCACCTTGGCCTGCCCTTCGCCCACGAAGTTGAGGCTATCGTAAGTGGCGCCGTTCTTCACGTCGTGCAACACGGTATGCCGCTGGCTGAATGTTCCCCGTTGGCTGTCTTGGCCGGTGAGGCGCACACGGTATCCCTCCAGCGCCAGGCTGCCCATGGCCAGGGCCTCGCCCGAGGCCCAATCGAGCGGTTTTTCGCCCTCGGCCATCGCCAGCCGGGCTTCCAGGAACCGTTTCAGCTTTTTGTGCAGGTGGAAATCCTCGGGGACTTCGCCCAACTTGCGCAAGATTTGCCGCGCCATCTCGCGCGGCAGGCCGGTTTCGGGATCGTCGTCTTCGCGCTCGGGACCGCCGTAATAGCCTTCCCACGCGGCCTGCATGGAATTCACCTTGTGAACGTAGTCGTTTTCGCGGGCCGCGTTGAACCCCTGTTCCAAGTGCTGATGCCGCTCGGAGGCGATCTGCTCGGCCTCGGCGGCCGTGAGCCCACCCAACTTGAGCAGGTGGTCGAGATACCCTTCCCGCACGCTTTTGCGGCGCAAAATGGCCTGATAAAGCAGCGGTTGCGTGAAGGAGGGCTCGTCGCCTTCGTTGTGGCCCCAGCGGCGATAGGAGTACATGTCGATGACCACGTCGCGGCGGAAGTTGGCCCGGAAGTCGAGGGCCAGGCGCACCACCTGCGCCACGGCCTCGGGGTCTTCGCCGTTGACGTGGAAGATGGGAATCTGCAGCATCTTGGCCACGTCGGTGGCATAGGTGCTGGAGCGACCTTCGCCGGGCGACGTCGTGAAACCGATCTGGTTGTTCACCACCACGTGGAGCGTGCCGCCGACCGTATAGCCTGGCAGTTGGCTCAGGTTGAGCGTTTCCTGGGTGACGCCCTCGCCAATGAAAGCCGCATCGCCGTGAATCAGCAGCACCATGCCCCGTTCGCGGCCAAAATCTTCAATGCGGTCTTGCTTGGCGCGCATGCGGCCCAAGGCCACCGGGTTGACGTATTCCAGGTGGCTGGGATTGAAGCACAGCGACAGGTGCACGTTCTTGCCGTGGGAGGTTTTCCAGTTGTTGCTGTGGCCCAGGTGATACTTCACGTCGCCGCCGCCACGGTAGCGGTGCGAATCGAGGTCTTCGAACTCGCGGAAGATGTCTTGAGGGCTCTTGTGCAGAATGTTGGCCAGCACATTGAGCCGGCCGCGGTGGGCCATGCCCAGCACGATTTCGCGGATACCCTGCTCGGCCGCTGTTTCAATCGCCAGATCGAGCAGCGGGATCAGGCTTTCGGAGCCTTCCAGCGAAAAGGACTTGGCCCCCACGTACTTCTTGCGGACAAATTCCTCGAAGATCACGGCGTCGGTCAGCCGCGTGAGAATTCGCCGCTGCTCGGCCCGCGTGAGATCGAGCCGGTTCTGGGTCCGTTCCATCCGGGCTTGCAGCCATTCGCGCACCAGCAAGTCATCGATGTGCATGAACTGCACGCCGATGCTGCGGCAATACGTGGCCCGCATGGTTTCAATCAACCCGCGGACGGTTTGCACCTGGGCATGCTGAAACCACGAAGTCGATACCGGCTGATCGAGGTCGGCTTCAGAAAAGCCGTAAGTCCGCGGATCGAGTTCGGGCAGGGGCGCGCGGGGAATTCCGAGGGGATCGACTTTGGCGATCATATGGCCCCGGACGCGGTAATTACGCACCAATTGGTCAGCCCGCTCCTGCAAACGCGCCACATGCAGGTTCACGGCAGCGTCGGGCAAACTGCCCACCGGGTTGAACAACCCGGGATTCGGAAACGAGGGACCGGTTCGGGGAAAGCCGAACTCTTGACCGTCTAATTCCAGAAAGTAGGCGCGCCAAACCTCGGGGATCGCTTGCGGATCCCGTAGGAATTCCAGATACAGGGCGTCTACGTATGCGGCGTTTGCGGCGTTAACTTCGAGGGGTGGGCCTGGCATGCCTGAACCGGTCGATGGTGGGGGGAGGAAGGGTTCTCTGGCCTTGCAATTTCTCCATTCTAGCTCGCCCGCTAGGTAGTGCGAGTGGGGGTTGCGGATTCCGGCCAAGAACTCCAAAAAACTCTCCCCCCCGGGCGGAAACCCCCGCCTGCGGCGGCCTGGCCGGCTCCGCCCCCTGCCGACACGGCCCCCGAAAGACACTTGGTAGCGCCCACCACTCCGCCGGGAAATCCCCTCGCCGTTGCCCACCCAAGGCTCCGCTAGCAATGCTGGCAAGCGGTTCATCATCGCCAGCGTGCCATTGAGAAAAGGTTCATTTTTCGTGTGCCAGCCTGGGCTTTGCCCGGGTAAATAGAAGTGGAAGTGAGGCACAGCCTTCGATCGGCTCGTCCAAAAAAGGGGGGCGAAGGTGCATCATCCACGGGTAAAGCGTTTTCTAGGAACCAGGCAGTTGCTCGAGTTTCTCTCTTTCTGTTGGGCGGCCAGTGGTTGAGCGGAATGTACGTCAAGGCGGCGGGCTGACGGCGATTGCCCACTGGCCTAGCCCAGAATAACTCTACTGGGGCGTGGTTCGTTGGGCGGCACCACGCCGCCGAAGAATTTGATATTGCACGGCATCGGGATTAAATTCACTTCAACCGCATCGAGCATGGCTTGGTTGGTTGCCATTTTGAGTGGCGCTGGTCGAGCTTTCGCCGAGGGGTGGGAATAGGGCAATACGAAACGAACTGGACGTGAGGCGACGGCCCGGTGCTGCTGCCAAACTTTGACAACCTGGCCAAGGGCGTGGGCACATCGTTTGGCCGTGGAAGCCCGAAGGGTAGTCCACCACGTGTTGAATGATTTAACCCGCATGGTGGCAGGTAGAGTGCCTGCCCAACATTGGCTGCCCGCGAGCCGACGAGGTTTGGACGGCCTTCAGACGCTTCCCAACATTTTGCAGCGAGTTCTTCGATGCGAACTTTACAAGTCGCCGGGTTGATTGCGGGGATCGTGGTTTCGATCGGGTCGTTTCCCCCTTCGGCAGCGGCCGCCGATCCACCTCCCGCTGATCCATCTCCCGCCGAACAGGCGGCCGCCGGCTGGCTCTATCCCAACGCTCCTGTCGAGAAGACGGGCGCAGATCAAACAGACGCCCCTGCGGAAGGATTTGTTTATGTTCGGCAACGCACGAAGGACAGCGTCCCACGGATTCTTGGCTACTATGCCAAAAAGCTGAACCTGAAGATCCAGATTCCTTTCAAGGTGCCGGAGAGGGGAACGGAAATCGGCAGAACCGTGATCGGTCAAACCGAAACCATTCAAGTCAGGGCCAGGATGTACAACACGATTTCCAAAAAGAACCCTGGCGGTGAGTATTTGTTGCACCTCATGGTCAATGATGCGTTGATCACCATCATCGTGACTCCCCAGGACACGGAGTCGCTGCTTGAAATCATCTACCTGTCGCGCGACAGTACGCCATCTTGATGCCCGGAAATTGCCTCGATTTGCGAAAGGTCGACCATGCGTCAACTTGTCCTGCTGGCCGCGGCATGCGCTTTAGCGCCGGCGGTCGTCGTCGCCGACGAGGACCATCCCCAGCACGCAATCATTGCTCCGTGGCAATATCCAGACGTGAAGCCCCACAGGTCCGATTACAGCGGATTTACGCTGCCGCAGGGTTATGATGGGAGGCTCTCATCGTGGCAGGAGATCGCGGATAGCGTGGACGACATATTTCAGCATTACGCGACCAAGATTCAAGCGACATTCCCAGACATTGCCAAGCCGGGCTTTTCGAGCGGCAAGCCGGGCGATCTGAAGTGGGCGTTGCACAGCACAGGGCCGGCCGATCAGCCGCATGCCCGTTATCTCCTTCTGGTGCAACAGCAGAACCTATTCACCATCGTCAAAGTCACGCCCAATGGAAAGAACTGGATGTTGCATGTCGAATGCAATTCGTTCGCCAGGCAGTAAGGAACGAACGCCGGGCGGGGGGTAAATTCGTGGATGCCAAAGACAACGAAACCGCCGCCGCGTTTCCGCTCCCAACTCCTACTCCGAATTTTGCGCTCGAAACGCTCCCATGGCGGCGCGATGGCCGCCACGGCAACATCAATCCGGCTCTCGTTGCTCACCGGCGCAGAGGCGATGCAGGAAGACCGCCGATTCTTGCGTTGCCAGGCGTGTTTTGCCGCGGCAGGCGATCGGTTCGGGCCAATGTGGCCAGCACATCGAACGACCAGGCTTCGCCTTCCAAACGCCAAACCTGTTCGTGACTCCGCTCGCCAATGAATGTGCTTTTCAAGGTGACCCGGAAGACCTGCTGCGGGCTCTGGGGCTGGCCCGCCTCGATGGGCTCGACTTCAATTTCTACTTCATCGTCCTTGGGCCGATGCGCATCCAAGATGGACGAAAAGTAACGAACTCGCCAGCGATCGAACTCGGCGCGCTGCACGGCGTCGTCGGGCAAGTATTCCCGCGTGGCGACTTTCCACTTTCCTGCCAAACAAACCTGTGTGAAGTCGCGAATACGGCCCGTGGTGGAGTTGTCAAAAAGTTGGGAGAACCCCCAACCCGCCAGGACCAACACCACGAGTATCAGCACAACGGCGTAGACCACGGGCCAGCGACGAAGCTGGCCGTCTTCGGTATGGAACCGAGCGGCGAGGCGATCCTTGAGCTTACGCTGCTTTGCCGCCATGTTGGCCGCGCGGCGCATCGCGGCAACTTCTTCCACGCCATGCAGGCGGTTGTCGGGCCCGCTCACCAACGGCAGCCTGCATGCCCCGCACTCGGCCTTGCGAATGGAAAGCGCCGCCGGCACCGAGCCCGACTGGTTGCAGCGAGGGCAGCGGAAATGAACCTGCCGCATCTCGGCTTGAGAAAGCACCTGGCCCGTGCGGTCAATCAAGAACTCGCAGCGGCACTTCGGGCAGCGCAGGCCCCGCTTGAGCTTGTGCCATTCGACCCAGCCGGAGCTCGCGCACTGAGGGCAAGTGAGCGATAATCGCAAATCGGATCCGACGCCCGCGGGCGACTTTTTCTTAGCGACGTCGGCGGACGGAACCTTCTCCGAAGCAGCCATTGGACAACCCCTCGCAACACTTTCACTGGTTCGCCTCCGGCGCCGAGCCGGGAGCCGCCTGCAACGAAACCCTCGTCGCCGGGCGCGAGTACCGCGCCGGGCGAGAGGGTGTCACGGTCATCAACAAATTACTGTCCGCTGTCGTTCCGCGGCAATCCAAGCATGCCAGGGCTCAATAATCGCTGCTGCTCAAGGCTTCCCCGGCGGCGCGGGTGGTCAGCGAAGCGAGCACCCACAGGGCGACTTCGTCGGAAATAAACCGAACCGAGGCGTCGGCGAAGGCAAACTGGGCTCCGCCATCGTGGAAGCTGTAGTACAGGTGCCCCCACTCGTTAGAGCTGTTGATCTTCATCGGACCCGTGGGGGCTCCCAAGGTTCCGCCCGTGCCGCACCAACTGATGCGTTGACCGATCGGGAAACTGTTGTCGTTGGTCGCCCAGGCGCCGCCGCGGGCACGAGCGCACGTGGAAGAGCTCTTCACGGTGTCGGCGGGCGTCATCACCCGGCCCCGCCACACATCTTCACGGCCGGCATTTTCGCCGACGAGGATCGTGTTGGAAGTGCCGTCCTTGATGCCAGACATCGTGGGAAAACGCGAGCGCGCACTGATCACTTCAATGCGGCCATCGATAGGATCGCCGTCGGAATCACTGGTCCACGAGGGCAGGGCGCCCGCGCCAAAGGGCTGCAAGGCTCCCGACAGAACCACGTTCGACGAGGCAGAAGTGCCAGGGGGAAAGCCCGGCACGGCAGCCCCCATGGGCAGATTTAGCGTTGCCCATTCCCCTAAGATTGCGCTGTGAACCCCTTCCGGCGTGAAGTAATCGCCGCAGGCCCCGATTTTATGACCGACCGGGCCATCGTCCTTGAATTGCGTCCGATCTTGAACGGGAGTGGCAGGGCACTGAACGACGTCGATAAACTTTTGCACGGTGATGCCGTTGGGAACCGCCACGCCGGCAGGGGTGTAGGTGCCGTCGCCATTGTTGGTGTATTCGCTCTGAATCCGCCACCAATCCTGGGTGAGGTCGTAGTTGGCGCCGCTCACGATATTCTCCTGCTCCAAGTAGGGCAGCAAGTCGGGCAGCCAACTCCGCGCGGCGCCATCGCTCTCCACGCGTTTGCTATACGGCAGGTGCTGTTTCGAGCTTTCGTAGTTGTGGAATGCCAGAGCCAACTGCCGCATGTTGTTCAAGCAGGTAGTCCGCGCGGCCGCGGCGCGGGCCGCTTGAACGGCCGGCAACAGCAGCGCCACCAGAATGGCGATAATGGCCATCACCACCAAAAGTTCCACGAGCGTGAAACCGCGGCGAGGATGAGCCTCCGCCGCTGGGACTGGGGATTTCTGCCCAGCGGAAGCGGGGCGCAATTGTGGATGCAAACTCATAGTCAACACACATTCCTTTCAGAAAGAACGACGGCAAACGCGCCATCCGACACGGGGGGTGAATGAACCTGGCGCGGTTGAAGCAAACGCGATCCTTCTTCGTTCTTCCGCTGACCCTCGAACGAAGCGGCGTTGTTCGTACCTGGCGGCAACCCGCTAAGGCAACCCCCGTGCCGAACCTTGGGTAAGAACCCCAACCAGGTTAAACGCGGCGGTTTTTCCACGTGGCGCGATGGCACCGACCGAGCTGGTTTTCCTGGCGGTGACGGAAAAATCACCGTTCGTGGCGAAAGTTTGTCCAGGCCCGAAAGCCGCCGGCGCCAAACCACAGGACTTACGGCCCCAAGATGAACGGAAAGTAATCCAACCCGCCCCCCATTCGAACGCGCCTCCCGACAACGTGACGCCAATGACGCTAGCTGCTGTCATAAATTTCTTGCATCGCCCCCCACTTTTCAGTAATTTAAACCCTGTTGGCTGGCAGCCAACCGTCGGGGGGGCGTTTTGCCAAGCCATCCCTCGAAAATCGGTAGGAGCTTCGGGAAGCGTGCACAGCCGCACGCAACCATTCTCGAAGCCAGAATTCTCGCCTGCCCTGCTTGCCGCTGGGCTACCTCCACTCCCTCCCTGGAATGGTGGATTGGCGTTGTCATCCCAAAATGATGTTCAGCGTTAAATTTCAATCCCGGTTCATTGGTTTCAGTTCCGCGAAATTCTCTTTTGGCCTGAGCGCGGCCGCGCGCAAATGACTTGGCGGTTTCCCCCTTGGTGGGAGAACGCCGTCATGGACATGCGTCCAAGATTTGCCGAGAGATATTTGCCGGACTGGGTACAATGGTAGGCGGTGGAATGGATTGCGATCTCTCGGCTCGCATTCCAATTTCGCCTGCCCTTTCCCAAAATGTTCTCAGCTTTCCGATATTCTCGCCGCCGATTCCGTTTTCGCGCGCTCTTCCGCCTGGGGATCAGGCCGTGGCGCAACGTGGCCGGTTCGCAAACCAGAAAACCCTGCGTTTCCACCGCCTTCTCCCCTGCATGCCAGGCGTGAAGGCGGGCGCTGGAAACGAGGCAATTCATGGTGTCGCGGAACACGGCTCGAATCGGTGGGCATAGCACACGAACGACCGAATCCAGTTTCTGGATTCCCTTGGTTGGAGGTTTACATGGGTTTGCGTTGCACTGGGCGGATCAAAGCCGCCAGGAGAACTTTGGCTTCGGCATTCGCGCTGCTGGCTTTGATCCTAGTTGTCGGAATGGTTGGAATGGCCGGAATGGGGTCTGTCCTGGCCGACGACGAAGCTCGACCTGCCAGCGGCAGCGACGAGAGCGCTAAGATCAGCTACTACGATCAAATTCGCCCCATCTTTCAGGCCCAGTGCCAGGGTTGCCACCAGCCGGCCAAAGCGTCGGGCTCTTACGTGATGACCGCTTTCGATAAGCTGGTGGCCGGTGGCGAAAGCAAAATGGCCGCCGTGGCGCCGGGCAAGCCCAACGAAAGCTACCTGCTCGAACTCATCACGCCGACCGACGGCAAGGCCCAAATGCCGCAGGGAAAACCCCCGCTGGCCGCCGCTGAAATTGAACTCATTCGCAACTGGATTGCCCAAGGCGCCGTGGACGACACGCCGGCGGCGGCCCAGCAGCGGTTCGACCAGGACCATCCGCCCATTTACACGCGGCCGCCCGTCATTACCGCCTTGGACTACTCCCCCGATGGCAAACTGCTCGCCGTGGCCGGGTTCCACGAAGTGCTGCTGGTTCGCACCGCCGATAACCAGCTCGACAGCCGGCTGGTAGGCATGTCGGAACGGATTCAATCCGTGCGATTTTCGCCCGACGGCGCCCGCCTGGCCGTGGTCGGCGGTTTGCCTTGCCGGATGGGCGAAGTGCAGATCTGGAACGTGGCCGATCGCAAATTGCAGCTATCGGTGCCCATGACCCACGACACGCTCTACGGCGGCAGCTGGTCGCCCGACGGCAAAACCATCGCCTTTGGCTGCGCCGACAATACGGTGCGCGCCATCGACAGCGAGTCGGGCAAACAGGTGCTATTCCAAGGCGCTCACACCGACTGGGTTCGCGCCACCGCCTTCTCCAAAGACGGCTCGAACCTGGTTTCCGTCGATCGTGACGGCGCGGCCAAGCTGACCGAACTGGCCACCGAGCGATTTGTGGACAACATCACCTCGATCACGCCCGGCGCGCTCAAGGGTGGCTTGACCGCCGTGGTGCGCCATCCCGATCGCGATGAAGTCGTGCTCGGCGGTTCCGATGGCCGCGTGAAGGTCTACCGCATTTTCCGCATCACGGCCCGCAAGATTGGCGACGACGCCAACCTGATTCGGCAAATGCCCCCCATGCTCGGCCGAATCTTTGGGGTGGACGTCAGCCGCGATGGCAAACGAATCGCCGCGGTGAGCACGCTCAATGGCGAGAGTGAACTTCAGGTCACCTCGTACGAATTCGATACCGCCTTGCCCAAAGATATCGAGGCCATCAACGGCAAAACGGTGCAACAGCGCACGCCCGAAGAAAAGGCGAGGCTGGAAGCCTATCAACGCGAAGGCGTGAAGGCTATCGCCCAAGTGAAAGTGCCCGACGCGGCCATTTATACCGTGGCCTTCCATCCCGAAGGCAAACTGCTAGCGCTAGCCGGCAACGATGGACAGGTTCGCGTGTTTGAAGCCGCAACCGGCCAGGCCGTGCAAAGCTTTTCACCCGCGCCCATCGCCGCAAACGCCACCGACATGCTAAGCGCCGCAAGCGTGGTTTACCGCCGACCCACCCCCCGCGTCGAGTCCGAAGCACTCCCCGCTGGCATGCAGATCGCCTCACTGAGCGCGCAGCCTGAATCAATCGAGTTGTTCGGTCCCGGCAGCTACGTGCAGCTTCTCGTCCAGGCCAAGCTAACCTCGGGCGATACGGTCGATGTCACCCGCCTGGTGACCTCCAAACGCTCGGCCAACCTGGTCGAGGTTTCCGCCTCCGGGTTGGTGCAACCGGTCGCCGATGGGCAGGGCACGCTGACCCTTGCCGCCCAGGGGAAATCGGTCACCGTGCCGCTGGCGATTTCGGGCATGCAAACCGCCATGCATGCCGATTTTGTTCGCGAAGTGAATCCGGTGCTCTCTCGCTTGGGTTGCAACCAGGGCACCTGCCACGGCGCCGCCAAGGGCAAGAATGGCTTCAAGCTTTCGCTCCGCGGTTACGATCCCATCTTCGATGTGCGAGCGCTGACCGACGACCTTTCCGCCCGGCGGGTCAACCTGGCCTCGCCCGACGACAGCCTGATGTTACTCAAAGCCACCGGCGCCGTTCCGCACCAGGGCGGTAAGCTGATTGATCGCCACGACACCTATTACGCCATCTTGCGAAGCTGGATCGCCAACGGCGCCAAGCTGGAAACCGCGGCGCCCCGCGTTACCAAAATCGATCTCGTCCCCCAGAATCCCATCGTGCAACGCGTGGGCTCGCGGCAACAGGTTCGCGTGCTGGCCACCTACGCCGATGACTCGGTTCGCGACGTCACTCAAGAAGCCTATGTGGAAACCGGCAACATGGAAGTCGCCACCACCGAACGCGGCGGTTTGCTCACGCCCCTGCGACGCGGCGAAGCTCCGATTCTGGCTCGGTTCGAAGGGGCCTATGCCGCCACCACGTTGTCGGTGATGGGCGACCGCGGCGGGTTCCAGTGGAAGCAACCGCCGACCTTCAACAAGATCGACGAGCTCACGGCCGACAAATGGCAGCGCATGAAGATTCTGCCATCCGAAGTTTGCAGCGACACCGACTTCATCCGCCGCGTGTATCTCGATGTGACCGGTCTGCCCCCCAAGGTCGAAGACGTGCAAGCCTTCTTGGCCGACCCGCGCGAGCAGCGCGTCAAACGCGAAGAACTCATCGACCGCCTGGTCGGCAGCGAAGAGTTCATTGAATACTGGACGAACAAGTGGGCCGACCTGCTCCAGGTGAATCGCAAATTCCTTGGGCCGGAAGGCGCCTCGCAGTTCCGCGGTTGGATTCGCGGCCAGATTGCCGCCAATCGGCCCTACGACGAGTTCGCCTACGAAATCCTCACGGCCTCCGGCTCCAATAAGGAAAACCCGGCCGCCTCGTACTACAAGATTCTCCGCGAGCCGGTGGAGATCATGGAGAACACCACGCACCTCTTCCTGGCGGTGCGGTTCAATTGCAACAAGTGCCATGACCATCCCTTCGAACGCTGGACCCAAGACCAGTACTACGAAACAGCGGCCTACTTTGCCCAGGTGGGCCTCAAAGCCGATCCAGCCGCTGGCGACAAGAAGATCGGCGGCACCGCGGTGGAAGGCGCCAAACCGCTGTACGAAGTGGTGTTCGATCAAACCAAGGGCGACGTGGTTCACGAGCGCACCGGCC
Source organism: uncultured Pirellulales bacterium (assembly GCA_964445985.1). GTDB lineage: Bacteria > Planctomycetota > Planctomycetia > Pirellulales > S012-138 > CAYUMU01. Next base: position 16,664 of record CAYUMU010000067.1, on the reverse strand, counting down.
AGCCGGCTCCGCCCGAGTTCCCCTTCGATTGCCAATTCGAAGCCCCAGAAAACGCCTCGCGACGCACCGAGTTGGCCGCCTGGATCACCTCGCCCAACAATCCTTACTTTGCTCGCAGCTATGTGAATCGGCTGTGGGGATACATGTTCGGGGTGGGCATCATGGAGCCCATCGACGACATCCGCGCCGGCAACCCCCCCAGCAATCCCGAACTGCTCGACTACCTCACCCAGGAATTCCTGGCCAGCGATTTCAACGTGCAGCACTTGATCAAACTGATTTGCAAGTCGCGCACCTACCAGCTTTCGGTGGCCACGAACCAATGGAATGAAGACGACACCATCAACTACTCGCACGCCGTCGCGCGCCGATTGCCGGCCGAGGTGCTGTACGACGCCATCCAGCGCGTGACGGGCTCGGTTTCGCGATTCCCCGGTGTCGCCCCGGGCACCAGGGCTTCGGCCCTGCCCGACTCGGGCGTGGAACTCCCCAGCGGCTTCTTGGCCAAGTTCGGTCGCCCGCCCCGCGAAAGCGCTTGCGAGTGCGAACGCGTCAACAGCCTGCAACTGGGTCCCGTCATGGCTCTCATCAGCGGTCCCACCCTGGCCGAGGCCATCGCCGATCCCAAGAACGAACTGGCCCGCCTGGCAACGGAGCAAAAGGACGACCAGGCCCTGGTCAACGACGTCTTCATGCGAATCTTGTCGCGCTCGGCCAGCGAGGCGGAGATCGCCGCCAGCTTGGAATTGATGCAAGAAATTCCCACCGACCACGCCGCCCTGTCCAAACGGCTGGCGGCCATGGAAGCCAGGTTTGCCGATGGCATCGCCGCCATGGAGGCCGAGCGGCAAACCAAGGTCGATGCGGCCAAAACGGCCCTCGACGCCTACGCGGCCGAAATCGCCGACCGCGAGGCCGACCTCGACCGCAAGCATGCCGAAGCCCTCGCCAAGGCAGAAGCCGCGCTGAAGGAATACGAGAGCACCCTGGCCGAAAAACAATCGGCCTGGGAAACCAACATTCAGCAATCCACCGTCTGGACGGCCCTCGATCCGCACGATTTGACTTCCACCTTCAACGCCAAACTGAAGAAGGAAAGCGATCTGGCGATCACCGTTACCGGCGCCAACAACAAGGGCAGTTACATCGTGCAGGCCAAGACCAGTCTCATCGGAATCACCGGTGTGCGGCTGGAAGCCCTGGCCGACGACAAACTGCCCAGCAAGGGTCCCGGGCGGGCTCAGAACGGCAACTTCGTGCTGACCGAGTTCCGCTTGGAAGCCGGCCCCGAAGGCCAGGCCAACGATCTCAAGAAGGTAACCTTGCAGAACGCCCAGGCCGATTTCAGCCAGAACAACTACGCCGTGGCCACGGCCATCGACGGCAAGCTTGCCCCGGCCAGCAACGGTTGGGCCATTTCCGACCAGTTCGGCAAGAACCACACGGCGGTATTCGAAACGGCCGAAAACCTGGGCGAGGCCTCGGGCACGCTGCTCAAGTTCTTCCTTGATCACCAGTACCAAGACGGCTTGCACACGCTGGGCAAGTTCCGCATCAGCGTCACCACGTCGCCCCGCCCCATTCGGCTGGAAGGTCTCTCGCCGGCGATCGCGGCCATCCTCAAGGTTCCGGCCGATAAACGCGACAAGCAGCAACTCGCCGAGTTGACCAGGTTCTATCGCGAAAACGATGGCGAATTGAAGAAGCTCACCGACGCCCTCGCCAAGGCCAAACTGCCCCGCGCGGTCGATCCCAAGCTCAAGCGGCTGCAAGATGCCCTGGCCAAGGCCAGCTTGCCGGTGCCGCTCGATCCCAAGCTCGTCCAACTGCGGGCCGACGTAAAAATGAGCGAACTGCAAGCGGCCAACGCCCGGCTCACGGCCGTGCAAGACCTGGCCTGGGCATTGCTCAACAGCCCAGCCTTCTTGTTCAACCACTAAAAAACTGAATACGTCCTGGCGCGGGCGTTCCCAAAATTGGACGCCGCCAGGTTACCACGATACATTTGGATTGGATCTGCCCCCCCAAGGAGCGAAGCAATGCTGATCATTCCCGGACAGCCTGGCAAGGATATGTGCGACCACGACATGAAAGTTTCGCGCCGAGATCTGCTCCGCGTGGGCGGATCGGGCATGCTGGGGCTTTCGTTAGGGTCCATGCTGCAATTGCAGGCCCGCTCGGGCCAGGCGCAAGCGGCGGAAGCCGCGGGCCGCGGCTGGGGCAAGGCCAAGAGCATCATTCTGGTCTATCTGCAGGGCGGTCCCAGCCATATCGACCTGTGGGATCCCAAGGAAAACGTGCCCGACAATGTAAAGAGCGAATTCAAGGCCATCGACACCAAGGTGCCGGGCGTCAAGGTGACCGAAATCTTGCCGCGGCTGGCCCAGGAGAACGATAGGTTCACCTTCATTCGCTCCATGAGCTACACGCCGGTCGGTCTGTTCAACCACACGGCCGCCATCTATCAAATGATGACCGGCTACACCACCGACAAGGTCAGCCCCTCGGGCCAGTTGGAACCTCCCAGCCCCAAGGATTTCCCCAACTTTGGCTCCAACATCATTCGGCTCAAGCCGCCGCAAGTGCCCATGCTGCCGTTCGTCATGCTGCCCCGCCCGCTGCAAGAAAGCAACGTGGTGGGCAAGGGCGGCACGGCCGGGTTCCTCGGCAGGGCGTACGACCCCTACACGTTGTATCCCGACGGTGACGACCTCGACATGAACAAGCTCGACCGCATCCGGATCGACGATCTGCAATTGCGACCCGAGGTCTTCGCCGGTCGGCTCGAACGCCGCGCTCGCCTTCGCGACGTCATCAACGCCGGCATGCCCACCGTGGACAAGGCCGTGGCCGACTTCAAGCTCAACGAGTACTACGACCAGGCTCTGAACCTCATTGTTTCGGGCCGAGCCCGCGATGCCTTCGATCTCAAGCAAGAAACCGAAGCCACCCGCGACCGCTACGGCCGCAACACCTTCGGGCAAAGCTGCCTGTTGGCCCGGCGACTGGTCGAAGCGGGCACTCGCGTGGTCGAAGTGGTGTGGCCCAAGGTGGCTAACAGCGACAATCACAGCTGGGACCATCACGTGGGCCTCACCAAACGCATGCGAGAGCAATCGGGCCCCATGCTCGATGCCGGCCTCTCCACGCTGATTGCCGATCTCGACGAACGCGGCCTGCTTGAAGACACGCTACTGGTGGCGGTGGGCGAGTTTGGCCGCAGCCCTCAAAAGGGCGTCAGCACCTCGGGCAACGGCAACAGCGCCGACGGCCGCGACCACTGGCCCTATTGCTATACGGCCGTTATGGCGGGCGCCGGCATCAAGCGCGGACACGTGCATGGCAAGAGCGACAAGACCGCTTCGGCTCCGCTCGAAAATCCCGTGCACCCGGGCGAACTGCTGGCCACGATCTACCACACGTTTGGCATCGATCCGGAAACCATTGTTTACAACCACCTGAACCAACCCCGCGAGTTGGTCAAGGCCCAGGCCATCAGCAGCCTGTTCGCCTAACGGTCGATTCCGTCTCGCCTTGAACGCCCAGAACCCCGGGAAAACAGCTTTCCCGGGGTTCTTGGCATTCATTTCAAACCGGTGCTGCCCGGCCGATTCGCTACTGATCGAGCGACATCGCGTGGGTATCGGCGGCAAACGTCGAACGCGCATCGTGGGCGTAGAACTTGGTGCCGATCAAATCGGCCAACTGGTACACGAAGTGCTTGCGGAATTCGTTGCGCGGAACATTGCTGACCGGCATGCCGCCCGAGTTGGGGTAGAGGAACTGGTTCGGCTGGTTGTCGTACACCCGCTCCTTCTTTTCCATGTCGTACACGCTGATGCGAACCTTGGCCCGGCCTTGGTACACGCTGCTGCTGCGTTGCAGGCTGAAGTCGTCGATGTCGATCCCGACCACCATCTCGGCCTGCAAGGCCTTGCCGATTTCGCGGAAATCTTCCCAGTTGTTTTCGTCCGTCCAGTCGGCGACGTCCTGCTGATCGATGGTTTTAATCTTGGGCACGTTGGCTTGCAGCAGGAACGTCACCCGGTCGGCCAACTCGCGGCAGCCCATGGCCTGGTCGGTGTTCATCGTCACCGGCGCCCGGCACACCACGGCCACCTTTTTGTCTTTCAGATCTTTGAACTCGGCCGGCATGTCGGTGCCTTTGATCAGGTAGGCCGCCATGGTCAGTAGGCCCGTGCAGCCGGTGAAGCTGAACAACGACACCGCCAGGCAACTCCACGAGAGCTTGCGCCACAACGGAGCAGAGAGAGTGCGTTCCATCGCGTCTCCTCGAAGCTGAATAGTTGTTGCCGACGTGGCGCCCGAAGATTTCCTGGCGTTTGCCCGGCCGACTAAAGATGTGCGTTCTTACGGTTCAGCCTGGCGGGCGGGCGTCGTTCCAACGACAGGCCGCGAGGCGTTTGGTCAATTTTTAATTCCAGATCAGCCGCAACAGCCAATCCACCAGGCTCACCAGCAACACCAGCGCAACCAGGCAAACGGCCACGCTCCAGCGCCAGCGAACCAGCAACCAACTTCCCCTCCCAGCCGTGACCAGCGTCCACGGCACAGCCGCGATCGCCGCCAACGCCAGCAGGGTTCCCGCCACGTTATCCGCCAGTGCCAGGCGCAATTGCCCTCGAACCGCGTGGGCCCAGGCGGTGGTCATGCCGCACGAAGGACATCGAACCTGCCATTGGCTCACAAACCGGCACGCAGGCAGCCCCAGTTGCTGGTGCAAACCGTACGTTCCTCCCACCACCGGCGGCGTCAACCAGGCGGCCACCGCCAGCATGGCCAGCAGCGTGATACCGGTGATCGCGCAAACACACCGTGTCGCGGGCGAAAGTTGCTTCGCTTCGCCAAAGACGGGCTGGTTGCAGGAAAGGCGGCGTACCATAAACGCTTGGTCAAAGTCAGGCAAGGCCGGAATCTGAGCGGGCCAACTTTCTCCGCGACTCCCCCACCCACGCCGCGAACAAGCAGGACGCCGGGCAGGCCAATACACGCTCGCCGCGGCCATTCACCCCAGCTCCGATTCTCCCCGGGTCCGCGGCGGAACCGGATCCGCGGCAGCTACTCTTCGCGAGCGTTCGCCCACATGGGCGCGGTCGGCGATCGCTTCCGGAAAATTCTTGGCCAGGAACGACTCGGCCACGGCCGCACGACTGGGATCGAGCGACCCCTGCTCCAGAAACTCGGCCAGCTCGGCAAACGAACAGGGCATTTCCGCCGGCGGCGCCGCTTGCGACTCTCCGCCCAAGAGAAGTTCGCCAGCCACATTGGGCGATGACCCGTCTTCTCGCGGGGCGGGGTTCCCGCGGGCCGGTTCAAACATTTGCTGCATGTCGCGAACGGCCGAAACTCGTGCCAGGGCCGTGGGAGAAAGCAGGATTGCCAAGAACGATTCGTGAGCAATCGGCTCGCCACGGGCAAGCTTCTCAACATCGACTAAAGAGATTTGCATGGGCAGTCTCACTCTCGGCAAACAGGCCCTCGATTGCACGTGGCCTGATCGATAGTTTGGCTCAGGAAAAGACACGGCTATGGCGTGCGGGCTTCCACCACCGCCCACTCCGCGGCTTCCCGTAATAATTGCAGCACGTTCTCCGCGCCCAGTTGAGCGGCCTGGTGGTACAGCGGACCCAAATGCGCACGAATTTTGGGTTTGGCCCGATGGAGCGGTTGGTCGTACCGATTGCTCACGTCCTCGTCGCTCAGCGGACCCAACTGGGCGATGGCTTTCCCGCGGCTTCCCCAGCGCAGCCAAAGCAGCACGGCCTGCAGTTCCGCCGGCGTTAACCGGCCGACCGCCTCTCGCAACGCTTCGCTCACCTGTTCGCGAAGCGAATGCAACTCGTCGGGCGTGGCTTCCAACTCGCGGGCGTCGAGCAGATCGCTGGTCTCTTCCGCCTGCCGCTGAAGATAGTCCTGCTGGTGCTTGCGGCGACGACGATTGTCGCGAAGCGCGTTGCGAATGGCGGCGAAAAAAAGCGGAGCGGGGCGCTCCTCGTCGATGGCCGCCATGCCCCCCCCTCTGGCAATCAGGTTCGTAACCCCTTCTTGCACAATATTTTGCACCTCGGGGTCGTCTGCCCGCAGGTGCAACATGGCAGCCACGAACCGACACCAGGTGTCGTAATTCGCTTCAAAGTAGCTGGCTAGTTGGGCAGGCTGCATCGTCGACTTCTACCCGAACAGAGGGGATCGAACGCTTTTATTCTAACGCGGCCAGCGGGCAGCTTTTGGTGAAAAAAATTGGGCCGCTCACGAAAAAAGTGAGCAAAAGCCCTAGGTCAACGCGCGAACCGAATGGGGGGCAACTCACGGCGCCTCATTATAAGCCTCACGCTCAAATGGATTATCGAGATAGGGATTCCGCCCGTGCAGCCAGAGCCAAAAACTGGCCGCCAGGTAAGCGGGAATGAAAGCCGGTCCCCAGCGTTCGTACTGCCGAACATGCACCATTTCGTGGGTCCGACAGCGATGCAAGTCGGCGGGCGTCTGCCCCAGAATCACATGCCCCAGCGTCATGGCGGCGGCCGGAACCAGCAGCCCTCGCTGCAACAGCCGGGTAACGGCTCCGCCGTAAAACTCCAGCACCGGACCCGCCCGCTGCACCCCGCCGCCGGTTGCCAGGCCGAGCAGCCCCACCAATAACCCAAGCAAACTGGCGGGGCTGACCCAAACAATCAGCAATAGACGGCGGGCAAGGCGCATGGTGGTGGCACTTGACTTATTGCAACCCGACACGTTAGTGAGGGCCGGCAAAAACGTCCCTGGCTGACACGATAGGTAATGATTAAGGGACAGCAATTATTTACTTCCCGATTTCGTCGATAGGCAATCATCTCTTATGAAGCGCCAACCTGAATGAGAGCAGACGAGCCTCATCCGTATTTATAACCCCGAAGGGGTTTGCAGCCAGTAGCCGGCGGTTGAGCGTAGCGACACCGCCGGAAAACTGTTATTCGTCGGCGCCAATATTCAATCGAACTGGCTTGTCCGGCAGCGGCACATAATCATCGCCTGCCACAGGCACCAGGTAAACATAACCGCCTTCGCCCAAGCGAGCGTGCAGCATCTGCACGATCTGCTTCGACTTCTCGAAACTGTCGCGAGGCCCGGCAATATAAAACGGCTTGCCGTCTTTACCGTACACGAACAATTCATTGCTGACGCTGGCGTCGATATCGCCAAGCACCCGTTGGGCATCTTCGTAGTCAGGGTGGGGTGGAATGCCAAGCGACAGCGCATAATCCACCGCCCCTTCGACCAGCTTGCGGGCCGAAGCGGGATCGATCGCCGCCAGCGGATTCCGCGCGCGGAGCTTGTTCAGCAGGTTCTGCTCGTAGCGAACCAGCGTCGCAATCTCAAACATGGCGTTCTTCACGCCCATGCAGTAGAGATCGAGCAAGAACATGCCGAACGCCACCTGGTTGTGTGGGAGCGAACGGCAGATGAGCACCTCGCCCATGCCTTCCTCAAAAATGCTCTCGCTACGGTAGCAATGCAAGATCGGCGCGGTGGAAATCGCATCCAGGGTCTTATTCACAAGCGCCACGGCCCGCTTCCGCTCGGCAATGGCTTTCGATTTCTCCTTCGCCTTGCGGCGTTCCAATTTCTTCTGTCGCTTCCGTGGGTCGATGGGCATGGCTGGTTCTCAGGATAAATACGCAACGCCTGCCGCGGGACTACAAGCAACTCCACAAGAGCGGGCAGGACGGTTGGGGAATCTCCGCCTAGTTTACCGCGCGCCCACGGAAGAGGGCAGAGGCCGCAGATTCAACTCGTACGGAAGAAAGCTAAGTCAAGCAAATTCGAGGGTTTCAATAGGAGCTTTTCCCTTGGCCGTCGTCCACTTACTGATTAGCAATTTGGGCGGGTGGCACGCTACGCCGTTAACCCTTTTTCAACCGCCTTTTCCTTAATTTTCTTTGCCAGGTCTCGTTTCAATTGGCTGGCGGGCTGGATTTCTGGCGGTTTTGTGGGCGGTTCGTACTTCTTGCGCGGGTACGGTAGCTGACAATGCAGTATCTACCAATGTCTGGCGCCACGGGCGTAAGCATTGCGCCTGGCCCTACATTTGCTCTTTGGGCGGGTACTTCTCACGCAGCGGTGCGTAGGCCGCTTCCGTTTTGATGAGCGGCGCGAGGTCTTCGTGCGTGTAGATCTCGGTGCGGCGGTAGCTGTCGCTGGGGACTTGCTCCAGGCAGCGGTCGAAGGCCTGGGCCGCTTGGGCGTGGTCGCCTGAGAGCGCGTGGATGATGCCCTGCCGGTAGTGGTCGTGCTCGTCGTTGGGCAGGTCTTGGTCGCGGGCTTCGGCCAGCGCCAGGGCTTCGGGCGCGCGGCCGGCGCGGGCCAGGGCCACGAGCACGTCGTCCAGATCGTACCTCCAGCGATACCAATCGGGTTGTTGCGGATTGTTTTGCCACTGGAGCAGCAACTCGGCCTGGCGGGCGGAATCCTGCTCCAGGCCGGCCAGCTCAATCTCCGCGACGTGCAGTTCCGGATCGTTGGGCTGGCGCTGGTGATGGGCGGCGATCAGCTCCTTGAGCAGCTTGGCATTTGAATGGAATTGGCAGAGTTGCCGAAGCGTGGCGAAGGCCTCGGGGCCAAGCTCGTCGTAGGCTTGAAGCCCTTGCCCTTGGTGGTAGCGAATGCGAAGTTGCAAATTGCGGTATTCATCGGCCAGGTCGGGCTCGACCGTGGAACGGTCGTGCCTGCCGAAGGCCTGCTGCGCCAAGTCGGTTTCGCCGGCTGTCAACAGGGAATCGACGAGGGTGTCGAGCGTCCAATAATCCACCGTGTTGGTTTCGCCGTGCAGGTTCACCAGGCTGATGGCCGCGTTCCAGTCGTGGCGTTCCAACAACGCGTCGAGCAGCCAGTCGAGGGTTCCGCTGGGACGTTTGGCCGCCGCGTAGGCTTCGCTGGTCTTGTTTTGCAGCACCATCACGCGGCAGTGGTGGCTGAGCACTTCACCATATTCGTCTTCATCGTAATCGTCTTGCTCCGCCGCGGGCGGGACCATGTCGAGGGCTGTGGACAAATGCTGCTCGGCCTGCGGCAGGTCGCCCGCTAGTTCGGCGGCCAGCCCCTGATACGTATGCCAGGCGGAGGTTGGCTGGAAGTCGGCTGTTTGGGCGTACGCTTCGCACAGCGCGCTGAGCCGCGCGGGTTGCTTGTCGGTGTACAAACGGTGGGCCAACGTCTCAAAAGCACGGTGTGCCGCCGGGGCCGCCGCCAACGCTTCGGTTTCGCGGCCCAGCTTCACCATTAAAGGGCAGTAGGAATAGAGGTAGCGGGAATAGCCGGGTTCGTCGGCTTTCCAGGCGGCCAGGTAATGCTCGGCGGCCTGCTCCGGTTGCTCATCGACAACCAGCCGGCCGCGGTTGTAGTGAACCTGCGGATCGTCGGGGTCGGTCGCTGCGTGCAGGGCGAGCATGTCGCGCAGCCGCTGGCGATGCAGCGGGCAATCGTATTTGCGGGCCAGGCGTCGAAAGGCTTCGCGCTTGTCGGCCATGGCCGCGTAACCGATGCTGGGGTTGCCTTCGGCGATGCGGGCTTCGAGGTGCAGTTGCTCGAGCCAGGCGCGATCGTCGGCATGCACGTCGTCGAAGTAAAGGGATAGTCGCTCGGCAGCCTGGCGATACCGGCCGCGGAAGTAATCGACCCTGGCTCGGTAGATTTCGATCCAAATATCGCCGGGTTGCACGCGGTTGAATTCGTTGCAGAGCGCCTCGAACTCGTTGGCCTGGGCGCGGTTGTCGAGCTGGCGGGCCAAGCGGTGGAAGGCGTCGTCCTTGTTCACGGCCGTGCGCAGCGCCTCGACATGGCGACCCAGATTGGACATGACGTTGAGGTAGCGGCCCTCGCCGACTTGCACCAGCTCTTCGTCATCAGGTTGGGCCAGGCACTGGGCGAACAGCCTGGCAGCGGCTTCAAGCTGGGCGCCGCGCTCGGCCACCGTGGCGTCGTAGAAATTAAGCCAGGGATCGGATGGATGGCTCTGGCGATGCAGGGCCGCCACCTCGGCCAGAGTCGCGGGATCGTAACTGTTCTGCTGGGCGAGAGACGCAAACGCCGCCGACTGGTCGTCGCCCAGACGATAAGCATCGATGTATTTCTGTTGCCGCATGAGAGCGGTGCGCAGTTCGCTCTCGAAGTATTCCCGGTCGTCCGCGGGGCAAACCGCCAGGCCGGCGCGGAACAGGGTTTCTGCCTTTTCCGGCTCGCCGCGGAACAGGCAGACCAGGCCTTCGTAATATTCGTGATCGGAGTTCTCGCCCAATGTTTCGCGGCAGGCGGCAACCAGCGCCGCCAGGCGCTCGTAGTCGCTCTCGTCCACGAGCAGGCTGCCCAGGGTGTCGTAGTTTGTGCCAGGATCGCCGCTGGCCGCGATCCGCTGGGCGGCCGGCTGCATTTGGTCCAGCGGCAGGCATTGGATCAGGCCCAGCAGGTTGTCGAGCGAGCTGGCGTACTCATCGAGCCCCGTGGCGAACACGTCGGCGGCCTCCGCCAGGTTGCCTTGGTTGCGGAGGGCTTCGCCCAGCACGCGGCAGCCGTCGGCATCGTTGCCGACCAATTGCAGGTACTTGCGGCCGTATAGCACGGCCCGATCGTATTCTTCCAGCCCGAGCAGGGCCGTGGCGCGCAGGTAGGGGAGCATCGGCGCGTCGGCGTACTTTCGCTCGGATTGGTCGATGTACTTCAGGGCCTCGGACCATTCTTCCTCGTTGAGCGCCACCAGGGCTTCGTAGAAATAAGCCAGGGCGTCGATGCGGTTGGGTAGGGGGCCTGCCCGGCGGTAGTCGGCCAGGGCTTGCTTCACCTGGTCGTAGTCTTCGGCCGCGACAGCTTGCGAGGCCCTGCCAAAGGCTTGGATGGATTGTTGAAAGTTGGCTCCGGGCTGGAGCACCGCTTTGAGGCCCAACTGCATGCCTTCGGTGATGCGGAGGCCGATGATCAGGGTTTCGCCATCGTAGATTTGCCAGCGGTTGCGGTCTTTGGAAAGCCACCAGCGGTATTTGACTCCGGTTCCATCGGGAAAGCGATGCACCACGTAGGCGACGACGTCGTTGCTGTCTTTCAGCCGCTCGAGCCGCCGCACGTCGAGCGTGATGTTGGCACTGAGCCCGCCCTCGACGTTGAGCCTGTCGATCAGTTGCCGCGAGTTGCCCACCACGGATCGCTCGAGCGATTGGCGTCTGGCGCGCGACAATTGCACGCCGCTCATGGCATGCAGCACCATTCGCTGGGTATCAAAGAATTCCGGCTTGCGATGATCGGGAGCTTGGAGCAGGTCTTGCAGGGTTTGCTCGATGGCGGGCCGCTCTTGTTCGGCGGTGCCGGCGCGGGCGTTGTCGAATGCCTCGGCGACTTCGGGCAGGTCTTCGTCGTCGTTGCGCTGCGCGACGGGTTGCCGCTCGATGCCGAAATACAGGGCAACACCGGCCCCACCGACCAGCGCCACGGCCAGCACGGCCGCGACGATAATCCAGGGAGCGTTCGACTTATGCTGCGAGGGTTGCATCGGCTGTCCCGCGCCAGCATCCCATGAAGACGGATCCCACGTCATGGTGTTGCCCACCTAAAACGAGAAACGAGTGGATATGAGCGGCGCGCCGGCGCGGCGAACGCGGCGCCGCGAACATTGCCAGAAGAGCAAGCTTATCTTAGCGACGGGGAATGGGTTCCGCCAACTTTTACTAGAGCGGGCTGGGCGGCCCGCCGCGTGGGCATCTCGAAAGCCAATGTAGGGCAGGCTTTTGCCTGCCCTTAACTTTCGACGGTTGCTGGCCGAGCCATCGAGTTGCTTCGATCAAACACGTCGCGTAGTCCGTTCGCGTTGTTCTGATGCCACCTCGACCATTGCTGCTGTGAACGATCGACGCCTTCCGTTTTGTTCGCAGAATCTGCCGATGGGATGGGATTCAATGCAAATGTCCCCAGCGGGATTTTTTCAATAAAAATGTTGACTTTGGAGAGTGGCAACTGCTATCTCTTGCCCCATTGTGTTTGGGCCACGATCAATTCTCATCTTGTCATCAAGGCAACTGCGTAATTGGGCTGGAACGCATCACCATTCCGCGGTGATGTCGTTTACGTAAACATTCTGCTCCGTCGTTCAGGCGGCTTGCTTGAAGGAACCCTGCTGTGAAGCGGCTTCTAAAGGGTGTGCGCGATTGGGTGTCGTTTGCTTCGATGGCCTATCTGCCGAGCTTGGCAGACACTGTGGAAGCGGTGAGAGGTAAGCCCAAGCGGAAAGACCGCCGTCGCCGTGGGCGGTACGCTCGGCATCTGTCGCTTGAGAACCTTGAGCCGCGTCTCGTGCTGGCCATCACGGAGTTTGCCAGCTCCAATATCTACACCTGGGAAGGAGGCACGCTGCAGATCGACATCATTCGCTCCGCTGATCCTAACGATATCAATGATGACCTAAATTACTCAACTACGGTTACCTATGACACGGCGGACGGAACGGCGATTGGCGGCAGCGACGACGACTATCAGCAGATTAGCGGGGGCTCGGTGACATTCCAGCCCTACGAGACGATGGTGAGCATTTACATCGATATCTATGACGAAAATCCGCCTATCGACGAGTTAGACGAGACGTTTGAGGTCACGCTCAGCAACCCCTCTAATGGATACCTCGGTACCTACTCCGAGACAGAGGTGACCATTTACGACATGGATGACGATCCGACGGTGTATTTCGGAGACGGCACTACCGTTGATGATGTCACCGAATACGAATCGGTCGGGACGATGATCTTCACGGCGACGTTGAGTTACGCCAGCGACAAAGAGATCAAAGTCTATTACGCCTTCAATACGGGCGCGAGTATCATTCCGGCCACATACGACGTCGATTACGAGCCTCCAGGAAACTATATTATCTTTGACCCAGGCGAGACCTCCAAAAATATCGTGATCGACATTGTCGATGACAATATCTATGAATACGATGAGGATTTCTATATCGCGCTGGTGCCGAGCCTCCTGATCGGCGGAGTCCCTCACTATTCACTAAATGTGACTCCCACTGGCCCAGACGCACGGGGGGTCATTACCGACAACGACTCCGCGCCCACGGTGAATATTCTTCAACCTTCACAAGGCTTTCTCGAATCCGTGGGGAATGCGGCGTTTACCGTCGAATTGGTGGGGTACACGCAACGGCCGGTGGAGGTCGCATACACCCTCACGGATGGGACCGCGGATTCCGAAGACTACGACAGCACGGGAGGAAGTCCGCTGGTATTTGAATTCCAGTCCTCGCCGACTGGGAGTCGAACGCTCTACATTCAGGTGCCCATCACGAATGACCAGGTTGATGAGGACGACGAGACTTTCTATGTCACACTGACGGATGCCGACGAGGCAGACATCGGCACCTCCCAGGCTACCGGCACAATCATCGACGATGACGCTCCGCCCACCGTCAGTGTCGATGATCCCTCCACAACCGAAGGCACATCGTCAACCATTATCTTTACCGTGACGTTGTCGAGCGCCAGCCAGAAAGACATCACCGTCGATTACACGACGGTCTCCGCGACGGCCATTGGCGACACGGATTACGATACCACCACGGGCCAAATCACCTTCCTGGCTGGAGAGACGTCCAAACAGGTCGAGATTGACATTATCGATGACACCACGGATGAACCCGACGAAACATTCAAATTGCAGTTGTCGAACTACGTCAACGTCACGGCCGGTGATGCGGAAGGCATCGGCACGATTGAGGACGATGATTATGAGCCGGAAATCCAGTTCGCTAAACAGGAATTCGTCTCCAGCGAAGGCCATCCGTATCTGCGGCTAACCGTTCAGCTTTCCGAGGCAAGCGGCAAAACGGTCACCGTCGACTACGCCACCGCGAACGATTCGGCCATTGCCGGCACGGATTACCAATCGGCGAGCGGAACCCTGACGTTCGCTCCCGGCGAAACGTCCAAAACCATCGACGTTTATATGCTGGAAGATGATGAAGACGAAACGGACAAGTTCTTCAAGGTAGCGCTGTCGAACGCAAGTAATGGTTCGCTCGTCATGTCACCCGCCGAAGCCACCGGCGTGATCATGGACAATGATCAGAATCTGCCGGACTATTGCGGCTGTCTATGCGCGTGCCAGCCCACCACCTCCAAGGTGGACAGCACCAATGGCGCAGTTATCGCGGCTCATCGGTTGACGACCAGCCTGGACCATTGGCAGCGGCTCGTCTACAACTCGCTGACCAACGGCGATGTGATCATTGATGTGGAAACGATTTTTCCGGAATACGATCAAACGCCCAGCACGATTCGCGTGACGTTGGTAATCGGGTCGGAAACGATCGTCGCCTATTTCGATCCGGTTGCGGCGGACTCACCCATTTATTACAAGCTCCAGGTGCCTGCCGGGCTGTTGGAATCGGGCAGGAACGAGTGGGAGATGACGATCGAAGCCATCGCTGGCGAGGACGTCATTGACACTCGCAGCGTCAAGGGCGTGCATCCTGTTCTGAACCGTGAGGATTCTCCGTTCGGCGCCCAGTGGTGGTGGGAGGGCCTGAACCAGCTGGAAGTCGACTCGACGACGAACGACGTCACGCTGCTGATGGACAACGGCACGGCCGCCTACTATCGAAAAGTCGGCAATGATTTCGTCACTGCGCCCGGTCCAAACAAGCCCAAGCTGACGACGACGGCTGGCATCTACATCCTTGCGCATGAGGACGGCATCAAGGACTATTTTGATTCGACGGGGCGGCACACGTTCCGTCTCGACCCCAATGGCAACAATGTTGTCTATGGGTACACGGGCAATGCGCTGACCAGTGTGACCGACTTCGACGGACGCTCGCTCACCTTCGGCTACACGGGCAACCTGATCACCTCCATTACCGACAACGCCTCGGGCCGGGTCACCACGCTGGACCATACCGGCGGCTATCTCACGCTCATCACCAGTCCCGATCCCGACGGGGCGGGACCGGGCACGTCGCCGTACACCACCTTCGCGTACCACTCCACCGGTCAACTGGAATACTACGAAGACGCCCTGGGGCAGCGGATGGCGTTCGCGATCAGCGTGTACGGACGGGTGGAGGAAGTAACCAATCCCGACAGCACCACCGAAGAATACAATCCGTCCCAAACCGCGGGCGTGCCCGATCTGGGCGGCGGCGAGGGCACAGAAATGAGTCCCGCCACGCTCCCCAGCGGTGATCCGCCCTCAGGCTCCTACACCGATGGGAATCAAAATACCTCCCAGAACCTGACAGACCGCTTTGGCAATAGCCTGCTCAGCACCGACGCCTTGGGCAATCAAACGGTGACCGAACGCGATGTGCGTGGCAATCCCACCCGCATCGTCCTGCCCGATCCCGATGGTGAAGGTTCGCTGGAATCGCCTGAATACAACCTGACCTGGGACGCACGCAACAATCTTCTGGAAATCGAGCATCCTGACAGCACCACCGAAACGTGGACCTATCACAGCGAATGGAATGTCGCCACCAGCTACACCGACCGCTTGGGAAGGCAAACCGTCTACGAAGTGGACAACGACACCGCCAATATCGAATCGATCCGTTACGTCGTCGGCGACATCGATGACGGAATAAACCTAGAGACCGACGACATCGTCGTCTCCTATACGTATAGCGCCGCGCCGCAAACGGCTGGCGATCTGCGGGGCGGACTGCTGCTCACCGCCACCGACGCCGCTGGATATGTCACCCAGTATGAATACGAAGATGACGACCAGGACGCGGATTTCGGCCGCTTGATCGCCGTCACCTATGCCGTCGGCACGGCCCTCGCCGCCACCTACAGCTACGAATACGACATCTACGGCAATGTTTCGGCCCAGATCGATCCCTTGGGACGACGCACCGAGTTCGAATACGACGCGCTCAATCGCCTGACCTCGATGATCCTGCCCGACCCCGATGGCGCAGGCTCGCTGGAATCGCCAGAGTATCTGTACACCTACAACGCGCTCGGTTACCTGCTCACCGAAACCGATCCCTTGGGCAATGTTACCGAGTATGAATACGATACTCGCAATCGCGCCACCAAGGTCATTCTGCCCGATCCCGACGGCGTGGGCTCCCTCGAATCGCCCGAGTACGAGTTCACTTACGACGCCGTCGGCAACGTGCTCACCGAGACCGACGCCCTGGGCCGCGTCACCACTTACAGCTACGATGCCGTCAACCGCCTCACTGGCGTCACGCTCCCTGATCCCGATGGTGTCGGTTGGCAATCCTCGCCCACCCTCAGCTATGCGTACGATTCCCTGGGTCGCCTCCTCATCCAGACCGATCCGCTCGGCAATCAAACGGGCTATGAATACGACGAGCTGGGCCAACTCACCAAGATGAAACTGGGCGATTGGGAACTCGCCTACTCTTCCGACTACACCTACGCGTACGACGCCGCTGGTCAGGTCACCACCATCACCGACGCCGAGGGCCGCGTCACCACGCGCGCTTACAATGACCTCGGTCAGATGGTGAGCGTCACCATGCCCGATCCCGATGGCGCCGGTTCCCAATCCGCCCCCGTTTACAGCTTCGAGTACGATCCCCGCGGCTTCCTCATCGCCCAGACCGATCCGCTCGGCAATGTCACGGCTTATGAGTACGACGCCCTCGGCCGCCT
>CAYUMU010000066.1:0-41208 GCA_964445985.1 uncultured Pirellulales bacterium | reverse complement strand
GAATGCGAGCCTTCGCCGCGGATTCATAACCCGACGCGTTAGCGAGGGAGTCCCTCCGAACCAGGGCTTTGAAGCTAGCGTACTTTTTACGAGGTTTTTGCGGTCTCCAGGGTATGCTAGCGTCGAAGCCCAAAGTTGGAGGAGATCAAAAAGAACGGGAAATTGGGCTCCTTGAAATTTCGCAAGCACTGACAGCTTCAAAGCCCTGGTCCCCCCGAACGTCCCTCGCTAACGCGTCGAGCTTGCAAAGAATCAGGCATTCACAACACCGGGGGGCCAGCCGCGAAAAGCCAGGAAAACTGCACCGCACCTAGAAAACGGTAGGGTGAGCAATTTGCAATCCAACCCGCGCCAATATCCACCAACGCTCAAATCCTGACACTCCAAACTCCAAACTCCGAACTCCGAATTCCAAACTCTCCCCATCAGGGTCGCCCCGCCATGAGCATCCCCGTTCTCGAGCAAGTCTATGACGAGGTCCGCCGGCTCTCGATTGCCGGCAGTGTGGTGGCCCCCGGCGACTTCCGCTTGAAAAAGCTCGTGCCGCCGCTCGAAAAGTCGGGCGCCAAGGCGCCCGTGTTTGCCAAGCTGGCCCAAAGCGTGACCAGCCTGGTGGATAGTTCCGAGAAGACCTCGGCCGAGGCCCTGCTCGACCTCAGCACCCTCATCAATGCCATCCTCTATACCCAAGGCGAAACCGGCCTTGCCGGCAAGCTGCAACCCATTGAAACCGTGGACCTGGGCCAGCAGCAAACTCAGGCTTCGGCCCGCGTGCTCAAGCCGTTGCTCGAAGCCCTCACGTCCACAGGCTCCGGCCGGCTCGAAATCATTCGCGACGCCCACGAGCGTGGCGCCTTTCGCGACCTGCGGCTGGTCAAACCGGCCCTCGCGGCGCTCGACGATCCCTACCCCGGAATCCCCGATTTCGTGGCCGAACATGTGCTCCCCATTTATGGCTCGGCGATTTTGGCCGAACTGCGCCGGACCTTCGATCACAAGGCCCCGTCTGCCCGTGCCGGCCATGTGCGGCGGCTGCTGCTCATGCACAAGCTCGACCCCGCAGGCTCGCGCGAGCTGGTTAAACTAGCGCTCGAAGAAGGCGCCAAAGAAGTCAAAGTGGCCGCCATCGAATGCCTGGGCGACTCGCCCGAAGACCTGTCCTTCTTGCTGGAGCAATCCAAGGCCAAGGCCAAAGGTGTACGGCAAGCGGCACTAACCGCGCTCAGCAAGAGCGACGCCGATGAAGCGCTCGCCGTGCTGAAAGAATCCATCGAAGGTGGCGATCTCGACCTGGCGATCGTCCCCATCCGCGCCAGCCAGAGCAAGCAGTTGCTAAAGTTCGTGCAGGATCAGACCAGGTCGCAATTCCAAACGGTGCTGGCCAGCAAGGAGAAAGACAAGAAAGTCCTCGGCAAGCAGGTGGGCCGACTGCTCTCGCTACTGGAATGCCTGCGCGGAAGAACCGATGCGGCGACGGCCGATCTTCTGATCGCCGCCTTTGCCCAGCGTGACAAACTGGCAACCATCAAGGCCGAGCCAGGCGGCCGAGACGTCGAACAGCGGTTGGTGTCGCTCATGTCGTCCGGCCCCCCCAAAGCCCAATCGGCCTTGGTCGATGCGCATGCTTCGCTCAACGATGAAGACTTGGCGCAATCCTTTTACGCCGCCTGCCAATCGCGTCCCCCAGCCGAAACGTTCAAACACTTCAGCCCCTACTTCACCGCCCCGATCGACCCCAAAAAGAAAAAACGTGATCCGGCCTTTGGCAAGCGCGAGGCCATCGTCGAGATCCTCACGCATGGCGGTCACTGGCGGCGGTACGGCGGATTCTATTTAACCGAGGGCGAGGCGTTCCTGACCCGGCTCGATCCGCGCTGGCTCGATTTGGCCGTGGAACAAAACCATTTGGAATTGGTCCACTCCCTGGCTCGCCCAGGGCACGCGGCGGCCAACGCCCTGTTGTCCCAAGCGCTTGAAGACTATTTGAAGAAATCCAAGGAACTTTGGGATGGTGGGCAGATTGTCCGCACGATGATCCGGGTGCAACACCCGGATGCGGTCGATGCCGCCATCCGACTGATCGAAAAACACGCCCAAGACAATCAAGCCTACGGCCTGTATTGGCTCGGACAATTGATTCCCCAATTGCCCAAAGAAGCGGTTCCCCGGCTCGAGGCCTTACTCCCCACGCTGCCTGATAAAGCGATCGACCAGCTTCTCGACTACATAACCGAACTCAAAACCAGGTAATGGGTACGCACCCCGTGCGTACCACCCGCGCCGCCGATCGTTTGACGACAACGCTAAGTAAACCGGGGCGTGAACGTCCGCCTATCGTCAGGTATGTCCGCTCTGCCGCAGAATCTAAAGATCATCTACCCGAAAGGTATGCACGGGACTGCATACCCAACTTTTTAGGCATTTATCTATGGCCAAAAAACAAACCGCATCTAAAGAGCAAGGCGGCATGCTGCGGGCGCCCGCCGAGATGCTCTTTGCCCACGAGATCGAAGCCCTCATCGCCGCCGATCAGTATGAACAGCCGCCCGGCTGGAAGATGTCGGCCCGCGCGGTGCATACCTATATTTGCGGCGGCAAGGCCGGCAAGCTCGAGATCACGCCCAAGTACATTGGTCACCCGCGGCTGGTCGAAATCGCCATTTCCACTCTCGTCACCGATCGGGCCCTGCTCTTGATCGGCGAGCCAGGCACCGCCAAGAGCTGGCTCTCCGAACACCTCGCCGCCGCCATCAATGGCGACTCCACCAAGGTTGTGCAAGGCACCGCCGGCACCACCGAGGAGCAGATTCGCTATACCTGGAACTATGCCATGCTCATCGCCCGCGGACCCAGTTCCGAGGCCCTCATCAAAAGCCCCATCTTCAGGGCCATGGAAGCCGGGGCGCTCGCCCGCTTCGAAGAAATCACCCGCTGCGCCTCCGAAGTGCAAGACGCCATGATCTCGCTGCTCTCGGAAAAACGCATTTCGATCCCCGAGCTGGCCACCGAAATACCCGCTCAAAAAGGCTTCTCGATTATCGCCACCGCCAACACCCGCGACCGCGGTGTCAACGATATGTCGGCCGCCCTCAAACGGCGGTTCAACATCGTGGTCCTCCCCACGCCCGGCACGCTGGAAACCGAGATCGATATCGTGCGGAAGCGCGTCCGCGAGTTGGCCACCAGCCTGGAGCTTCGCGCCGAGGTGCCGGCCGATGAAGCCATCGAACGGGTCGTAACCATCTTCCGCGAGCTGCGCACCGGCCAAACGCTGGACGGCAAGAACAAGCTCAAAACACCCTCCGGCGTGCTGTCCACCGCCGAAGCCATTTCGGTCCTCGCCAACAGCATGGCCCTGGCTGGCAGTTTCGGCACCGGCGAAGTCACCGCCCACGACCTGGCCGCTGGCCTGCAAGGTTCCATCGTCAAAGACGAAGAGAAAGATCGCGGCGTGTGGCAGGAGTATCTCTCCAACGTGCTCAAGAAGCGCGGCGCCGATTGGCGTCCGCTCTTCACCGCCTGCTCGGAGCACAACGCGTGAGCTGGCAAGTCAGTGTGTTCGGCGTGCGGCATCTCTCCCCCATGGGAGCCTGGCAGCTTCGCGCCCACTTGGATAAGGTGCGGCCCAAGGTCGTGCTCATCGAAGGGCTCGACGACGCCACCGAACTGATTCCCGATATCACCCGCAAAGCCACCCGCCCCCCCATCGCCATCCTTGCCTATACCGATACCTTGCCGGTTCGCACGCTTGTCTATCCCCTGGCGTCGTACAGCCCTGAGTACCAGGCCATCTGCTGGGCACGCGAGCATGGAGCCAAGGTCGAGTTCATCGACCTCCCCTCCTCGGTATTCTTGGGCTTGCAAGACCTGGAGTTCGAGCGGTTTGCGAAAGCCCGCGCCGAGGCGGAAAAAGAAGCCGAGACCGACGATACCGCATCCGACAGCCCCGCAACCGATGGCCCTGCGCCCGACAGCCCTGCGCCCGAAGTCAACTCCGCCGAAGCCACGGACGAAGAGGTCGCAAACGACGAAGCCTTGCTGGCCACGCTCGTCCCCGAACCGCCCCGCTCGCTCTACGAGCAGATTGCCGAGTTGGCCGGCGAGCGCGACTACGAAACCTACTGGGAACGCAACTTCGAGCACAATGCGGCCGATACCAGCTATGGCAGAGCATCCTATGAGTTTGGCCTGGCGCTCCGCGAGTTGGAAGATTCCACTCCCCGCTGGACGGCCGAAAACCTCGTTCGCGAAGCCTACATGCGGCGGCGAATCGAAGAAACCATTGCCAACGGCGCCAGGCCCCAGCAAATCGTGGCCGTGGTCGGCGCCTTCCATGCCCCGGTGCTCAGCGGCGAACACCCGGCCATGACCGACGACGAGTTGGCTTCGCTGCGCGGCCGCTCCAGCAAGCTCACGCTCATGCCGTACTCGTATTTCAAACTCTCCTCGCAATCCGGCTACGGCGCTGGCAATCACGCTCCGGCTTACTTCGAACTGCTCTGGCAAACGCTCGTCAATGGCGGCGACCAGCAGAGTTTGAATGAGTTGCCGCTGCGCTACCTGTCGCGGGTCGCTCGGCATTTGCGCGAGTCCGGCACGCACCGCTCCACGGCCGAAGTTATCGACGGTGTGCGGCTGGCACGCACGCTCTCGGCCTTGAAAGCTGGCCTGGCCCCCACGCTGGCCGATCTCCGCGACGCGGCCATCACGCTGCTCGGCCAGGGCGAGTTATCGGTGGTGAGCGATGCCCTGGTTCGCGTGGATGTCGGCACCGCCATCGGCGCGCTCCCCAAGGGCGTGAGCCAAACCTCCATTCAGAGTGACTTCGATCGCGAACTTGCTCGCCTCAAGCTGGAAAAATATCGCACCGCCGTCAAACAAGAGCTATCGCTCGACCTCCGCGAAAATCGCCAGGCCAAAACCATCGAAGCGGCCTTCCTCGATCTGGCGCGCTCCTCATTTTTCCATCGCTTGCGGGTACTCAACATCGGCTTCGCCCAGCCCGTGAGCGCCCGGCAGCAATCGGCCACCTGGGCTGAGCGTTGGGCGTTGCAGTGGACGCCCGAAAGCGAGATCGCCCTGGTCGAAGCCGTGCTGCTGGGTGAAACCGTGGAGTTGGCCACGGCCTACCAATTCAAGACTCAACTCGACCAATGCACCTCCATTGCCGCCGCTGCCGCCATGGTCAGCGACGCCTGCCAGTGTGGGCTGATGCGCTCCATGGAGGCCGCCCGCTCCCGTCTCCAAGAGGTGGCCGCCGAAAGCAGCGCCCTGGCCGAAGTCGCGCACGCCGCCTGGCAATTAAGCCTGGTGGCGCGCTACGGCGACGTGCGCAAGTTCGACCCTTCTCCGCTGCTGCCGCTCATCGAAGAGCTCATGGTGCAAGGCTCGCTGGCCTTATTCTCCGCGGCCAACTGCGACAACGCCGCGGCTCGCCAACTGCTGGTGGCCATCGACGAACTGAACAAGGTCAGCCTGGAATTCTCGGACCGCATCGATGAACCGCTGTGGATCGGCCAATTGCAAAAGCTGGCCGATGCCGACGACCGCAATCCGGTCCTCTCTGGCTTCGCCTGCGCCATCTTGCTGGAGCGGGGCGAAATGGCTAACGACACGCTGGCCCGCGAAGTTTCAAGGCGGGTTTCCCCCGGCGTGCCCGCCGACCTGGGCGCCGGTTGGTTCGAAGGGCTGGCCAAACGCAATCGCTACGCCCTGCTCGCCCGGCAAACGCTCTGGGAACAATTGGCCGACTACATCGCTTCGCTCGACGACGAGCAGTTCCGCCGGGCGCTGGTCTTCTTGCGCCGCGCGTTCGGCAGTTTCAGCCCTCAAGAAAAACGGCACATCTCCGAGAACCTGGGCCAATGCTGGGGCCTCTCGGCCGATGCCGCCAGCGAACTGATGGAACAGCCGCTCACCGAGCAAGAAGAAGAAAAGCTGAGCGAACTCAATGACTTTGACTTTGGCGATTTATGACACTCTTGTCCCCCTTCCCATCGACGGGGGGAGGGCGGGGTGGGGGTGATGCAGCGGTATCGAGCTCGCTACTTCAATCGGTATCAATCGCAATTCATGAGCCGGGCAATTTATCCTTTAGCGCCGCCTGCATCGCACTCTCCGGAAAACCAATCATGTCGGTCCCCTTTCAGCCTGAGCAACTAAGCCGCTGGCGCCTGGTGCTGGGCAAAGACTCTCAAGATAGCCTCAATCAAATGTGCCCTGGCGGCTGTTCGCTTACGCCTGACCAATGGGAAATGGACGAAGCCCTGGCCGCCATCTACGACGAAACCGAGGGAGACGGCGCCAGCGCCGCCCGCCAGGCAGGGCTCGGCGGATCGTCGCCGCGGCTCGCCAAATGGCTCGGCGACATCCGCAACTATTTCCAGGAAGACGTCGTCACCGTCATTCAACAAGACGCCATCGAACGCAAGGGACTCAAACAACTGCTCTTCGAGCCAGAAATGCTCAAAAACGTGCAGCCCAACGTGCAGTTGGTCGGCACCCTCATGTCGCTCAAGGGCCAGATCCCCGAACGCACCAAAGAAACGGCGCGCATGGTCGTCAGGGCGGTCGTCGAACAAATCAAGTTGGCGCTCGAACAAAAAATTCGCCAGGCCGTGCTCGGGGCGCTCAACCGGCGCGAACATTCCCCGCTCCCCAGCGCCAGCTCCATCGATTGGAAATGGACGATCGGCCGCAATCTGAAAAACTATCAGCCCGACTTGAAGACGATCGTGCCGGAGCGAGTTTACTTCTACTCCCGCGCCCAGCGCACCAACAATTGGACGGTGATCGTGGATATGGACCAAAGCGGTTCCATGGCCGACTCGGTGGTCTACGGAGCGGTCTGCGGATCGATCTTCGCCAGCCTGCCTGCCCTCGATACGCACGTGGTGGCCTTCGATACCGAGGTCGTCGATCTGACGGAGCAGTGCGGCAACGATCCCGTCGATATGTTGTTCGGCGTGCAACTGGGGGGCGGCACCGACATCAACAAATCCGTCGGCTATTGCGAGCAGTTCATTCAAGAACCATCGAGCACGCTCTTCATCATGATCACCGACCTGTTCGAGGGGGGCAACGAAGCCCAACTGGTCCGGCGGCTCGGTGACATGGTGGCCTCGGGCGTCCGCGTGATGTGCCTGCTCGCCCTCAACGACAGCGGCACCCCCATGTTCGACGAACAGCTTGCCCGAAAACTGGCCAGGTTGGGCATCCCTTGCTTCGCTTGCACGCCGCAACGCCTGCCCGAATTGCTCGAAGGCGCCTTGCGCGGCGCCAACCTGGTGGCCTTGGCCGACCGCATCACCCAGGCGAACAAAACGAAGTGAACCGTTGCCTTGGGGAAGGTTACGATCGATCATGAATGTACGCACTTGCCGCACGTGGTTTGCGTTAGGCCACGTTTGGCGCTTCCCCACCGGTCATTAGCGAAAGAGCTTCCTCATGGATCGTCGCACCTTTCTGCAAGCCGGCGCCGCCGCGCCGTTGGCATCGTTGGCCACGCTTTCGTCTTTAGCCTACGCCGGCGCGGCTCAAGATCGTAAGCCTCGCCGCACGGCGCTCATTGGTTGCGGCTGGTACGGCAAGTGCGATCTGCTGCGGCTGCTGCAGGTCGAACCGGTCGAGGTCGTGGCGCTCTGCGACGTGGACAAAAACATGCTCGCCGGGGCCGCCGAAATTGTTGCCGCGCGTCAGGCTTCCAAACAGCGGCCGCGCACGCATGGCGACTATCGCGAGTTGCTCGCCGAGAAAGACGTGGAGTTGGTGCTGATCGATACGCCCGACCACTGGCATGCGCTCCCCATGATCGCCGCCGTGGAAGCCGGGGCCGATGTTTACGTGCAGAAGCCCATCAGCCTGGATATCGCCGAAGGCCAGGCCATGTTGGCCGCGGCCCGGCGCGCCGGCCGCGTGGTGCAGGTCGGCACCCAGCGTCGCAGCACGCCCCACCTGATCGAAGCCCGCGATCGCATCATCCGCGAAGGCAAACTCGGCAAGATCGCCCACGTGGAGATCTGTTGCTACTACCACATGCGGGCCAAGGATAACCCGCCCGACACGGCCCCGCCCGCATACCTCGATTACGAAATGTGGACCGGCCCCGCCCCCATGCGGCCCTACAACAGCCTGGTGCATCCGCGGCGGTGGCGGTCGTTCACCGAGTACGGCAATGGCATCGTGGGCGATATGTGCATCCACATGCTCGACATGGTTCGCTGGATGCTCGATCTTTCTTGGCCCCGTAGCGTGAGCTCGGCCGGCGGCATCCTGGTGGATAAGCAAAGCAAGGCCAACATCAGCGACACGCAATCGGCCACCTTCGATTTCGGCGACTTGCAAGTCGTGTGGACGCATCGCGCCTGGGGCCGCGCGCCCGATCCGCAGTACCCTTGGGCCGCATTCATCTACGGCGACCAG
Organism: uncultured Pirellulales bacterium; assembly: GCA_964445985.1. GTDB lineage: Bacteria > Planctomycetota > Planctomycetia > Pirellulales > S012-138 > CAYUMU01. Next base: position 32,787 of record CAYUMU010000066.1, on the reverse strand, counting down.
GGCACCCTCAAGGCCAGCGTGAACAGCTACGATTTCATCCCCCAGCAAGGCACGCCCATCCATGCGGACGTGGTCATGGAGCTCGACAAATACCCCGAAGACCGCGACGAAAAGGACCTGGAAAAGCACGTCGCCCCAGCCATTCGAGGGCACATGCGCGACTGGCTGCAAGCCATCGACTCCCGCGGCACGCCCGTGGCCGATATCGAGCAGGGCCACATCTCCACGGCGAGCTGCATCCTAGCCAACCTCTCCGCCGACCTCGGCCGCACGCTGCACTGGGACGCCGAACAAGGCCAGATCAAAGACGATGACGAAGCCAACGCCCGCCTGAAACGGCCCTACCGAGAGCCCTGGAAGCACCCGGCAGGGGGACAGGAATGACTCGCATGCAAGATTCGCAGGCAGTTAATGGGTCTGCGCGTAAGCGATTGCATGCGCAGACAATCCTGCCGCGAAAGTCCGAAAGCTCAATTCCTCGTTCGGACTGCGAAACTTGCCGCGACGCCCACCTTGACGGGAAGTCATTAACAGGCTGGTACCGTCATAGAGCCGTTCCCGGAGTAGTTTAGTGAGGAAGATTTCGTAGCGATGTGCGTAAGAGGCTCCTTGAAACTCTGGAAACACGGGAAAGTGCGGCTCCTTCACTTTCACCGCGCGACTGGATTTCTCGCAGTCTTCGAGGATAAATACGTAGCCGAGCCAAGGCCGAGCGGATGGCTTGAACGCGCCCTCACGATACGCAGCCCATAGATCCGTTGCGTTGCCAATCGCTTCTTCTACTCGGTTGTTGAAATTATTGCCAAACGAAGGGCCGACCTGGGCCTTGAATTCAATAATCGCAAGCAGATGGCCATCGGCAACCACAATGAGATCCCAGTTCTTTTCGGCCCGATAGAAGCCGGGCAGTTCTTTGCACTTTTGTCCATGGATGTGTGCTTCGGGCACGCCGGAGCGTATAAACAAGTCACGGCAGATTTCTGCAAAGCCGTCGAGATGCTTTCCGCCGGTGACTGCCGCGCGAAGTCCAGCGTCTTTTTGCCCCGACTTCGCTCCCTGATTCTCGCTTTGCTTCTCGCACATCAGCCAGAAGAGCTTGATCGCTTGCCCAACCCGCTTTTCCAGGTCCTCAATCTTCCACATGCAGCCGAACCTCCGTGGCGGTTTCGAGCGTTCGCGCGTCTTGGATGCGCCGTTCCGCTGCTTTGGCGTAGGTGAGATCGATTTCGTAACCAATGCTGTTCCGGCCACGCTGCATGGCGGCCAGAGTGGTGGTGCCGGTGCCCAAAAATGGGTCTAGAACGGTATCGCCGACAAAGCTAAACATGCGGATTAACCGCTCGGCAAGTTCCAATGGGTACGGCGCGGGATGATTGCGTGTCGAAGCACCAGTCACGCCCGTCCAAATCTGCTGGAACCACTCCTTGTGATGGGCATCCCCAATCACGCTTAGCACGCGTGCTGCCACCGAAGGGCTACGGTATCCACCGGGCTTGCGCTGCATCAGAATGTATTCGACGTCGTTCTTGATAACAGCGTTGGGCTCGTAGGGTTTGCCTAAGAATGCCGATCCGTTTCCTTCGACTTCATATGCTGCATTGGCGATCTTGTGCCAGAAAATGGGCGCGAGGTTATCGTAGCCGATCCGACGGCAATGTTCCTGAATGGAAGCATGCAAGGGTACGACGGTATGCCGACCATCATTCTTGCGCCGCGAAAGACAAAAGACAGACGTCACCCACCACACAAATCAACCGGCCCCCAGGGACAAGAGCTTTGAAACACGTCTTCCAAACCCGGTCAAGCTCGCGTAAAAACCCTTCGTAGTCGGGGAAATGCCCAAGTTGCCCGTCAACATCCCGATATGCTTTTAGCGTCCAGTAAGGCGGCGAAGTCAACACCAAATGCACCGACTCTGGCTGTAGACGCATCGCGCGCGCGTCCCCCCACGTAGAGATCGTGCTGTGTTGGAATGGTGCGGACTACGTCTTCAATGTCCGCAATTAGCCGCGCGTTCTTGGCAATCACCGGGAGCGCGGTTTGCGGATTTGTTAACGATGGCAAGCCTTCCGGCAGGTAATCTTCGTACTGCGAAATTACGTTCTGCAACATCGCACCTGCCAGAATGGACTCTTGCGCGCAGGAACCACAGTGAATGAATTTACAGGCCTCTCATCTGTTTAGCCAGGGGTGACGGTGCACGGAGGTTATCCCCTCTTCCCGACGACTCGTCGACACCGACCGCGTGGAGAACCACCCACAGTCAACAGGTCCGGCCAACAAAGCGCTGGTAGTCGAAAGTCTCCCACATTACCGTATAGCTGTGGTTTGCCGTCGCCATGCAATCGTTGGCACCTGCCAATTGCCTTCAAACGCCTTTCCCAAGGATTGCGAGTATCCCATGTCCCGTCGCATCTTTTCGTTGGTTGCCGCCGTGGCCGCCCTGCAGGCCGTCGCCGCCGATTGGCCGCAGTGGATGGGTCCCCAGCGCGACGACGTTTGGACCGAAACCGGCATCATCGAGGAATTCCCTGCCGGCGGTCCTCGGTTCCTCTGGCGAACGCCCATCCACGGCGGATTCTCGGGGCCTGCCGTGGCCGATGGCAAAGTGTTCGTGACCGACTACCAGAAGTCGGAAGGCGACGACAAGCCGGCGCCCACCAAGCGGAACGACCTCCAAGGCCAGGAACGGGTTCTCTGCCTCGACGCACAAACCGGCCAAGAAGTCTGGAAGTACGAATACGATTGCCCCTACACCATCAGCTACCCCGCTGGCCCCCGTTGTACGCCCACCGTCGATGGCGACCGCGTGTATACCTTGGGAGCCATGGGCGATTTGCTTTGTCTCGAAACCCAGTCGGGCAAGGTCGTCTGGTCGAAGAATCTACCGCAAACGTACGCTGCGCCCGTCCCCCTCTGGGGCTATGCTGGCCATCCCTTGGTCTACAAGGATTTACTCATCTGCACCGTTGGCGGCGCCGGCAGCGCCGTGGTTGCCTTCGATAAACACACCGGCAAAGAAGTCTGGAAGGCCCTCAGCGTAGCCGATATTGGCTACAGCCCTCCCACGGTGATCCAAGCAGGCGGCGTTCCCCAGTTGCTCATCTTCAACGGCGAGGGTCTCAATAGCCTCAATCCCGACGACGGCGCCCTGTATTGGTCGCAGCGGCTCCGCACCGCCTTCAGCATGGCCATCATGGCCCCGCGTCAAGACGGCGGCTACCTCTTCGCCGGGGGCCACAATAATAAGTCGCTCGGCCTCAAACTCGATCCCAACGCGCCAGCCGCCACCGTGGCCTGGGAAGGTTCCCCCACCACCGGCCTGGCCCCCGTCAGCGGCACTCCCTTTGTGGAAGACGGCATCGCCTACGGCATCAATGGCGATGGCTTGTTCCGCGCGATTCGCATCGCCACCGGCGAGCGCCTGTGGGCCACCGCCAAACCGGTCAACGGACAGGACGACGAACGCCGCGGCCCCAAAGAAGGCGCCACGTTCGTAACCAAAAACGGCAACCGCTTCTTCATTTTCGGCGAGAACGGCGACCTGGTGATCGCCCGACTCTCGCCCGAAAAGTACGACGAAGTCAGCCGCACGAAACTGCTCGACCCCGTCGGCGTGGGCCTCGGCCGCCGAGTCGTCTGGAGCCATCCCGCCTACGCCAACCGCTGCATCTTCGCCCGCAACGACCAGGAGATCGTCTGCGTGTCGCTGGCCAGCCCGTAAGTCGCCGCCGATCATTTACTTCTTGGATTGCCTCTGACCATTTCGTATTCGCCCTAAAACCGTCATTCCCGCGAAGGCGGGAATCCAGGCGCGGCGGATACGACTCTGCAATCCACGTCGGCGTGGATGCGAACTGCATAGCGGGAAGTTATTCTTCGGCTCGTCTTAACGAGCTTTGCGGAAGCCTGCCGCTTCACGCGCTCCGCGCATGTTGCCATCGCAGCAACAGAGCCAAGAAAGCCGGCACCAGGATCGTGCGCACCAAAAAGGTGTCGAGCAGCACGCCCAGGCTGAGGGCGAAGCCCAGTTCGAGCATGCCGCGGAGCGAGCCGGTCATCATGGAAATGAACGTGCCGGCCATGATCAGGCCGCAACTGGTGATGATGCCGCCGGTCCGTTCGATGCCTGCCCTCAGGCCGCCCAGCGGACCGAGCTTTTTCTGTTCTTCAAACACCCGCGTGGTCAGGTAGATGTTGTAGTCTTCGCCAATGGCCACCAGAATCACGAACAGAAATAGCGGCACTTTCCAATCCAGGCCGCTAAAGCTGGCGCCGTAAAAGGCTTCAAACAGCAGTTGCGTGGCCCCGATCGCCACCAAAAAACTGAATACCACGCTGATGATCAGGTAAATGCAAATCAGCGGCCGGCGGAGAATCACCAGCATCACGATCAGCACGGCAATCACGCACAGCACCTGAATTCGCCGCTGGTCGCTGGTGGTGACCACGCGCAGGTCGTCGGTGGCCACAGTGGTGCCCAGGTATTCGAACGTGGCCCCGCTCCACTCTCCCTTCCAATTCCAGGCGTCTGGCGAAGCGTAAGATACAGCGTGAACGACGCCCGGCTGGTCGTTTGAGGTTGGAGTTGCGGACTGCCGGACAGCCGAGGACTCGGGCACTGGCGAAGACACGGTCGCTGGCGAAGAAACCGCCGTCACGGGGTTGGCCAATTCGGTCAGCGCCGTTTTAATCTTGGCCAGCAACGCGCCGCTCTGCGGAGAGAAGGGATCCGATTCCAGAATAATATCGAATCGGGCCACCGTGCCGTTGAACTTGGTCGATTCGCTCACGTAGTGCTTTTCGGCCGCCATTTGCCGGCCTTCTTGCTCGCCCGCTCCGATCAGCCCAAATTGGGCAGGCACGTCGCCCAGCGGTCGCGTGAGGCTCCGCACCCGGGCCACTCCATCAATCTCGGCCAGGTATTCGGTCAACTCGTAAATGGCGTCTTCGCCCGAGACGCTATGGAAATCGCTTTGAGCGCGGAGGGCCATCACGGTCACGGGACCCGAGTCGCCGCGGTCAAAATGGCGATACAAAATCTGTGTGCCGCGCACGCTCGGGCGGTCGGCATGCAACTCTTCCAGCAGGTCGTAAGACGGCTCGACGAATAACCCTTGGAAGGCAAACGGACCCAGCAGCAACACGCAGGCCAGCAAAATGAGGCCCGGCTGGGCCGTTACGCGGCGGCTGACCCAGCGCCAAAACACGCGCCGTTTCCGGCCGCGCTCTTGAACCACTTCCAGCTTGAGCGGCCAGAACACGCGCTTGCCCAAAATCGAGATCAACGCCGGGGCCAGCGTGCAACTGGCTGCCAACGCCACGCCCAGGCAAAGCGCCAAGGCCGGCCCACTAAACCGGAATTTGCCAAAGTCGGCAAAGGCCATCATCGCCAGCCCACCTACCGTCGTCAGGGCGCTGGCCGCCAGAGCGTCGCCCACTTTGCCCAGCGCCGAGGCGGCGGCTTCGAGCGGCGGTTCGCCGTGACGCAGTTCTTCGCGGAACCGCGAAATCAAGAACAGGCAAAAGTCGGTGCCCGCCCCAAACAGGATCACCACGATAAAGATCTTGGTGGTCTTGAATACCTTGAACTCAAACGCCCCGGTGTTCGCGGCAAACTCGGTCAGCAGTGCCACCAGGTCGCAGGCCACGAGCACCGAGGCCATGATCGTAATCAGCGGCACCACCGTGAGCAGCGGAGCCCGATACACCAGCAGCAGGATCAACACCACCAAGGCCACCGTGGTGAACTCGGTGCGCTGGATGCTCTCTTTGGCGGCGGTGAGCATGTCGGCGCCCACGGCGGCCGATCCGCACGCGCCAAGTCGAAGCCGGTCGTGGGGAAAGTTCGGCGAGGCCCGCACGGCGTCGAGCAATGCCAACACGCGATCGAGCACCTGCATATTGGCCGTGGCCATAAACTCGGTGGAAAGCTGCACCAACACCAGGCCGGCTTGACCGTCTTCGCTCCGCAGCCGATCAGCCACCACTTCCTTGAACCTCCGCTCCGGCTCGTTGGCCGCCGGCCGCCGCGCCGACCAAACATCAATAAACTGAGGTTGATCCTCCAGCATCGATCGCAGGCCGCTTTCCAGCAACGCAAACACTTCGGTATCGCTGAGCGGTCGATTGGCCAACGTACCGGCCGTTACCACCTGCAGGGCATGCTCCGCGGGATCAGACAAAGTCGAACGGGGGCGGCCCTTTACCGAAGGCGACTCTTCGCCAGAACCTGGCGCGGAGGCGGCATGGTTCGCCGCTGGCTCGGGCGACACATTCCCGGAGGCGGTCGCCGCGGCGTCCCTTGTGGAATGGGGTACGCCGGTCGGCGAGTTGGCGGCGGCACTGGTCGCATGGGCCAAGGGAGGTGTGGGCGATTGCAACTCCAGCGAGCCCTCGATCCGCTCCACGATCACAACCAGTTGGCTTTTTTGCCGTTCAGCCGGGAAAGCTTCGGCGAGCAGTTTCTCCCCTCGCACGCTGGCCGAGGTGGCCGGCAGATAGGCCAGGTCGCCATCTTGGGTAACGGAGTCCCAGCGCGGAGCCACGGCTCGCAAAAATACCACCATCGCCAGCCAGGTCATGATGACCAACAGCCGGTGCCGAACGACAAACTGGCCGAGTCGTTGGAACATGGCGGAGTGTAGCGGAACAGGGAGGGTAAGGAACGCGACGTCGACCGGACTCGAACACGTTTCCCAATAAGGTTGCCAGGGTGGAACCGCCCTGCGATTCGCAGGAGGATTCCACCGCCGGAAATTGTCTGACTACCGGGTGTGCTTCTCGTGGGGGGGCGGGGTAGTCTGAGGGGAGCCCGGTTCGCTAACTCAACTCAGTTGCCTAATTATCATCATAAGCCGCAATGTTAGCGGACGATGCCCCCCCGTCCAAGGTAGTAGCTGCGGGATTCACCCAATTGCAGGTGGGGACTTTACTTGGGGAAAAGAAAGCAGAGGGGAGATCTTCTGCGAAACCAGGAAGTTTAGGCCCCTTTCAGGCGGGGCAGCCGAGGTGCGAACCTGGCCCGAAAGCGGACCCCGGCGACGTCACCACCGAACGACCGACGAGCCGCCAATCCCCCTCCCGGCTTGGTGAACTCAGGCCCGCGAAATGAACGACGCGGTGCGGGTATCCACCTTGATTACCTCTCCCGACTCCAGATAGCCAGGCACTTGGACCACGGCGCCGGTTTCGAGCTTGGCCGGTTTGGTGTGCGAGGTGGCCGAATCGCCTCGCACGTAGGGGTCGCATTCCACCACTTTCAGTTCAACGGTGGTCGGCAGTTGAATTCCCACGCACTTGTCGTTGTAAATCAGGGCCAGCACCCCCTCCTGTTCTTCGCGAAGCCAGCGCAGTTCTTCTTCGATTTCGTCTTTGCCGATGGAGTACTGGTTGTAATCCTCCTGATCCAGAAAATGCACGTCGCTGGCATCGGCGTACATCAACTTGACGTCGCGGCGGGAGAAATCGGCCTCAGCCAGGCTTTCGCCCCCCTTGAGCGTGATATCCACCTTTTGCTTGGAAATCACGTTCCGAGCCCGAAATTTGTAGTACGTGGCCCCGCCGCGGGCCGAGGGGGATTGCACCGTGAGCGTTTCAATCAGGCAAGGTGCGTCCTCATGGACCATCATCATGCCTGGCTTAATTTCTTTCGCCAACATAGCCCGAGCGTAGCTCCACAATCGATAAAGTAAGTTCAAACCGCCAAGGAATAATATATCGCCGCCCTCGCCCTGGGCGAATGGCCCCCTGCCGGCAATTTGCCTCCTCTAAGGGGTCAACTTGCCCGACTCAACCTGCCCGGCCGATCTTATTTGCGATTCTGCGTGGGTACCTGAGAGCCAGGCCGGGGTTTAATGGAGAGCGAAGCTTGGGCAGACTTGCGACAATCGGTCCAGCAGCCGGGGTTCCCCAGGTGTCTCGGAAGCGAAGTCGCGGGTTGCCGCCCGTGGTAGAGTTTGCTCGATATTTGGGTAATGCATGATAGCGTCAAGGTTTGTTGCGGGTTAGTCACCAGACCACAACGCTAAAATATTGCCTCAACACGGGTTCCTGCCTAAAATCGGAGTTGATGAGGGGAAGATTGAACCGCTTGCCGGGGAAGATTGGTCGCCCACCTCGGGGCGTTGCCAATCGGTAGCATGGAATCGCCCCGTGGTTCCTGCACGGTGAAGGGGAAACTCTGTGGCGTTGTCTGACATTGACCGGGATCTGCTGGAACGATGCATCTCACGCAAGAATCGAGCGTGGGAGGACTTCGTTGATCGCTTCTTGGGGTTGTTCGTCCATGTGATCAACCACGTGGGGCGTTCCAAGTCGCAGCGCGTATCGCCCGAAGATCGCGACGATCTGTGCGCCCAAGTGCTGCTCGAAGTGGTCAAAGACGACTTCGCCGTGCTGCGGCATTTTCGTAGGCAAAGCAGTCTGGCAACCTATCTTTCGGTCGTCGCCCGCCGGGTGGTCGTACGCGAAATGCTACGCCGCCGGCCCGAGGCAACAGCGTCGGGCTCCTCAGCGTCGGGCTCCTCAGCAGCCGGTTCCCATGAGCACAACCACGTCAACGGCTCGTCCACCCCCCCCGAACCGGTAGCTCGCGCCGCGGACAACGCCGCGGTGGAACGCATTTCTGACCGGGACGAAGTTCAGCGACTGCTGGCCGAACTCAACGACCAGGAGCAGGTGGTCGTGCGGATGTACCACCTGGAAGAAAAGTCGTACCGCGAAATCAGCGCCAGCACCAACATCCCCGAAAATAGCGTGGGCTCCCTCCTCAGCCGCTCGCGCGAAAAAATGCGCATGGCCAGCGAACGCGACGCCGCGGCCGCCGATTCCAATTAGCCAGCGATTCCAAGTAGCTAGGCCCCCCTCCGCATTGGCCTTGCCGCATACGCCTGCTATGCCGAACGGCGGCCGAGCAAGGGGCTAGGTTCAGCCAGCGTTTGCCGCAACGCGGCCACTTTCCCCTCGAGCCGCTGCCGTTCGCGTTCGAAGCGTTGGACATCCTCGATCTGCGCTTCCAGGCCGGCGAAGAGCTGTTTGACCGAACCGGCCTGCGCCCATTCGGCTGCCAGGATATGGATCTGGGCAGCTAGCCCGCGTCGCAGGCCAAGCGTGAACAACCACAGCAAAATCCCGCACCACAGCAACAGCCAGAACAGCGACTGGAAGAAGAAATCGAACCCCAGCACGGGGGCGGCCGTGGGCGTGAGCCCCAGATCGGGAGCGAGCCAGGCGTCGTAAAAGTAGTTCTTCCCCAGTCGAAACAAAATCCCGCCGATCACCACGAGCAGCAGGAGTTCGAACGTCCAGCGTTTGTACCAAGGGGAATGTTTGGCGGCCTGGTGGCTGATCAGGTTCTGCAGTTGGTTCGCCGCCACTGCCACAAAGGCGCGGCCCGCTTGGGCGGCTTCTTTCTCCAGAGGCTCTGGCTCGAGAGACTTGCGAGGGAGTGCTGCCTCGTAGGCGTAGCCATCCAGCTCGAATGCCGCCTGGCGAAGCGCGCCTTCTTCCCAGGCCCAAGTGGACGTTTGTTGCCACGATTGATCGGCGCGGCTTTCAATCTGTTTGCTGCGGAGCCGCCGCCCGCCCTCGAGCACGCCCCAAATCGCCAGTTGAGCCGGCGTGCGCATTCGAATCAAGGTGGCGCCCGAGATCAGTCCTCCCAGCCCTTGAAAAGTTCGGAGCACCAGCGAGAAAGGGCTAAAACCCCAGCGGGAGGCGATCTCGCCCAGAAGCCGGTTTTCCCACACGCGGCGGTTGGCGAGCAGATCCTTTCGCATTTGATCGGCCAGCATTTGCCCGAGCTGTTGGCGATGCAGCTCCACCTGCGCGGCAACCTGGTCCACGGCCGGAAGACCATCGGCGGTCATCACGCGGCAGCGTTCGAGCGTTTGCGCGAGCAGGTCGAGAAAATTGGCCCGGCGGATGCGATTCGCCGCGGTCCCGGCAAGTTCACGCGACAGCAGATCGACCAGTTGGGCGAATTCGCCGGGAGGGCTAAAGCCCGTTTGGGCCGCCCGCATCGCCCCCGGCGAATCAACGAAGAACATGGCCCGAGGTTCCAGCCCTTGCTTGCGAAGATGCTCGCGCCAATCGTCGCGGATATCGGAATCGCGGTCGGCGTGGGTCTGCACGAACACCAGCTGAGCCCCCTCCGAGGCACTGCCAAGCTCATGCGAAAGCCGGGCGTTGAGGTATTTTTGCTGGGTGCTTACCACCAACAGCACGTCGCAGTGCGGAAGGATGGCCCTCAGCCGGGCCAGGTTGGTGGCGGCCGCCTGCTCGTCTTCGGTGGTATCGGGGTCGGGGCAATCGATGAGCACCAGGTGTTGCAAGCCAGGCAGGTCGCGGTGGACAACGCGCACCGTATCGGGAGCGATGCCGAGCAATGCCGGCGAAATGTCGTCGCGGCAAATCATGACGGGGTCGGTGGTCGTCGGGCGAATCTTGCCCGGCCGGCTCACTTCCTCACCCACCAAGGCGTTGATCAGCGAGCTCTTGCCGCTCCCGGTTCCGCCCAGCGTGGCCACCACCAGCGGCGCATCCAGGCGCACGCGGAGCGATTCCGCCCGCTCGGTGAGCCGGCGCACCAGCGACTGGCAACGCTGGGCCGGCGGCCACTTGGGAGCCTGGTCGGCCCACTGGCGAAGATCGCTGAGCAACGCATCGACCTCGGCCAGCAGTTCCAGGTGGGCTAATTCATCGGTGTGCATGGGCGCGTGACTGCTAGAGAGCTTGGGAGGTCGTGGCGGTTCCCGTTCCCTTTCATACGTTCTTACCGCTTAAGGGGCAACGATAAAGAAGCATGCGAGCAGCGCATGACCGGCGAGAATTGCCGTCGTCGCGTTGCCCACGAACTACATCGCCCTACGAGACCGTGAAAAATGTGCCCGGCTGGCCGTCGGCCGAAATATGCAAGGTGACATGCTTCGCGCAGCGAGGGCAGCGTCCTTGGAACGCCGTGCCCGCGGCGTTGATGTACACCCGGGCGTAAACCCGGCAGCAGGCGAACTCGATGCCGACAAAGGGCCGATCGGCCGCGCTGCCGGCATCGCTTCCGGCCGCGCTGCCAGGCGTCGATGGGCTCGATGCGCCGCCACGCTGGGGCGGCTTTTCATAATCGGCTGCGAGCGAAATATCGAAGCGATCGTCTGCCATGTGGGGTCACCAGGAAAGTGCCTGGATAAATAGCCGGCGGCCAAGGTAGCATTGGATTCGGCCAACGTCGGGTCCGTCGGGCCACCTGAAACCATAGGCCGCCGTGAGATGCCCTGTAGGATACCCCTTCTCGGCCGTGCGACCAACATCGGTTACCAGACTGGCCCGGCTGCCCGCTCACCCGAATGTTCGCTACATTAGGTGCAGTCGCGATGAGCGGCCTCATCGCTACCACGGGCAGGGCTTCACAAGGTTGCCGATCGACGGTGCAAAATGTCGATAAAGTTTGCTGTAATTCTGCCCAGCGAGCGAAAAGCCGTGGCCGCCCCCCCGGCAAGCTGCCCGCCTGTTGTGGAGGCTCGCCGAAGAGCCTATCCAAATACTCCCTCGCCCCTGGCGGGCCAGGGCTGGGGCGAGGGGGAAAACAGGGTTCTCGGATAGGCTCCAAGGCTCGGCTAGACTCGGTGTCGCCAAGCCAAGGAAGTAAGAACATCGGTTCTCAGAGGCACGGCTTCGTTGCGGAGCAGGATGGTTAACGACGCCCATGATCACGCCCACGGAAACCACCGCCGAATCGCTCTTTCCCGCGCCGCCCCGCAGCGCTGTCGACCGGGAACGGGTGGTGCATGCCGCCGAGCCGAGAACCTTTTTCGTTGAGCCGCGCGTCATGCGGCGGGTGATCAAGCATCATTTGCTCAGCCACCTGGGGCTGCATGTTCCCCAGCGGAACGGCTACGTGGTCGATCGCGCCGCGCTGTTCGAAGCGGCGGCCCGCGATGAGTTATCGCCGGCCGATGTCGCGGTGCCGGCCACGGTGTTCTTGCTGACTCGGCTGGCCGAAGAAACATCGCGAGAGTTGGGCCCCGAGGCGGCCTTGATTGAATATTGGCGACGGTCGTTCCGCTGCCGAGCCGAAAACACGGTGAACGAGCGCTGGCAGTCGGGCCAGATCACGCCCGAGCTGCTGCGCGAGCGGATCGATCACCTCGGTCAAACGGAGTACGACGAAGTTCGCTCGGTGTTGTTGAACGACGACCTGGTGCTGCCGCCGCGTACCGAAGCAGCCATCTACACGGTTTTCGTGGCCCGCTTCTGGGAACTGCGGTACTTCGATCCAGGCCGCATCGCCGAGTATTTTCCGGCGCTGCGTGATCTCGCGGCGGTAGAGGCGGTGCTCTCCGCCGACATCGACGCGGCGGCCTGCTTCAACGAAACTCGGCCCGAGGGCGCCCCCGATCCGGCAACCGTCGCCGATCTTCTTGACCAGCCGCCGGCCCCGGTGCTCGAAACCACGGGCGAAGACGAGCCTCGCGATGATCGCCGGTTTCGCGCGTTCTTGCAGCGCGCGGAACAGGCCAGCGAAAAAGGCAACCTGGTGCGGGCCGCCGTGCTCCGCAGCCGAGCCGCTCGCCTGACCTCGCGAAAACGCGGAGCCCAAACCCAGAACGAAGCCCGCCGGGACCTGGAGCGGCTGGCTCATCGCTTGCAAGTCGCACTCCAGCTCAATCAGGACGACGCCCAGCGACTCGGCGCCGCGCTGCGCACGCTGCTGGAACGCTGCCCTCACAATATCTGGACCGCCGAACTGCGGTTGCTCTACGATCTGCAATCCGTTTGTGTGGACCTCGAACGCGACATCTACGCCGTCGAGCCGGTGGAAACGGTGTTGTCGTTGGGTCGGCGGCCGATGCGACGAAAGGTGGACGCCCCCAAGCTGGTGCTGGCCTATCGTCATTTACATCGGGCCAGCAAACGCGTGGCGGTGGTGCGGGTGACGCCGCAGAATCGCGCCAGCCTGACAAACTTGTTCGAGGTGGCGCGGCACCACTTGGAACACGCCATCCGGCACGAACTGCGGCCGCGAATCCACCTGGCGCTCGATGGCCTTGGCATGCCCGCGGGGCCTTCGCCGTTTGCCAAAGGTGTTGGGGCAGTGCTCCGCTGGATTGCCTGGCCGGTGCTGTGGCTCCTGGGACGTTTTGGCCATCGCAAAACCCGCGGTCAGCCGATCGATGCCCACGCCCAGGCCAGCCTGGCAAACGAGCGCCGAGTTAAGCCCGGCTTGATTCCTCATAATTTGCCCGAGCGGGTGGCGCGAGACAAGCTGGTGGAGGAACTACTCGACCGGATCATCGAACGAGGGCATGCCAAATTCGGCGACGTCCGCGACGCCGTCAGCCGGAGCGGCATCAAGTTGGACGACCTGGGCGGCCCTGGCGACGTGCTAGGGCGCGACGCGCTGCTGCGCATCGATCGCAACCTGTCGTACACCATCGATGGCGTGTATCGCCGCGCGGAAATCTACCTGCGGTTCTTTCAAAAAATCAGCGCCCTGCTGTTCGCCACGATCATTGGCCGGCTGCTCACCAGGTACGTGCTGCTGCCCTTTGGCGGAGCGTTCATGCTGGTGGAGTTCGCCACGCACGTGGCGGAAGCAATCGCCGGCTGGTTCTGGGTGCCCGAAGCGCACATCGCGGCGTTTGAACCCGTAGGCGGCCTGATCGGGGCGGGAGGCGCCACGGGGGCGGCCAATCGGGTGCACCTGGAGTTTGGGCAGCCCTATACGTTCTTGATCACGGGCTTTATCTTTCTGGGATTGCTCCACTCCCGCTGGCTTCGCCGGCAGGTAGGCCGGTTCTTTCGCGGCCTGGGCACGGCCATCGCCTGGTTGTGGCGCCAAACCGTGCAGTTCCTGGGCAGGCCGCTCATGCAGGCCATCTTCACCAGCCGGCCGGCGTTGTTTGTGCGGCGGTATGTGTTCAAGCCTGCCATCCTGGGGCTCTTAACGGCCGCGGTGCTTTCGGCCGCGGGCGTGCACGTGCATGAATCGCTCCAAGGCGGGCTGATCATTTTTCTGGTGATGAACGTGGCGCTGAATACGCGGCTCGGCCGCGATGTGGAAGAGATCACCAACGAATGGCTGGTGCGCGGTTGGCGCGAATTTCGCACCCGCGTGCTGGCCGGAATGCTGCGCGCCATCATGGACTTTTTCCGCGCGGCCGTGGAAGGCGTCGATCGCTTTCTCTATTCGGTGGATGAATGGCTGCGGTTCCGCAGTGGAGAAAGCCAGCGATCGCTCGTGTTCAAAGCCGTGGCCGGTTCTGTGTGGTGGCTGGTGACGTACGTGGTGCGGTTCAGCATTATTTTGCTGGTCGAGCCGCAGGTGAACCCCATCAAGCACTTCCCGGTCGTCACGGTCAGCCACAAGCTGCTATTGCCCACCATTCCCGCTTTCGCCGGCTTGCTCGAAAAGCTGGGCTACGACGCGGCCTTTAGCTACACGCTGGCCACGTTGGTCATCTTCAGCATCCCCGGCATCTTTGGTTTTCTCGCCTGGGAACTCAAAGAAAACTGGCGGCTGTACGAGGCCAACCGACCCACCCACTTGCAAACGGCCGTGATCGGCCACCATGGCGAAAACGTGCTCGGCTTTCTCAAGCCGGGCATCCACTCCGGCACGCTCCCCAAGCTCTATCGCAAGCTGCGCAGGGCCGAGCAGTCGCGCTCGGCCCGGCGGCGAATTGCCGCCCGCAAGTACAAGTTGCACATCGAAGAAGCTCGCCACGCCTTGCAACACTATTTCGAACGGGAACTCTTGGCGCTATTGCATTTATCGCGGCGCTGGCCGCACCCCTTGCAAATGGGCGAGGTGGCGCTGAGTTCCAATAGCATGCGCGTGGAAATTGCTTGCCCAGCGTTGCAGGGCGTGGATGGGGAAGTTGCGGTCGATGATCCCAGCGCCTTGGGCCGGAAGCAGCCGGACTGCGGCCCCTTGGCTCTGCGGTACGACGAACAATCGGGCTGGTTGCTCGCGAAAGTAGCCGCCGAGGGCTGGCTCACGCATTTGACCAGCGAGCAGCGTGAATTGCTGCGAAACGCCGTGATCGGCTTGCACCATCGCAGCGGCGTCGACCTGGTCCACGAACAACTGCTGGCCTCGTTCGGCCGCGGCCACCTCTCCTACGATGTTTCGAACGAGGGCCTGAAGCTCTGGGAGCCGGGCATGACCCAAGCCGCCATCGTGTACAACCTCGACGCCCCGCTCCTAGAACCCCTCCGCGCCGACGGCTCGCGCCCCAGCGGCGACTGGCCGAAACTACCCCCCGCGCAACTCCTCTATAAAGACAACCCCGTCGCCTGGCGCGAATGGGTGGCAACCTGGGAAACGGCCGAACAAACGGCTCCGCCCGTGCGACGCCTGCTGCCCAAGATACGGGTGCTGCCGCCAGCAACAAGGACTTAGCGATGACGGGCTTGGCCGCATTGCTTTAAGAGAGCACGGGGCGCCCCCGGCTCGTGTTGCCCATGAACGTAGGCAACGGAAGTGCGCCACTGTTTGACTGCGAATCGACCCACCACCATCCACACGCTTGCCACGCACTCAAGCAGTGCCGAACCGCCCCCGACTTGGCCAACAAAGTAGAAAGCCCGCCCCCGCCGCGCACTGCTTGCGGTCGTGGCAGGCGTGCCCTGCAAGGCAAAACGCATTCGACCGCAAGTGGCACACTTGCGGATCCATGTTCGTCGTTATGTTCGACGTCCATTCACACAGGCAAAGCCTGGCACACAAAAGAAAAAGAAATAGCCAGTGCCAACCCGCCGCCGTTGCTCCCATTTTACCATCCGCCTAGAATACACTAACGGTGAGTTCTTGGGGGGTATTCGTCCGCTCGCACGGCAACAGCCGAAAGAATGGTCATCAGCAAAGCGGCCCGAACCGCTGCTGTTCACCAACGTGCAAATCAGGGATCGGGGTGGTGCCAGAAGAGCATGAGAAGAATGCCCGCCCTTCTTCACGTGAAAAGCACGAAGAAGGGCAAGCGCGCAAAAGACGAGATGCCGCCAACGAAAAGGGAGATCGTCGTCGAAAGAAACAGCAACGCAAGCGTAAACGATCGAAAAGAAAGCGGTAGGTCTTAGCATCATGGCTGCATCGACGAACGACCGGCAAATCGAAACGCTCTTGGAAGCCGGCCAGTGGGATCAGGCGCGGAAATCGATCGAGCAGGCGCTGATCGACGATCCCAACAATCATTGGCTCCTAACCCAGCTCGGTGTTACGTTCTACGAGCAACGAGACTATGAGAAGGCGGTTCGCAAACTATTGGCGTCCTTCGACATCTTGCCGACATGCCCTCTCACGCTTTGGAACCTCGCCGGCGCTGTCGATGCGATTGGCAATTCGCCTAAGGCCATTGGCATTTACACCACTCTCCTCCGGAGCAAGCACACGGCCGCGGATGATCCATGCTGGGAGAGCCAGGAATGGACGGACGCGCTCAAGACCGATTGCGTGTATCGAATCGGTGTCTGCCTGAAACGATTGAAGAAATGGAAGGGGGCAGAAGATTGCTTCCGGAATTACATCGATCTCATTTTGGCGGGCATGGCCGGAACCTATTCGGTTGAATCGGCCGCGGAACATATCCGCGCGATTGCGCCCCACCGAAAGAACCGTTCGACGAAGCAAGTGAGGGAAGCGTTTCGCTCCACGCTGCAAGACCTTGGCGACGACGCGTCAACGGGCACATTGTCAGATTTGTCGGTCGATGAGCTTCTCCCCTCGTAGCCTCGGCGCACGGGGCGCCCCGGCTCGTGTTGCCCATGTACGTAGGCAACGGAAGTGTGCCTCTGCTTGAGGGCGAATCGACCCCACTATTATCAAATTTCTTGCCACGCACTCAAGCAGTGCCGAATCGCCCCCGGCTCGGCCAACAAAGTAGAACGCCCGCCTCCACCGCGCACTGCTTGCGGTCGTGGCACACCGTGGTCTGCAAGGAAAAACGCATTCGACCGCAAGCAGTGGTGGTTGGCCTTCTTTCGCCTTGGATGACAGCCATTCGGTTTTGGCATTTAACTTAACGCGGGTAAACCGCAAACGGACGCGGGAGGCATTAAAGTTCTCCGCGACTTGCAGAGATGTTAACGAGCAAGAAACTAAAGCAGGCAAAATATGGGTTGTCAACTATGCCACCCTGGCGCGCTTGGCTCCTTCGCTTCGGTCATGGTACAATCAGCATCACCCTGCTTGACGCGAGTGGGGCAACCGGGCATTGTCGTTCGGCGACGTGAGCCTACCGGAGATTAAGCGAGATGGACTGGGGCGAGAGGTTCAAGTTCCGGCTTCAAATGTTCGCGGTAATCATGGCCGTCATTTGCCCCGGATTCCTGATTTGGATGGCCTCGACCGCCAAGCGGCAGATCGACAGCTACGGCTGGCCGGAGGTTCCAGGCGTGGTCGAGGCGACTACCGCCAAGCCGTGGCAGAACAGCAAAGGCGTCATCAAATACTTCGGGCGGGTGGCATACCGATACTCGGTCGACGGACGGGAATACGCGAGCGACCTGACGGACCTCGGCCCCGGGTTGAAGCGGATCGACCAGCAGACCGCGCTCGCGGACGTGAGCCACTACCGGCCCGGCCAGAGGGTCGCGGTCTCCTATGACCTGGCCGATCCGAGCGTCGCGGTGATTGAGAAGGGAATCCCGGATATCCACAAGCTTCTGTTGATCGGGTTGGCCATCGGGTCCGTCGTCAGCATCGTGGTGGCGTCGGTGTTCGTGATCCGGTCGTGGCTACGTCCCAGCCGGGCCACCGCCCCCGTTCACAGGAGTCCGTGACTTATGGACGGTTCGTCGTCGTGTTTTCGCAGTCGGCGCAACTCGATCGAAACTGCCACGGCGCGGGTCATTTACGCGGTTCTCACGCTCCCCATTGCCATGCTAGCCATCGCGTTCCTTCTCAACGCGTATTCAACCGTTGCGACAATGAATCCCGCGATCGAAGGGGGAGAGCGATTTATAGCAATCATGTTAAGGATGTTCTCGCTCCCTGAGGGAGCCCTGTGTTGGGTGGCTGCTGGCGCCGTGCTGGCATGCGCCGGTGCGTTAGGCTATTGCACGATCCGACTTCTCTGGGTTGTTGTCTTCGGGAGAGACTAAAGCAAGCGTAGCCTGGGCGCCCCCCGCTCGTCCCAAAGCTTCTCCACGGGAAGGGTCGCCTTCCCCCCTCACAAATCGGCGGGACTTCAGTAGAATTGGGTTTGGCTCCAGCCACGCCTGCGGCGGGCGCTGGCCATACCCCCTTCTTCGGGGCGGCCAAAGATGTTCGCCCGTTCGATACTACCGCCAGACCTACCTTCCGCTTGTCCATTAAGGGTCAGCCCAATCATGACCATGTCGCAGAATCCGTTTTCCGCCCGCGATACTTTCGATACCGGCCACGGCGACGTGGGCATTTACCGCCTGAGCAAGCTGGAAGACGCCGGGCTGGGGTCGATGTCCCGCCTGCCGTATTCGATTCGCGTGCTGCTGGAAGCCGCCCTGCGCAACTACGACGGCCACATCGTTCGCGAGCAAGACGTGCAGAATTTGGCCGGTTACGAAGCGCTCTCGCCCGCCAAGGAAGAAATCCCCTTCATGCCGGCCCGGGTGGTGCTGCAAGATTTTACCGGCGTGCCCGCCGTGGTTGATCTGGCCGCCATGCGGAGCGCCATGCAGCGGCTCGGCGGCGACCCTAAGAAGATCAACCCGCTGATTCCCGTCGATCTGGTGATCGACCACTCGGTGCAGGTCGATCAGTTTGGTTCGGCCAACGCCTTGGAACTGAACGTCGATCTCGAGTACCAGCGCAACGCCGAGCGGTACGCGTTCCTTCGCTGGGGCCAGAAGGCATTCAACAATTTTCGCGTGGTGCCCCCCTCGGTGGGCATCGTGCATCAGGTGAACCTGGAATTCTTGGCCAAGGGCGCCTTCTTGGGTAAAGATGCCACCGGCAGCGTGGTGTATCCCGACTCGCTAGTCGGCACCGATAGCCACACCACCATGATCAACGGCCTGGGCGTGGTGGGCTGGGGCGTCGGCGGCATCGAGGCCGAGGCCGTGATGCTGGGCCAACCGCTTTACATGCTGCTGCCCGAGGTGGTGGGCTTCCAACTCACCGGCAAGTTGCCGCCGGGCGCCACGGCCACCGATTTGGTGCTCACCGTCACCCAGCAGCTTCGCCTGCATGGGGTCGTGGGCAAATTTGTCGAATTTTACGGTTCGGGCGTGAGCCACATGAGCCTCGCCGACCGCGCCACCATTGGCAACATGGCCCCCGAATACGGGGCGACGATCGGCTTCTTCCCCGTCGACAGTGAAACACTGAACTACCTGCGGCGCACCGGCCGCGGCGACGACGAAGTGCAACTGGTCGAGCGATACTACAAGGAACAAGGACTGTTCCGCACCGACGAAACCCCGGTGCCGCAATTCTCTTCGAACCTGAGCCTTGATCTTTCGACCGTGGAACCTAGCCTGGCGGGCCCCAAGCGTCCCCAAGACCGGGTGGCGCTGTCCAACATGAAGCAGCAATTTCGCCATTCACTTTCGGCCCCCGTGGCCGAGCGCGGATTTGCCCTCGACAAGCTGGCTCAGCAACGCACGGCCCAGGTGGTAAATAACGGTTCCAGTACGGAAATCGGCCACGGCGCCGTGGTGATCGCGGCGATTACCAGTTGCACCAACACCAGCAACCCTTCGGTGATGCTCGGCGCCGGCCTGCTGGCGCGAAACGCCGTCGCCAAGGGGCTCACGGTCAAGCCGTATGTGAAAACGAGTTTGGCACCCGGCTCGCGGGTGGTGACCGATTACCTGGATAAAGCAGGGCTATCGGAGGCCCTCGATAAGCTCGGTTTCCAAACCGTGGGCTATGGCTGCACCACCTGCATTGGCAATAGCGGCCCGCTGCCGGAGCCCGTGGCCAAGGCCGTTACCGAAGGCGACCTGGTGGCGTCCGCCGTGCTCAGCGGCAACCGCAATTTTGAAGGCCGCATCAATCCGCTGGTCAAAGCCAACTACCTGGCCAGCCCTCCGCTGGTGGTGGCCTACGCCTTGGCTGGCACCACCGATATCGATTTGGTGAACGAACCGCTGGGCGAAGGGACCGATGGCCCCGTGTTCCTCCGCGATATTTGGCCCAGCGCCGAAGAAGTTGCCAAGGAAGTGGCCGAAATGGTCCGCCCCGAGATGTTCCGCGCGCGTTACGACAACGTGTTTGAATCGAACGAACGCTGGAACCAGATCCCCATCACGGGTGGCGACCTGTACGAGTGGTCGGGGGACAGCACCTACATTCAAGAGCCGCCGTTCCTGGCGGAAATGACCCGCGAGGTGCAACCGCTCAAGCCCATCCAACAGGCTCGGGTGTTGGCCCTGTTGGGCGATTCGGTCACCACCGACCACATATCGCCCGCCGGCTCGATCAAAGACAGCAGCCCCGCCGGCAAATACCTGGTGGCCAATGGCGTGGGCGCGGCCGATTTCAATAGCTACGGCTCACGCCGCGGCAACGATCGCGTGATGACCCGCGGCACCTTTGCCAATATTCGCATCCGCAATCAACTCGCCCCCGGCACCGAGGGCGGAGTGACTCGGCACCTGCCCGATGGACAGCATATGTCCATCTACGACGCGGCCATGCAATACCAGCAAGACGAGATCCCCCTGCTGGTGCTGGCCGGCGCCGAATACGGCACGGGCAGCAGCCGCGACTGGGCCGCCAAGGGAACGCACCTGCTCGGCGTTCGCGCCGTGATCGCCGTGAGCTTCGAGCGAATTCACCGTAGTAACCTCATCGGCATGGGCGTGCTGCCGCTGCAGTTCCCCGAGGGCGAAACCTGGCAATCGCTCGGACTCACCGGCGAGGAGCTCTACGACGTGCCGGTCGATAAGTCGCTAAAACCCCGCGGCAAAGTCACCATCACGGCCACGGCCGAAGACGGCGCCCAGAAAACCTTCGAGGCCGTGGTGCGAATCGATACCCCCGTGGAACTCGACTACTACTACAACGGCGGCATCCTGCATACGGTGCTCCGCAATCTGTTGTAAGGGTGAAACCCCCGTTGGTTTACCTATGCGCCGCTTCAAATTCGAGCAGCGTTAGCAGCGAGCCAGCCACGGGTTTTAAGGCGCCGTGGGGAATACGGCCTTCGCGGTACTCCAACCACAGGGCGTTGAGCCAGTCGTCTTCGCAGCGGCTCAGCAGGGCGCTGCCGATCAGACCGAAGTCGTCGGAAATGTGGCCGGCGAATTCGGGGTGTTCGGTGTGGTCGAAGGCCCGAATGAAGGCGACTTCACGCAGCGCCACGAGGTAGTTTCGTTCTTGGGACGGGATCGAGGCTCGTTCGATCGCTTCCAAAATGCAGGCCCGCACGCGCTGCCAGGGCTCCACGAATTCGGGGGCGGAGCGAGCCCGAATGGCTTCGGCGACATCCATCTCGAACACCGCTGCCGGAAGGATGAACCCGCCCTCGATTCGATGGATGATGAAGACCAATTCTTTCATGCGACACGCGACCGGTCAGCGGAGTTCCACCCCCGTAAGTATTGTACGGGAAAAGGTTTCCGGGGGAACGGCCACGGCGCCGAGATTTCAGCGAGCCCCGCCGGGGGGGCGGCGGATCGCCCCTTGTTCATTGCGATTTCATCGACCAGCCAATGCCGGCCAGCACCAGACCCAGGCCCGCGGCAACAAAGCAGGCAATCGCCCAGTTTTGCCTGGCAACTTGAGCCCTCTCGTAGTCCACGGTTTCGCCAAACGTGGGCGATGACAGTCCTTTGTGGACCTCGCGCCATTGATCCATGAGTTGGCCCACCGAGGCGTCGCGCGGGATCGGCGGGGGCGGGTTGAAGTCGTCGTGCGGATGGTGGGGGGAAATGGAGAGGAGCATGAGCCCGGCCGCGACAAACACCAGGAAAATCAGGCCCCCCACCGTCATCGTCGATTGCGGCGGTCCCCACGTCGAATTTCGAGGGCCTTCGTCCGCCGAGACAACTCGTTGGAGCTGATTCAACCCGCGAATCGTGGGCACCTCATGCGGAGTTTTGCATCGCGGGCAATTCACCGTTAGCCCCGCCTGGCTCGCGTCGACCTTCAGCTCGGCGTCGCAACTGCTGTTCTGGCAAGGCAATCTGTACATGGTCATAAGTGAGGAGCCACCAATTCGAGCGAAATCAAATGAGTTGCCAATCCGGGCGATCGAAGGCCGGGGAGCCAGGTTCTCCGCCGAGCGGGGGGGACCAAACTTAGGGAGCGCCGGATCCACGCGACGCCCACCATGGCAAGTTGATGCCACCGTCGATGCGCAGCGTACTCCCTGTAATATAATCACTGGCGGGGTCGCAAAGGAAAACTACGCCTCGCCCAATTTCCGCGGGCCTGCCGAGCCGGCCCCAAGGTAGACGCGTGGCCGAGTCTGCCATTTGTTCATCGGAACAGTACTTGCGCTCGCCCGGCGTGTCGATCCAGCCGGGGTGCACGGCGTTCACCCGGATGCGATGCTCGGCCAACTCAATGGCCGCGGTGCGGGCCATCTGGTCGACGGCCGCCTTGGCCATGTTGTAGGCCATGGCCCTGGGGACCGCGATTTCGGCATGGGGAGAACTAATGGCCACGAGCGAGCCGCGCGTTCCGGTCGCCACCATGTGCGCGGCCGCGGCCTTGAACACGTAAAACGCGCCCCACATCGTCACATCGATCGTGCGCTGAAAGCCGGCCATATCGGCGGTATGGAAGGGTTCGCGATCGCTGTACGCGGCGTTGGTCACGGCGATATCGAGCCGGCCTTCTTGCGCTACAATCTGGCGAATGGCCGCTTCGACCTCGGCTTGATTGGTCACATCGCACGCCGCGGCAAAGGCTCGCCCGCCCGCGGCGGTGATGTCTTCGATGGCCGTTGGCAGGTCGGGCGAGCCGGGTAGATCGTTGATGGCCACCGCGGCCCCGGCGGCCGCCAGCGCCCGCGCAATCGCCTTGCCAATGCCACGTCCGGCGCCGGTGACCATCGCCACCTGACCGGCCAACAGTTGAGAGCCATGCTTGGGCTCGGGAGCCATGATGCACATTCCTTTTGAACAAACGGGCCGATCTGAATTCCGTTGGCCCGCGGCGGGTTAATCTTCCGTCGGTGGTTGAATTTTCAGCCGCACGCCACGCCGGGCCGAGGGGAGCAGCGGACGCACGGCGGGCACGTGGCCCAATTGGAAACTGCGTTCGCGGGTAAACACCTTGCCGCGCCGCAGAAACAGCCGTACGCGCACGCACCACTTTATCTTGACAATTGCCCCCTCGTAGCTCAGCGGGCTCTTGGGCAGTTGGGTATTGAACCGCGCGCTTTGCCGAGGGCCGACTTCGTCGCCTTCTTCCACGCTCAGGCGGTCAAAGAAGTGAACGCCGAAGTCTTCGTCCCCTTTGCCTTCGGTATGCCACAGGACCGAGATCTCGACCGCCTTGACCTGGCTGCCGGGGTCGGCGTCCCAGCGGTATTCGCCGGAGAGCATTTCGCCCGGCGCATACACGCGGCGTCGGCCGTCGAGCATTACGGCGATAGGCGAAGCGATCATGTTCCGCTCCCGGCGGCCGGGCAAATGACCAGGGGAAAGGTTCGCTCGAACCGGGGCCAACCCCGAGCCCGGCCGGACACCACGACCTTCCATATTACCTCGTTGTGCGATGAACGGAACGAATGCATGGCCGTGGCGGGCACGGTCCACTCCACCTGTGCCTCGAATGGCGCGCCGCGGCGAATTTCCAAGTGCCGGTGACTGAGAATCTGTTGCGAATATACCCGGCAATACTCGGTGCGCGTGTTGGTTCCTTGCTGGTAGGTGGCTTTTTCGTCGCTGACCAGCGAGACCTTAAGATACCGTAATCGCGAGCGACCGTATTGGGCCACGTACAACTGGCAAACCTTGCCGGGGTGGAGCGGATGGGTCGAAATCTCGACCAGACTGCGGCCCACGTGGGTAGAACGGATCAGCTGGCTTACGCACACCCGGGCTAACCACACCCCCACGCCCGTGTAAGCCACGGTAATCAAGGCCAGGGTCCAATCGAACTGGTCATGCAGGAAACTCCGCACCAAGAGCGTAATGAACACCGAGGCCAGCGCGTTCCAGATCAATCCGCCAATGGCCAGCGCCCAACTGGCGGCCACGGCGGTTCCCGTTCGCGGCAGCCGGTAGGCGAGGGCGGTGCCGGGGCTGTCGGTGAGATTGCCTTCGGGCGGCACATGCGGAAATTCGCCGCCCGCCACGCTGTTTTCGCGGCCCGGCAGGTTGCTGGCCTGGTTGGCCAGCGAGGCCCTGCGTTCTGCCGAGGTTTGCCAATTGAAAAGCCGCCACGCCAGGCCGGCTCCCCCGACAATAATCAGCCCGCTGGGAAGCAGCATCATCAGCCAAACGTAATTGGAAAGCCGCAGATCGAGCACGGCGATGTCGGGCTGATCGGGGTCGTACCAGCAGGTATACGTTTGGCCGACGGCATAACGACTGAGCACATCGTTGCAGCGGGCCGGGTCGAGAAAGAAGCCGCCGGTGATATCGTACGTTCGCCAGCCCTGTTGGGGTTCGTCCTCCACGGGGTATTTCAACAGGAACAGCGGGCGATAGGTCGTTCGGCCGCTGCGAGCGCCCTCGTCGACCCGCTTGGCCAGCACTTCGGCGGTGGTTTGGCGAAAGCGGCGAAACGCCTGCCACTCGGGTAGGGCGGTCATGGTGAAGACCACGGCCAGAAAACACCAGCCGACAAAGAACAGGCCGGCGAAAAACACCGTCATCCAGGCGGTACCGAGCGCAGCGGACCCGGAGCGACGGTCACCGCGCTTTTTTTCGTACAGTCGGAAATACCGGGCCAGTCGGCGAAAGGTCACGGAACCATTCGTAGGGGGTAACACAAACAACCACGAGCGCCGCACTTTCCCCCAGTTGGGGGAGCGGCGTCTGCCAAGAGCGGCGCAGGAACCAGCCAGGCGGCCACGTTCCCGTTGAACGGGTGGGCGCCTCGCCAATTTCCACAGCCCCTCCACCGTTTGAATGTAGCCTGACGGCAAGGCACAAGGCTAGGGCCGATTGCGGTAGAATTGGGAGAGTGCGACGGGGTGGCTGGGGTCAGGCTGTCGCCAAACAGCCACGAATCATGCCAGCAAACGTAGCCAACAGCCTGCCCCCAGAAACGATCGCGTTCAGCGAACTTTCCGCGCCACCCAATCCGCCAACTCCCCCGGCGTCATCGCCGCCACCTCCGCTCCCGCGCCCACCATCCGCGCTGCCAGCTCGCGGTCGTAGTTGGGCTCGGCCCGTTCATCCAGCGCCGCCAATCCCAGCACGTTCACGCCGCTTTCGACCAGGGCTTTGGTGGTGTGCAGCAACTGCGTTTCCGAGCCCCCTTCATAAAAGTCGGTCACCAGCACCACGATGGTCCGGCGAGGATTTTCGACCATGGAAGCCGCGTACTGCATGGCGGCCGCGATATCGGTTCCGCCCCCCAGTTGCACCTTCATCAGCGTTTCCACCGGATCGGTACAATGCGAGGTGAGATCGACCACGGCCGTATCAAAGATCACCAGGTGCGTCTTGAGCGTGCCGAGCCCCCAAAAGATCGAAGCCATCACGGCCGAGTGAATCACGCTATCGAGCATGCTGCCCGACTGATCGACGACCAGAATCAATTGCCAGCGGTCCACATTCCGGCGAACGCGGGAATAGAAGTAGGCCGTCTTGAGATACAGGCGTTTTTCCTCGGCGTTATAGTTGGCCAGATTCCGCCGCAGCGTGGTGGGGGCGTCGAAGTTCTTGGCCACCTTCAAATAGCCGCGGCGCTGGCGGTCCACCGCCCCGGTGAACGACGACTGCACCTCGCGCGCCAGCTTGCGAATCAAGTCTTCAACCACGCTGCGCACCAAGGTTCGCGCCATCCGCAGCACTTCTTGATTCATCAGGTGCTTGGTTTGCAGCACCGCCTTCAGTAACGCAGGGCTCGGCTGCGCGCGGCGCAGCACCTCCGGGTTGGTCACCATCTCGTCCAACTGGTAACGCTCCAAGGCGTCGCGCTCCAATCGCTCAATCGTGGCTTGCGGAAATAGTTCATGTACCTGGTTGATCCAGTCAGGCACGGCCAACTGCGAGGGATCCAGGCTCGCGCCGCGTTCGCTGGCGTCGCCCGACCTGCTGCCGCCGGCCTGGCGCACGTTCCGGCCCGCTCCGTACTCGCGATCGTAAAGAAACGCCAGGGCTTCATCCTGCGCCGCCGCCTCGCCCTGGGGCTTGCAACCGAGCGCGGCCTCGGCCCCTTCGCCCAGCACCAGCCGCCATCGCAACACGCGCGCCCGCTCGGTCATGGCTCCTCTCCCGCTCTTGAATCCAATTCGTCGGCCCCGCGAAGTCCGTAGCGAGCGAGGGCGGAAAACAATTCTCCCTCCCAAGCCAACGCCTCGGCCGCCGCGACCGGCGTTACTTCCAACGCCGCCATGGCCGGCGATCCGTCCACCTGGGCGCCCACCGCCTGGAGCAGCGTGGTGGCCAGGTAGTGTTTTTCTCGCGGCGTAAAATACGTGAACGCCAATCGCAACGCCGGCAGCGCCGCCATGAACTCCTGCTCGCTATAGCCCACCAGCATGCGGTCGATACCCCGCACCAAATCAGGGTGCCGCTGCACCGCCTCGCGGGCTAGCGCGAACAGGCCAGCCAGAAAATCACCCAACCGCTGCGGATCGGCAAAGTGCTCGATCGCCGCGGCTGTTTGTTCGACGCCGGCCACACCCAAGCTCCACAGCGTTCCCCAACAGGCGCCCCGCGCCAGCGGAAGTTGGCTTTCGTCTTGTTGCACCCGTCGCGCCACCTCCAGATATTCTTGCCGTAAGTCTTCCAGAAAATCGCCACCGGCTTGAAACGTGTGCAGCAGCGTGGAAACGCCGTCGACCAGCTCGGCGTTTTTCCCGGATACCTGCCCCAGGCTTTCCAGCAGCCACATCGACCGCGTGAAGGTTTCCCGCAGCAGCGATCCCACGTCGTCGCGCCCGACCGTGCCGAGGACCTCGTCGTAGCGAAACAGATACAGCAGATGATTCAAGGCGGCCGCATTGCTAAAAAAATTGGCGTCCTGCCGCACGATCAACAGCAACCGCTGCTGGAAATCTTGCTGCAGCTGATCCAAGCCAGCCAGCGCCGCATCGAGCAGCAACAGCGCCGCCCGCTCGGCGTCGCGCTCGGTGTGAACCGCCAATTCTTGCAACCGCGCTTGCGCGGCTTCGGCCGCCCGCGGACCAAAGCGAGAAGCTTCGATCAGCGAGCTCTCCAAGTCGGGCGACCAGCGCAGCCGCCACCGCTCCCACAGCCGCGCGAGTTCGCCCCGCTGTCCAAAATCGACGCCGTCGATTCGTTCGAAGCCCACGATCGATAGCAACCGCAGTTGATGCAGCAACCGGCTCCGCCGCCGATCCCCTGGGCTGTGCAAGTCCAGTTCCACTTCGGTGGGCTTGATCACCGGCGTTAATTCCAGTTGAGCCAGCGCCGCTTTGACCTCCGTCACCAACGGCGGCATACGGGCGCCCGCGGCCACTTGCCCGCATTGCTCGCCGCGGAGCGCATCGTGCACGGCTTCCAGAAAGGGATGCGAGCCGACCACCGCCAACTCTTCCTTCACCAAGGCACTGGTCACGGCATCGACCAGGTCCCAGCGCCACACCTCGGCATGCCCTCGCATGGCCGCCAGCCCCTGGGCCGTGGTTTCGACGGCAATCAAATCGGCGGTGCTCACAACCTGCCCTCGCTCGCGAAGCCGCTGGGTTACCCTGGCGAGCACCGCGCGATAAGTCGTCCCCCTGGCCCCGTCGTCCGCCTGGTGAGAACCGCGCGCTTCTTGCCGATCGAGCCACACCTGGTGATAGAAGCCAGGGTTGGGCATGCCGGCTTCGTAACCTCGCAAACTGTCGAGCCGCTCATACGAGTACGGCGTGAGCGCGATCCCCCGCTGATCGCTCGCCGGCTCCGCGGACGAATCG
The DNA here is from genome assembly GCA_964445985.1 of uncultured Pirellulales bacterium. Lineage (GTDB taxonomy): Bacteria > Planctomycetota > Planctomycetia > Pirellulales > S012-138 > CAYUMU01. The sequence continues at coordinate 4,810 of CAYUMU010000066.1, read as the reverse complement.
ACGGCTGTGCCGCCAGGTCCCTTCGCTGCGGCGGGCGCCGGGGCTGGTGGATCGATCGTGCCCACAAACTCAATCTGGTGCAGTCGGGCAAACAGGGCATAGCTATGATAGCCGCCGGTGACAATCACCAGCGGCCCGCCCAATTCGGCCTGGGCCGCGCGAATCTGCTCGGCCATGTAGGCTTCGCGGCGGCGGTCCTCCTCAGCCACGTGGTCTTCGGCCAACCGAATGTGGGCACAGAAGTTGTGAGCCCGCCGCAGGTATTCATCCAGAGACAAGCTGCCGTCGATCTCGCAGAGCGTATCCCACAAGGCGTTGAAGTCTTCCACGCCCAACTGCCGGCAGAGCGCCGCCACGTAGCGGCTGCGGCGCAGTTCGGCGTCGGCGTAACGATGGCTGACCGTTTCGGCCGTGGCCATCTCGGCCCAGGGCAAGTCGATCAAGCGAATTGCCGCGCCGCAGGCTCGCGCCGCCGCCATCGCCTGCCACTCGGGCGAGTAATCGCAGAACGGATAAAAAGCCCCCCGCCGCTGGCCGTCGGCCAGCCGCACATAGCTATAAATGGCGATCGGCAACTGATGCGGCAACGCCAGTTCATCCAAGTAAGGATTGAAGTCGGCCGGCCCTTCGATCAACACGCCAGCCGGTTGCAGCCGCTCGATCAATCCCCGCGCCAGCCGGGCGCACGCGGGGCTGTGATGCCGCACCGGAAAGAACACCACGGGCGCCGCGAGATCGCACAGTCGATCCAACAGCAACGGTGCGATCCGCCGTGCCAAAGCGGGCGAGTGTGGGCTCGTATTGAACACGGTGTCTCACGTAGTATCGGACAAAGTCGCCTTTCGCTCCGCGTAAGCCGACTCTGATTCTCGTCCGAACCCTTAACTCGTCGCCCCCCCGCGGGGCGATTCGCGATCTTGCACGGGGCTCCTCATCCGTGCAGCCAACCCACAATGTTGGGCAGAAAGATCACGCCAGCCGCCACGGCCCCGCCGCCCACCACCAGCAACGCCAAATTGTGAATGAGCCGTCGCTGGGGTGTGCCGATATCGATCTTCTGGCTCAGCAGCATGCCACAGAAAAACCCGGCGACCAGTCCGCCAATATGGGCCGAGTTATCGATCATGGGGATCATGAACCCCAGCGCCAGGTTGAGCACGATGAACAGACCGATGCCGTTTCGCAAACTCTTGAATGCCGAAACCGGCACATGCTGCCGGCTCAGCAGCAGAAAACCCAGCAGGCCGCCCACGGTTCCGAACACGGCCCCCGAAGCGCCCGCCGAAACCACTTTGGGGTTCATCGCCACGCTGGCCATGCTGCCCACGGCGCCCGAAATCGCGTACAGCAGCAAGAACCCCACCGACCCCAGCATCCGTTCGAGCAGCGGCCCCACCACGTACAGCGCCCACAGGTTGAAGATCAAGTGCATCAGCCCCACATGCACGAACATGCAGGAGAACAGCCGCCACCACTCGCCGCCCAGGGTGCGATCGCCAAAGTTGGCGCCGTACTTGATCAGATCCAGGGACGTGGGATCGAAAATATCGACGCCCATCGCCAGCGTGGCCACAAACCAGCCGATCACGCCCACGATCAGCGCGCCGGTCATCCAGGGGATGGGCGTCAACACATACAGCCGCTGGAAGTAAATAGCCAGGCGAACCTGCTCGGCGTCGCGCGGCGACATGCCGGTGAGGTTGGGCTCCAACGTCAATATTTGTTGCGGCGTCAGGGGTGTGTTCGCCGCGGGAGAATTCTCGCTCATAAAATATCAATCACATGAAAGCATGATTTCGGCAGGGGCGGCTGGGGGGAAGGCTACGGCGCGGGGGGCGCGCCGCTCACCGGCCCTAGCGGAACACTCGTGGCAAATTGAATCTTGCGATAGCCGCTGATCCAGCACACATCATACAGGCCCACGACTTCGCCCAACGGCACTTCGGCGCCAATGTCCAAGATAACGGGCAAATCGCTGTGAACTTCGTGCAGCGCCGTCAAGGTGGCCGCCACCTGCCCCAGGTTCTGGCAGGCGGCCTCGCCAATCAACCAGGCCATCACTCCCCCTTCGCGCTGCGCCTTCACCACAATCGGCTCGAAGTCTTCAATCTTCACATCCACCGGCTGCGCGCTCGAGCCGCCTTGGGGAACGGCCAGCGGCGTGCGGAGCGACTGCTCCAAAACCTGGAAGCTGGCGGTGCACACAAAGTAAATCAGCAGCAGAAACACCACATCGATCATCGGCGTCATCTCGACGTCGAAACGGCCGCGGTTGGCATCCTGATGCGCGGGAGGTCGCATGGTTGTTAGTTGCTGGTTGCTAGTTGCTGGTTGCTAGTTGCTGGTTGTTAGTTGCTGGTTGTTAGTTGCTGGTTGTTAGTTGCTGGTTGCTGGTTGCTAGCTACCAGCCCCTAGCCACCCCCTTGCACCACGGCGAACACCACGTCGTACACGCCCGCTTGAAAGCTGGCCAGCAGGATTGGTTCCACGTGCCGGTACTCCACGTCGCGGTCGCCTCGAATTCGCACCTTGAGCCGGCCCGCGGCCTTTTCATTTTCAATTTTGAGCAGCGGCAAAACTTGCTCGGGCGAGAGGTCGCTGCCCGCCACGCGAATCCGCCCGTCGGCAAAAATGTTGAACACCACCCGCCGCCCCGTTTCGGTATCCTTGGGCATGCCTGTCGCCGAAGCCGGCACCGCCACGGCCTGCTCTTGCTGGTCTTGTTCCATGGTGTTCGAAACCAGGTAAAAGATCAGCAGCAAGAACACAATGTCGATCAGCGGCGTCATGTTGAAGCCAATCGGACGCCGCCCCACCTGCGAGGGCACGCGCATCTAGGCTTCCCTTTCGCTGGCGCGAACGCGGCGAAACGGCGCGAACACCGCCATGGCCGTGGTCGAGGCTTCACCCACCAACCGGTCGATCTGGTTGCGAAAGAACGCAAACGCCGAGAGCGATGGAATCGCCACCACCAGCCCTTCCACGGTGGTGACCAGGGCCAAATATATGCCGCCGGCCAAATCCTCGGGCTTTGCCACGCCCGCGGTGCTGGCCACCGTGCGGAACGACAGCATCATGCCCACCACCGTTCCCAGCAGCCCCAGCATGGGGGCAATGTTGCCAATCACGGCCAGGTATTCGATCTTGCGATACAGCCGGCCCGATTCGTTCGCGGCGGCATCTTCCATGGCCTTTTCGCGAGCCGCCCACTTGGGGTCGGGCTCATTCAAGCCCGCCAGTATAATACTGGACAGCAAACTCGGTTGCAGCTTGCAACGCTGCACGGCCTGCGCCGCCTGGCCGGCCTTCAGGGCTTCCAGCACTTCCTCGGCCAACCCCTTGGGCACCATCACCGAGGCGCGAATCGTCATCAAGTGCTCGATCACCAGCGCCACCACGGCCACCGATAACAAGATGATCAGAAACCCAACCAGGCCGCTGGCGCCGAGAATATCGAAGAACGAATCGGGCACGTTCGAGCCGGCGGCTTCGGGATTGCCCTCGGCGGTCGCGGGAAGGTTTTCCGCATGGTTGGCCGAGGCAGGACCCGCGGCGGGCGGATCTTGAGCCGGACAGTTAGCAGGCCGGCCAACGACGATCACCGCCAGCAGCAAGGGTATCGCCAGCAGCAGGGCCATCGCGATCCATCTCATTCGGTTTTCGATCAACAGATACCCTCCTGGATTGCTTGACCTGCCCCGCCCTTCCCGCGCAACAACCTGCGACCACAATCTAGCGGTCGTGGGCGATCGAGGGAACCCGGCGCTATCCTCTCCCTCCCCCTGGCCGGCCCCTAGCGCGGCAAACGCGCCGCTTCGCTGGCCTCGGGCGATGAGGGGTATTTTTGCAGGAGTTCGCGCCTTAGCAAGCGGGCATCCCCCTCGCGGCCTAACCTTTCGCTTTCGGTGGCCGCCTCGGCCAGGCAGCGGGCGGCCAAACCGCGCTGCTCGGGAAACAGCACCGGCACCCGCATGTAGGCCAGCGCCGCCTGCTCGCGATCCAGCAACCGCGAATACCCGCCCCCCAGCAAAAAGTACGGCCCCGCCCGCAAGCCTGCGGGCATCTGGGCAATCGCCTTCTCCCAGTCGGCCAACAGCGGCGCGGTCACCGACCCTTGGGTACGCCAAAGCTGGGCTTTGGCAAGGGCGGCAATGCGGTCGTCAGTATCAAACCGCAACGACTCCAGCCCCCGCACGGCTTCGGTGCGAAGTGGCGAAGCCAGCAACTGACTGGCCCCCAACAACATCGCCGGCTTGCTTCCACTTTGCAGCCAGTCTTTGGCCCGATTCCGCACCGGGGGCGGAACTTCGCGAGACACCCAAGCCAGCGGAATCGCGCTGAAGTACGGCGTCTTCGGATCGTCGGCCAGCAGGGCCAAAAAGTATTGGCCCGCCAGGTCGTCTTGATTGAGATAGCGGTGGCACCAAATGATCTGGGCCATGATCTGCCGCCGCACCCACCGCCGCTGCTCCTTGGGGCCCGCGGCCAGATACTCGTTGAGCGCGGCCTGCCATTGGCCTTCGGCAAATTTAGCGTCGCCCGCTCGTTGCTCGGCGGAAATCACGCTCTCCACCTTGAGCACGCGATCGGAGGGAAACCGCCGCTCGCCGCCGCCAGGAATCTTCAGCACCACTTCTTCGCCCGTGTAATCGAGCACCTCTCCCTGCAAGCGCGTGCAATGGCTGAAGTCTTCGCCGATGTAAATGGAGTCTTGGGCCGTGGCGATGTTCACCAAACTCAAACCTACTACCATCCACGCCCAAACACTCGTCATTCCCGCGCAGAGCCTGCCCCACGTGAAGACGGGGGC